>NZ_SODV01000001.1:0-666887 GCF_004366355.1 Dinghuibacter silviterrae | reverse complement strand
TCTTTTACACGCGCTGAAGTGATTGCCGGCCGTGAGGATGTCGTCGAAGATCACGACCGTCTCCTGTAGTGCCGATGACACGGCAGGATCCAATGTATAGTTGTTCCGGATATGGATCGCGGAAGGCCTGACGGCGTTTTCGTGAGATGCAGGCATGTCGCTCCTCGCAATGATGATTTCCCGTATGTCGGCTTCCAGGGGGCAGGCTTTTTTTAATATCCTAAGGATACGATCATCATACAGCGGACTAGTGCGGACCTTGGAAGGCGGGACGGGAACGATCGTCGTATTGCCGAAGTCTATGAGCGCGCAAAGTGCCGGGCGCAACAAACACGCGGCCTCCTCGATGGCGGCCTCTTTCCAGCATAGTTCCCATGGGCTCCGACTGTCTACGGGCATTTTAAGGTTGTGGATCAGGCCGTTTCCCTGACCCCGCGCGGTATATTCCATGAGGTAGTAACATTCATCCGTCGCTCCGAGCGACCAATGTTGCTGGTCGTGGAGCGCCGCTTCGTCGATCCGGATCAGGTTACCCATCCTGCAATGATCGGCGCGCCGGTCATAAGGTATAACAGTTGGGCGTGATCCGGGGCTAAAAAAGACGGGTTCCACGGACCCGGAATGCGATGAGAAAGGGGAGGGCGTCCCACAAAAAACATTTATAGATTAAATCTATCAAGACATCTACAATTACTATCACCATCTATATCGAAATCCCTGATATTTGCACCATCAAAAACGATTGGTCTTGCCCGTTAGCTTGGAAATCCTTTAAATACTATATTATGAGCAACCGTGTTTTGTCCGTGGGAAGCGTGTTTCCTGCATTTAAGAAAAAGGCCGTCGTTTCGATCGAAAAGGGTAAAGAGTTTATCGACCTCACCCACGAATATGCCTCTTCCAAGGGCAAGTGGACGGTGTACTTCTGGTGGCCGAAGGATTTTACTTTCGTTTGCCCCACCGAAATCGCCGAATTCAACAAAAAGCATTCGGAGTTTTCCGACCGTGACGCCGTCCTGATCGGTGCCTCCACCGACTCCGAGTTCGTACACGCGGCGTGGAGAAGGGACCACAGCGACCTGAAGGATCTGAAGTTCCCCATGCTGGCGGATACGTCGAAATCCCTGGCGGAAGAGCTGGGTATCCTGGAAGCCGAAGAGAAAGTAGCCTATCGTGCCACGTTTATCGTTGATCCTCAGGGGATCGTCCGCTGGGTCAGCGTGTATGACCTGAGCGTGGGCCGAAATGTACAGGAAGTGATCCGCGTGCTGGACGCATTGCAGACGGACGAGCTTTGTCCCTGTAACTGGTCCAAAGGCGAAGAAACACTGACCACTCAATTAGCCCTTAACTAATGCTACCCTCATGAGCCAGGCCGTTGCTATTCAAAATGAAACATTCCTGAACCTGCTGGGTGAACTGCAGTTGGAGGACTACACTCCTTCGGCTGCGGTTCAGTCCCTGCTGCAGGTGGAAAGCCGCTACATCAAGGACCTGAAGATCAATGTCAGCAATGTCCTGAACAACAACCAGCACCTGTCGAAAAAAGAGGCGTTGTTGCTGGCCCTTGCGGTGGCCCTGAACGAGCGTTTTGACCTGCTGAAGGAGTCCCTGACGGGGCTGGCCCGGCAGGTGGGCGCCACGGAGGCCGAGCTGGCGGAAGTCGCCGCCTGCACCTCGCTGATGAACACCAATAACATTTTCTACCGGTTCCGGCACTTTGTAAAAAAGGACGTCTATACCGCCCAGCCGGCTGGGATCAAGATGACGATCATGGCGAACCCCGTGTTGGGCAAGGAGTTTTTCGAGCTCCTGAGCCTGGTGGTGTCGTCGGTGAACGGGTGTGAGCTTTGTGTAACCTCCCACGAACAATCGGTGCTCCAGCACGGCGCCTCCGAATCGAAGGTGTTCGAGGCGGTGCGCCTGGGGGCGGTCGTTAAGGGATTGATTACCATACTGGCCTGACGATCAGGCCCCAAGTGGCGGCGCCCCGGCGCTGCCATTTTTTTTGTAACTTCGCGCTTCTAAACTGTTTGTTATGATCAAGACAGGGAACCCGGTCATCAGCATCTATACGGAAATGACTCCGAACCCGGAGACCATGAAGTTTGTGGCCAATAAGCTGTTGTACCCGGGCAAGAGCGCGGACTTCCCCGACGTGGAGAGCGCCAAGCCTTCCCCCCTGGCCGGAGAGATTTTTGCTTTTCCTTTTATAAAAAGCGTTTTTATCGCCAGTAATTTCGTGACCCTGACGAAGACGCCGGAGACGGACTGGTCGGACGTGATCCCGACCATCCGCCAGTTCCTGAAGGAGTACCTGGAGGAAGGGAAACCGGTGATCAACGAGGAAGAGATCCTGGCGGTGAAAAAACCCGAAAGTACCAATACGGTGCACGCCGATGACGACGACGTCGTCAAACGCATCAAAGAGCTTCTGGAAAACTATGTACGTCCCGCCGTCGAGATGGACGGGGGCGCCATCCAGTTCCGTAGCTACACGGACGGCGTGGTGAACCTCATGCTCCAGGGTTCCTGCTCGGGCTGCCCCTCTTCGATGATCACGCTCAAGGCGGGTATCGAAGGCATGATGAAACGCATGATCCCCGAAGTCCGGGAAGTTGTTGCGGAAGCCGAATAATGAACGTTTACCAGTCATTTATCGATGGCCTCAGGGGGACCACGCTCCTGGAATATATAGGTGTGTTCTCGGGCATAATATGTGTGTGGCTGGGCAAAAAAGAGCACATCCTCAACTATCCCTTTGGCATCCTCAATACGGGCATTTATGTCTACCTCAGTTGCGCGGGTAACCTCTTAGGGGAGGCCAGCGTCAACATTTTTTACACGGTGATGAACGTATACGGGTGGATCCTGTGGGCCCGGAAGGGCGCAGACCGGCGTCCCGCCCTTGTCATCACACGCTCCAACCGCAGGGACTGGATAAAGGCGCTGGCCTTTTTTGGTTTTTGCTGGCTGGTGCTGTTCGTTTCCCTTTCTTACGCAAAGACGTATTTTGCACCCCGGGCCATCCCGCTGGCGGATGGTTTTTCGGCCGCGGCCGCCTACACCGGTATGTGGCTGTTGACACAAAAGAAAATCGAGAACTGGATTTGGTGGATTATCACCGATATTGCAAGCATCCCCCTGTATTTCATCAAGGGCTATGTGTTCACCAGTTTTCAGTTCCTGGTGTTCCTTGTCCTGGCGATCATGGGACTCGTAGAGTGGATTAATAAATGGAAAGCGGCTTATGCTTAAAAAGATAGTGGCGATAGGCCCGGAGTCGACGGGCAAGAGCACCTTGTGTGAAATGCTGGCTCAGCACTACCGGACCGCCTGGGTCCCCGAATACGCGCGCGAATTCCTCCTCAAACGCGGACCGGGAACGCCTTACAGCCTCGCCGACCTGGACACCATCGCCCGCGGACAACTGGACGGGGAAGACAAATACGCTTTGTCGCTTCTGAATAACGCGGACTTCGCGCCTTTTCTCTCCAGTGACCTGAAGGAAAAGCTGCTTTTTATCGATACGGACATGTACGTGATGAAGGTGTGGGGGGAGTATGTGTTTGACCAATGCCCGCCCTACGTCCTGGAGCAGATCGTCCAGCGCAAATACGACCTCTACCTGCTGTGCAACGTGGACCTGCCCTGGGTGAGGGACGAGTTGCGCGAGTATCCCGACCTGGAGACGCGGCAGCAGCTGTACTATATCTACAAGGATATTATGGTCAACCAAAAGGTTCCCTGGGTGGACATTAGTGGGGGGCCGGAAGAGCGATTGGAACGGGCGATAGCGGGGGTGGAAAAATATGCGCTCGGGCGCTAGCGGCCGGCGGTACGGGCGGCGCACTCCGCGAAGGGGTGTCCCATCAGCGCCCCTGGTGCGCGATAATAAATGCTATCAATTCATTTTGGGTAATCCCTGCGCGTGCGCAGGCATCGGTGATGTCGTCACGGTTGACGCCGGCGGCAAAGGTTTTCTCCTTGAGGCGTTTGAGGACCCCTTTAAGCTCCATGCCGTCGTACCCGCCGGGGCGCATGAGTGAATAGGCATGGACCAGGCCGGAGAGCTCGTCAAAGGCATACAGCATTTTGTCCATGGTGGTGACGGGTTCGACACCGAAGTGGGCGGGACCGTGGGAGGCGATGGCGCGGATGATTTCCGGGTCGACATGACGGCGTTCGAGTTCTTCGATGATCCGCCGGCAGTGGTCTTCGGGCCATTGGTCCCAGTCGGCGTCATGGAGAAGGCCGGCCATTTCCCAACGCCATTGGTCTTCGGGACCCAACCTTTCGCGCTCCCGGGCCCAGGCGGCCATGAGGTGGCCTACCTGTTGCATGTGGAGACGGAGACGGTCGTTTTTGACCCATTCGTTCAGGAGGGCGTTGGCTTCTTCCCGGGTGAGGATGTTACCGGCGTCGGCGGGGTCGCCAAAGGTCTGGCGGTGTAAGGCGAGGGTGCTCATGGGAGGAAGGTACGTCATTTTGCGGCCGCGGCCGCGCCGCCACGCGCCGTTACTTCGAGGCCGGGTTATCCACGAGCGCCGCCACGTCGTCGTCGTTTTCAAGGGCGGACATCTGGGTCAGAATCCAGTGCTGACGGGCCAACACGTAAGGTGTGGGCGCATCCACCCGGAAGCGGACGGGATTGGGGAGGCAGGCGGCGATCAGGGCGGCCTGGGCCCGGCTCAGGCTTTTGGCGGGTTTGTGGAAATAGTGCTGGGACGCGGCTTCGATGCCGTAGATCCCCTGACCCATCTGGATCACGTTGAGGTAGGTATTCAGGATGCGGCGTTTGCCCCAGGTCCACTCGATCATTTTGGTGAAATAGACCTCCAGCCCTTTCCGGATGTAGTTGCGTCCCTGCCAGAGAAAGACGTTTTTGGCGGTTTGCTGGCTGATGGTGCTGGCCCCGTGGACACGGCCGGGGTGTTTCTGGTTGTACTTTTCCGCTTTTTCTATGTTTTTCCAGTCAAAGCCCCCGTGTTCCGGGAAAAGCTGGTCTTCGGAGGCCATGACCGCGAGGCGGGCGTTGGGGGAAATATCGGCTTCGCTGACGTAGTCCCTGTGGAACCCATAGTCGTGGAACCAGCCATAGACCATGTCGCCGAACTGGGTCATGGTGATAGGGGGATAGATCCACTTCAGCAAAAAGATGTAGATCAACTGGGCGATAAAAAGGATGAGAAAAAGTCTTTTGGCAAATCGCCAGGCACGGGGTACGATGCCCTTAAAACGGTTTTTTGTAGGAGGGGAGGACTTGGATGGCTGTGTCATCTCCCGCAATATAATATTTATCCCTTAGCCGGGGGTGCGGAAAACCCGTAGTATTCGAGATGGTATTTTTTCCCTATGCGATAGTGTTTTGTCTGAAGCGTAATCAGCCAGGCGCCCAACCCGGCCAGGCCGACGCTGGTTAGAAACGAGCCGCCGGTCAGCCAGTCTTTGGCGTCCTGGTGCATATAGGCTCCGTTAACGACCTCCAGCACCTGGAGACCGACCCCGGCGGCGATCAGGATAGAGCCGTCGGCGGCATAGTTGAGGCTGGTCCGGTCACGGACAACCTCTTTGATCTCGGATATGGCAAAGGGGACGGGGTAGTTTGTCAACGTGTCCCAGGTGGGAAGCCCCAACATATTTACGCCCTGGCGGACGTCGTAAAAACGGAGGTAAATGGTGTCTTTGGCCCCCCCTGCCACGACCCCGGTAATACGCTGCCCGTCCTGGTTGATAAAGGTGAAGGAACTGCGGTTGGCATAATAGCGCTGGACGGTGACGTTGTGGCGTTTTAGCGCGATCACCCCAGAGATCTGGGCGTGGGTTGCCAGGTGAAGCGTCAGCAGAAACGTGAGTAGGATGGGGAACCTCATCGTGCGTAAATATAGGCGGCCTTTTTCGCCTACAAGCGTAAAACTTTGTTAATGTACGGGGTGGAGAAAAAGGATGCCGTACAACAAGGCGACCCCGAAACCGATCAGGATCAGCCCCGATATTCGATTGATCAGGTGGATATTATGTCTGGTCAGGCGGGGGCGGATGCGGTTGGCCAGAAAGACCTTGGCCAGGTCGGCGGCGAGCACCATGACGAGACAGGTGGAGAACAGGATGATCTTATCGGTCAGGGTCATAGTCGCGGTGGCGCTGGCCGTCACGAACCAGAACAGGAGCACCCCGGGGTTGAGGCTGTTCATGAAAAAACCGGACAAGAAAATCCGCGCATAATCCCGTTTGCGGAAAATGGTGAGCTGGACGCTTTCCTCTTCGGTCTGGATTTTTTTGAAAAAAAGGAAGTAGATGCCCAGCGCCGCTAAGAAGCAGGAACCAACGATGCCGAGTTCGTTGGCGTACCGTTTGATCGAATCAAAGACTTCGGTAAAGGCATTGCTGAGGACGACGATGGTGATGTCGCTGGCCGATACGCCGAGGACGAAGGCAATCCCTCCCTTGTGGCCGTTGTTGAGACTATGCTTGATGATGGAGAAGATCACGGGTCCGACCGAGATCATCAACATGAGGCCCAGGAACAATCCCTTCAACAAAGCGGTGATCATGCGCCGGTTTTTAAGAATTCCCGCCAGTCCTGGTGCATCTTGCCCTTCAGGACACGGGGGAACTTGTGCTGGCCGCCGATCTTGCCCTTGTGGCGAAGGAAAGCCAGAAACTTTTCCTCGGGCAGGACGTCTAAGTAAACGTTTTTCAGGGCGCTGTCGCGTTCCACGGCATAGTCGTCGTTAAGGTCCTTCAGGGTTTGATCGATACGGTTGCGCAACAGCTCCTTGTCCACGTGCTCGTCACAGGCGACGTACCAGTGGTGGGCGAAAAAGGTACCATGGGGTTCACCGGCTACTGTGAATTCGGGGATGGAGAGGTTGAGCTCCCCAGCCACCAACTGGACGGCCTTGTTCATATTGTCCACGCTGAGGTGTTCTCCCACGAGGCTGAGGAAGTGTTTGGTCCGGCCCGTGATGATGATCTCCGCCCGCTGTTTGTCGACAAACCGGACGGTGTCGCCGATGAGGTAACGCCAGGTGCCGGCATTGGTGCTCAGGAGAATGGCGTAGTCCTTGTCTTCCTCCACTTCACTCAGGAGAAGGACGCGGGCGCCCTCGACCATATTGCCTTCACTGTCGAAGTTCTGGTCGTCGAAGGGGACGAACTCGAAAAAGATATTGTTCCCCGTGACCAGCTTCATCCCCTTGCCGTTTTGTTTGTCCTGGTAGGCGATAAAACCTTCGGAGGCCAGGTAGGTCTCGATATAAGTCAGGGGTTTGGCCAGGAGGCGTTCAAATCCTTTTTTGTACGGTTCGAAGGCAACACCCCCGTGTACGAAAAATGCCAGGTTGGGCCATACATCGTGGATGGTCTTCAGGTGGTGGCGTTCGATGATCTTCTCCATAACCATCTGTATCCATGCGGGGACACCCACCACAAAGCCGATATCCCAGTTGGGTGCCTCTTCCACGATCTTGTCGAGCTTGAGGTTCCAGTCTTTGGTTTTGGAAATGCTTTTACCGGGTTTGTAAAAAGGCTGGAACCAAAAAGGCACCTTGGTGGCGGAAATACCACTCAGGTCTCCTGCATAGTAGGTCGGGCCTTTTTGAAGGTCGGTGGTGCCGCCCAGCATCAGCCAACCTTTACCGATCGATTTGACAGGGATATCCTGGTAGCCCGTAAGGGTCAGGAAGTGCCGGACCATGGTGGTCTTATTGGCGCGGATGATGTCTTTGGTGATGGGGATATACTTACTGGCGGCCTCGCTGGTTCCGCTGGAAAGGGCGAAATACTTGATCACACCCGGCCAGCAGATGTCGGGTTTACCTTCGAGCGTTTTGTGCCACCATTCCGCGTAGATCTTGTTGTAATTGTACGTAGGGACGTATTCCTGGAATTTTTTGGTCGGATTTTTGGCCAGCAGGAGCTCGTCAAAACGATACTTCTGCCCGAATTCGGTAAAACGCGCCTTTTTCAGCAATTTCTTCAGCACCCGCACTTGTTGGCGTTTGGGGGAATACGTGGTGATCTTGAGCGCTTTCGTTAGATTCTTGGGTAATTTAAACTCCAATAGGGCCATCCTCGCTTGTTGCTTTATTGTTTTTTGAGCTACAAACGTACGGTATTTATTCAAAAAAGGGGGCCTCAGAGCGTCCGGGGACTAAAAGGCACCGGCCACTCCTTATCAGGCCCAATAATGCTGCCGCTGTCCCTGTGGTGGAAAAAACAGGGTGCTTCCCAGCCTTCCCGGTCCATCCATTTGATTACGGGGCCATAGGCCAGGTCGCCTATGCAAAACAGGATGGGCGTACTGCCGTCGAAGCCCATGTGGCGGCGAATATCCCGAAGGTCACTGCGTTCGGAGTCCAGGGTCATAAAAAAAATGTCCTTATGCGCATAGCGTTCCAGGAAGGCCTGCAGGTCGCGGTTCGAACCGACGAGGAGCCAGGAGGAACGGGCACTGTCCGGTGTCCAGTGTGGGGACCGGGGCGGGCGGAACCGGGCCTTCTGGAAAAGAATGCCCGCCTGAATAAAGCCCCGGTACAGGAATGCAAGGGGACCCCCGTAGTACTTACGGACAAAAAGAGTCATCGCGCCAAAGAAGTGCCGGCGGTAGTCGTCGCTGTCTTTTTGTGTGCTTTGCCCCTTGAAGTGGATCAGCGTAGTGCCGGTGTAGTAATAGTTTTGCCAGCCCGCCTTACGGATCCGGTAGCTCAGGTCGATATCCTCACCGAACATAAAGAAACGCTCGTCGAAGCCACCGATTCCCTGGATCAGTTCGGTGCGCGCCATCAAAAAGGCACCGCTGAGCACGGGTACGGCGTGGGTCTCACGGTCGTCGATGTGCCCTGCATAATAAGAGGAGAACCAGCGGTTTTTTGGGAAACGATCGGCAAGGCCGGTCATTTTAAAGAAGGAAGCGGCAACGCTGGACCTGCCCCGCTTTGACTCGCGTAAAAAGGCGCCAAACCCGTTGATCATCCGGACTCCGAGGGCGCCCGCGTCCGTCTGGGTGTCCAAAAAAGCGAGGCATTGCCGGAGACCTTGTTCTTCCAGAAGGGTATCCGGGTTGAGGTACAAAATGTATTTGCCCCGGACATTGTCCAGCGGGAGGTTGTTGGCGCGGGCGTAACCTATATTTTCGTCCAGGGCCAGGCACCGGACCTGGGGCCAGGCGGCGGTCAGCCAGGCGGCCGTTCCGTCCGTGGAAGCGTTGTCCACCACCCAAATCTCGGCGTCCAGGGAGCGCGTGGCCCGGCTGAGGGTGTAAAGGCATTGTTCGAGGTAAGCCTTTACATTGTAACTGACGATAATGACCGAAAGCTCCATGCAAGGGCAAACATAAGAATTCGGGCGTATATTTGTCCCATGCTGCGTACAACATTACTGGAGGCTTCTGAGGCGGGTTCAAGGATTCTAAAACACTACTTCAACGGAACCTTTGAGGTTTCCCATAAGTCGAACATTAACGACCTGGTGACCCAGGCGGACAAAGAGTCGGAAGCAGCTATCGTGGAGGTGATCCGGGCGTCCTTTCCGGATCATCACATCCTGAGTGAAGAAGTAGGCGCCCTTCCAGGGAATGCCTCCTACAAATGGATCATCGACCCCATCGACGGGACCGTGAATTTTGCCAACGGTATCCCCCTGTGTTGCGTGAGTATCGCCCTGGAAAAAGACGGACAGATGATCATGGGGGCTGTATATAATCCCTTTTTACACGAGTTCTTTTTTGCGGAACGGGGAAAGGGCGCGACCTTGAATGACCGGCCTATCCACGTGAGCGCGCAGAAGGAAGTGGCCCGGAGTTGTGTGGTGACGGGGTTCCCGTATACCTATCTGGATTCGCCGAACGGCCCCCTCCAGGTGTTCGAACGGTTTATCCGCAGGGGTGTTCCCATGCGGCGCCTGGGCTCGGCGGCGATCGACCTGTGTTGGGTGGCGGCGGGCCGTTTCGATGCTTTCTATGAACACAAGCTCCAGGCCTGGGATAGTGCCGCGGGCTTTCTGATCGTGGAAGAAGCAGGGGGAAGGGTAACGGATTTTACGGGTGGCCCCTATTCACCCTATCAACCCGGGATCATCGCCACCAATGGGATTATACACGAGGAAATGTTACGGTGGGTAAACGGCTAGGGCGCGCCTTCGGCGCACACAATTTGAAATTATGGCGGACACGCGAACTGAAATAGCAGATTTAGGTGAATTCGGCCTGATCGAACACCTCACCCGGAATATCGAATTCCAGAACGCCTCTTCGATATTGGGGGTGGGCGACGACGCGGCCGTCCTTGACCACTTTGGCAAGGAAACCGTTGTCACTACCGACCTCCTGGTGGAGGGGATCCACTTCGACCTTGCCTATACCCCCTTGCGTCACCTGGGGTATAAAAGCATCGTGGTCAACCTAAGCGACGTCTATGCCATGAACGCCACACCCACCCAGGTTACATTCAGCCTGGCTTTTAGCAACCGGTTTTCCCTGGAGGCGATCGACGAGTTGTACGAAGGGGTGTATGCGGCCTGCAGCCGCTACGGGGTGGACCTGGTGGGTGGTGACACGAGTGCTTCCCAAAAGGGCCTGCTGATCAGCGTCACGGCCATAGGAGAGGTGGACCCCGGGCAATATGTGACCCGGAGCGGAGCGGGCAAGGGGGATCTTATCTGTGTCAGTGGAGACCTGGGCGCCGCCTTTTTGGGTTTGACGCTTCTGGAACGGGAAAAGCGTATATTCATGGAATCGCCCCAGGTTCAGCCGGACCTGGAGGGACAGCGGCATATCATCGGGCGGTTGCTAAAACCGGAGGCGCGCCGGGACATCATCGAGTTCTTAGGCGCCCAGCACATACGGCCGACGGCCATGATGGACATCAGCGACGGTTTGTCGAGCGAGCTCCTGCACATCTGCAAACGCAGCGGCGTAGGGTGCGTGATATATGAGGACAAACTCCCCATCCACGAGGAGAGCCGGCAATTTGCTTTTAAACTGGAGCTGGATCCGACCGCCTGCGCGTTGAGCGGGGGCGAGGACTACGAGCTGTTGTTTACCGTTCCCCAGGCCGACTATGAAAAGATCGTCCTGAGCGAACAGATCAGCGTGATCGGCTATGTGACCGACGCTGCGGAAGGGGTGCACATCGTGACCAGGGGCGGGAACAAATACCCGATTACCGCGCAGGGTTGGAAGGCATTTTAAACCAACATAATGGCTTACCGTATCCTTTTTTTCCCCCTAACCGTTTTCCTGCTCGTGGGTTGCGCTGCGAAGAGGGTTGCCTCTTACACCCCGGAACAAACGTATAGCCCGGAGGTCCTGCACCGGGATTTCCACCTCCTGGAAAACATCATGGCGGCGGATCACCCGAGCCTTTACTGGTACACGCCTTCGGACAGCATCCATTATTTTTTCCACCAGGCCGACGCCCGCATTCAGGGGCCGATGACCGAGGCCGCCTTCCGAAACCTGGTCGCCGCGGCCCTGGCGCACATCCGTTGCGGGCATACAGGGGTACGGTACTCTTTGCAGTATGAGGACTATCTCAACCGGCACCCGGCGCCCCAGTTCCCGTTCCAGGTGAAAATATTAGGTAACCCTGGTCAGCCCTCGCTCGCCCTCGTTTTCAGCCCTTATCTAAAGGATACCACCTTTAAGGCGGGAGACGTCATCACTGCCATCAACGGGATACCCGCTGCCACTTTAATCGACAGCCTTCGCGGCTTTTTCTCCGTGGATGGCTTTTGTTATAATTTTGCCTACCAGCGCATCAGCGGGGACTTCCCACTTTGGTACCAGGCGGTTTTCGGTTCGGACTCCATGTACCGGGTGAGCGTGGAGCGGCCGGGACGCGGGGCGTTCACTGCTCCCGTAAAGGCGTACGACCTTCAAAAAGATACAACCCTGGCCGAGGCCCTCAAGATCTGGGAAATGGGTGCGCCTTTCCGGTTGTCGAAAAAGGAAGAGCTGGAGCAGGTGCGTTCCCTGCACATCGACAGCTCCGGCAAGCTCGCGGTCCTCACCCTCCGCACTTTTGACGACGGCCTTCGCGAGAATTTCGTGCGTCAAAGCTTTGAAATCCTTCGCAAGGAAAAAATCCCCAACCTCGTCATCGACCTCAGGACCAATTCAGGCGGACAACTGTCCAATGCCGTCCTCCTGGCGCGTTACCTGAAACCGGACGACTTTGTCTTCATGGACTCCGTGTATGCGGCAACGCGTCATATATCCTACAAACGGTATATGGACAAGACCTTCCTGCCGCAGCTGGGTATGACCTTTCTGACGCGCAAACGCGACGACGGCTTTTATCACTTTACGAGCCTCGAAGGCAAACGGTATCACCCCATCAAAAGGGATCATTACCAGGGGCACGTCTTTATCCTCACGGGCGGGTTTACGTTTTCCGCGGCTTCCATCTTTACCGCCAATATGAAGGGTTCCCCGGACGTCACCGTCCTGGGCGAAGAAACGGGTGGGGGATACTATGGGAACGACGGGATCTATATCCCCGACGTAACCCTGCCGGGCACCCGGCTGCGGGTGTCGTTACCGTTGTTCCGGATGGTGATCAACCATACTTTTCCAAAGGATGGGCGGGGTGTGCTGCCGGATATAGAAGTCATACCGACGACCGCGGATATTCGCGGGTCGGTGGATCCGAAGATGCGGAAGGTGCTGGAGCTCGTGGGGTTGCCGGTGGCGCGGTATTAAGCTGGTTCCCCGGAGACGAACACCTTTTTCACCTCGTAGTTGTCGTCAAACCAAACCAGCGTCGCCTCCTTGTTGGGCGCGATCGTCCCCAGCCGCGCTTCCAGGCCCATGACCCGTGCGGGATAGAGCGACGCCATGCGCAGCGCCTCGTCCAGGGGGATCCCGATGTGCTCCACGCAATTTTGTACCGCCTTGATCATGGTCAGGGCCGAACCCGACAGGGTCCCGTCGGGGAGGATGTATTTATCTCCCTGAAGCTGGTGTTGATAGCTGCCCTGCTGGTTTTCGGTGACGGCGTCGGTGATCAGGAATAGCTTTTCCCCCAACAGGCGTTTGGCGATGGCTATGACTGCAAAATCCACGTGGTGCCCGTCGGCGACAACGCTCACGGGCACGGGGGTGTCGTGGAGGAGCGCACCGACCATGCCGGGTGCCCGGTGACTGAGCGGGCTCATGGCGTTGAACAGGTGGGTCGCCGCGGGGATACCCCAGGAGAATCCTTTTTGGGCTTCTTCGTAGGTGGCGTTGGTGTGGCCGGCGGACACGACTACTCCTGCCTCCGCCAACTGGCGTACGATCTCTTCGTCGCAGCGTTCGGGGGCCAGGGTCATCATGGTCAGGAATCCACCCGATTTGTCCAAAAGGGCTTGCAGTTTTTTAGCGTCGGGACGCTGGATATATTCCTCGCGGTGGGCGCCCCGTTTGACCGGGTTGATGTACGGGCCTTCCAGGTGTAACCCCAGCACCCCCTTGCCGCCACCGGTCTTATAAGCTCTTACGGCGGCTATCGCTTGTTCCATGAGGGCATCCGTTTGAGTGGCCATCGTGGGTTGGAAATAGGCCGCGCCGCCCTGGAGACAATAACGATACGTGGCGTCTATGGCTGTTACGCTGGGGTGGTCGGAGAAGAGGTGATCAAGGCCGCCGTAGAGCTGGAGGTCGATGAACGCGGGGGCGAGGTGGCCGCCGGCGAGGTCGATGAGGCGAGGGGGTTCGGACCCGGCGCCGGGTTGCGCGGCGGTAGACTGCGCGTAGCCGTCTGCGGGGCTCTCGGCGAGGCTCTCCGCGGGCCGGATTTCCCGGATCGTGGCCCCGGCGGTGACGAGGACATGCCCGGTCAGCGTTTTCGTGCCGGTGTGGATGGTGCCGTTGTAGAAGATGGTTTTCATGGTGCGATGGTGAATTCGTCCGCGTCCCGGAGAAAGGGAAACCGTCCGCGGGTTTCTTCCAGGCGCGTTTTATCAAGGGTGATGGTGTAGGTGTCTTCGATGCCTTCGCGGTGATACAGGATGTCTCCCTGGGGATCGATGACCATGGAGTCTCCGGAATAGGCGATGTCCTTGCCGTCCCTGCCCACCCGGTTGACGCCGATGACAAAGCACTGGTTCTCGATCGCCCGCGCCCGGAGAAGTGTTTTCCAGGCAAGGTTCCGGCGTTCGGGCCAGTTGGCGACATAGACCAGGACGTCGTATTCGGGCTGGCCGTTGGTGTCGATCCGGTTGCGCGCCCAGACCGGGAAGCGCAGGTCGTAGCATACCTGGAGGTTGATTTTCCATCCCTTGACGGAAGCAATCAACCGCTTGGCACCCGGGGCATAGTGTTGGTCCTCGTCTGCGTAGGCAAAGAGGTGTCTTTTGTCATAGCAGCCGTATTGTCCGTTGGGGAGCATCCAGACGAGCCGGTTGTAGTGTTCGCCGTTGTCCGTAGCGATAAAGCTCCCGGCCAGCACGATTTTTCTCGCCGCCGCGGTTTGCCGAATCCAGTCCACCGTTGGGCCGTCCATGGACTCGCCCAGTCTTTCGGGGTCCATGCTAAACCCGGTCGTGAACATCTCCGGCAGGAGGACGACCTCGGTTTTTTCCCGGAGGCCGGCGATCAGGTCGCCGAGGTGTTTCAGGTTGGCGGCCTTGTCTTCCCATCGAAGGTTTGCCTGGACCAGGGTAAAAGTGAGCGTGGACATGGGGCAAATTTAGGGTTTTGCCAGGTTGTCTATGGCGGCCGAGGCCAGATCCGGTTCGTATCCCTTCTGGAGCAGGTAGGACATGGTTTTGGCCCGGGCCACGAAGGGCTCTTCCGTGGACAGCGCGTTGTATTTGTCCTCCGCGAGCCTGGACAAGGTTTTTTGATAGTCGTCCGCCTGGATCTGGGCGAGCCCCTTTCGGATACAGTATGTGGACACCTGGCGGGCCTTTAGCTCGGCTTCGATCTTGCGGCGGCCCCATTGTTTCATGCGGAACTTGCCGCCGGCAAACTGGACGGCGAAACGCTCCTCGTCAAGATAGTTGTCTTCGATCAGCTTCGAGATTAGCTCGTCCACTTCTTCCCCGCGGAGACCGAAGCCAAAGAGCTTTTCCCTGGCTTCCTGGTGGCAGCGTTCCTGGTAGGCGCAATAGTGCCGGAGTTTTTGAAGGGCTTGTTCTTTGGATAGACGACCTGGGCGCATGGGCGTTGAAAGGACAAAGATAATAGTAACTTTGCGCCCTATGACGAAAACAACTTCCATAGAAGAGATCATACGCGGGCGGCGGACGGTAAAGCCCGCCTCGATGAACGGGCAGAAGATACCCGACACGGTTGTCCGGGAACTGCTGGAACTGGGGGACTGGGCGCCGACGCACGCGCACACGGAACCTTGGTATTTCGTGGTATTTGCGGGGGACGGGGTCCGGGAATTCTGCCGGGACCACGCGGAGCTGTACCGGCTGAATACCCCGGCCGACCGGTTTACGACGGCGGCCTACGAAAAGCTGGAGGCCATGGGGAAAACCACCAGCCACGTCATCGCCCTTTGTATGAAACGGGGGGACAACACGAAGATCCCTGAACAGGAGGAAATGGCCTCGACAGCCTGTGCGGGTCAGAATATCCTCCTTGGTGCCGCCGCCCGGGGGCTGGCGGGGTATTGGGGTACGGGTGGGATGACGTATCACCCGTCCATGAAGGAATACCTGGGTCTGGAGGAAGCGGATAAACTCCTGGGATTCCTATACCTTGGCTATGCCGAAGGTGCACTTGCGCCCGGGCAACGGATAAAGCCGCTGGCCCAGAAGGTAAGGTGGGTAGAATAAAGCCTGCCGCAGGTGCGACAGGCTTTGACTTAGGGCCCCCGAAGGGCCATTATGAACGTAGTGGGTTAGTTTAACTTTTCCAATCGGAGGTCAATCCGCTTATCCTTTTTGAAGTATTCATAGACCATCACGAAACCCGGCTGGCCCGGTAAAACGCGTTGGTTGGAGGCTTTTGTCTTCAGTTCGATCTTGTCGCCGGTAAAGGTTTTGCCGTCATACCGCAGCGAGTGGAAGGTCATCCCGTGGTATTCCTTCTCCTTTTCGTAATCGCTGTAGCAAACGTCAAAGTTACCGGAAGACGGATCGGTGGTCGTAAAGGCGTAGTCGAAACCGCCATAAGACTTGATGATCATGGCGAGCAGGTGCTGACTGTTCAGGTCCGCCAACGCGGTATGGACCGTATTGTAGTTCTTTTGCTGGATCGTGGCCCCCGCGATTTTGTAGTCTGGGGTGAATTTCAGGATGACCATATCGGTCACCCTGATCTCGGTGTACCCGGCTCCGCCTCCGCCTCCGAGTACATTCATGGTAATCCCCATGGCGTCGGCGGTACGCTTGTAGCCTTCGCCTACCGCAAACAGGTTGCCGTCCGGGGTTTGTATCATATTGTGGAAAAACAGGTACCCGATATGATCGATCCTGCCTTTCTCATTCAGGGGGAGATACTTGCTGATGTCCTGCGCCCAGGAGTTGAAGGTCGTAGAAACGATGTCACCGGTCGAGGTGACGTTGTACATGGCAATCCCCAGGCTGGCGTCCTTGAAGATATTGGCGTTTTTGTCGAAGTAGGAGCCCATGAGCAGGAAATTCCCATTCTCCAGGCGGAATTTTGAGCAATAAAGGGGGACGAATTTGTATTTGTCGCGGGTGTCTTCAATGTCGAAGGCCTTTTTCTTCGTGATATAGTTCACCGCCATGACCGAGGAATGCGGTTGACCGCTCATCTGATGTTCCTTCCGCTCCACTTCCACCAGGATCAGGCTGTCGGTGTTGCCGAGGTAGGCCGCTTGCTCGAACCGGCCTTCGGTTTCGGAAGTGTACGCATACTGGTACTGCTTTTCGGAGCTGTAGTAGTCGATCTCGAAGGTCTCCTGCCTGCCATCCTTGAGGGGGAGGACCAGCGTGAAGCCCTGGTCGGTGCAGCTAAACACCTTCGTGTTGACATAGTCGTCGGTTTTCTTGAACGGGTCATAGCTCTGGATAAACGCCTCCGTCCGTTTGTCGAGCGGCCGGGTATAGGTGTACTTGAGGGTGCCGTCCACGCCGTAGATTTTGGCGGACAGGATCTTGTTCTCCCGGTCGTTGTAGAGGAACAAAAGGGCGTTGCCGTTGTAGGCGGCTTCGAGGAGGTCGACCTTTTTGTTGTCGTCGAACTTGATCTCCTTGACCTTGTTCAGGTTCTGGTCGAGGATGTCCAGGCTGTACTCGTTGGTGTGCTTGTCGACCTTGTCGCTTTGATAAAAGAGGAAGTACCCTTTGATCTGGCCTTCCTGGTAGATGGCACCGGAGTTCTGCAAATAGGTTTTGTACACGTTGTCGATGCTGAGCTTGCTTTGGGCACTTAGGGCAATGCTGCCGAGCATCAGGGGCAGGAGCGCCAACAGTTTTTTGTAGTTCATGGTGGGATCTGGATTTTTTTAAGAGGTTATCCCGGGGTAGCGGGCTATGAAAGAGTGTTGTATGTTTTTGATTTCCTCCAAACGCAGGTTTTGAAGGAATTGGAGCAGGGTATCGAAAGAAGCGCTGTAGTAAGGCGAGGGGAGGGGGACCATCCTGCCCAGGGTGTGGTTTTTCTGAGCGTCGTAGATCCGGCTGAGCGCACCGGCGATCATGCTGACGATGTAGGGATCACCCGGCCGGGTCTGCAAAAGCTCCAGACCGGTCATCAGGCAGTGGGCGTAGTCGTGCGTGTCGTAATAGTACCGGAGAATCTCGTACGGCAGGATCTTTTTCAGGCTGTCAAAGGCCGTTTTGCCCATGGGATTCTTTGACCGGCCCGTTGTGGTGATCATGGGGCGAAGCGCCGTTATTCTGACCTGGCAATCCGGGTGGGTCTTCAGGGAGTCCATCATGGCCGTGTCCAGGGCGATGGTCGCATGCCCGGACAGTAAACCGGTTTCGTGGTGGAGCCAACGGGGTTGGAACGGGTATTGAGGGCTGTCAAAGGTGTTTTGCAAGCTGACCTCCATGGGTGCGTTGTCCTTGTCCACGGTGTCCAGCAAGCCCAGACAAGTAATCGCTTCGGCTGGGTCAAACCGGGTGGCCTTCATAAAGACCACGCCCATAGAGTCGGCCTGGGATTCATGGTCCCGGCCGTGACGGGTGTTGTCAAAGGAAAGGGCCTTGGCGAGGTCTTCTGCGTCGGCCCGTTTGTTATATTGTTCGTTTTTGATGTGCCGGAGCTCGCGTTGCGTTTCCTTTGAGTTCAGCCTGTCGACATACCGGGCAATAGACTGGTTGGAATGATTCAGGTAGACGTGGGCAAGCTCGTGACAAAGCACAAAGGCCGCTTCGCTTTCATTGTCCATCCGGACGAACAACCCCAGGTTGAAAACAACGACCCCATCTCCTATGCTGGAGGCGTTGGGGATGCCGGTTTTGGCAAAATAGATGTCAATAGGGATAGTTTGGAGCCCGGGATTGGCCGCTACGATCTCGTGCAGTAACCGCGTTAGGTAGGCCTGAGCCGGCGGCATCGTCAACAAAGCCTTTGTATGGAACTGCTCCTTGATGTAGTCGAAGCGTTCTTTATAGATGTCCGCGATCTGTTTGGCACTCGCTCCCTTCAGGGCGGCCACTTCCTGTTTGTACCGGTCCTGGACCCGGGACAGGTCGGCTTCCAGGGCAAGGGAGTCGTCTTTGGCAGGGGTATATTTTAGGGGCGCTTGTGCGTAGGCACGCGACAAAAGAAGGCACAAAAGCAAGGCACAAGCTCGGGTAGGCATTGGGGTTCTGGATATTGGAATCCAAATATATAATAATATTTATTACTACGCAACTTCCTCCATTTTTTCTCTAAGTTCTTTCAATGTCATATTGAGCAGGACGCTGTGCCGGTTGTTGACCCGTTGTACCAGGTGGACGTGGGCGATAAAATCCTGGACGATCTGGATCTTGTCGCTGGGGGTGACCACCAGGAGCTGTAGGTGCAGTTGTTTGCAGAGCTCCATCAGGTAGGTGGCCTTTTCCTCGTCCTGGTTGCTAAAGCTTTCGTCGACGGCAATAAAGCGCAGGGAACGCTCGGCGCTGCCTTCCCGGGTGATCCCGAACTGATACGCGATGGCGCTGCAAAGGATCGTATAGGTCAGCTGTGCTTTTTCCCCACCCGACAACTGGCCCATCTGGCGATAGGTCTTTTTGAGCTCGCCGGTCTCCCTGAATTTTTCGTCGGCCCAAAACTCGAACCAGTTCCGGACGTCCAGGACGCGGGAGCGATAGGCCTCGCTTTCCTCCAGGCTTTCGATCAGGGGCAGGACCTTGTCGCGGAAGTGGGCGGCCTTTTGTTCAAAGGTGTTTTGTTGCCAGCCGCTGTCCTGGGGAAGGGCCTCGACGAGCTGGTGACGGAACGCCTTGACGGTGGTATCGACCGCGGGCCGGATCCCCAACTGGATAAAGGTGTCGGGGAGACGGTTGAAGTTGATTCCGCCCAGGGAATCGTTAAGACGCTGGACGCTGGTGCGGATCTCGCGTTCCCATTTTTCGACTTCCTCGTTGAGGCCGCCGATCTTGTACGTAATGGTGACGTGGATATAGTTTTCGAAGTCACTCTTGAACTTGGGCAGGTTTTCGGTTTGGAGCCGGTCCAGCCATTCAAGGTATTCGGTGGCGTGGGCGGCGTCTTCTGAAAAACCCTGCACGTCCCCGTTCCAGTCGGGGAAACGCTGCTGGACGTCGAGGGGCGGGTGCTTAATGCGGTGGATACAACGCGAGATTAGGGTTTCCTGCTGCTGGAAGCGTTCCCGCGCCTTTCGGGCGGCCGTGTCGATAGCGTTTTTGAGCGCACCGTATTGGGTGTCGAGGCTCTCCAGGGTCAAGGGGGTCAGCTCGGCGGCGTGGTTTTGCTGGAAAAGGAGCAACTGATCCTTATCGTCAGTGGTGATGTGTTGCATCAACCCCGACAATTGTTCGAGCTCGCGGCCCAGGCTCTCCATGAGGCCTTCCACCGCGCCCTTGCGTTGGAGAAGGGCGTCCCTTTCCTTTTCCACCCGGGCGCGTTGTTGCTGGATCTCGCCCAGGGTGTCGGTCAGGGCTTTGAGCTGGTCGCTGCTGCCCCGCAGGGCCTCCATCTGCTCGTCTACAGAGCGGATCTTGCGCTGGACGTCCGCGATGTTTATGTCGACAAACCCGTTGTGTTGCTCCAGGCTGTGGAGGGCGTAAGCTTGTTTTTGGAGCTTTTCCGCCTTTTTTTTGCATCGGTCGAGCGTGTCCCTGGCCGTTTGGAGCCGCGACAAAAGGTCGTCCCGTTTTTTAATGAGGGTTTCCTTTTTCTTTTCGTTGTTCCACCCCATGACATAACGGCCGGGGTCGTTCCGGTCGGGCCGGTCGTCCTTTTCATGCCGGTCGCCGTTTTTGACCAGCCCGCCGAGGGTGATGGCCTTGTCGTATTTGTCAAGCGCCTTTTCGGTGTCGAGACAGGCGTGGGGAAAGTGTTGGATGACCTGTTGCTCCACCCATTCCCCCAGCGGATGGGCCGTGTTGAATTCAAGCTTATCGCAGACGGTTCCTTCTTCGGCGAGGCGGTCCAGCGCAACCTCCTGGACCCGGTTGTAGACAAGCCGGGAACGGAGGTTCGTCTGGTTGACGTATTTGTTGACCTTTTTGTAGTGTTTTTCGGGGACGAGCAGGCGAAGGGAGAAACCGTGGAGCAGCTTTTCCAGGGCGGGTTCCCAGGCGTGTTCGTCACTCCGGACCTGCATCAGCTCACCGGCAAAGGGCAGGTCGCCCGCGTCTATCTTCAACTCCGCCCCCATTTCCTTGCGGAGGTGCAGCAGGTGGGAAGGGATGTTGTTCCTGCTTTGGAGGAGGAGGTTGAGGTCGGTTTCGATGGCCTCCCTGTCAACGCCGGCGTTTTTCATGACGCTGCGGGCGTCGAATTCGTCGTCCCCGTTGAGCCGCTGTTCCCGTTCGATGCGCAAACGGGCCTTTTTGCACTCGGCGATGACCCGTTTGTAAGCGGCCTCGTCCGGGACCCCGGTCTCTGTGAGCTGGAGCGTTTCGCACCAGCCGCTGAACAGGGACAGGTTGTGCTGGGTTTGCTGGAGCGTTTCCTGTAACCCGGCCGCGGTGGTTTCAAGCTGTTTGAGCCGCTGACCGGCCTGGTTTTGGTCGACCTGGTTGCGGACCTGGCGCTCGGATTCGATGACTTCATCGATCTGGGCCCGGTGTTGGTCGAGCCCGGTGACCAGGGTCTGGAAAGATTCTTTTGCTCCGGCAAGCGCCTCGGTGAGGAGGTGGTGTTTGGCAAAACGGCTCCAAATGACGGCCGTTTCGGATTCCGCCTGGAGCCGGGCGGCCTCGCCGGCGAGTGCCTGGTATTCAGCCTGGGCCTTTTGCAACGGCTCCAGGAGACGGATCTGTTCCTCGGCCTTTTCGATGTTCCGCTGGGCGTCCAGAAGGGTGCCGAGGTGTTGCTTCAGGTCCAGGAATTCGGCCTCCATATTGCGAGGCTCCAGCATGTGCATCCGGATGAATTCGTCCAGGTTGCCCAAAACCTTGATCCCCACCGTTTGGTTGAAAAGGGTGAGCGCCTGGATGCTTTGCATACCCAGGACTTCCACAAGCCGCTGGGCGTATTTACCGGCGGCGTCGAACCATTCGATCTGACGGCGGCCACCCGTCGTGAATTGCTGGTCGAGGCGTTTTCTCCAGCCGCCGCCCGCGTCAAACGGACGGAAATGCTCCTCAATATGCAAGGGCGCGTGGGCAACGGCAAAAACGCGTTTGAGGTCCCCGGAACCAAAGTAACGGACCTGGAAGAGGGTCACGTCCTGGCCGGATTCATTGGAAAAATTGGCGAGGAGAATGCTATAGGCGGTCTCCTTGTTTTCCCTCAGGTAAAGGGTTTTCGTGGCCCCGCCGTTGTCACTGTGGAGAGTGCTGTAGCCGCCCATCACATAGCTTTCCTCCGTACGGTCACCCTTTTTCTCACTCCCCGAAGACTGGTTGTAGAAACGATACCTTTTTTCGGGGACGATGAGGGTCAGCAGGGCATCCACGAGCGTGGTCTTACCGCTCCCGTTGGCGCCAGTCAGCAGCGAGGTTTCCCCGCCGGGGCGGAGGGTATGGACAAACCCGTCAAAGGTGCCCCAGTTGTAGATCTCGATATATTGAAGACGGAAACCCGATTTTTGGTCATCCGTGCTGAATACGTTCAGTTGCATACGCGTCCAGTTGCTGTTTGAATTGTTCCAGGACCTCGCTGTCGACCTTGGCCTTGATGATTTTGCGCACCCGGTACTTTTGTTCGTCCAGGGTGTCGTTGTTCTCCACCATGTCCAGGAAGCCGTTTTCGACGGCCTTGTCGATCAGGCGGTCAAGTTCCCGGAGAAACTTGACCCGGCTGGGGTTTTCCTTAAAAAAAAGTTCTGCATACTCTTTTATCTCCCGGCGCTTGCGGATCAGCTCCCGGGAAACCGCTTCCCCCACTTCGAATTCGGCCATCATGTCCCGGAGCAGGACCAGCAGCACGCTTTCGTCATAGGTAAACGCCCGGCGCTGGAACCAGGACACCCCGGCTTCCTCTTCTTCTTCGGGAGTGGCGTGTACCAGGTAGGCGTACCCGTCGTCCTCGTCCAGGACCAGCGAAAGCCCGAGCTGCTGTACAAAGCCGGTGAGCTCGACCTTGTACTGGAGCAATTTTTCCCAGGCGGACTTCTCCAGGTATTCGACGGGCCCTTTCAGGAGTTTTATAAAAACGGATGTATATGGAAGCATGCTGTGTTGTTGTTTACCGGCTGAATAATAAATAGGGTACCTCGATAAACCGGGTGGCCTCCCGGTTGAGGGGGATGTGTTCGGTCATGTTATCCAGGACCTGCGCCTGCCGGGGTTTGTCCTTCAGGAAAGTATAGTAAGCCACCACCTCGGTGACGCCCAGGTCCAGGGCGCCGGCCTCTACGATCTCGCGCAAAGTGGCGGTGGGTTTATGTTCCAGTGCGGTGGTGACCTTGTCCCACAGTTTCTTTTTGTCGACGTGTCTGGTGTGGAGCAGACGGCTGAAGCGCTCCATGTCCTCGATGCGTTCTTCCGCGGCGCTGGGCTGCTCCAGAAGTGCGGGTGGTTTTTTGGGTTCGATGACCAGGCGGCGGTCCATGGTCAGCCGGATATCCTGGGGATCGCTTAGTTCGATGCCGCAAGGGACATCTTCGATCTCCGTGTTTTCCAGGACACGCTCCTTGATGGCGGAGATTTGGAGCCTCAACCGCCGGTGGCGCGCGATCTCCCGCTCGCTGATGATGCGGCTGAGTTTTTCGGCCATCTTGTCGTTGGCTTCATAGACCGAACGCCCCTGTTCGAGGAGCATGGACTTTATATTCTGGAGAAAGGGCTGATGACTTTCCAAATCCCGCTCCTCCAACAAATCGGCGAGCTGACCGGTGAGCTTGCGCCATTCTTCCTGGCCGGCCCTGGAGATCAGGAACTCCCAAAAGGCATAAAAACTCCTGCCCTGGTCACTGCCCCTCAGGGCGTCATAGGCCGCGAAGGCATACCCGACGATGGCGCCCTTGTGGAGCTCGGCGCGGGTGTGTTGTTCTACGATATTGCGATGGATCTGTTTGAAGTTATCTTCCACTTCCCGGAAGTCGCCCAGCAGGTCGTAACACAGCCGCGTAAACAACTCCATCCGTTCCTGTACCTGTGCGTTGCTGTAGACCTCGACGGGTGCGCCGGCTTCCAGGGCCTTGATTTCTTTGTCGATCTCCGCCCGGCGGTTCTTGAGTTCTTCAAGGCGGCGGGTGCGGTCGTCTTCCGTTTTTTCCACAATGTCCCTTAAGGAAGAGAAGAGCATCCGGAACCGGCTCTCGGTCCCCACAAACTGTCGCTTTTGCAGGGTTTGCAGCCATTGGAAAACCTTTTCGGCATGGGCGCTGAGCTGGTAGTGGGTCTGGCCCTCCTGGTCGGAATAGTCCTGCAACAGGCGACGCTGTACCCAGTCCGACAAATACTTGTAGGCGGCGTCTTCCGTTTCCCGTTCTTCGGGATCCAGTGCTACCAGGGCGTCGGCCAACAGCCGGACCAGCCTCGACTCGGGGAGGGAAATGCGCTCGGCCCCCTTGAATGCTGCGTGCAGAAAAGGCAGTACCCAGTCCGCATGTCGCATGCGTATGATTTGTAGAGAGGGCGAGGATTCAAATAAAATAGCAAGTTCCTGGGTCCGCATACGTCGAAGGTGCAAAGTAGGGAAAATCGACGTACGCGGAGGGGCGTGTGGATAAAACCCGTTATTCTGTTTTTAAACTCTTTGCAGGGCTGACATGGGCCGCCCGGATCGACTGAAAGCTGGTCGTGATCAGGGTAATGACCAGGGCGGCCGCGCCTGCTGTTATAAAGACGATGGGTTGGATGCTGATCCTGTAGTCATACTTCAACAACCATTGTCGAAGGAAATAAAACGCCAAAGGCGAAGCCACCAGGCAACTGATGAGGACAAGCAGGATAAAATCCCTGGACAACAGGAACCATACCTGGGGAACGGTGGCGCCCAGGACTTTCCGGATGCCGATTTCCTTGGTGCGTTGTTCGGCCATATACGCTGCCAGACCCAGCAGGCCCAGGCAGGAAATCAGGATAGCCAGAACGGCCAGGATGCCCGCCAGGCGGCCGATGAGGATTTCCAGGTCGAACTTGCGGGCATAGGCCTGGTCGACAAAGGTGTATTCATACGGATAAGTGGGCTCGTATCGGTTGAAAAGGGCGGTCATTTTATCGACGGCGTCGCGCGTGCTGATCCGGGGGGAGAGCCGGTAAAGCAGAAAAGACGCGTTTTTGGCGCCCGTTTTGAAGTACAGGGTGGGCTGGGGCGCGGCAAAAGGCGACACTTGCAGGGTGTTCCGTGCGATGCCGATGATCCTGACCTGTGTCCCTTGCCAGGTCATCACCTGGCCCACCGGGTTTTTCAGGCGAAGCCGGCGGACGGCAGCCTCGTTAAGGAGGACACACAGGGAGTCGGCCGGTCCTGCAAAGTCGCGACCGGCGGACATCGATATGCCCAGGGTTTTCAGGTAGTCATCCATCACGCCGACACAGCCCATTTCCACGGTCTCCCCGGCGTACTTGCCCGGCCATTTGTCGACGTCGGAGTGCCAATAGATATCGGTGGCGGGACTGGTCGACGCCGTGACATCATCGGCAATGCCGTCTTGACGGAGGGCATCCCTAAGTGCCGTATAGTTTTGGGCCAGGTCCGCGTTCATACGCGTAGAAAGGAGCCGGTTGGCGTCATAGCCTGTGGGACGGTTCTGTGTATACCGGAGTTGTTGATAGATGATGATGGTGCTGACGATAAGGGCGATGGAACAGGTGAACTGGATGACCACGAGGACCTTCCTGCCGGTCGTGCCCGTATGGCCGGTTTTGTATAATCCCTTGAGCACTTGTACGGGTTGAAAGGAAGACAGGTACAAGGCGGGCCGGGCGCCGGACACGAGCGCGGTGACCAGCGCCGCCCCCAGCACGATTCCCCAAAAGGCGGGGCTGGCCAGGGGAAGTCTGATCTGTGCGTCTGCCAGTGCGTTAAAGGCGGGAAGGATCGCGGTTGTCAGGATGATGCAGCCGCCAAACGCGAAAAGCGTCAGCAGAACGGACTCGGTAAGGAATTGTAAGATGAGGTCTGTTCTCCTGGACCCGATGGCTTTGCGAACGCCAACCTCGCGGGCCCTTCTTTCCGACCGGGCCGTTTCCAGGTTGACGAAATTGATACAAGCGATCGCCAGAACGAGGATGCCGATGATGCTGAACATCCGCACATAGTCGATCATACCGCCGGCGGGTTTGCCATTCTGGTAGTCGCCGTACAGGTGCCATTCCCGCATGGGTTGCAGGATGACATCGGACTTCATGGCGTTGATGTTGCCCTTTTCCGTTTTCTCTACGTCCTTGATGTCCGCCCGGATCTTTTCCACGTTTGCATTTACCCGGGCGAAGATCTGGTAGCCGTTTTGGCCGAAACCGCCGGCGCGGTTTTGTTTGACATAGGGGTTGACGGCTTCGTAAAACGAGAAGGGCAGGAGGTATTTAAAATCGAAGCTGCAATTGGCGGGGAGGTCTTTCAGGATACCCGTCACCGTTACATCGTGCTGGTTATCGATACGGACGGTCTTTCCGATGGGGTCTTCGCTGCCAAACAATGCCGTGGCCGTCTGTTGGGTCAGGACGATGGAGAAGGGGTCCCTGAACACTTCGCCGGGGTTGCCTTTTACCAGGGGGAACCCGAACATACCGATGAAATTCTCTTTCACCTGGCCGCCGGAAAACTCGAATTTCCTGTCCCCTGCCTTCAGACCGTGGAAGGAGAAGTAGTCGGTTTCGGCGATCTCCAAATTCCGGGCTTTCAATACGTCCGCCAGTTTCAGGGAGCAGGTGCCGAACGTAAGGGTCTCCCCGTTGTTGTTGAAATTCCGGGCGACCTGGTAGATGTTTTTATACTGGGGCAGGAAGCGGTCGTAGGAATACTCGTAGTGTACCCATAGACCTATGAGCAGGGCAACGGTCATCCCGATGGACAGGCCAAGGATGTTGAGGATGCTGTATCCTTTGGTGCGGAGGAGGTTGCGCCAGGCGAGGTGGAGGTAGCTGCGGACCATGAAAGGGCTTTACGGCTTCCACACAAAAAAGAGACCATAACATAAGATGCTGTCCGTCAGCGCTGTTTAGGCGGCGTGCCGGTTGGTTTTGATACAGTAAGTGTCCGTTATCGCTACGATCCCTGCTTCTTGTCGTATTCCTCCTTTGCCTTCTGCGCCTTTTCAAAGTCCAGCACGACGCCGTTGATGCAAAAACGCAGGTGCGTGGGGGGAGGACCGTCGTCAAAGACGTGGCCTAGGTGAGAATGGCAGCGCCCGCACATGACCTCGGTACGGTCCATGCCGTAGGAGGAGTCGGGGGCGTAGATGATGCTGCTCTTGCTGATGGGTTCGTAGAAGCTTGGCCAGCCGCAGCCGGATTCGAACTTTGTGTCGCTTTTGAAAAGCGGGTTGCCGCAAACGGCGCAATAGTAGGTACCCACCTCCTTGGAGGTTTCAAAGGGGCTTGTAAAGGGCCGTTCGGTGCCTTTCTGGCGGGCAACCTGGTAAACGTCCGAAGGGAGGACCTTTTTCCACTGGTCATCGCTGAGGTTGACTTTCGTGGTATCGGTATGGGAGTAGACGGGGTTCTTTTCGTTCATGGGTGTTTGTGTATGGCCCTTGCAGGCGACAAAGAATAAAGGTAGTACAAAGATGATCGCGTGACGCATGGCCTAAAGATACGGATCGGCCTGGGCAGGGAAACATTAGCTTTTTTTATAAACCAGCGATTAGTCGTTAAAAAATTGAAAAATGTTCAGTCCTGGCGGCGTATATTTGTTGGCTCGAACGTAAAGTAGTCTGTTAAGATGTTTAATTTGATTCTTTTTGGTCCTCCCGGCGTGGGGAAGGGTACGCAATCTAACAAGCTGATTGAGAAATACGGATGGATCCACCTGTCCACCGGTGACCTGCTCCGTTCCGAGATCCACCGGCAGACACCGCTGGGAATAGAGGCGGATCATATTATCAAGTCAGGGCAACTGGTGCCGGACGAGGTGGTGATCGGCATGATCTCCTCCGCGCTGGAGGCAAACCCACACGCCAAAGGCTTCCTGTTCGACGGATTTCCCCGAACGGTTGCCCAGGCGGAAGCACTGGACAAACTGCTGTCCCTCAAAAAAACAGCCATACACCTGGTATTGGCCCTCGACGTTCGGGACGAGGAGCTGGTGCACCGCCTCCTGATCCGGGGCAAAAGTAGCGGCCGTAAAGACGATTCAGACGAGACCGTTATCCGCGAGCGGATCCGGGTGTATAAAAGTCAGACATTCCCCGTAGCGGACTACTACGCCAAATTCGGAAAGGTCGTACACGTGCCCGGCGAAGGGTCCATTGACGATATCTTTGCCGCCCTGAGCCGCGAGATCGACGGCAAGTCGGAAAAGGCGGCATAGTTTCCCGTATCTTTGAGCAAACTAACAATTGTTTGCTCTCATGCAAAAGCTGGAGAATTTTATTCTTGGCCGTTGGATCCCCGGCAGCGGGGACGGGCAGGTATTGTACGACGCCGTCACCGGGGAGGCTTTCGCCCGGGCGAGCACTGCGGGGCTTGATTTCCATGAGGTCCTGGTGTATGCCCGCGCGGTGGGGAACCCCGCCTTGCGACGGATGACCTTTCACGAAAGGGGGCGCATGCTCAAGGCGCTGGCCCTCCATCTTTCGGCACAAAAAGAAAAATTTTATACCCTGAGCTACCGGACCGGGGCCACCCGGGCCGACAGCTGGATTGATATTGAAGGGGGGATCGGGAATCTTTTCTCCTATGCCTCCCTGCGCCGGAAATTCCCCGACGAGGCGTATTGCCTGGACGGGGAAGCGCACATCTTAGGTAAGGGCGGTTCGTTTGCCGCCCAACACCTCCTGGTACCCAAAGAAGGAACGGCGATCCACATCAACGCGTTCAACTTCCCGGTATGGGGAATGCTCGAAAAGATCGCGGTCAACCTGCTGGCGGGGGTACCGGCGGTGGTCAAACCGGCCACCCTGACCGCTTACCTGACCGAAGCCGTGGTCCGGGAGATCGTGGCTTCGGGGATTTTACCCGACGGGGCACTCCAGCTGATCTGCGGGAGCGCGGGTGACCTGCTCAACTATGTGGGGTCTCAGGATGTGGTGACGTTTACCGGCTCGGCGGCAACAGGGTTGACACTAAAAACCCACCCGGCCATTTTGCGGGAAAACGTTCCCTTTACGATGGAGGCGGACTCTCTCAACAGCATCGTGCTGGGCGAGGACGTGGATCCGGGTATGCCGGAATGGGATCTTTTTATAAAGGAAATCCGCCGGGAAATGACCGCCAAGGCCGGGCAGAAGTGTACGGCCATCCGCCGGATATTTGTACCGGAAGGCCGGCTGGAGGCCGCCCGGGAAGCGCTGTCCAAGGCCCTTGCGCAAACGGTCGTGGGGAATCCGGCCCACGAGAAGGTCCGCATGGGTTCGCTGGCGGGTCAGGTCCAGCGGGAAGAAGTCCGGTCCCGGGTGCGGGAGCTGCTGGCGGACAGCCGGCTCATATATGGCAGTCTGGACGACGCCCCGGAGGTGCTCGACGCGGATGGTGTCAAAGGCGCCTTTTTGAGCCCATTGCTTTTGCTCAATGAAAAACCCCTGGCTGCGGAAGCCGTCCATTCCGTGGAAGCTTTTGGCCCGGTCAGCACGCTGATGCCCTACCGTTCTTTGGAAGAGGCTGTATTACTGACAAAAAAGGGACGCGGTTCCCTGGTGTGTTCACTCGTCACGGCCCGGCCTTCGCTGGCCCGCGAATTTGTCTTAGGCGCCGCCACCCACCACGGGCGGATCCTTGTCCTCAACGCCGCCTGCGCCAGGGAAAGCACCGGTCACGGCTCACCCCTTCCCTTGCTCGTGCACGGCGGACCCGGACGGGCCGGGGGTGGTGAGGAAATGGGCGGTGTCCGGGGCGTAAAGCATTATATGCAACGGGTCGCGGTACAGGGAGACCCTACAACGCTCACCGCCATTACGGGTGTCTATCAACCCGGTGGGGCCCAGACGACGGGGGATGTTCATCCGTTCCGGAAGTATTTCGAGGAGCTGCGCATCGGGGATACGGTCATCACCCATAAACGGACCGTTACGGCTGCCGACATCGTCAATTTTGCCAACGTCAGCTGGGATCATTTTTACGCCCATACCGACCATACCTCCCTGGAGGGAACGCCCTTTGAACACCCGGTGGCACACGGCTACTTCGTCCTCAGCGCCGCCGCGGGTCTTTTTGTCGACCCGGGCAAGGGACCCGTTCTGCTCAACTACGGCCTCGACGAATGCCGCTTTCTCAAACCGGTATATGCCGGGACTACGATCGGGGTGCGGCTGACGGTAAAGGAGAAAATACGACAAGAACTAAAGGATGACCAGGACATCCCCAAGGGGATCGTCCGCTGGCTGGTGGACGTGTATGACGAGACGGGGGAAAGTGTGGCGGTCGCCACGATCCTGACGATGGTGCGGTGCCGCGAGGCCTAGCTTTGGGCGCCGCCGCCGCTTGAAAATTTTAACGGGACCGTAACGGCAATTTTTTTAATTTGTACAGGCAATCGGTGATCTAACCAATATCCTCATACTAAAACCACAAGACTTAGGAGGTCGGAATTATATGATCCACGAAATTCAGGAGGGGTACGTAAAGATCGACCACGATCACGGCATCACGTCCCTCGAATTCTATCATCCCCAGAGCAATGCACTGCCGGGGAAACTGTTACACGAATTGGCCCAGGAGATACACATCGCGGGCCTCGATCCCAAAACCAAAGTAATTATCCTTCGATCCGCGGGTGACCGCGCTTTCTGCGCCGGCGCTGCCTTCGAGGAGCTGGAGTCGATCCAGACCGAATCCGAGGGAACCAAGTTCTTCAGCGGGTTTGCCGAAGTCATCAACGCCATGCGGAAGTGTCCGAAGTTCATCATCGGGCGCATCCAGGGCAAGTGCGTAGGCGGGGGCGTCGGTCTGGCCGCCGCCGTCGACTATTGCATTGCCTGGGAAAAAGTCGAGATCAGGCTTAGCGAACTGGCCCTGGGCATCGGACCGTTTGTGATCGGACCTGCCGTCGAACGGAAGATCGGCATTTCTGCCTTCAGCCAGCTGGCCATCGACGCGACCTTGTGGCGGAATGCCGACTGGGCGAAGAAGAAGGGTCTTTTTGCCGAGGTGCACGAAAGCATCGAGAACATGGACCACTCCATCAACCGCCTCGCGCTTTCGCTGGCCCACTCCAACCCGGACGCCATGAAAGAAATGAAAAAAAGTTTCTGGAAGGGCACCGAGCACTGGGATGAACTCCTGCACGAAAAGGCAGCCATCTCCGGAAAGCTTGTTTTGGGCGACTATACCAAGGAGGCCATCGCCCGTTTCCGTAAGGCCAGGGAGACGCAAAAAACAAAAGCACCTGCTTGATCTGGATCCAGCTTGCCATTGTCCTTTGTATGATCCTGGTGGGTTCCCGTATGAAGGGGATCGGCCTGGGCGTGATGGGCATGGTCGGTATGGCCATTTTTGTACTGGTTTTTCACATGCGGCCGGGGGAGCCACCCCTGGACGTCATGATGATCATCTTGTCTATCGTGACCACGGCGGCCTGTATGCAGGCGGCCGGAGGACTTGAATACCTCGTTTTTCTGGCGGAAAAACTGATCCGCCGCCATCCTTCGCGCATCGTTTTCCTTGGACCTGTCGTGGTGTTCTTTCTGGCGCTTTTTGCCGGCACTTCCCACGTCGTCTATTCCATGCTCCCCATCATCTACGAAGTATCGCTGGAAAAACGCATCCGCCCGGAGCGCCCCTTGAGCATTTCGGTGATCGCCTCGCACATCGCGCTGACGGGTAGCCCCATGGCGGCCGCCACGGCGGCGCTCGCCGCCATCTTAGGGTATCCGGGGGCCGCGGTGGATGTGATGAAGATCGGGATACCGGCCTGTTTTATCGGGATGCTGGCGGGGGCGGCGTCGGTATTGCGGATGGGGAAGGATTTGCCTGCCAGCGGGCCGCTCGTCCTGGAGGATGCGGCAGAGCCCGCGGCCCCGGCGGTCGCTCGTCCCCTCAAGCCCGGGGCGAAGACCTCGGTGTATATTTTTGGCGCGGCCATCCTTCTCGTTGTGCTGGCGGGCGCATTTCCTTCGCTGCTGCCGGCATGGGACGCGGGCAAGGTGACCTTTAGCATGAACGCCAACGGGAGCCTGAAAATGGTGACGGTGATCGAAATCGTTACCCTCGCGGCTTCGGCGGCGATCCTGTTGCTAACGCCGGCGACGCCCGGCGATGTGGCGCGGTCCAGCCTTTTTACTTCCATGGCGGTCGCCCTGGTATCGGTGTTCGGGGTGGTGTGGATGAGCGCTACTTTTATGGAAAACAACCAGGCCCTGATACAGGGCGCCCTCGGCGGCATCGCCAAGGCGCATCCATGGACGTTTTCCATCGTGATCTTTATACTGGGGGTGTTGATGTTTAGCCAGGCGGCGACGACAAAGGTCGCCATGCCGCTGGGGCTCGCCCTTGGTCTGCCGGGGCCGGCGCTCATCGCCATGTTCCCCGCGGTCAACAGCGACTGGGTGCTGCCGGGTTATCCCACCCTGCTCGCCGCGATCCAGATCGACAAGGCGGGGACGACGCGGATCGGAAAATGGGTGTTTAACCACAGTTTTCTGCGGCCGGGGATGGTGACCGTCGTCACGGCGATCGTGGTGGGGTTTCTTCTGACGAAAGTGTTGCTGTAGCGGCGCGTCTCTACAAATCCTCGTATTCGTATAACGGGTCGATCGGGCTGCCCGGGGGCAGGTGGAGGATCGGATTGATGTACCCGTCCTTCAGACCGTAGGCCCAGCCGTGCAGGTGCGGCCGCCCCTCGGTTTTCCAGGCTTTTTGGATAGTGGACATCTTGGCCAGGTTCAGGACCTGTTCCCTTACGTTGAGCTCCACGAGCCGGTCCGCCCTTTGCTCCTCGTCGGGTATGGCGTCCAGCTCCTCTTGGTGGAAGCGGTACACGTCCTTGATATTACGGAGCCATTTATTCAGGATAGGCTTGAAGTCCGTGCGGGTCATGGCCGCGCGTACGCCGCCGCAGCCGTAGTGACCGCAGACGATGACGTGGTTGACTTTGAGGATGTTGACGGCGTAGTCGAGGACGGCGCTGAGGTTGACGTCGGTATGGACGACGACGTTGGCGATGTTGCGGTGGACGAAGATCTCTCCGGGTTGGGTGTCGGTGATCTGGTTGGCGGGAACCCGGCTGTCGCTACAGCCGATCCAGAGGAATTCCGGCTTTTGCAGGTTGGCGAGGCGTTTGAAGAATTCGGGATCTTCCTCGACACGCAGGTTGGCCCACGCCTTGTTGTTCTCCAGCAACTTTTTAAAGTCCATAAGCTATGCGTTTGCGCCCGCGGCGCTATATGTTCAAACCGCCGCAGGTGCTGATGACCTGGCCGGTGATGTAAGAACTCATATCGGAGGCCAGGAAGAGCGCGGTATCGGCGATCTCGTCGGTGGTTCCAAAGCGGCCCAGGGGGATCTTCTTTAGGAATTCCGCGGCCCCATGGCCTTTTTTGAGGTAGTGCGTCATGTCGGTCTCGACAAAACCGGGGGCGATGGCATTGCAGCGTACGTTCCTGCTGCCCAGTTCGAGGGCGATGGATTTTGTAAAACCGATGATGCCGGCCTTGGAGGCGGCGTAGGCAGCCTGGCCGGCATTGCCCCGGACACCCACGATGGAGCTCATGTTGATGATGCTCCCGGTTTTTGCCTTCATCATGTGTTTGATGACCTGCTTGGTCAGGTTGTAGACGCTGTCCAGGTTGGTCTGGATCACCTCGTGCCATTGTTCCTGGGTGACCCTCAATAGAAGGTTGTCCTTTGAAATACCCGCGTTGTTCACACACACGTCCACGGTCCCGAATTCTTTGACAACTTCATTTACAAAGTGTTCGCAGTCCGCAAAAACGGCGGCGTTGCTGCGGAAGGCCCGGGCCTTGACGCCCTTTGTCCACAGCTCTTCCTCCAGCGCTTTTGCCTTGGGCGCGCTGCTTTCGCTGACATAGGTGAAGGCGATGTGCGCGCCGTGTTCGGCGAATTTGCGTACGATCCCCTCCCCGATACCGCGTGCGGCGCCGGTGACGATGACCACTTTGTTCTTTAATAGTTGCATAAGTTCCAGATTCGGGACGCGAAGATAAGACAAACCGTGCAAAGGGCACTATCGGCGTCTGCCCGAAGTTTAACGTCCCTCCCAGTGCCTGAGGAGTTCCAGGATCTCCTCCATGTGCTTGCGGTCGTTGGAGAGGCGGGGCACTTTGTGTTGGCCGCCGAGCTTGCCTTTGCCTTTTAGCCAGGCGTTGAAAAGGCCTTTGGGCACGGCGTGCACGATGGGCAAGCCCAGCGCGATGTCTTTGTGCCGCTTGGCGTCATAGTCGCTGTTGATTTGTCTGAGGGCGGTATCCAGCACCGTGATAAAGGTGGCCATGTCCGCCGGCTCCCGTTCGAATTCGATGACCCATTCGTGGGCGCCGTTTCCGTGGTCGCTGAAATACACAGGCGCGGCGGTATAGTCGTTGACGATGGCGCCGGTCTGCTCGGACGCCAGGGCGATGGCCCGGTCGGTATTGTCGATGATGACCTCTTCTCCGAAGGCGTTGATGAAGTGCTTTAGCCGGCCGGAAACCCTGACCCGGAAGGGATTTAATGACGTGAATTCCACGGTATCGCCCACCAGGTAGCGCCAAAGGCCACCGTTGGTAGAAACGACCAGGGCGTATTGTTTCCCCAGCTCGACGTGCTGGAGACCGACCGTTTGCGGATCAGATTTACCATATTCCCCCACGGGCATGAACTCGTAGAAGATGCCATGGTCGAGGAAAAGCAACATGCCTTCGGACTTGGGCTGGTCCTGTGCGGCAAAGAAGCCCTCGCTGGCGTTGTAGATCTCCAGGTAGCTGATCTCTTTCCCCAGGACCCGGGCAAACTGCTCCCGGTAAGGCGTAAACGAGACCCCTCCGTGTATGTAGAGCTCCAGGTTGGGCCAGACGTCTGCGATATGGTTTTTCCCGGTGATGTCGAGGATGCGTTTGAGGAGCAAAAGGGTCCATGTCGGTACGCCGGACAACGAGGTTACATTCTCCTTGATGGTGGAGGACGCGAGTTTTTCGATCTTCGTTTCCCATTCGTCCATCAATGCGATGGCGAGCTCGGGGGTGCGCAGCCATTGCCCGTAAAACGGCGCATTTTGCAAAAGGACCGCGCTCAGGTCGCCGAAATGGACGTCTACTTCTTCGTTGACCTTATTGATCTGGTGGCTGCCGCCGACGACGAGTCCTTTGCCGGTCAGGAGGTCGGAGTCGGGAAAGTTGGCGTAGTAGAGCGTGAGCACATCCCTGGCCGCCTTGTAGTGGCCGTCTTTGAGGCTTTCTTCGGTGACGGGGATAAACTTGCTCCGGTCGCTCGTGGTGCCGCTGCTTTTGGCAAACCAGTGCACGGGGGTGTTCCAGAGGACGTTCTCCTCCCCCTGCATCATGCGCTCGATATAGGGTTTCAGGTCCTCGTATTCGTGAATCGGAATGCGCTGTTTGAATTCCTTGACGGAAAAAAGCTCGGACAGCCCGTACCGCCTGCCGATCTCCGTATACTGGGCCATGGTCACCAGGTCCTGCAATACCTCCCGCTGTGCGGCGCGCGGATGCTCGGACCATTGCTGGACCCTCCAGTAGCGCAGCCGCGCCAGTCTTGATATGGCGGGACTCAGTATCTTCATATCAAACCCGCGTCTTTCAGCAGGTAGTCTTTGCGTTTCAGTTCGAAATTGCGGCCCAGGTACAGGTTCCGCACTTGTTCGTCTTCTGCCAGGTCTTCGGCTGTCCCTTGTTTGAAGATCTTGCCTTCGATCAGGAGATAGGCCCGGTCACAGATAGAAAGGGTTTCGTTGACGTTATGGTCGGTGATGAGGATGCCGATGTTCCGGTACTTCAAACGGGCCACGACGGTTTGTATGTCCTCCACCGCGATGGGGTCCACCCCCGCGAAGGGTTCGTCGAGCAGGATAAACTTAGGGTCGACGGCCAGGGCCCGGGCGATTTCCGTCCGGCGCCGTTCGCCCCCGCTGAGGGAGTCCCCATTATTTTTTCTAACATGCTGAAGATGAAATTCTTCAAGAAGGGCTTCGAGCTTTTCCCGTTGCTGGGCCTTGGTGAGTTTTGTCATCTCCAGGACGGCCGCCAGGTTGTCCTCTACGCTTAGCTTTCGAAACACCGAGGCTTCCTGGGGAAGGTAACCTATGCCCATCTGCGCCCTTTTGTACATGGGCAGCTTTGTGATGTCCTCGTTGTTGAGATAGACGGCACCCTCGTCGGGCCGCACAAAGCCCACGACCATGTAAAAGGTAGTCGTTTTCCCTGCGCCGTTAGGTCCCAACAGACCTACGATCTCCCCCTGCTGTACCTCCACGCTCACGTGGTTGACCACCGTCCGGTGACCATAACGTTTTACCAGTTCCTGGGTATGTATGGTTGCCCGTTCCAAATTGTCCCGTTTTGGAGCAAAAATAGTACCTTGCCGGGGTTTTATCGAAAATTATGCAAGTAACGCAACATTTAAAGGAAGCCAAAGGGACGTTAATTTCTTTTGAGATTTTGCCCCCCCTGAAAGGCAAGACGATCCAGTCGATCTTTGACCACCTGGACCCCCTGATGGAGTTCAAGCCTTCCTTTATCAATGTGACCTACCACCGGAGCGAACACGTCTATAAAAAGCGGGCCGACGGCACCTTTGAAAAGGTAGAGGTCCGCAAACGCCCCGGTACGGTCGGTATTTGCGCCGCCATCATGAACCGCTACCGGGTGGATGCCATCCCGCACATGATCTGCGGAGGTTTCTCGCGTCAGGAGACCGAGGACGCACTGATCGACCTGGCCTTCTTAGGTATCGATAATGTCCTGGTGTTGAGGGGCGACGCGGCCAAGAATGAGTCCAGCTTCGAACCGGAACCCAACGGGCACCGGTATGCCATCGACCTCCTTCGCCAGGTCGTCCACATGAACAACGGAGAATACCTGGAGGAAGATATCCGGAACGGCGGCCGTACGGGTTTTTGCATCGGTGTCGCGGGCTATCCGGAAAAGCACTTCGAGGCCCCCAATATGGATTCCGACCTGTCCTACCTCAAAGCCAAGGTCGACGCCGGGGCCGATTACATCACGACCCAGATGTTCTTCGACAACCAGAAGTATTTCGATTTTGTAAAACGCTGCAGGGAGCACGACATCCACGTGCCCATCATCCCAGGCCTGAAGCCGTTGACGTCCAAAAAACAACTCAACGTCCTCCCGCGCACGTTCCACGTAGACATCCCCAACGACCTCTCCGAGGAAATCACCAAGTGCAAGACCGATGCCGCCGTCGAACAAGTCGGCACCGAGTGGCTCGCCCAACAATCCCGCGAGCTTCTTGCCGCCGGGGTGCCGGTGCTCCACTACTACACCCTTGGGAAGCCTCAGGTGATCTACGATGCGGTAAAATCGATCCTCTAGCACTCTACCAATCTAACATATCGGTACAGGCTTCCTGTCCTCGTGCATTTGAACCTTGGCGGTCAGGGCGGGGTGGGTGGTCTATTTTACTCACTTTTCCTTGGCGGTTAAACACCTTCAGCGTTCAGTCGTTCCAATTCGCCAAGGAAAAGTGAGTAAAATAGACCACCCACCCCGCCCGGGGGCTTTAGGGCTGGATGCCATGGCAGTGGCCGGTTTTGGCCGTTTCGCATGGGCCGGTGGCCGGTAAGGGGAAAAAGGGAATCAAAGCCGGAAGGCCAGGTTCAGGCTGAAGGCGCGGTTCTTGCCTTCGTCGTTATTATTAGAGGAGGAAGATGCGATTTTCGTGAGGCCCATGTCGTAGCCGGCGGTGAGTTGGACGGGGCCGAGTTCGAAGCCCAAGAGGAAGTTGAGGCCGAAGTCGTAGCGGCGGAGGACACCGGCGCCGGACCCGTTTTCGGAGCCCGTGGTGAAGTCGCCGGAGTCGGTCCATTTGATGGTGCTGGTGCTGGTGGAGCTGCCGGCGGCGGAGGTGACGTTGGTCACATAGTTGCCGGCTACGCCCATGGCGGCATAGCCGCCGGCGCCAAGGAGGAGGGCGACCTGGGGGCCGACGGGTAGTTTGAGAACGGCGTCAACGGGGACCTCGATGTAGTAAGGGCGGAAGGTGTAGGTGCCCGTGTACAAAGAGGAATTGTATTGCGCACGGGAACCCTTGCCGGTGAATTCGGCGCCGATCTGGAGGGAAAAGAGGTCGGCCAGGGGGATGTCTCCCAGCAGCCCGGCGTTAAAGCTGGCCCTGGTATGGGCACTATTGACACCCCCGTCGGACGTGGTGGTGACATTGGCGAGGTTGAGGCCGCCCTTGATATAAAGACCTCCTACATTGGAGAAGAGGCTGTTCTCGGTGTGTGTTGTCGTGGTCTGGGCCATCACTGCCGTAGCACCTAACAAGGCGAGGCAGGACAAGAGCATGTTCTTGCGCATAGCTATGAATGATTCCAATTCCATGCCAATTCGCAGGGTGGCGTCAGCGCTTGATCTGTGCCAATACAGACTGGTTGACGGTTACGGGATATTTGCGGCGGAGGCCGGCGATCCATTTCCGTTCCAGGTAATTTTGATAGTCGTTGAGCACAAGACCCTTTACTTCTTCAAAACCCGTGGCGGGTACCGGGGGATACACCTTTAGGAGCGCGTATACATGGTAGTGGTTGTCGGGTTGGAGGGCCGGCGTGGTGACAAGACCGGCTTGTGCCCCGGCGCTGTCAATGGAGAGCGCCTGTAGTTCGACGCGGGCGGAGTCCGCGGCTATGGAGGGGTAGGCGCCCAGGGTTTCCCTCCAGCGGGAGGGAGCTTGTAGCAGTTGCGCGCGGAAACGCGACAGCGAACTGCTGTCGGCAGCGCTGAAGAAAAGCGCGTCGGCACTGGGCCGGAGGTGGAATTGGTCTTTGTGTTGCCAGAACCAGCTCCGGAGGGCGGCGGTGTCATCCTCGGCCCGGTTCCAAACGTCTTGTTGGGTGATGGAGAATAAGAGCGTACCGTCGGCGAATTCGCGGACCTGGTAGTGGTATTCCGGATAAAGGTGGTCGAGGTTGGCCTGGACATATTCCAGGGCTGAAGTGTGGAGAAAGGTACGCAGGATGTCGGGGTACCGGACGAAGGGATCCTTGCCGTCGCCGGTTCGTTTATAAAGGAGGTACCTGAACCAGTCGGTGGAGGTGTACGTTTTGTTTTCAAAAGAGAACAGGGGGATCTGGCGTACCTTTTTGATGTATTCTTCGCCCCCGCGGGTTTTTAGTAACGTGTCCGTGGTCCGGAACAACCAGGCGGTGTCGGGGCGAAGGTCGCGGTACCGGATCATGGGAAGAGAGGATTCGGCAAAGGCGGCTTTGGCGGCATCCATCCGGTCGCTGTAAAAGACCTTTTGCTGGAGGGTATACCAGCGCTGATTGTCCAGGCTGTCCCGTAGAGCCGGTTGGAGTCCTATCTTTTTGATGATGTGATAACCATAGGCTGTTTCTATGGGTGCGGACACATCCCCGTTCTGCGCCAGGGCAAAGGCGGCCTTTTCAAAGGCGGGGTCGAAATCACCCGTGGTGAAGTCGGGGAGCAACCCATAGTTGTAATACGTCATCTTGTCGTCGCTGTACCGGCGGACGAGGCTGTCGAAGTTGCCTCCCTTTTTCAAGGAATCATAGACGTGGTTTGCGATGGAAAGGGCCTTGTCTTTGTCGGCCTGGGTGGCTTTTGGGGGGAGTGCAATGAGGATCTGGGCGACCCGGATCGAGCCGGGGTTGGGGCGCTGGCCCAGGCGTTTGAAAATATGGTAACCCGAACGGCTCCGGTAGATCCCGGACCAGGCGCCGTCTTTGAGACCGTATACGATGTTCTCGGCGGCGTAGGGCAACGAAAAAGCAGTGATGTATCCTGTATAGCCACCCGTGGTTTTGAGGAGGGGGCTGCTTCCGTAGGTCGAGGCCACGGTGGCAAAGGGGACGCCTTTGGCCAGTTGGTCCCGGGCCTCCCGGATACGGGTATAAGCCTCTGTGGAATCACCGGGACGGGTAAAGCCTATAAAAATCTGGGCGATTTCGACGTCGGTCTGTCCCCGTTCCAGGGCTTCCTGGCTGAGCCGGCCGATGCCCTCCAGGCGGTGCATGGTTTGGTCGGAAAGTTCCCGTGTAAAACCCCGCTGGTCTCGTTGGAAGTCTGCGGCCGAATCCAGGCGGGCATCCTCGGCGGCGCGGACCTTTAGCTTATAGTCGATGTACAGGTTCAGGTAGGCGTCCACGCTTTTTCCGGCGGCCTGTGTATTGTTTTTGCGGTAGGCCCACAGGAACTCCTGCTTGTCGACCTTATAGGGGCCGTAGCTAAAAAGGGTCTGCGCGTTTACGGCCCCCTGAATGCCACAAGCCATCAAAAAGAAAGAGGTGATCTTTTTCATCAGCGGGATACGGGATTGGTGGTGTGTGCCCTTTGCATTTTCCGTTGGATGAGCTCATCCACCTGTTCCCAGGTCAGCTTTTTGCCGACGATCTTTTTTTGTTCGTCCAGCAGGTAGATCGTGGGCGTCTGGTAGACGTCATAGAGCTGCCGGAAGCCCGCGCGTTTGGCGTCTATGTCTTCCTGTTTCATGGCCGGTGTCTGGTACACGTTGAGCCAGTCGTCCAGGTGGTGATCCCGGATGTACTTCATCCAGTGGGCCTTTTCAGGGGCGATCTTGGCCACATCGGTTTTGACGGTGTCGATGAGGACGGCCCAAACCTTTACACCCAGTTGTTTCCATTTGGCGACATAGATACTGTCGAGCTCCGGGACGATCTTTTGACAATGTCCGCAATCCGGGTCCCAAAAACAAACGACGGTAAAGGGCGCCTGGACAGAATACAAGGACAACTTCCGGTCCGCGGTGTCCAGAAGCGACATATCCGCGGCGGGGTCGCCGAGCTGGTTGGCCATGATGCTGTAGGCGCGGTCGTAGATGGCTTTTTTCTGGGCATCGGTCAGCCAGTCCACCTGCCCGGTCTGGTAGTATTTTTCGAACAAATCCAGGAACACGGCGTCCTGGCCCATATACTTCGGCGTGGCGTAGTCGTTGGTGAATTTTGTGATGAAGTATTTGAACATCGTCGGGTCGGAGCGGCTGTACAGGATCATGTAGTTGACCTCCTCTTTCAGGGAGTCGGGCTCCGGGGACACCAAACGGGTGAAGTAGTCGTTGAGCTTTGGTTCGAAGATGGGGGTGAAGAGCAGCCGTCCGTCGTTAAAGGCAATGCCGTCCCAGTAGTGGGCCTTGTAATAACGGTAGGCAAAAAGAGAGTCGGGCCGGCCGTTGGACAGTTTGGGGGCGGGCGGAATAACCGGTTCCTGCATCAGGGCGAACAGGGTCGCCAGGAAGCTGCTGGGATTGACCTTCATCAGGTTGGTCCGGTAGTCCGCGGTGGCCTTGTTGATCGACTGGATCTGGTCGATCAGACGGGTCGAGTCGGCGTGGGTCTTTGCGGTGGACAGCGCTTGTTGCAGGGGGCGCATCCGGGTGTATTGTCCCGCGGCATACGCCTGGTAGGAAGAAAAGACATCGTTGTCGGGAGACCCGGTAAAGTGCGTACCATGGACGAGGTCGGCGGAGTCCGCGACGACGCTGAAGTGCTGTTTGGCGCTCCCGCTGTCTATGAGCATTTCCACCATCTGGTTTTTGGCCGGGTTGACGACCATGTATATGCCGCCCTCCAGGGGTTCTCGCCCCTTGAATTCCACCGTGCTCCCGGGTCCCAGGGGTAGGGAATCCTTGACATAGACGGGTTTGCCGAAATAATGCGCCAGGTAAATAAACCCCCGGGTGTACGGTTTGAAAGTCACTTTGATGTCGTAGCCTTGGGCCAGGAGGGAGGAAGAAGGCCAGGCGGCCGCCAGCAGGAACAGGGCGAGCGCACCCTTCATTATGGATTGGATTTTAGTCGCTTTCACAACGGAAATATACACGAAAAGTGGGACACATACACGAATCCAGTATTTTTGCTACGTGAGAAAAAAATTGTTGAAGACGCTGGAACAGGTAGCGGTTACGGACTATGCGGCCGAAGGCAAGGCACTCGCAAGAATAGACGGCAAGGTCATCTTTATAGAAGGAGCGGTTCCCGGTGACGTGGTGGACGTCGTCCTTACGAAGAGTAAGAAAGACTGGGCAGAGGGGCGGGTAACGGCTTTCAGGTCCCTGTCCCCGGAGCGGGTCGACCCGTTTTGTCCGCATTTCGGACTTTGCGGCGGGTGTAAATGGCAGATGCTGCCTTATCCGCAACAGTTGGTCTACAAGGAGCGGGAAGTTATCCAGAACCTGACACGCCTGGGCAAAATAACCCTCCCGGAAGTCCGCCCGATCATCGGCGGAGAAGACACCCGCTATTACCGGAACAAACTGGAATTTACGTTTAGCAGCCGCCGTTACCGGACGCAGGAAGAAATGCGCGCCGCCGGGCCGGACATGCCTGCGCCCGAACCGGGTCTGGGTTTTCACGTACCCAAGCTTTTCGACAAGGTCATCGACCTAAAGGAATGCCATCTGCAGGCGGAGCCGAGCGACCTCATCCGGTCGACGGTCCGGGACTTTGCCTTGAGGGAAGGCTATACGTTTTACGACATCCGCCAGCATACCGGCTGGCTCAGGAACCTGGTGGTCCGGGTGTGTACAACCGGGGAAGTCATGGTCAACCTCGTCATGGGGTACGAAGACCGGGTGGAGGGCCCCCGGTTGATGGATCATCTCCTGGCGCAGGTCCCGGGGATCACGACCCTTTTGTATACGATCAACCCGAAGTGGAACGACAGCATCCACGACCTGGAGCCCAAGACCTATTACGGAAAAGGCTTTGTCACCGAGACCCTGGAGGACTTCCGGTTTAAGATCGGACCCAAATCCTTTTTCCAGACCAATACCCGGCAGGCGGAAAGGCTCTATTCAGTCGTCAGGGAGTTTGCGGGCCTGACGGGAACCGAAACCATCTACGACCTATACTGCGGCACGGGAAGCATCGGGATCTTCCTGAGCCCGAAAGCAGGAAGGGTTGTAGGGGTGGAAGTGATCGAAGCCGCGATCCGGGACGCAGAGGAAAACGCCCGCCTGAACGGCGTTGAACACGCCCGGTTTTTTACGGGAGATGTGACGGAAGTGTGCGACGACGCCTTTTTCGCCGCGCATGGCCGGCCGGATGTGCTCATCACCGACCCGCCCCGGGCGGGTATGCACGAGCAACTGGTCCGGAAACTCCTGGAAATAGGGGCGCCCAGGGTGGTATATGTGAGCTGTAACGTGGCCACCCAGGCCAGGGATCTGCAACTGCTGGACGAGCGCTACCGGATAACCCGGGTCCAGCCGGTGGACCTGTTTCCCCATACCCATCACATCGAGAACGTGGTGTTGCTGGAGTGGAGGGGGTGATTTTGACGGCGATGCGCTATTTTTAACAACAAAACTATCGGACATGGCTAACTATCGGCAGAGTGGGTTACCTGGATTCCCTCCTGTTATTAAATACCTGATTATCATTAATGTTGTCGTTTGGCTTTTGGAAATCCTCACGGGAGGTTCCGGGTCCTGGATCATTCGCACTTTCGCTTTGTATGACATCCGTTCCTCCTTGTTCAAGCCCTTCCAGTTTGTGTCGTACATGTTTCTCCACGAAGCCACCTCGGGCGGGCGTATCGTTTTTGCCCATATTTTCTTCAATATGTTTGCCCTCTGGATGTTCGGCAGTACGCTGGAGAACTTCTGGGGGTCCAAACGGTTTTTGAATTTCTACCTGATCTGCGGGATAGGTGCGGTGATTATCAATATGATAATCATGTATTTCCACAACACTTCCCTGCTCCATGAGTACGCAGGGGCGATCGACCAGGACACGGGTATTGCCCTTCGGGACGAAATCCTCAACGTACCGCTCTATGGCGCTTCCGGCGCGATCTTCGGGGTGCTGGTCGCCTTTGGATATACTTTTCCGAACACGGAAATGTTCATTATTCCTATTCCATTCCCGATAAAGGCAAAGTGGCTGGTGATCGGGTATATCCTGATCGAGCTGTTTGGCGGCGTCCGGGCGACACCGGGCGACGACGTCGCACACTATGCACACCTGGGGGGTGGCCTGGTGGGCTTTTTGATTGTCTTTATCTGGAACAGGACCAATCGCCGGGATTTTTATTAACGATTCATCCCGGGGCGATTTCGTAACTTTAGGGTAGAATATTACGTACGTATTAAGGGAGTGAAAGTTTTTATGGCAGTTACGGAAAAAAATAGCCGGCGCAGGATCCTGCTGGGAGAGTCCAACAATGCCCTATTCAACCTGGTGGCGATAAACGCCGTCATCTTCGTCATACTGGGGTTCATCCAGATCATTTATAAGGTCACCACCCAGGCCGGGCCCCCGACCTCGTCCGAGTTGTTTCAAAAGCACGTGCTGGACTGGATAGCCCTGCCGGGTAACTTTTCCACGTTCGCCACCCGGCCCTGGACGTTACTCACGGCCATGTTTATCCACGTGGACGCCTGGCTGCTCATCAGCAATATGCTTTGGCTTTGGGCCTTTGGGTACATCCTTCAGGATCTTACGGGCAACCGCCAGATCGTCCCCTTGTACCTGTACGGCGGCCTTGCCGGCGGCGTGGTTTTCCTGGCGATTTGTACGCTTAGCCCCGGCCTGAGAGGGTTTTCACCTGAGCTCATCGGCGCCAATGCGGGGATCATGGCGATCGCCATCGCCACCACCATGGTATCGCCGGATTACCGGATATTCCCCATGCTCAACGGAGGCATTCCCCTGTGGATCCTGACCATTGTGTACGTGGCCATCGACCTGGCCGGGGTAGGGGGCGCGCCTTACGCGTATCACCTGTCCCACGCGGCGGGGGCCGCCATGGGCTTTGTTTTCGTGCAAGAGCTGCGCAAGGGGCGTGACTGGGGCGGGTGGATGCACAGCCTCTACCAATGGGTCATGAACCTCGCCAACCCGAACAATGTCAAGGAAAAGAAGGTGTTTAAAAAAGAACTGTTCTATAAAAACCAGGGTAATCCGCCTTACACGAAGACGCCATTGATCACCCAACAAAAAGTAGACGAGCTTCTCGATAAGATCTCGCAAAAGGGCTACCAACACCTCACGGAGGAGGAACGGGAGTTCCTGAAACGGGCTAGCGAAGAAGAAGAGTTGTAATAGCCATGCGCGCGCTCCTGATCCTTGCCAATAGCCTGGTGGTCATCCTCCTGCTCTTGGTAGGTCTCATTCCCCACGTAGATCCCAGGCACTGGTGGCCGTTGGGATTCCTGGCACTCGGGTTCCCCTGGTTGTTGCTGTTGACCCTTCTTTTTCTCCTCTTCTGGCTGATCCGCCGCCGGTACCGCTGGACCCTTATTTCGCTGGTGGGCATCATTCTGTCGCTGGGACCGATCCGGGCGTTTATGTCGTTCCACATCGACACACACGCCGGTGACCCGAAGCCGGCGAACATGCTCAAGGTGATGAGCTGGAACGTGCACCTGTTCAACTTCTTCGACAACAAAAAAAATCCTACGGTCAAACAGGACATGATCGAGCTCATCCACAAGGAAGACCCGGACATCGCCTGTTTCCAGGAATTCTTTTTTTGCGATACCCTCGCCCATCCTTACTCCATACAGAGCTTCCGCCACGCCCTCGGTTTTCCGTACTATGCGGTGGCTTACGAATGGTACGCAGACAGCCGTTACAACAACACGATCTATCACTACGGGGTGATTATTTTTTCCAAATACCCCATCCTGCAGCAGACGAATATTATCGGCAAGGAAAGAAAGTACAACGACGTCTTTGAATACGCGGACATCGTGACGCCCCTGGACACCTTCCGGGTCTTTAACGTACACCTGCAGTCGCTGCACTTTGATAAAAGGGACTACGCCTTCCTGGACAACCCTTCGCTTTCAGAAGGAGACAGCGCCAAACGGCAATCCCGGAATATCCTGGGCAAAATCAAGTCGGGCCTTCTCCGGCGCGCGGACCAGGCGGACGTGGTGCACGAGGTGATCGAGCACAGCCCCAACCCCGTGATCGTCTGCGGCGACTTTAACGACGTCCCGAATTCCTACGCCTACGCCACCATCCACGACGGCCTCAAAGACGCGTTTCGCGAAAAGGGCAGCGGCTGGAGCCGTACCTTCTCCCAAATATCCCCCACGCTCCGCATCGACTACATCCTCTTCGACCCCTCCTACAACGCCTTCCAATATTCCTGCACCCCCCGCGTCCTCAGCGATCACTTCCCCATCACCGCCACGATCTACGATCCTGGGAACGAGAACCCCGAGGAAGATCACCTTCCGGTTAAATAAATCTATACTATAACGCTACCTCTAGCGGTTACGCCTGATTGCCCCGGCCGAGGGGGGGTATGTCCATTTTACTCTTTTCCTCAGGTGATTCGAACGATGCCAAGACGTTTCGGTTCCCTGAGGAAAAGAGTAAAATGGACATACCCCCCCTCGGCCTAGCAGCATGGTTTGTCCTCAAAGTAGAGTTATAGGGATGCGGCGGCGGGATTCGGGAGAGCCAGGGGAAACGATTATCTTTGAGCAGATTTCATTAGAATTTATGGCAGATTTGAAGGTTTATAACTCTCTGACACGGCAAAAGGAAGTATTCGTGCCCCTGATTCCCGGGCGGGTGGGGATGTATGTTTGCGGACCGACGGTGAGCGGGGAATCGCACCTGGGACACGCCAGGCCGTTTATTACGTTTGACGTGGTTTATAGGTACCTGATGCACCTGGGGTATGCGGTGCGGTATGTGCGCAACATCACGGATGCGGGGCATTTCGAGGAAGAAGGACGGGAAGCGGAGGACAAGATCTCCAAAAAGGCGGTCCTGGAAAAGCTTCAGCCGATGGAACTGGTGCAGAAGTATACCAACCTGTTTCATTGGGCCATGCGGCGGTTTGGGAACCTCGACCCCAGCATAGAGCCTACGGCTACCGGGCACATCGTGGAGCAGATCGATATGATCGAACAGATCATTTCAGCGGGATATGCTTATGTGGTCAACGGGTCGGTTTATTTCGACGTGGAGAAATACAATGCCTATTACAAAGAACAGGGACAGCCGTATGGAATCCTAAGCGGCAGGATCCTGGAAGATTTGGAGGAAAGCGGTCGTGACCTGGACAACCAGGACGAGAAACGCAACAAGGTGGACTTCGCCCTCTGGAAGAGTGCGCCGCCAGAACACATCATGCGCTGGAGCAGCCCGTGGGGCGAGGGTTTTCCGGGCTGGCACATCGAGTGCTCGGCCATGAGCACCAAGTACCTGGGGGGGCGTTTTGATATCCACGGCGGCGGGATGGACCTGCAGTTCCCGCACCACGAGTGTGAGATCGCGCAAAGTACGGTGTGCAACCACGAGCTGCCGGCGCGGTATTGGATTCATAACAACATGATCACCATCAACGGCCGAAAGATGGGGAAAAGCTACAACAATGTCATCAAGCTGACGGAGTTGTTTAGCGGGAATCATCCCTTGCTGGAACAGGCGTATTCACCCATGACGATCCGTTTTTTTATCCTGCAGACGCACTACAGGAGTACGCTGGATTTTGGCAATGAAGCGCTGAAAGCGGCGGACAAAGGATTGAGGCGGCTTTGGGAGGCGTATGACGTGCTGAAGCGGCTGCCGGTGTTCACCGGGACCGGGACCTCGGACCTGGATACCAAGGTGGGCGGACTCCTGGACGGGATGGATGAGTTCATGAACGACGACCTGAATACCGCCAAGGTGCTCGCCAACCTTTTCGAACTGGTCCCCGTGATCAATGGGATCAGGGATAGACACATCGGCGCGGGCACGCTCAACGCGGACACCCACGGACGGCTGCAGCGGTATTTTAAGGCTTACCTGGAAGACATCTTTGGTTTGCAGGACGAAAAGACAGGGAACAACCAGGTCCTCGACGGTGTTCTGGAACTGTTGATCGAGCTCCGTAAGGAGGCCCGGACCAAAAAGGACTACGCTACCTCGGACAAGATCCGGAATCAATTGCTGGAGCTTGGAGTGCTGCTTAAGGACGAGAAGGACGGCAGCGTCAGCATTACGTTCAGCTGAGGCGCCAGGGGCAGTACCCTGTCGATGGCGCTCAATACGTCATATTCCACGCCTTTTATCCAGCGGCGGTAGGGCTCCGAGGGGGTATAATGGGGGATAAAATCCAGAAGCCGGTCTATACGGAACCCGGTGTCATAGATACCGGCCCCGGCCTTTACAGCGTCCCGGGCGTTGCAGAATTGCTCAAAATGACCGCCCACGGGGATCATCAGGGCGGGTTTCCCCAGGTAGAGGGCTTCGCACACGGATTCGAAACCGGCAGTGCATACCAGCCCCCGGCAACTGGCCATCATGGTCAGGAATTTCTTATCATCCAGGGAGTGGAAACAAAGGGTGTCGTCGTAGCGCCACTTGCCTTTGACGGCCTTGCTGTCCGTAAAACAATGCAGCTCCGTTTCGGGGTGGGCTTTGTGCCAGTTGATGATGTCCTGCATGTATCCGGCGTTCAGGACGTAGGCCAGCAAGAAGGGCTGGCGGTGGATGTCCTGCTCGAAGACCTCTTTCCGGAGCAGGGGTGGAAGGACCTTGATCCGCTTGTCGGCGCAGGGGGGAAGGGGGTAAAACGAAAGAGCCAGCAGCGCGTCGGCGCCCATAGCGGTCAGCCGGGTATAATTCCGGATGATCATCCGGTCCATCCGCCGGCCCTCGGGGAATTCGAAACCGGGGTGTAAGTAAACGTATTGGTGGGCGATACCGATGATGCGGGTCTCTTCCTTATACCAGCGCCCGTACCAGCCTACCAGCGGTTCGTAGAAATTTATGAGGGCGTCCGGTTTGTATTGGTGGAGGGTGTCACGGATCAACCGGAGGCTCCGCCCGTACTTGCGGAACCCTTTCAAGGTTTTCCAGAGCGTAGCGCCGAGCCGTATGGATTTGTTACCGGGGTCGGTGATGAAATTCGGGCTTTGAAAGGGAATGATGGGAACCGGGATCTTTCGTTTAAAGAATTCGGGAAGCTCCCGCCGCTGGCTGCTGCCCACCAAAATAGCGTGCACCTTGAATCCACGGCTGACAAGCATTTCATACACCGAAATGGCCTGGGTGAGGTGACCTCTGCCTTCTCCCTGCACAGCAAAAATAAACGAGCGGCTTTCCATACACTACACTATCTGGTTTTTTACGCGGGCTGTAAAACCCAAGCCTCTTGGGGAGCGACGTTGGTTTCAGGGGCGGTGACAGGAGTCTGGGCCTTGACCCAGTCGGCATAATATACCACTTCCCAATGGCCATGGTCGTCTTCCACAAGCGCACTCATGGTTTCGACCCAGTCGCCGGAGTTAAGATAGTGAATATTCCCGATCATTTTATTGGCGGGCTGGTGAATATGACCGCAAATCACGCCCTGGCAACGGTTGGCCTTGGCGACTTCGGCCAGTTGTTCCTCGAAATCGGAGATGAAGTTGACCGCCTGTTTGACCTTTTGCTTGACAACCTGGGAAAGCGAATAATAGGGCAACCCTTTCTTTACGCGGTAGTTGTTGTAGTGACGGTTCAGCCACAGGAGCAGGGTGTAGCCGATGTCCCCGAGTTTTGCCAGCCACTTGAGCTTGGTGGTGACGGTATCGAAAATGTCTCCGTGGACGACATAGTACTTGGCGTCGCCGCTGCGGAGGATATGGTGTTTCTTGATGCTGAAGTTACCGAGAGAAAAAGGCAGGACCTCGTCCAGAAAGTCGTCGTGGTTGCCCCGGAGGTAGATGACCTTGGTATCGTTTTTGGCCAGCCATTTCATGATCAGCTTGAAAAACTTGGTGTGCTTGCTTTTCCAGCTACCGGATTTCTTGAGCTGCCAGCCGTCTATGATGTCGCCGTTTAAGATCAGGGTGTCGCAGGTATGTCCTTTGAGGAATTCCACCACTTCCTTGACCCTCGAATTCTTAATACCCAGGTGGAGGTCGGATAGTACGATAGTCTTGTAATGCTTTTTCACCAGTAGAGGTTTATCAAAGTTTGAATTTCTTTATTACCAAAATGTATAATTAACTTTAATTTATTATTACCAAACGCCCCCACCGTATGCAATCCAAACGCCCCCCGTACCTCCTCCATCTTGCCCAGGATAAGCGCCTGGGGCCCCTTTTGGAGGGTATAGAACCCGTGGTGATAGCGCCCCAGGAAGAGGTTTGGCTGCACCTAACGGGGGCGATCATGTCCCAACAGCTGTCGACCCGGGTTGCTTCGGTTATACGGGGGCGTTTTACCGGGCTGTACGGCGGAAACCCCTCACCGGAGCGGGTTTTGGAGACTCCGTCGCCCACGCTGAGGGCAATCGGCCTGTCCAACGCCAAGGTGACCTACGTGCAGAATATCGCCCGGTTTGCGCTGGAAGAAGGGCTATCCTTCGGGAAGCTGCAGGAGATGGAAGACGAAGGTGTAATCGATTACCTAACCCAGATCAAGGGGGTGGGACGCTGGACGGCGGAGATGATGCTGATGTTTTCCCTCGGACGGGAAGACGTGTTTGCGGTGGACGACCTGGGCATACAGCAGGCGATGATGCGGATCTACCGGTTGAAGAACGGGGACAAGCGGACGCTCCGGGAGAAAATGCTCAAGATCTCGGGGAAATGGAGTCCGTATCGCACGTACGCGTGTCTGCACCTGTGGCGACTAAAAGACTTTGCTCCAGGCCCTTAACCTACCATTTTAGCATACTAACGGGCGTTTTGGCCGTCTGTATTGATAAATGACTGGCAGGAAAGCCATTAAGCCCTAACTTTGTGCGCCTAAACGGGTGTGTATGGAACGACATAATGAAATCGTACAGGATGTGGTGATCAAATTCGCGGGCGACTCCGGGGATGGTATGCAGCTGACGGGGAGTCAGTTTACGAACAATACCGCCCTGCTGGGGATCGACCTGGCCACCTTTCCCGACTTCCCGGCGGAGATAAGGGCACCCCAGGGGACCTTGCCCGGGGTGAGTGGATTTCAACTTCATTTTTCGAGTGATAGAGTATATACTCCTGGGGATCAATACGATGTGTTGGTAGCCATGAATGCCGCCGCGGTCAAGGTCAACCTCAAGGGGCTCAAAAAGGGCGGCCGGATCATCGTCAACGAGGACGGTTTTGACGCCAAAAACCTTCGCCTGGCGGGGTACCCGGATGGCGTGAACCCCCTGGAGGACGGCAGCCTCGACAACTATTCTGTGGTCAAACTGGACGTCACTAAAATGACCCGGGAAGCCCTGAAGGAATATACCCTGGGGACGAAGGAAAAAGACCGGGCTAAAAACATGTTTGTCCTGGGCTATCTCTACTGGATGTACAACCGTAACCTCGACAGCACGGTGAGCTTCCTGGAAGAGAAGTTTGGCAAGAAAGAGGAAATCCTCGCGAGCAATATCAAAGCCCTGAAGGCGGGGTATCACTTTGGGGACACGTCGGAGACCTTTACGACCCGTTACCAGGTGCAGAAGGCCCGGATGGAACCCGGAACATACCGGTCGATCATGGGGAACCAGGCCCTGGCCTACGGGTTGATCGCGGCCTCTCAAAAGAGCGGGCTTCCCCTTTTTCTGGGGACCTATCCCATCACCCCTGCCTCGGACATCCTTCACGAACTGAGCCGGTACAAGAATTTTGGCGTCCGGACCTTCCAGGCCGAAGACGAAATCGCGGGGATCAGCGCTGCAATCGGCGCCGCTTACGGCGGTTCGCTGGGTGTGACCACGACCTCCGGCCCGGGCATGGCGCTCAAATCGGAGGCGATGGGGCTTGCCGTCATGCTGGAGATTCCCCTGTTGATCGTGGACGTTCAAAGGGGCGGACCGTCCACCGGCCTGCCGACAAAGACGGAACAAAGCGACCTGTTGCAGGCCTATTACGGCAGAAACGGGGAATGCCCCATGCCCGTCGTGGCCGCGTCTACGCCCAGCGACTGTTTTTATGCGGTCTATGAAGCCGTCCGTATCGCGGTGCAACACATGACACCCGTGATCTTCCTGAGTGACGGGTATATCGCCAACGGGGCGGAACCTTGGAAATTCCCCCAGAGTGCGGACCTGACGCCCATCGAAGTGGCTTTTAAAACCGACCTCGCTCCCGGGGAAGAAAAGTTCCAACCCTATCTCCGGGATGAAAAGCTGGTACGGCCCTGGGCTGTGCCCGGCACGCCCGGTCTCGAACACCGGATCGGCGGCCTGGAGAAACAGAATGTCACAGGCGCCGTCAGCTATGATCCCGAAAACCACCAGCAAATGGTGCGTATCCGGGAGGAAAAGGTGGACATGGTCGCGAACTATATCCCGGAGCAAACCCTCGACAGCGGTCCCGCCAAGGGTAAGGTACTGGTGCTGGGGTGGGGTTCTACCTACGGGGCCATCAAAAGCGCCGTACAGGAATTACTCACCGATGGGAAGGCTGTGGCCCACGCTCATTTGCGCCACATGCGTCCTTTTCCACGCAATGTAGGCCACATGCTGGAGCAGTATGAGACAGTGCTGATCCCCGAAATCAACAATGGCCAGCTGATCAAGATCATCCGCGACAAATACCTGATCGACGCGAAGGGCTTCCATAAGACGATGGGGATACCTATTACGAAGGCGGAGCTCGTGACCGAGATCAAAAAATACCTTTAGGCTTTTCGGGCCGGCTTTTCAGGCCGCGGCGCGGCCGTATTTGCGGACGGCATTCTCGATGTCCCGGGACAGGGTGTGGAGGATGTCGAACTGGTCGGCAACGGTGTGACGGGCGGATAAACGCGTTGGGTCGGATTCGGGCTCAACGGGCGCGTTGCCCCCGCTTTCAGCCGCCGCCTGGCGCGCCGCGGGTTCGTCGCCCAGCAATCTTCTCGCGTCGTCCAGGTGCACATTCACCTCGCGGACAACGCCGTCAAAATTTTCCAGCGCATACCGTTTTTGCAGGGTCTGTTCGTAATAGGCCAGGGACGCGGTATGCGCCGTAAACATCTGGCAGGAGACCACGAACTGGTGCATAAAGGACACGTTCTGTCGCTTGCTGCGGGGTTCGGTGAGGATGCGCTGGAAGTTATCCGAAAGATTGGCCAGGGCCACAAAGGCCTCCTTACGGGCGACCTTGAAGTCGTTTACGGAAGCGGTATTCCCCGTATAGGAGCGCGCTACGAGGGCAAAATAGCGCTGGTTGGCGCGGATCATTGCCCGCATGGACTCCCGCATGGTCTCGTGTGACCAGCTGGGTATGAAAATAAAACCTGCGCCCAGTGCGATAAACGATCCAATGGCCGTGTCCACGACCCGGTCCCGGACGATCTCCCGGAAGTCGTGGTTGTACAGGAAATGAAAGGCGATCAGGACAAAGACCGTGACGAGAATGGAATAGATGAAGAAGTCCCTTTTTTGAACGCTATACCCGATGATCATCGTCACGATCATGACGGTCATGAGCACCGGGCCGTTGGCTACAAAATATAACAACAGGCCCCCGGCAGCGGCGCCCACCAAGGTTCCCCCGAGCCGCTGGAAGTAGAGTCTTTTGGTTGAACCAAAGATGGGTTTGAGGATAACCGAGATGCTGAGCAAGATCCAGTAGCCATGCCCCCAGGGCAGAAACCGGGAAACGATATAACCCACGAGCATTGCCAGGGCAAGCCGTATCGAATGCCGGAAAACCTGGGACCGCATGTTTAGATTGTCCACAAAAACCTGGGCATCGATGGGGGTGTGGGTAATAAAACGTGTATAGTCGATCTCGCCTTTGTTGCCGGTGCCGGTAAGCCCGTCGTAGTGCGTGTAAAGGCTCAGCCGGTGCATGCGTTCCCGGATGTCGCGGATGTTCTGAAAGATGTGCCGGAGGCTCGTGTATCCTTCGGGTGGAACTTTGTCCCTGATGCTGTCGAGGGTACGTTCGAGCGACTTCAGGCTGTTGTCCGGCGCTATCCGGTACGCATCGGAAGCCTGGACGGCAAGGCCGATGGACTCCAGGGTGTCGGCCATACGGAGGATGAGGTCTCCCACTTCTCCCAGGATCCCGCTGCCGTCAAACTGTTCGTGGAGGACGTTATAGTCCTGCTGCGAAGAAAGGATCATTTCGAACAAGTCCACCGAATCGACGAACATCATCAAAAGGACGCGGCTTTTAATAGTGGAGTCGTTGACGATCCGGCGCGTTTTGAAAAGCAGCTCCCTTACCTGGGCCTGCTGTTCCTGGAGGACAACCTGTTCCTTCATCAGGGCGTTGTACGCGTCCTCGAACCCGCCGGAAGTTTCATAGAACCGGGCTTTTATCCGGAAATACCGGGAGACCGAGATAATGGACTCGCCCACCGCCTGCTGTGCCAGCCGGTAGGGAAAGATGCGGTACAGGACAAGACTTATAAAGGCATACCAGACGCCGCCCAGGGCAATGTACAGGCTGTTGAGCAAGACCTGTGTCTGTGATTTTTTAGAGTCGATCATGAGGATCAGGACAAGCAGGGCAAGGTTGCCCACCGAACCCGCCCGGGTTCCAAAGACGGAGAGAAAACTGAAAAGGAAACTAAAGAACACGATCTCAGCGCCGAGGACGATGTGCCAGGAATTCGTGAGCCCGACGATGAAAGCGGTGATGCAATTGAGGGCAATGCTGGCATAAAACCCGTTGCGCCGGTGGTGCGGCGGGCCCGGTGTGTCGGTAAGGCTGGTACAGAGGGCGCCAATGGACATGGCCGCGCCGATGGCCAGGTGGCCGAGGTTATAAAAGACAAGAGGGGGAAGAACCACGCTGAACGTGACACGGACGGCCAGGCTCGTCTGGTGGCTGGTTAAAAATTTTTTGAATTCGGCCGCGTAGTCCATGGATCAGGTCTTTGCAGCCCTAAGTTGTTTCTGGAAATAAAGACAGGCCGGTTGGACCCCGCACTCCTCGCATTTGGGGGAACGCGCCAGGCATACGTAACGGCCATGAAGGATGAGCCAGTGATGGGCCTTATGGATCAAGGCTTCGGGAAAGTGGCTGACCAGCTGTTTTTCCGCGGCCAGCGGCGTCCGCGCATTCCTGGTGAGCCCGATGCGCGCGGCCACCCGGAAGACGTGGGTATCGACCGCCATATTCGGCTGGTTGTCTACCACCGAAGTAATGACGTTGGCGGTTTTCCGGCCGACACCAGGCAGGGTGACCAACTCGTCCACCGTCAGGGGAACCTGTCCATGAAATTGGCCGACCAGCATTTTGGCCATCCCGACGAGGTGTTTTGCCTTGTTGTTCGGATAAGAAATGCTCCGGATGAGTTGGAAAACGTCGTCCACCTCGGCTTTTGCCAGGGCTTCCGGGTCCGGATAGCGCGCAAAAATAGCGGGAGTGGTCATATTTACCCGCTTATCGGTGCATTGTGCAGAAAGGATGACGGCTACCAGGAGCTGGTAGGGGTTGTCGTAGATAAGCTCCGTTTCCGCATTGGGTGCGTGTTCCTGGAAATAGTCGATGATGAACTGGTACCGTTGCTGGATGGTCATGGTAACCCTAAGGTACGACCTTTGACTTTGCCCTTGCGTACGCTAAAATGTTGTCTAAGACGGCGGCGGAAGGGGATTGCAAAGGGGCTTTGTCCAGCCTGTCCATGGAAGTCTTCAGGACCGAAAGTTTTTCCCGGAGTGCCCAGCTGCAGTCCAGCGCTGCCTTGATGCGGGCCGTCTTCTCGTTATCTGTTTCGCCGTATAGGTACAAAATCAGATCTTCCGGAGTAAAATCGCTCATAGGCAAAGTAAGGTTTCAGGTTAAAAACGCAAGTCAACACCCGGAAATTGTGCGTCAAAAGCACGATTTTCGGATACAAAGTCTTAACCAGGTGTCTAACAGGCTATTGCGCGTTTTTTGAGGGGGCGTCGTCGATCGTAAATTCGTCCTCGTTGTCTTTTTTCATACGGTATTTCTCACGGGCGAATTTTTCCAGGGCGGACGGATCGTGGGTCATCTGGTCCAATTCCCTTTTAGCGGCTTCTATCTGCGTGGTATAGTAAGTCTTGCTTTTTTGAAGGGTCCTCAGATCCCTGGCCCGCTCTCCTTGCGTAAACAGGTCGTTCCTGTCAAAAAAACTCACCCACAACACAAACGCGGCCGTCGTGAGGAGGTACCGGTTTTTGAGCCATTTCGGGATCCGCTTCAACATACATAAAGATAAAAAAAGCCGCCTAGAGGGCGGCTTTTTATTTTTTCGATGGTTTTTAGATTTTGAACAGCCCTTTCGGATAGATCCCGGAAGCGCCGAGGGCTTCCTCGATGCGGATCAACTGGTTGTATTTGGCCAGGCGGTCGGTGCGGGACGCGGAGCCGGTTTTGATCTGGCCGCAGTTGAGGGCGACGGCGAGGTCGGCGATCGTCGTGTCCTCGGTTTCGCCGCTGCGGTGGCTCATGACCGTGGTGTAGCCGTTGGTTTGGGCGAGCTGGACGGCGTTGATCGTCTCGGTGATGGTACCGATCTGGTTGACCTTGATGAGGATGCTGTTGGCGATGCCCTGGTTGATGCCTTCGGAAAGACGGTTGACGTTGGTTACGAAAAGGTCGTCACCAACGAGCTGTACCTTGCGTCCGATGGAATCGGTGAGTTGTTTCCAGCCTTCCCAGTCGTCTTCGGCCATGCCATCCTCGATGGAAACGATGGGATATTTATTGGCCCAGTCGGTCCAGTAGGCAACCATTTCTTCGCGGCTGAGGTTTTTCTTGCTGCTCTTATAGAAGGAATAGCTTCCGTTCTCCTGGTACATTTCGCTGCTGGCGGCGTCCATGGCGATGGCGATCTGGGAGCCTGCCTTGTAGCCGGCGGCTTCGATGGCGGCCAGGACGGTTTCGATGGCTTCTTCGTTGCTTTGGATGTCCGGTGCGAAACCACCTTCGTCACCTACATTGGTGCTGTAGCCTTTCTTTTTCAGAACGGTCTTGAGGTGGTGGAAGACCTCAACACCCCAGCGCAGGCCGTCGCTAAAGGTGTCTGCGCCGATGGGAACGATCATGAATTCCTGAAAGTCGATCTTGTTGTCGGCGTGTACCCCTCCGTTGAGGATGTTCATCAGGGGAATCGGCAGTACGGTGCTGTTGACGCCACCCAGGTAGCGGTACAGCGGAAGCCCGCTTTCAGCGGCGCCGGCTTTGGCTACGGCCATGGACACGGCCAGGATGGCATTGGCGCCCAGCTTGGCCTTGTTTTCGGTTCCGTCCAGTTCGATCATGCGGGCGTCGATGCCGGTCTGATCGCTGGCGTCCATGCCGATGAGTTCACCGGCGATGATATCGTTAACGTTGGCAACGGCTTTCAAAACGCCCTTGCCCATGTATACGCTTTTGTCCCCGTCCCTGAGTTCGACGGCTTCGTGTTTGCCGGTGGAGGCTCCGGACGGCACGGCGGCCCGTCCCATTTGGCCATCTTCGGTGATGACGTCTACTTCCACAGTGGGATTGCCCCGGCTGTCTAAAATTTGTCTGGCGTGTACCTCTGCGATGTAACTCATGAATATTGAATGTTTAATTTGATGTCAGCGACCTGAAGATGGCTTCCAGGCTGCCGGATTCGCTGTGCAAAGAAACAATGTTCCAGTTATTCTGCAAAGAGAGCTCCAGTAAACGTTTCTTTAATTCGGTCGAACTAACGGTGGTTAGCGTCCAGTGTCCCTCGCCCTTCATCCGGCATTGTTCGATCAGGGGTTCGGCCTCAAACACGGAGGCGGGGACGGATTCCTTGATGACCAGGGTTACTTCGTCCTTGCCGCTGCCGGCGCTTCTTAGCTCTGCCAGCCGTGCGTCGGCGACCAGGTTTCCTTTATTGATGATGATCACGCGGTCGCACAGCGCTTCCACTTCCTGAAGGATATGCGAGGAAAAAAGAACCGTTTTGTTTTTGCCGAGGTTGCGGATCAGCTCCCGGATCTCGATGATCTGGTTTGGGTCCAGACCGGACGTGGGTTCGTCCAGGATGAGCACACCCGGATGGTGGAGCAGGGCAGCGGCAAGGCCTACCCTTTGTTTGTATCCTTTGGAAAGCGTGCCGATGGTTTTTTTATATTCGGGTGTCAGACCGGTCAGCGTGATCGCTTCGTCTATTCTTCCCCTGGTGTCTTTGCCCAGGTGGTGTACGTCGGCAATAAAGTGCAGGTATTCTTTGACGTACATATCATAATAGAGTGGATTGGCTTCGGGAAGGTACCCGATGACCTTCTTTGTTTCGAGCGGGTTGTCCCGGACCCGGCGGCCCATGACCTCCACCGACCCCTCGTCTGCGTCGAGGTAACCCGTGATGATCTTCATGGTCGTGGACTTGCCGGCCCCGTTCGGGCCAAGGAATCCGACGATCTCACCCTGGCCTACTGAAAAAGACAGGTCGTTTACGGCGGTTTGTTCGCCATAACGCTTCGTCAGGTGTTGAACGGAAATGGACATACACAAACCTAAATCAAAAAAGTGGATTTGGAATTGTTATATATTCGCTGGCGAATCCCTTTGCTATGTCATACTCTTATCAGATAGGTTCCCTGGAACAATACCACGAAGCGTACCGCAAAAGCGTGGAGGACCCGGAAGGATTTTGGGCGGAGATCGCCCGGACATTTACCTGGAAAAAGCCCTGGGACAAGGTCCTGGAGTGGAATTTCAAGGAGCCTAACGTTAAGTGGTTTATCGGAGGGCAGCTCAATATCACGGAGAACTGCCTCGACCGGCACCTGGAGAGCAAGGCGGATCAGCCGGCTATCATCTGGGAGTCGAACGACCCGAATGAACACCACCGGGTGCTGACATACCGCCGGCTGCACTTCAAGGTTTGCCAGTTCGCGTGGGTGTTGAAGAATAACGGCGTGAAAAAAGGAGACAGGGTTTGCATCTATATGGGAATGGTTCCGGAATTGGCGATAGCCGTGCTGGCTTGCGCACGTATAGGCGCTATCCACTCGGTGATCTTTGGGGGCTTTTCGGCCCAGTCCATCGCCGACCGGCTCCAGGACGCCAAGGCAGAGTATATCATCACCTGTGACGGCGCCTACCGCGGGAACAAAACCATCCCGCTGAAGCCGGTTATCGACGACGCCCTCGTCACCTGTCCTTTTGTAAAAACAGTGATCGTCCACACCAGGACGCGGACCCCGGTGAGTATGATTAAAGGCAGAGACTTATGGTGGGAGGATGAAATCAACCGCGTGGAGACCCAGGGTAACCCGGACTTCCCCGCGGAAACGATGGATGCGGAGGATCCCCTTTTTATCCTTTATACGTCGGGCTCCACGGGCAAGCCCAAAGGGGTGGTTCACAGCAGCGCCGGGTACATGATCTATACAAACTATTCTTTTGTCAACGTATTCCAGAATAAACCGGGTGACGTCCATTTTTGTACGGCGGACATCGGCTGGATCACGGGGCACAGTTATATCGTATATGGCCCGTTGAGTGCGGGCGCTACGTCCCTGATGTTTGAAGGCATTCCTACCTTCCCGGATGCGGGACGGTTTTGGGCCATAGTGGATAAGTATAAGGTCAACATCCTATATACCGCCCCGACCGCCATCCGTTCCCTGATGGTTTTCGGGACCGACTTTGTCACCCCCTACAAACTGGATTCGCTCCGGGTACTGGGTACCGTTGGCGAACCCATCAACGAAGAAGCCTGGCACTGGTATGACGAACAGATCGGGAAAAAGCGCTGTCCTATCGTGGATACCTGGTGGCAAACGGAGACGGGGGGCATCCTTATTTCCAATCTTGCAGGAGTGACGCCCGCCATACCGGCCCACGCCACTCTTCCCCTGCCCGGTGTGCAACCGGTGCTGGTGGACGAAAACGGCAAAGAGGTCAAAGGGAACGGTGTCAGCGGAAACCTTTGTATAAAATTCCCCTGGCCGTCCATCATCAGGACTACTTATGGAGACCACGAGCGATGCCGGACCACCTATTTCGCCACGTACGAAAATATGTATTTCACCGGCGACGGTGCTCTCCGGGATGAAAAGGGCAACTACCGCATCACGGGCCGGGTGGACGACGTCCTAAACGTCAGTGGACACAGGATCGGTACCGCAGAAGTCGAGAACGCCATCAACATGCACTATGGCGTGGTGGAAAGCGCCGTGGTTGGTTACCCGCACGAGATCAAAGGGCAGGGAATCTACGCCTACGTCATCTACAGCGGGAAAAGGGAAGACGAAGAACTCATCCGGAAAGATATATCCGCCACTGTCAGCCGCATCATCGGCCCGATCGCCAAACCCGACAAGATCCAGTTTGTGACCGGCCTGCCTAAAACGCGTTCGGGCAAGATCATGCGGCGCATTCTGCGGAAGATCGCGGAAGGGGAATTGCAAAATCTGGGAGATACGACCACTTTGCTCGACCCCGCGGTGGTGGAGGAAATCAAGACCGGGAAGCAGTAGGGCCGGCGCCCTCGGCGCGTTTTGCCCGGGGCTCAGCGGACCAGGACCTCGGTGCCGACCGGGATGAGGTCATACAGATAGCGCGCCTCCTCGTGTTTTACGGAAATGCAACCCCATGTCCAGTTCTGGAGCCGGTCCACGGCGAAGTCCTCGTTCCAGCGGGTTCCGTGGATACCGATGCCACCGCCGATATGCGCGGATGCGGGTATGCGTCCTTCCGCCTTGGCCTCGTTGAATTTTCTGTAACTGTCCTGGGTAGGATAATCCAGGAGGAGAAAGGGCCCCCATTGGGGGTGTATCTTTTTGGCAATGACGTGAAACAAACCCAGGGGTGTCTTGTTGTCCCCTTCCATCAGTTTGTCGCCGGGCTCCCCCTCTCCAAAAACCGCCCTGTACGTCAGGATGCGGCCCCGCTCATTATAAACATATAATGCGTTGGCAGCCTTGTCGACGATAATCAGGTAACCCGTCGTGCTGGCGACCTTTCCCGCACCCGCGGAAACCAAAGCTTGTGCTTTACAGATTTGAGTAGAGGCAAACAGGCAAAAGATGCTGCATGCCAGCAGCAGACGCCCGGAGGGTATCGTTGTCATTGCACCGGATTTACATTCCCTTCAAACGTAACGAATGGGGGGAATATTTTGTTGGTGGTTTGACAATGTGGGCGGCCGCTGGTTTAATAGTCCAGACGGATACCTACCGCATAAGGCGTCATGTCGAGCCCGTATTTGTACATCGACTTGGTGGCCAGCTCCCCGTAGATGCCGACCGGTCCGAGGTTGAGCTCCGCGATGTAGGAAAGACGCCAGGGTTCGAGGTTAAAGCTGCTGTGGGTCTTTTGTTTGCCGTGTTCGGAGCTGATCAGCTTTTGCCGCCCGGAATAAAGGTAGCCGCCGCTCATACCTACGCTCAGGCCGATGGGGTTGGAGTGCCCGGGGTTAAAGGTAAAGTTGATCATGACAGGTAGCGTCAGGAAGTCGGTGGCCAGTTTGTTTTTCCGGTAACTAATCGTGTCCGGTACGATTTCCAGGGGGTTCTGCCGGTAGACGACGTTGCTGGTATAGCGATAGTTGTGGGTTTCGATGCCAAGCCCATACTTCAGGTTGATGACCCCTTTATAAAGGTTCAGCTTTGACATGAAAAACCAAAGGTTGAAGTTGATGGACTTGCCGTTCCTAAGTGTAAACCGGTCGGCGGTGGCCCCGGGGGACAGCGCCTGGGTAGCGGCAGACGTATAAACGGTGTTGTCCGTATAGTTATCAAAACCAAAGTCAACCAGGAACCAGTCGGTGCTTAGTCCTTTATGGGAACGATAACGATAATGGTGTATTCTGCCCGTGCTGTCCCAGGTGATGTCACCGCCCCGGTCGGAGTGGTCGTCCTTGTTGACGATGATGATGCCGCCCACCTTTACCGTGTCCCCGGTGCCCGTTTTTGTCGTGTCCTTTTGAGCCCAGCCATGAAGGGTCAAGCCCAGAAGGGCGCCCAGAATTCCAAAATGTCGCATACAAGAGTTTTTGAGAGAATAGTTCATTTTGTTATTTGTCGGACTCAGGGCGAACGTTGTCCGAATTGAAGGGGGTGGAGCGTTTCAACAGGCGGCCTGCCCTGCGGAAAAAGCCCTTCACCTCGCCGTTCATTACCTGGTCGGCCCGCACGAAAAGGATCTTGTCCCCGTCGGCCGCCTGGTCCCCTTCCTCTAATGTGTGATACGCAGGGGAAGGCGTGGTTGTTACAGCAAGGGCGGGATTATTCCGGGAACCGTCGATGATCGCGGGTTCGGGGCGCGGGTGGTGCGCAGGGGCCGGGGGGTGTGCGATGGCAAGATCGGCGGATGTAGTGGTGCGTAACGAGGGAAGGGGGCCCAGATCGGGGCCGTCGGACGTTTTTGTTGCGCCCGTTGTGGCTATGGTGGCCGGTTCTTTGGATCCGGTGGTCGCGGGCCCGGTGGTCGCGGGCCCGACCGGGCGCGTATTGCCGGTGTGGGTAGCTGCGATAGCGGGGCCGGTCCCGCCGGGGTTTATGCCCGTGGTGGGGTTGGGCACCGCGCCAGGTTGTACATCAGTGGCGGTCCCGCCGGGGTTCGCGCCGGGTTGCGCGCCAACGGCGGCCCCAGGGTTCACGCCGGGCCGTACGCCCGCGGAGGGACTGCCGGAAGCGGCGCCCGCGACGGGGTCGCCGGAAGCGGCACCCGCAACGCGATCGCCGGAAGCCGCTCCGGGCTGCGCCACCGAAGCGGCCCCAGGGGTGGAGGCGGTAGCCCCGCCGGCGGCCTGCTCGTGGGACCTGTCCCGGAGCACCCAGAGGGTACCGGAGGCAAGGAGGATGATGGCAACGGCGGCCGCAATGGAAAAACGCCTCCGGGCCAGGGGGATGACCCTGGCAGGAGCTGCGGGTAGCCGGTACAACAGGCTTTTATCTTCAAAGGTGTATACCTCATCCTGGGGGAGGATGGTCATCCGGAGGTTTTCCATTTCTTCGACAAGGTCGGGATGCTCTTCCAGGAATACCTCCACGGCCAGGCGCTCTTCGGCGGCCAGTTCCCCATCCACATAGAGCAGGAAATACTCCTCGTAGTTATGGCGTGTCAGGTTCATAATACGTTCTCCATTTTAACGATATAATCCCGGAGCTGGACGCGGGCGCGGTGAAGGTATACCTTCACCTGGCTTTCGTTCAGACCGGTGATACGGCCGATTTCTTCATAGCTATACCCCTCGTAGTCCTTGAGCATGACCAGGCTTCGCTGGGTTTCGTTCAAACGGCTCAAGGCTTCCATCAGAAGCTTCCGGGTGTTGTTCGAGGGTGCGTCCTGGACCTTGGCGTCTTCACGGAAGTCTTCACGCAGCAGGACCCTTTTGCTTTTGCGGATATGATCGATCATCTGGTGATACGCGATCGTGAACAGATAGGACTTGCTCCGGGCGGCGTCCACCTGTTCACGATTGCTCCATAGCTTTTCGAAGGAGGCCTGAACCACGTCCCTTGCATCTTCTTCCCTTCCTAAGTTCTTCAATATGAAGCGGTACACATTATCTGCGTACTGGCTCACACATTGATTGTATTCCTGTGGGGTCATAAGCGGTTCGGCACCTGATAAATTTACGCCGTTCGATCGGGGTTTGCCTATATTACGCCCAAAGGGGCCGGAAAGTTACAGGGCGGCCAAAGAAATTTCGGGCTCAATCTTTACTTTTGTTTTCCCTAAATCCTGATTATGAACGAAAACCTGGTTAGCCGGTTGGGCAAGGAATTGGAAGCCATCCGGTCGGAAGGATTGTACAAGACAGAAAGGATCATCGCGAGCGAGCAGGGGGCGGACATCCTGGTCAACGGGAAAAACGTGATCAACCTTTGCGCGAACAATTACCTGGGACTTTCCTCCCACCCAAAGGTCCTGGAAGCGGCTCATAAAGCCTTGGACAGCAGGGGGTACGGGATGAGCAGCGTGCGCTTTATCTGCGGGACGCAGGACATCCACAAGGAACTAGAGGCAAAAATCTCGCGTTTCCTGGGGACGGAGGACACCATTCTATATGTGGCAGCGTTTGACGCCAACGGCGGGGTTTTCGAACCCTTGTTCGGGGAAGCGGATGCCATCATCTCGGACGAGCTCAACCACGCGTCGATCATCGACGGGGTAAGGTTGTGCAAGGCGCAGCGGTATCGTTATAAAAACAACGACATGGGTGACCTGGAGGCGAAGCTGAAAGAGGCCGCGGGCGCCCGGAGCCGGATCATCGTAACGGACGGCTCCTTTAGCATGGATGGGACCATCGCCCGCCTGGACGAAATCGTGGCCCTGGCGGAAAAATACGACGCCGCGGTGATGAGCGACGAGTCGCACAGCTCCGGCTTCCTGGGCAAGACCGGAAGGGGAACCCATGAATACCGCGGGGTCATGGGGCGGATCGATTTGATCACTGGCACCCTGGGAAAGGCCCTGGGCGGTGCTTCGGGCGGTTTCACCAGCGGACGTAAGGAAGTGATCGACATGTTGCGGCAGCGCAGCCGGCCCTACCTGTTTTCCAATACCCTGGCGCCGAGCATCGTGGGGGCTTCTATCGCGGTGCTCGACATGCTCACCGAAACCACGGCGCTCCGAGACAAGCTGGAGTGGAATACGCGGTATTTCCGGGATAATATGACCGCCGCCGGTTTTGACATCAAGCCTGGCGACCACCCCATCGTACCGATCATGTTGTACGACGCGGTGCTGGCGCAAAAGATGGCGGCCAGCCTGCTCGATGAGGGGATCTATGTGATCGGGTTCTTTTACCCGGTGGTGGCCAAAGGCCAGGCAAGGATCAGGGTGCAGCTGAGCGCGGCCCACGAACAACATCACCTGGACAAGGCGATCGCAGCGTTTACGAAAATCGGGAAATCCCTGGGGGTGATTAAATGATGCGCAAGGTTTTATTGATGTGCGCCCTCGCAGGCCTGGCCGGGGGGTGTTCGCTGAATAATGTGGACAAGGCGGATTACCTGAAGCCGTATTTCGACACGGCCGGTGTCCATGGGTGTTTCGCCCTGTATGACAATGGGCGCAACGAGTTCACGATCTACAATAAAGACAGGTATCTGCAACGCTTTCCGGCCGGAGGGACGTTAAACATCCTCACGGGGCTCGTTGGACTGGAAACCGGCAAGGTCTTTGACGAAAAGAAGGCCGGCTTCGCCGGCGACGCGCCAGGGGCTGACAGCGCCGGCGAGTCCCTCGCAGATGCATTCCGCACCGACGATGCCGCGTATTTCAAAACCCTGGCGCAGGTGCTCGGGGCGGATACGATAAACAATAGGATAAAGGCCATATCTTACGGGAACATGGATACCCGGGGCGGAGCGAACCTGACCATTTCACCGGACGAACAACTGGGTTTGGTAAAGCGCTTGTTTTTCGACCAGCTTCCCTTCCAGAAAAGGACGCAGGAAGTGATGCGGACGGTGATGGAGCGGGAAAAGACGACATTGTATACGCTGGCGTGGACGGAAAACTACACCTCGGATTCCACGGGACACCCGGTAGGCTGGGCCCTGGGTTGGATAGAAGAGCGGAATCATCCGTATTTTTTCGTCCTTAATATAGACGGAGACAAAGGCGCCGGGGTGCTGATGCGGAAAATTCTGACACAACAAGGATTCTTCAAAGGCGTTATGTAATAAAAAACACGTGTTGCATTTTCAACATACCTACTACCTGTACGGGCTGGCCCTGCTTCCCGCCTTTGGGTACCTTTTCTACCTGGTTCTGTCGTGGAAGAAAAGGGTCCGCACCCGGATCGGAGATCCGGCGCTGGTGGACCAATTGACGCGGAACTACAGTCCGAGGAACTTTGCTATCAAGTTTGGGCTGGCGCTGGCGGCGCTGGTGTTGATGATCCTCGGGTTGGCGAACCTGCAGCATAAGACCGGGGGCAAAGTAAACCGGAAAGGGCTGGATGTCATGATTCTCCTGGATGTAAGCAACAGTATGCTGGCGGGGGACCTTCAGCCGTCCCGCCTGGCGAGGGCCAAACAGGTGATCAGCCGTTTGCTGGACGACATACCCGATGACCGTGTCGGTCTGATCATTTTTGCCGGGCACGCTTATCTCAATATGCCCCTTAGCTCGGACCACGCGGCAGCCAAAATGTACCTGGACGCCGCGAGCCCGGCGTCGGCGCCTACCCAGGGGACGTCGATCGGCGAAGCGCTGCAGATGGCGCAAACCATGTTTAACAACAAGGAGAAGAAATACAAGGCCGCCATCCTGATCACGGACGGTGAGGACCACGACGAGAACGCTCCCAAGGTCGCCGAGCAACTGCGGGGCGAGGGCGTGGTACTGCACACCATCGGTCTTGGTTCGCCCACCGGTGCTTTTATCGTGGACCCCAGTACGGGGGAAAACAAAAAGGACGCCGAGGGAAATGCGGTGGTGACCAAGCTCAACCAGTCTTTGCTCCAGGACCTGGCCGGCAAGACGGGGGGAACCTACCAGCTGTATGACAACACGGACGCGGTGGTGGGGAACCTGGAAAAGTCGTTGAACGACATGGGCGGGCAGTCATACGAAGACGACAATTTTGCACAATACGACAGTTATTTCTTTTACTTCCTCTGGGGGGCGCTCGTTGTCTTGCTGGTGGAATGGTGTATCCCGGAGAAACGACAAAAACCGGTGGCTGTATGAAACCTTTTTTTTGGACCCTGAGCCTTCTCGCGTTTACCCTGGTCAGCCGGGCACAACAAGCCAATGCACTGATCAAGAAGGGGAATGAGGCGTATAAGCAGCAACAGTTCGACAAGGCGGCCGAAGCCTATAAAAGCGCCCTGGACAAACAACCCACGAGCGAGATCGGGCAGTATAACCTCGGGAACGCGCTGTATAAGGGTAAGAAACTGGACGAGGCGGCCACGGCCTATGATAAGGTGGCCAAGTCCACCAAGGACCGGGATTTCCAGCAAAAAGCCTACTATAACGAAGGGGTCACTCTCCAGCAACAGCAAAAGCTGCCCGAGTGTATAGACGCATATAAAAACGCGTTGAAGATTAACCCCGAGGATCAGGATGCACGCTTCAACCTCCAAAAGGCCCTGGCGCAGCAACAACAGCAGCAACAGCAAAAACAGCAGCAACAACAGCCAAAACAAAAGCAGAAGCAGCAGAAACAACAGCAACAACAACAGCAGCAGCAACCCCAGCAGCAACAAAGCAAGCTGACCAAACAACAGGCGGAGCAACTGCTCAAAGCCATGGAACAGAAGGAAAAAGACCTCCAGGAAAAGATGGAGAAGGCCCACGCCACGCCTCAACAACCGGAAAAAGACTGGTAATCCCTACCTTTGTCCCATGCAGTTGTACGCGCCTTCCCTGACCGAATATAAACGCCTCAAGACCCTCGAAGTAAAGGTGGGCGACCTCGTTCTCGGCAACTTCCATCCCATACGTGTCCAGACGATGACGACGACCGATACCATGGATACCTTAGGTACCGTGGAGCAAAGCATCCGCTGTATAGAAGCCGGGGCTGAAATGGTACGCATCACGGCGCCCAGCAAAAAGGAAGCGGAGAACCTGGAAAGCATCCGGAATGCGTTGAGGGCGAGGGGCTACCATACCCCCCTGGTCGCGGACATCCATTTTACCCCCAACGCTGCGGAGATCGCGGCCCGGATCGTGGAAAAGGTCAGGGTTAACCCGGGGAACTATGTAGACAAGAAAAAGTTTGCTTTTATCGACTATACCGACGCGGATTACCTGGAAGAACTGGACCGCATCCGGGAACGCTTTTTACCCCTGATCGCCATCTGTAAACAATACGGCACGGCGATGCGCATCGGGACCAACCATGGTTCCCTGAGCGACCGCATTATGAGCCGGTATGGGGACACGCCCACGGGGATGGTCGAAAGCGCCATGGAATTCCTCCGGATCGCCCGGGACGAACAATACCACCAAATCGTGCTGAGCATGAAAGCCAGCAACCCGCAGGTAATGGTTCAGGCGTACCGCCTGCTGGTCCGGCAAATGGAGGAGGAATTCGGGGTTTGCTACCCACTGCACCTCGGTGTCACCGAAGCAGGAGACGGAGAGGACGGACGGATCAAGTCCGCCATTGGGATCGGGACATTGCTGGAGGACGGACTGGGGGATACGATCCGCGTCAGCCTTACCGAGGATCCGGAACTGGAAATACCCGTTTGTCGCGATATCGTCAAACGGTATACGCACCGGTCGGCCAACCCGGTCATTGAACCTGTCGGTCCGCTCCCTTACGATCCGTTTCACTATCAAAGACGCGCCACCGATCCGGTTGGCAATATCGGCGGGACGCATGTACCCGTTGTCATGGCCGATCTGAGCCACTTGTCTGCGCTCCGGCCGGAGGACCTGAAGAGCATCGGCTATACCTACGACGGGGCTTCGGATAAATGGAACATTGCGGATACCGCTGCGGATTATATTTATACCGGCGGTTCTTTGCCGTCGTTCGCGCTGCCCGGAACGCTGAAGGTCGTGGCCGACGCGGCGGTAAAGGGGGACCGGATCCCGTTTTGGGAAGCGGCGGCGTACAGCGGCCAAACGGGCGCGAGTGGCGGCGCACAGCCCGGCGTGCACTTCGTGCGCCTGCATTGCAGCGATGCACAAGCCCCGGAGGAGATCCCGGAGGCCCTACTGCGGGACCCGGGCGTTGTCCTTTGCCTGACCAGCGACAACCCGCACGCGATGGCCGCTGTGAGAAGGACGTTAGTGACTTTGCAGGAGCGCGGGTCGAAAAGACCGGTGCTGCTCATGTCGACGAGTGCCGGTCAAACGGCCGATGAACACCTGATCCAATTTGCCACGGAAACGGGCGCACTGCTGCTCGATGGGATGGGGGATGGGGTCTTTCTGAGAGCGGAGGGGGGCGCGGTCCAGGTTTCCGGCCGCAACTACCAGGAGCAACACGGTCTGGAAGGACTCCTGAACAATACGGCCTTTTCGATCCTCCAGGCGACGAGGACGCGGATCAGCAAAACAGAATACATTTCATGCCCCAGCTGTGGGCGGACCCTTTTCGAGCTGCAGGAAACCACGGCCAGGATCCGTTCGGTGACCCACCACCTGAAAGGGGTGAAGATCGCCATCATGGGCTGTATCGTCAACGGCCCCGGGGAAATGGCGGATGCCGACTTCGGGTACGTGGGCAGCGGCGTCGGGAAGATCACGCTGTATAAGGGAAAAGACATCGTGAAGCGAAACATCGACAGCACGATTGCCGTGGAAGAATTGATCGGACTGATCAAGGACAACGGGGCCTGGGTGGAACCGGCCTAAAAAAATACATCATTGAACCGCATCGACAGACTTCATGCCATCCTGGTCCACCTGCAAAGCAAGCGCAGGGTGACGGGCCAGGAAATCGCCGACCGCTTCGGGATCAGCCTGAGGAGCGTCTACAGGGACGTAAAGGCCTTGGAGGAATCGGGGGTGCCGGTCATCGGGGAAGCGGGGATCGGGTACAGCATCATGGAGGGCTACCGTCTGCCCCCCGTTATGTTCACCCAGGAAGAGGCAGCGGCGCTGTTGATGGGGGTGAAGCTGACGGAAAGGTTTACGGACGAGCTGACCCGGAAACAAATCGAAAACGCCCTTTTTAAAATCAAGTCGGTGTTGAGGGCGCCGGACAGAGAGCACATAGAACAACTGTCCGATAATGTGGTCGTAGCAGCCTCCCGTCTGCCGGTGGAGGAGGGGTTCAACAAATACCTTTCGGATCTGCAAAAAGCGGTGGTGGCCGGCCGGGTCGTCCACCTGTCCTATCACACGCCTTACCGGGAGCATGAACAGGAAACTTTTCGTGATATAGAGCCCTTTGGGCTTTGCTATTACGGCCAGGCGTGGCACTGTTTCGCCTGGTGCCGGATGCGAAAGGACTACCGGGATTTTAAAATTACAAGGATCAAGGACTTACGCGTCACCGGGGATACGTTTTCCCGGGACCAGCACCCGTCCTTAAAGGAGTATCTCGAAAAGATGGTGCGCTCCAACAACGAGGTACAGGAGGTCAAAGTCCTTTTTGACAAGGCCACCGTGCGCCACCTGGGCGAGCAAAAATATTACTACGGCTTTGTCAGCCAGGAATTTACAGGAGACCATGTGCGGATGACCTTTTTGACGGGTCACCCGGAATATATGGCCCACTGGTTGTTCTCTTTTGCGGACCGGGTGGAGGTGGAATCCCCGGACGCGATGAAGGATCATATCATGAACCTGTTTATGCGTCTGCAAAAAAAATTGCTGACACCGACAACATCCTGACATAAGGTTGGCACCAGGGGGTTGTTGATTTGCTGTAAATAACCTCCTATGCAGCTCAACACATCTCCCCCCCTTCACGTCCTTTCTTTTAGCGTACGCACCACCCTGGCCGACCTGGGCAAGTATGGCGTCACGGTTCCCAAACAGCTGTATGCCGAGGCGGCACTGCTTGGTTTGTTGGTGACCGGGCCTTTGCGCTGGCGATACCTGGGAGCGGACGGCAGGAGGGACACGGTTTTCACCCTGCAGATCGGGCTCCCGGTGGAAAGACCGGCACACCCAACGGAAGGCATCTTGTTTTCGTTTGAAGAATGGCCGGCTTTTTACGGCCTTGCCCAGATCCACGAAGGACCCTGGGAATTGCTCCATGAAACCTATGGCAAAGGAATAGAATGGCTGCTCCACGAGGGATATACCATCGGGCCGGAGGCCCGCGAGTCTTACCTCAACGTGGACCTGGTTGTTCCCGCTTTTCACCGGACCGAGGTGCACATCGGTATTGTATAAACCACTCAAATGCTGACTATATGCGTAAGAAAACCTGTTATGTTTTTTTGACCGAAGAATACGCCGACTATGAGATCGCCCTGGTGATGGCGGGGCTGCACAGTTTTGGAGGTGTGGAAGTAATGACGTTTGCGCTCACCAGGGAACCGGTGTCTTCCATGGGCAACCTCGCCGTGCTCCCCGACTACGCACTGAATGAAGTCGACCCCAGCGACGTGGACCTGCTCCTCCTTCCCGGTAGCCCGCTCTGGGAACAAGGCGCCAACCAGGAGATCGCGGGTCTTGTACGCTCGGTATACCTGCTGGACAGGGGGATTGCGGCTATTTGCGGGGCCACGGTCTTCCTGGCGCGGGAAGGGTACCTGGACAACTGCTGGCATACCAGCAACTTCGAAGGCTACCTGGCGACGACGGCCGATAGCTACGGAGGGGAAGTAAAGTATACAGGTGAACCCGCCGTCCGGGACGGGCAACTTATTACGGCCGGTGGCGTGTATGGCTTCCAGTTCGCGGTGGAAGTATTTGACTTCCTGGGGCTCAGGGAGAACCCCGGCTTCCAGGAATGGCTACAATATTTCCACAGGGGCGAGGAGGTTATCCGCCGTTCCAGGGCGATTCTTTTTTAGGTGTTTTTTCGTACCTTACGAGGTACAGAAAACGCCTATATGCCGCTGTCGGTCGCCTATCTTTATGGGTTGCCCGTGCTCACGCCATTGGATGTGCTCATCAGGCTCAGCCATCCAGACTTTTTTGTGTTCGACAACAACCCCGAAACGGTCTTCTTACACCACCGGGTACCCGGTGCCCTCCGGCTCGATCCCATGCATTTTACGGAATCCGACCTGCCCACCGACGAAGAAGCGTCCCTGTTGTTCTATTCTTCCGGACCCCTTTGCGGGGCGGGTACGCATGCCGCCCGGAGGGCCAGACGGATGGGGTACCCGCACGTATACGTGATGACGGCGGGTATCACCGGCTGGATTAAAGAGGGATGCCCGATAGAGAGGGGGTAGTCAGGTATTCGAACTACATGAGTGCTTCAAATTGCCGGCGAAGCTGGCTGACCGTAAAAAAGACGGACCAGACGGCACCCACCTCCAGGACACACAAAAGGAGCAGTCGGAGGAGGTATTGGGATTTCCAGAAAAGCTCTATGCCCATCATGTCCAGGAGCAATACGAGCGAAACGGCATAAGCCAGCAACACCAGGAAAAGGTTGGGCCGGATCCGGACGTCTACCAGGGTCCGCGCCCTGTATTCGGGCGGTTCGCCGGGCGCCGGCGGTGGCAACACCAGCGGCGCCATGGGATCCAGCGTCCCACTAAGGTAAGCCAGCCTGCTGTCAAAAAAACCCTTCTGTGCCAGCCCCCAGGGATGCCCCAGCCGGAAACTGTTTTCTGCAAGGGTCGTGCCCCCGGTCCGCATCAGAAAGGAACCCAACCGGGCAGATACGGAGGTCACGTCTTCCTCCAGCACATATTGGTAACTCTGTGTAAAAAAAATATCCAAGGGGTAATGCGGTTTTGCCGGATCTCGAACAGCGTCAAAATTATGAATATCTCCCTAACTTTACCCTTCCATTATGCAGACCGACTTCCTAGTGATCGGCTCCGGTATCGCGGGGCTGACCTACGCGCTAAAGGTGGCGGATGCCTGTCCGGACAGGAAGGTGACCGTCATTACGAAGACGACAGAGGACGAGACCAATACCAAGTACGCCCAGGGTGGCGTTGCCGTCGTCAATGACCTGGAGAACGACAGTTTCGAGAAACACATCGAGGATACGCTCATCGCCGGGGATGGGCTTTGCAACCCGGAGGTCGTGGAGATCGTCGTGAAGGAAGGCCCGGAACGCGTCCAGGAGATCATCGACTGGGGTGCCGAGTTCGACCGTACACCGGACGGGGATTATGCCCGGGGCAAAGAGGGGGGACATTCCGTTTTCCGCGTCCTCCACCACAAGGATGTGACGGGAAGAGAGCTCGAAAGAACCCTGCTGGCCGCGGTGCACGCGAAGGAGAACATAGAAGTGCTCAACCATTGCTTCGTCGTGGACCTGATCACCCAGCACCACCTCGGATACCTGGTCACCAAGTCCACCCCTGATATCGAATGTTATGGGGTTTACGTGCTGAACCTCCACACGGGTGAGATCGAAAAGATCATTTCCCGGATCACGCTCCTGGCCACCGGGGGTAACGGTGGCGTCTACCGTACGACCACGAATCCACGCATCGCCACGGGTGACGGGGTAGCAATGGCCTACCGCGCCAAAGGCCGGATCGAGAACATGGAGTTTATCCAGTTCCATCCCACCGCCCTTTTCGAGGCGGGCGTGGGTAGTGCGTTTCTCATCTCCGAAGCCGTCCGGGGTGACGGGGCCATCCTCCGGAACCGCAAGGGCGAAGCCTTTATGGAACGCTATGACGCGCGAAAGGATCTGGCTCCCCGCGACATCGTGGCCAGGGCGATCGACAGTGAAATGAAGCGGACCGGTACGGAATATGTGTACCTGGATTGCCGGCACATGAACCAGGAGAAATTCATCCACCACTTCCCCAATATCTACGAGAAGTGCCGTTCCATCGGCATCGACGTGGCTACGCAAATGATCCCGGTTGCCCCGGCGGCGCACTACAGCTGCGGTGGCATCAAGACCGATGAATGGGGCCAGACCTCCATCGGCAACCTCTATGCCTGCGGAGAATGCGCCAGCACCGGTTTGCATGGCGCCAACCGCCTGGCGAGCAATTCCCTCCTGGAGGCGATGGTCTTTGCCCATCGTTGTTATATGGACGGGATCCGGCGGGTGTCGTCGGTATCGCTGCGCACGGATCTGCCTGACTGGAACGCCCACGGTACGGCTCAACCGAGCGAAATGATCCTGATCACACAAAGCCTGAAGGAGCTTCAACAGGTCATGACCGACTATGTCGGTATCGTCCGGACCGACGTGCGTCTGGAAAGGGCGATGAAGCGGCTCGACCTGCTCCACGAAGAAACGGAGCGGCTCTACGAAGCGGCGACTATTTCACCCCAGCTCCTGGAGCTGCGCAACATGATCACCGTGGCTTATATCATCGTCAAGTGCGCCCAATTCAGAAAAGAGAGCAGGGGGCTACACTACAATACCGACTATCCGGCGCACAGCGCCATCGTGCAAAATATGGTGTGGTGATGTACTATCTCCTCTATGCTTTTGTGTATGGGCTTTCGCTCCTGCCTTTCTGGTTCATCTATGGGGTAGCGGACGTACTTTTCGTGTTGGTATACTGGGTGTTTGGATATAGAAAAAAAATAGTGCTGGACAACCTGTCCCATGCTTTCCCCTCCCTTTCCGAACGCGAACGAGCGCGGATCGCACGGAAGTTTTACCGGAACCTGATCGATAATTTCCTGGAATCCGTAAAGCTGCTCACGATCAGCAACCGCCAGCTGAGCAAGCGTTTTGTCTGCGACTATGGTCTTATGGAAAGGCTGTATGCCGAAGGCAAGAGTTGCCAGCTGCACCTAGGGCATGTTTTTAACTGGGAGTACGCCAACGCCGACTTTTCCTCCAAAACGCAGTTCTCTTTCCTGGTCGTCTACATGCCCATTGGATCGAAGGCCGTGGACCGGCTGTTCCGCGGTTTGCGCGAACGTTTCGGGACGATATTGTTGCCTGCCACCGACATGAAGAATGCGATGGTGCCCTATCGCAACAAACAGTATGTCCTCACCCTGGTGGCCGAACAGAATCCGGGGAATCCGGAAAATTCCTATTGGTGTTCATTTCTGGGCAGACCCGCTCCTTTTGTAAAGGGACCGGAGCGGGGAGCGCGGTTGAACAACATACCCGCGGTTTTCGTGTCTATCCGGAAACCCCGGAGAGGCTACTACACGGCTTCTTTGTCGATAGGGGCCGACGAACCGCGTAGCCTCCCGGAAGGCGAACTGACCCTTCGGTTTGTCCGTTTTATGGAAAAAGAAATCCGGGAACAACCCGAAATATGGCTGTGGAGCCACAGACGCTGGAAGTGGTCGTATAAGGACGAGTATGAGCGGCTGCGGATCGACCTTCAACGCGGCGCCTCCGCTGCAAATGATAACATTTAGGTAAAGCCGCTTTTTCGCAGTTCTTGCCCGGACCCCTTTTATTTGGCAAATTTTTCATCTATGAAGTTCAATTTGCCGAATCTCAAAATGGCAATCGTTGCCGGTGCGGCAGTGGCCGCACTCGGTCTGGCGATGACGCCACCCGCTCCTTTCTTTCAAGCCGATAACGAACTGATCGGCGCGGGCAGCACCTTTGACTATCCCCTGTTCACCAAGATGTTTTCCGACTACAACACCGCCACCGGTGTAAAGGTCAACTATCAGTCCGTTGGTTCCGGAGCCGGGATCTCCCAGCTTACGAATAAGACGGTTGACTTTGGCGCCACCGACGCACCCATGAATGACAAACAGGAAGCCGCCCTGTCCGCTCCTGCTATCCATATCCCCGTCACCGCGGGCGCCGTTGTACTGAGCTACAACCTCCCCGGTGTAAAGGCCGCTATCCAGCTGACGCCTTCTGTTTTGGCCGATATTTTCCTCGGTAACATCACTTCCTGGAACGATCCGAAGATCACCTCCATCAATAAAGGCATCGCCCTCCCCGGCACCGCCATCCTCATCGCGCACCGTTCCGACGGAAGCGGTACCACCAACATCTTTACGACCTATCTCTCCAAGGTGAGCACCGACTGGGACAGCAAGGTGGGTAAGGGTTCCGCCGTCAACTGGCCTACCGGTATCGGTGGCAAGGGTAACGAAGGTGTGGCCGGGTTGATCAAGCAAACCCCGGGCGCCATCGGCTATATCGAGCTGGCCTACGCCATCCAGAACGCCATGCCCTACGCTTCGGTTCAGAACAAGTCCGGTAAATATATCGTCCCCAGCACGGCTTCCATCACGGCTGCCGCCAACATCCCCATCCCCGCCGACTCCAAGGTGTCTCTGACGAACACCGACGCCAAGGACGGGTACCCCATCTCCGGTTTTTCCTGGGTGGCGATCTATAAAGACCAGAACTACGGTGGCCGTTCCAAGGCACGTGCACAGAACATCGTCAAACTGGTGACCTGGATGATCCACGACGGTCAGAAGTATTCCGCTGCACTCAACTATGCTCCCCTGTCGCCGGCTGCGGTGAAGGTGGGAGATGCGCTGTTGAAGAGCGTGACCTTTGGCGGTCAGCCTTTGAAATAGTTTACATTTCAAGCAATACGCAAGGAAAAAGCATTCTTGTCAACCTTGTTTGCAGGTCCCGTAGCTTTTCGTTACGGGACCTTCTTTTCTCATCGATCCATTCCCCCTTTTGAAACTTATTTTCCTGCTGGAGGGATCCGTCCCTATACCACGCATTTAGCCGCCGGGTGAGCGCACTGTCGCCGACCGGCACCGGCCTGATAAGACCATAGTCCGTGGACCGCAGGCGTTTCTCTTCATACAGGTAGGCTTGCGTGCCTTTGTAAGCAATACAAACGAGACCGTAACCGATCGATGCATTCAGGCTTTCCGAATAGGCTCCACCCGCGGAGGAGAGCCGGACATAGCTGTTCAGGCTGTCCGGTAGAAGGTAAACATAAACGCGTTCATAGGAGGCGTCCACCCGGATCGAAAACGGTGCGTACCGGATAGAAACCTTGCGTCCCGTCTGTGGGTCTATGGCGTCTATGGATGTACGGGTGACGGTAGCCGTCGCCGCCGCCCTGTCTATGTTACACCAGCCGGTGTTGGTCAGGGTGACGCGGTAGGACTCTTTTGGCAGTTCACTTCCGATGCCCGCCTGGCGACATACGCTTTTGAAATTCAAGGTGAGTTCTTGTTCGAAGTTTTGGGCTGCCCTCCAGGCCGAATCCCGCCCGTGTTCCAGGGCCCTGCTCGTGGTTTCCTCGTTCAGCCTGTCCTGGTAGGACCAGTATTCGTTTTCTGTTTTTGTGACCGCTTCTCTAAAGAGACGTGCTTTCGTCCGGTAGTAATCGCGAAGCCTCCGGTAGGCCGTGGAGCCGATCCGTACCCTGCCGTCGTGCCGGCCGGCAAAGCGGAGGAACTGATCCTTTAAGGGGGAACCTGGAAGGAGTACGTTGGCTGCCATGGAATCGACCTGGTAAAGGGGTTTGTCGAGGTGGTCGACATAGAGGTCGAGTATGCGTTCGTCGAGCGTGCGATGGATCCACGGCATCCGCGCTTCGAATTCGCGCGTGGACAGGAGCGTATTTTGAAACCGCGGACCCCAGATCGTTTTGACCTTGGCGGGATCGATGCCACAGGGGATATAGGCGGAATCGGAGCCATAGCCGGCCCGCGCCGCCAGTGAGAAATAGAGGCTATCGGTGAAGGACTTGTTGTCCGCGTCGTACCCCCATCGCCGGAGGGAATCGAGGTAGTGCGGCGGGTAAAAATCCAAACCGGTTATATCAACCGGCACCAGGTCCGTTTCCAATGGCCGGGGGTTGACCCAGTCGATGATGCCGTCCGGGCTCAGCCGGCCCGTGTATAGTTCCATACCGGGTCGTATGGTGTCTGTGGGGATTTCCGCATAGACGCCACGGGTGGGATCTATGCGAAGCGGCCGGCCTTCACGGAGGGCATTCAGATAAAACATGCCCCCGGTTTCGAGCAACCCGCCCCCACTTCGGGTCGAAAGACCTGCCCGCATGATGGCCGCGGGGTCCAGGGCCTCCTGTACGACGAGTGTCAGCGGTCCTTGGACGGGTTTGCCGGCGTCATCCAGAAAACAACCGGCAGGGATGGAGAAGACAATCCCCGCGGGGGTTTCGATGACCGTGTCCCGGGAGCCGTTCAGTGTGAAGGCCTGCTCGGGCAGTTTTACGGGTGGTGGCGCTGCCGCAGGGTGTCTGTGGGTGTAGAGGAGGGCGAGGGATAGAAGCACGATGCCCATACCGGCGGTACCCCACCTCCTGAAGAAACGGCCGCGGTGATACCGACGTTTTGCCTGTTGGATCTTTTGCGACCAGGCGGTCCGGTCGAGACCTTCCATGAGTAGTTGCTGAAGCCTGACTTGTTCGCGCAACACCGGGTCCGCGGCCATTTCCTGCTCAAATTCGATTCGACTATCTTGTGGAAGGCTTCCTTCCAGGTAGCCTTCGATCTTTTCGATGGTGTCCAGTTCTTTGCGCATGTTCAAAGGGTTTGGTGTTCGAGTTCGGCGAGCCGTGTCCTGGCGGCTTCGAGACATTTGTACTTTTGGTTCCTGGCCACGTTCTCCGAGCTATATCCCATACGGGCGGCAACTTCCTGCCACTTCAACCGCCGGGTATAAAACAGGAGCAGGAGTTCCCGGCATCGGTCCGCCAGTTCCGCCAATACTTTCTCGGCAAGCCGGAAGCGCGATTCCCGGAGAAGAACATCGGCCAATGCCTCATCCGGCGGGTCTTGGAGGGTAGGAGGGACGGCCCTCTTCCTTTTTTTTAATTCGTCCATCCACAAAAGACGGCAGACGCTAAAAAGGTAGGTGCTCAACCGGGCGGTAAGCACGAAGTCGGTTTCCCTGATCTTCCGGCAGAGGATCAGAAGGCCTTCCTGGAAGACATCCTCTGCGTCCTGGGTGCTGCCGCCATGGGCGACAACCGTTTTCCGGGCCATGGGGAAATAACCGTACAGGGCGTCGAGCGCAGCATCGCTCCGCCCTGCCCGGATGAGTTGGACGATCTTTTGATCGGGCATTTTCAAGGGCTTTTTCTATATATGGTGGAATATAGAAAAAGTCACCTCAGGTTGGCCATAAAATTTCAGCAGCGGGGTGCCGCCGGGCGAAACGTAGCCGCCGGGCGGCATTTAGTTGAGTACGGCCGACTCTTTCACAACCGGAATGGACCCCTCCGCCTGGATGGCGGTCCATCCGCCGGTGACGTTGCGGAGGTTGTGGAGCCCCTGGCGTTTGAGCAACGAGCAGGCGATGACGCTGCGATAGCCGCCGGCACAGTGGACGTAGATATTTTGGTTTTCCTCCAGGTAAGCCATCGATCCGGGATCGGAAAGGGTTTCGAGGGGAATATTTTCGGCGCCCTTGACGTGGCCGCCCCCAAATTCGATCTCCTTCCGAACGTCAACGACGACGAGGTTTTCGTCAAACGGGATGTCCAGCGCGAGCTCGTAGGGGGTAACATTGATGATCATGTCGATGGGCTGGCCGGCGGCTTTCCAGGCGTCAAAACCACCCTGGAGATACCCGGACACGTTTTCGAAACCGACACGGGCAAGCCGGAGGATGCTTTCTTCTTCCATACCCTCGTCGGTAACGAGGACAATGGGATCGGTAAAACCCAGGAGGTTCCCCGCCCATTCTGCAAAACGGCCTTCGAGACCGATGTTGATGGAGCCCGGTACGAACCCGTCGGTGAAGACAGGGGCTTTGCGCGTGTCCAGGATGACGGCGCCGGGACGTGTGGACTCCTTTTTAAATTCCGCTATCGAGAGGGGTTGCAGGCTTTCGTGCATTACTTTTTCCAAACTTTCATAACCCTCCTTGTTGATCCGGGCGTTGACCGGGAAATATTGGGGAGGAGCCGACAAGCCTTCCGTAACCGCCTTTATAAAAGTTTCCTTGTCCTGGGGCTGGAGGGCATAGTTGGTTGCTTTTTCTTCACCCAATGTGCTATGGGTGTGTGGGCCGAGGTTTTTACCGCAGCTGCTGCCCGGCCCGTGTGCGGGATAGATGATCACGCTGTCGGGCAAGGGGAGAACCTTTTCGGCAAGGGAATCGTACAGCATCCCGGCCAGCTCTTCTTTGGAAAGACTGCCGCTGCTGAGATCGGGACGGCCAACGTCACCGACAAACAGCGTATCCCCTGTAAAAAGCGCGTGCGGCGCGCCTTGCTCGTCCTTAAGAAGATAACAGGTAGATTCTATCGTATGACCAGGGGTATGAAGGACCTCCAGGCTGACATCGCCAATCCTGAATGTTTCTCCATCCGCGGCTTTGTAGATGGGGAAAGCCGTTTCCGTCCCGGGACCGTACACGATGGGTGCGCCTGTCTTACGCGACAGGTCGAGGTGGCCGCTGACAAAGTCGGCGTGGAAGTGCGTTTCGAGTATATACTTGATGGTGGCTCCCCTTTCTTCCGCCAGGTGGATATACATTTCCACGTCGCGGAGCGGGTCGATGACCAGGGCTTCCTTGTTACTTTCTATATAGTATGCGGCCTCACTAAGACAATTGGTATATAGCTGTTGTATAAACATAGATCCGTATTAAACTACAGAGGGAGTACCTTCATAGGAACTCCCTGCTGGCGTTGTAAAAGAATTTGAGACGTTTCGGATGGGGCGGGTTATCCAACCAGTTCTTCCACGAATTTCGAAATCTCTTCTACCCGTTTGGTATTGATCGTATACCAAATGAATTTGCCTTCCCTCTCGGTCATCACTATACCAGCTCTGCGAAGGATGGCCAGGTGTTGAGAAGCGACAGACTGTTCTAACCGGAGTTTGGTATAAATCTCGGTTACCGTCATCTTCTCGTGCTCGTCGATAAGGCGGACCACCTGTTGCCTGAGCTTATGATTCAAAGCACGCAATACCAACGCAGCTTTTTTAACGCTCAGCAAGTCGACCCGCACGGCACTTTCTTTTGCATGCTTACCATGCAACACCATTGCATAAGGAGTTTGAGTCTCTGCCATAATTCTACACTTTATCAAAATCGTTAATGCAAAGTTACACCATCATATATCAGGAAGGTGTAATTATTCTGTTAAACCAGGACGTACTGCAAAAATATTACATTTATCTGAAAAGTGAACTGTGCTTTGCAGCCTGCCTTTATTTGTTCTTGTGGAATTCTTTGAGGTACAGGGGTTCGAGGTAGGCAAGACCTGCCACCGCGCCCGCCTGGTAGCGGGCTTCAGCGATAGGGGAGAGGTCGGCGACCGAATGTTGTATCAACAAAAATCGTGCTTTGTTCGTGGAAAACTTTGGCTTCCATTTCAAGCTCCCATCGCCGCTGAAAATGAGATAGTTGTTTTTTATATAGGGGTCGAAGACCATGGGGTCGAGGATCATAGCCGTGGGCTCTAAAACGGCCTCGCCTATGGCGTCGTAGATCGCGGTGAAGACTTCATCGCGGCGGGCGTCGATCATGGGGCAGAAGAGGGGGGCGCCGGGGGCGGCCTCGTCGGCCGCAGCTTTTGAGGCCCCGCGGGGTGTGCCGTCGGCGGCCCCGGCTGCCGCGGCTTCCAACGCCCACGCCCTTCGGGCCGCGTGGGCCATGACTTCCAGGGTCACCACGGGGATGAGGGGTTTGCCCAGGGCATAGGCCAACCCCTTGGCACTGGAAAGGCCTACCCGCAAACCGGTATAGGAACCTGGGCCGATCGTAAGGGCGATGGCATCCAGGCTGGACAGCGGTATCCCGAGCTTCCCCGTGAGCGCGGCTATTGCCGGCTGCAGGAAAGAGGCGTGTTCCTTTTGCTCATCGTTGGCGATGGCGTCGAGGATCCGGCCGTCCCGGGATATACCCACGGAAGCATAGGGTGTGGCGGTATCTATATTAAGCAGTAAGGCCATGGGTTGATTCTTCCTTTAAACGGGGAGCGACGGTGTAGATGGGATTTTCGCGGGCGAGGGTTTCCAGGAGCGAGACGATGGAGGACAGGCCGATATGTCTTGCCCACTCAAACGGTCCGTAAGGATAATTGGTGCCGAGCCGCATGGCGGTATCGATCGCTTCTTTGGTACTTACCTCCTCACCAAGTGCCAGATAGGCTTCGTTGATGATCATGGAGACTACGCGTGCGGAAGGCATCCCGGGCTGGTCCGGCAGGAGCTCGGGGGTTTTGCCCCAGGCTGCGCAGAACGCACCGGCCTTTTCAGCCGCGGCCGGGTGGGCGACGAGCTCGGCCAGGGGTCTTTGTAGAAAGGTGTTCCAGGCGTTGATGCGGACGAAGCGATCGTCACTGGTGCGTAAAAGGCCCGGCACGTCGTTGACCAGGATGAGGGCCGCGGGGTATTGCGCCAGCGCCGGGGTGCGCGGGGGCGCGTAGTCGAGGTCGAGGACGAAGTCGGGTGGCGCGGCAGAGGCGAATGCCGCGGTTCTCGCGCTGTCGAACGCCGTTGCGCCGGGCGCCTCGACCCATGTCGCTTCTATGGCGGAGCCCTCAAAGATGTTCCCGAAAATTTCGCGCGTGGCGCGGGTGGCAAAGACGATTCCCTTCATTTGGGTCTTTCAATGTATTTTGCAAAGATATGAGCAAGAAGATAATTCAAACGGATAAGGCGCCCGCTCCCATCGGGCCGTACAGCCAGGCCGTACTGGCAGGGAACCTGTTGTTTGTTTCCGGGCAGGTGGCCCTTACTCCCGGAACCGGCGAGCTGGTGACCCAGGACATTGCCTCTGAAACGCACCAGGTCATGCACAATATCAAAGCGATCCTGAACGAGGCGGGGCTGGACTTCCAGCACGTCGTAAAGACATCGATCTTCCTTTCGGATATGGGGTTGTTCGGCGCGGTCAACGAGATCTACGGGAGCTATTTCAGCGGGGCTTACCCGGCTCGCGAGACGATGGCCGTAAAAACGTTGCCGAAGAACGTGAACGTCGAAATCACCGTGACCGCGATGGTCGGCGCATAAGTGCGCGCACCGCTGGGCCTGAAAGGTGCGCCCACGGCGTCTCGCGGCGCGGGCACACCCGGAGCGGGGTCCGGCGGCGCCGATCAGATCTTGATCTCTTCCTCGTTCCGGTCGAAGAAGTGATACTCCGTGAGGTGGTAGTTGGTATTCCCCTTGATGCGGATGTTCTGTTTGTACTTCCAGCACCATTTGATGCGGCGTGAGTACCAGCCTCGTTTAAGGTAGGCCTCCATGATGGGGTGGACCGTGACGGTCAGCCCCTTGTGCTGCTGCATGATGAGGTAGTTCAGGTTCTTTTCGATCTCGTCTTCCAGGATGAGGGTGGACGTGATCTTGCCCGTGCCGTTGCAGGTGGGGCATACTTCCTGGGTATTGATGTTGACTTCCGGGCGCATGCGCTGACGCGTGATCTGCATGAGCCCGAATTTGGAAATCGACAGGATGGCGTGTTTGGCGCGGTCGGTGGCCATGAACTTCTCCATGGCGTCCATGACGGCCTTTTTGTTGTCGGGATGCTTCATGTCGATGAAGTCCACGACGATGATGCCGCCCAGGTCGCGCAGGCGGAGCTGACGGGCGATCTCCTCGGCGGCTTCCATATTGGTCTCCAGCGCGTTGGTCTCCTGGTTGTTGGAAACGCTTTTGTAGCCGCTGTTGACGTCGATGACGTGGAGGGCCTCGGTGTGTTCGATGATCAGGTAGGCGCCGCTGGCGAGGTTTACGGTCTTGCCAAAGGCAGCCTTCACCTGTTTGGTGACGCCGTAGCTGTCGAACACCGGGGAGCCGTTGTGGTGCAACGTAACGATGTCGGCCTTTTCGGGGGCGATGCGCTGGATATAGTTGCGGGTGTCGTTGTAAATGTTCTTGTCGTTGACGACGATGCGGTTGAAGTCGCCGTTGAGCAGGTCCCTGAGAATACTGGTCGTCTTGGTCTGCTCGCTCATGATCTTGGCCGGGGCCACGGCGCCTTTGAGGTTGCGCTGAAGGGTCTGCCAGCTGTCGACGAGCATTTGCAGGTCCTCGTGGAGCTCGGCGGTGTTTTTGCCTTCCGCGGCCGTGCGGACGATGACGCCAAAGTTCTTGGGCTTAATGGCCTCAACGATCTTGTGCAGGCGGCGACGTTCTTCCCCGGAATGGATCTTCCGGGAAACGGCAACGATATCGTTAAAAGGCGTGACGACGACAAAACGCCCGGGGAGGGAAATTTCGCAACTCAGGCGGGGTCCCTTCGCAGCGATCGGTTCTTTCAGAATCTGGACGAGGATGTTGGGCTTTCCGTTCAGGACTTCGTTGATCTTGCCGGTCTTGACGATCTCGGGTTCGTTTTGGAAGGAACTGAAGTCAAAACCGGTTTCCGATTTATCGTTGACAGCCAGTTGGGTGAATTTCAGGATGGAACGGGCGTACGGACTCAGGTCGGTGTAGTGGAGGAAGCCGTCCTTTTCAAAACCCACTTCGACAAACGCAGCATTCATTCCGGGGACGAGCTTTTTGACTTTGCCGAGGTACAAATCGCCTACCGAAAAGCTTGCATCTGCCTGTTCGTGGTGGAGTTCAACAAGTTTTTTGTCTTCCAGTAACGCAATCTCCACCGATTGTGGAGCTGTATTTATGATTAATTCCTTATTCAAAGCACATTGCCTTTAATATTCCGTGGTCACTTCAAACGGGTTAGGCGTTCATAACAAAGTTAGGTAGCAGAAGGCAAAAAGCCGGTAAGCGGCGGAGCGCTAGACCGGCATAATAAGCTGGAGGAGAGCAAACGGAACTATTTGCCCTTTTTCTTATGTCGATTCTTACGAAGACGTTTTTTACGTTTGTGTGTGGCGATCTTATGCCGCTTTCTTTTCTTACCACAAGGCATACTACGAAGATTTTTTTTGATTACAAAATACTGATTCTAAACGTCCTTGTCACTGGATACCCGGTGACGTCCGGATTCTTTTATTGATCTCCTTCAAAAAGGAGGTGTCGCTTTTCAATTTGCCCGACGATACCAGCCGGGTGTAGGTTGACCTCAGGTTCAGGTAGGCTTTCCGGGACGATTCCCGGTCGCCTTTTTCCTCGTAGAGATCGGCTAATCTCATCTGAACATCCAGATTATCAGGATCATGACGCAGGACCGCTTGAAAACGGTCGATGGCCTTATCCGTTTGCCCCGAGACAATGCCGGCCAAACCCAGCATATACTGGGCATAGGTGTTGGCGGTGTCCCGCTGAGCGACTTCCCGGATCTTCAGGATGCCTTGCATTGTTTCTTGGGGAGACCCTGAGCCGCCGAAGATGTAGCAACTACCCAGGCTGACTTTGGCGGAGTCGTCCGCCGGATCGAGCGTCAGGACCTTGTTGTACAGGTCCTTGGCCTGATCTGCTTCCCAGCTCCGGAGCGGAGCTTCCTGGACGGTTTGCAGGTCTTCAAAAAACAAATTGGCTGCAAAGGTCAGGCTTTTTTTAGAATTTTCCAACTTCGCAGCCAGGGCCGTGTATTCGGCATAGGGCACAAATATCTTCGCTGTGTCGCCCCAGAAGGCGGCCAGTTGTCTGTAAGCTTGAATCTGTTGGGTAAGTACGTCGCCCCGTACGACGGCATGTTCCAGCTGGGTGACGTAAGCAAGTTGAGTGGGGGTAATTTTTTGCTTGGCAATAGCAAGCATTGCCGGAAAGTCCAGCTTCGTGCTGTCGCCCGTAGCAGATGCTGCAGGTTTATCCCCTTGGGTAGGAACGGTTCTCCCAAAAAAGAAGAAACCGATCAATACAACGAAACCAAGACCAACGACCAGTAATTGCTGTTTTTTCACCACTCCCTCCGGATTGAGGGGGCAAAGTTACTTGCCATTCTGCATTTTCTTGACTTCCGCGACGAATTCTTTGGAAGGTTTAAAAGCAGGCACGTAGTGTTCAGGGATCTGGACGGCCGTATTTTTCTTGATGTTACGACCGATCTTGGCAGCCCGTTTTTTCGTAATGAAACTGCCAAATCCCCGGATATAAATGTTTTCCCCGTTGGAAAGGGTTTCTTTTACTTCTTTAAACATGGTTTCCAAAGTCACTAATACGTCCACTTTGGGAATCCCCGTTTTGTCTGCAATCTGGTTCACTAAATCGGCTTTGCGCATGGTGTTTAGATTAAGTTAGAGTACATATTTTAACAGAACAAAATACATGCCCACAAAAGTGATGCTAAATTTTTGAATATTAAAGTGATATAAAATTAAAAATTTTTTGACACAATTCCCGCATCTTTGACGCCCCGGAGGCGCCTTTTTTCATGCAAACCCGCTTTTTCACCCAAAAGCTCCTGGAATGGAACGCCGGAGAGAACACCCGGCAAATGCCCTGGAAGGGGGAAAAGGACCCCTATAAAATCTGGCTGAGCGAGGTTATATTGCAGCAAACCCGCGTGGAGCAAGGGTTGGCGTATTACGAACGCTTCGTAGATGCCTTCCCCCGGGTCGCCGATCTGGCGGCGGCGCAGGACGACCGGGTCTTTAAGCTCTGGGAAGGTTTAGGGTATTATTCCCGGTGTAAAAACCTTCTTCAAACCGCCCGGTATATCGCCGGGGAGCTCCAGGGACGTTTTCCCGATACTTATCAAGATATCTTGGGTCTAAAAGGAGTGGGGTCGTATACGGCCTCGGCTATTGCTTCTTTTGCTTTTGGACTTCCGCACGCGGTCGTCGATGGGAATGTCCTGAGGGTACTCAGCCGTTTTTTTGGGATCGATACCCCGATCGATACAACCGAAGGCCGGTCGGTCCTGACCGCGCTGGCGGATCAATGCCTGGACAAAGATGACCCCGCGGCCTACAACCAGGCGCTGATGGATTTTGGCGCTGTCGTTTGTAAACCGGTCCGCCCTGCCTGTGACACCTGTCCGTTCAAAAGCAGGTGTGTGGCCCTGAAACAGGAAAAGGTAGACCTGCTGCCGATCAAAAGCAAACGGCTGGTGCGCAAGGATCGCTTCTTTTTGTACCTGGTCGCCGAATACAATAACGGGGTTTATATCCGCAAGCGCACCGGCAAGGATATTTGGCAACAGCTCTTTGAATTTATCGGGCACGAAGTTCCAGCTGACGAGGATGGGGAAGACTACGGCCGGCAACTGAAAAAACGATGGTTCACGGCGCTTTTTGGAAAAGACGGCTTTACCGTATTGGGCGCCTCGCCGGTGTACCGGCAATTGCTGACCCATCAGCAGGTCAAGGCACGGTTTGTGCGGATCCACCTGGAGCGGCCCCTGGCGGACGGGGAGTACATCTGGGTGGACCGGAAGGAGCTGGCAACCTATCCTTTTCCCCGTCTCCTTAACGACTACCTGAACGCGCCCATCCAAGCAGGGCAACTCTTCTAGGGCGCCTCCGGCGCCCTGCCCGAAGGGCCATCGTTAGCGGTGTGGCGGCGGCGGCCTAAATTGCCGCTTAGGTCGCCGCCGCCACTCTTTTGACCCTCGTTTGTTTGCAAGAAAATTAATGTATATTTAAGAGAGATTGTGAGCACGCAGGCCCGTGGGGCTGCACGCGTAAAATTCAAAAAATAAGAGCCATATGAGAGGCGTAAATCGGGTTATGTTGATCGGTAACCTCGGAAAAGACCCGGATGTACAATATCTGGAAGGAAATATTGCCGTGGCTAAATTCCCGCTGGCCACCACGGAGACGTTTAAAGACAGGGCCGGCAAGCTGATATCGCAGACGGAATGGCATACGGTTGTCCTCTGGAGGGGGCTTGCGGAGCTGGCCCAGAAATACCTGCACAAAGGCAGCCTTGTATACATAGAAGGCCGTCTGAAAACCCGGAGCTGGGAGGACAAGGAGGGCAATAAGAAGTTTGCCACCGAGGTCGTTGGTGATAACCTGATCATGCTTGATAAAAGGGCGGATGTTTCCGGTCCGGCCCCCGGTTCAGGGGAACATGGGATGGAAGGATTGAGCTCCGTGGATATTCCGCCGATCGGCGACGCGAACGATCTTCCCTTCTAATCGTTACATTTGTTCACTTAATCGTTCATTTTGGACCATCCTCCCAACGCGCCCATTCTCCTGACAGCTATTAATACCCAGGGTACTACCGTTTGGATAGTATTGTTCATCGCACTCATCTTCCTGTTGTTCGTCGTCAGCGGATCGGAGATTGCACTTTTTACCCTGACTTATAAGGACCAGAATATTCTAAAGACCAAACAGGTCCCCTACGCCCGCCGGATCACGACCTTGCTGGAGGAACCAAAGATCCTCCTGGCCTCGCTCCAGTGCGCCAGCGGCTTTTTGCATATCGTTCTGATCCTGATGGCCAACAGCCTTATAGACACCTTCCTTCCGATGGATCCTGCCCTTTTCTGGGTGGTGTTGATCGTCAAGATCCTCGTGATCACCATTGTACTCCTGCTGCTTTGCGACGTGCTTCCAAGGGTGTATGCCTCCCAAAACAACATCCGGTTTGCCAAGTTTTCCAGCTGGTGGCTGGACGCCCTGGTCGTGCCGCTTTTCCGGAGAACCGGTCAGTTTATGGTCCGGATGTCGGAAGGGGTGGAAACGGGTTTGGGGATAGGCGACGCAACAGAATACAGCCTTCAACAGATCGACCAGGAAGAAACCTCCCAGGAAGAAAGAAATATCCTGAAGGGGATCGTCAAGTTCGGGAACATCACTGTGAAACAGGTCATGCGCACGCGTCTGGATGTAAGCGGTCTGGACTATACGCTCACGCTGGCCGAGGTGTTGAGGAGGGTGGAAGACCTGCACTACAGCCGGTTGCCCGTGTATAAAAATGACCTTGACGAAGTAGCGGGTATACTCAACACCAAGGACCTGTTGCCTTATATCGGGAAAGACTCCCTCCAGGGGTTTGACTGGCACAGCCTTCTGAGGCCGGTCTATTTTGTTCCCCAAAATAAACTCATCGACGACCTCCTCAAAGAGTTCCAACACAAACGCACCCATATCGCGGTCGTGGTGGACGAATTTGGAGGGACGAGCGGGATCGTCACCCTCGAAGACATCCTGGAGGAGATCATCGGGGACATCAAGGACGAGTTCGACGACGAGGAAAGTGTCAACAAAAAACTGGACGACAATAACTTTATCTTTGAGGGGCGGACCTCCATCCTGGACGTATGCAAGGCCATGGACCTCCCCCTGGATACCTTCGAATCGGTACGGGGCGAAAGCGATTCCCTGGCCGGCCTGGTCCTGGAACTGGCGGGGAAATTCCCTGCCCTGAACGAGGTGATCACCACCGGCGAGTTTGATTTCGCCGTTCTGGAGATCAACCGCAACCGGATACAGAAAGTAAAAGTGACGATCAAGCGCTCCTCTTAAAGTAATGAGAAAGTATTTTTTAGCCGCATTTCTCTTTTGCGCCTGCAATGGCGTTCCGATCCCCAAACCCAAGGGCTATTTCCGGATCGACCTCCCCCGGCACGAGTACCGGCTGTTCAGCCAGCCGGGCTATCCCTACAGCTTCGAATATCCCGTATACGCGAATATCGTCAGGGACTCTTCGTATTTCGACGAACAACCCGACAACCCTTACTGGATCAATGTCGACTTCCCCTCCTTCCAGGGGCGCATTTACCTGAGCTATATCAACATCGGGACCCATGCCCTGTACAAAGTCAAAGGATCCGGGGGCGCCTATCATGACTCCCTGGGTGTCAACACACTGGACAAGCTTGTAGGGGACGCCTTCAACCTGACCAACCGTCACGTCGAAAAGGCATCCTCTATCGATCAGTACCCGGTTGCCCCTTTTCCCGGTACCGCCGGGTTTATCTTCGAAGTGGGCGGCAACGCGGCCACGCGTTACCAATTCTTTGTCACCGATTCCGCCCATCATTTCCTAAGAGGCGCGTTGTACTTCTATACGACACCCAATGAGGATAGCCTGAGGCCGGTCAACCAGTTTCTGTCCGAGGATATGAAACACATGATCGCGACCCTGCAGTGGAAGCGGCCGTAGGGCGGCCGCTCGTCGCAAACACAAAAGCCGTAACTTTGCTACCGTATGATCGTGATTGACGACGTCATCGTGAGCGATGCGGTAGTGGACGAACAGTTTGTGTGCGACCTGAATCATTGTAAGGGCGGCTGCTGTGTAGACGGAGATGCCGGAGCCCCGCTAACCGACGAGGAGCTGGACCTGATCAACCATTTTGTCGATCTGGTCAAACCCTACCTGACGGACGAAGGCCGTGCAGTGATCGAAGCGCAGGGACACTATGTGTATGACCGGGAGTTTGGCTGGGTGACCCCGACCATCGCGCACAAGATGTGTGCGTATGGCTATGTGGATGCGCAAGGCATCGTAAAATGCGGGATCGAAAAGGCGTACAACGACGGTTTGATTTCCTGGCGGAAACCCCTGAGCTGTCATCTTTTCCCCATCCGTACAAAGGCCAGCCACGACGGCAAACACGAATACGTCAACTACGAACCCAGGCAGGACCTTTGCAAGGCCGCCTGCAGCCTGGGCAAAAAATTAAAAGTACCCGTTTATGTTTTCTTAAAGGACGCGTTGACCCGGAAATACGGAGCCGCGTTCTATGAAGTGCTCGACAAGATCGCAAAAGAATATAAACGATGAACGAGACGGGTTCAACCTTTCTGGCGAAGTCTACGGTGAAGGCCGGGGACATCGAACATCGCCGTAAGATCAACTTCAATATCGGGCGTTATAATGCGTCGGTGCCCAAGGGCAAAGCACAGTTTTCCGACCTGATGCTGGCCAGGGAAAGGGCGAAGAACCTCAAGTGGAGGGCCATGGAGACGCTGGATCAGCAGTTGGAGGAGTTCGAGATGCACCTGACGCGCCGGGGTGGCCGCGTGCTGTGGGCGGAGAACGGGGAGCAGGCATTGGAACACATCCTCGCGATCTGCCGGGACAAGGATTGCAAGACGGTGGTCAAGAGCAAGTCCATGGTGACGGAAGAAATCCACCTGAACGCCTTCCTGGAAAAAAATGGGATCCAAAGCATAGAAACAGACTTGGGAGAATATATCCAGCAACTGGACGGTGAACCGCCTTACCATATCGTGACGCCGGCCATGCACAAAAGCAAGGAGGATATTGCCAAGCTGTTCGCCGAAAAGCTGGGTACGGATCCAAAGCTGACACCCGAGCAGATGACGCTGGTTGCCCGGGACGTGTTGCGTTCCAAATATGTGGAAGCGGAGATCGGGATCACGGGTGCGAATTTTATCATTGCCGATACCGGCGGCATCGCCCTGACGGAAAACGAGGGCAATGCCCGTCTGAGCAGCGGCTTTCCGGCGACGCATATCGTCATTGTCGGCCTGGAAAAAGTCATTCCCTCCCTGACAGACCTGGCCTTGTTCTGGCCGCTGCTGGCCACCTTTGGCACGGGTCAGCAGGTGACCGTGTACAACACGATCATCAGTGGTCCTGCCCAACCCGGGGAAACCGATGGCCCGAAGGACATGATCGTCATTCTGCTGGACAACGGACGGACCAACATCCTGGCCAGCCCGGTACAACGCGAAAGCCTTTACTGTATCCGCTGCGGGTCCTGTCTGAATGCCTGTCCCGTGTATAAGAACATCGGCGGGCATGCCTACGGCACCACGTATAGCGGGCCGATCGGCAGCATCATCACCCCCCATCTAAAGGACCTGGCGGAATATAAACACCTCAGCTATGCTTCCTCCCTCTGCGGCAATTGCACCGAGGTTTGCCCGATCCGGATAAACCTGCACGAGCTTTTGCTGGAAAACCGGCACGAGGCCGCGGACAAGGGCAGCAATGGATGGAAGGAAGGATTTGCCTGGAAAGTGTGGAAGCGGGTTTCTTTGAACCGCCGGTGGATGAATATGGGGAACGGGAAGCTCAAAAACAAGCTGGTCAACCGCATGGCCAAAGAATGGACCCGGCATAGGGCGGACCTTGACTTTGCACCCAAGACATTTAATGAGATGTGGCGGGAACAAAGGGGCGCCCGCCGCATCTGAGGTTAGCCTAATTGGTACATCGTCTTCCCCGAGTCGAGCAAATTAAACCAGGATAATACCCGGTTGACCATTTTGGCCACGGGTGAAGCCTCTTCGGCATCCCATTCCAGCAGCTCCACCCGGCCGATCTTTACCTTGACGAGGATGGACGAAGCATCTACCGGTGGAAGGTCGGTGTGTAATAGCTCCCAGTTGTACCGCTCTTCAGGATCATATATAATATACCCCCTGCCGATGATGTTCAGTGAATAGGCGGCATTCTTCCGGAAGTAGTTGAGCTGCACGGGGAATGACGTGTCGAATTCGCTCACTTGCTGGAGCGGCATGGGGACAATGAACCAAAGCTGGCCGGCTTCGTCTATGTCCAGGGTCTGGACGACGGCGGGTGGGAGGTGTAAAACGCTTTCACTTTGGTCAAAGAATAAGGCGCTCCCAAGTTCCAGGATCTTATCCCGGAGGTGTGGAAAGTTACTTTCGTGCTTCATAGGTTTTTATTAAGCTGTAAGATATATAGTAAATATAATGCCACTTTTTGCCTAGTAATCAGCTCCCCGGCGGATCAGGCCGAGCAGGATGGAAATGACGGCAAGGACCAGCAGGATGTGGATGAGGCTGCCTACGCTGTACACAAAAAAGCCAAGTATCCATCCGATGATGAGGATGACCGCGAGCAGGTATAATAAGGTGCGCATACGATAGGTGTTTACACCTACATATACAAAACCTTTGCCATCCATGCTATGGTCTTGGGAAAAACAACGTGAAAGTTGTTCCCCTTTGTTCTTCCGAACGGACGTCGATGGAGCCCCGGTGTGCCTGTACGATGTTGAGCGTAGCCGCCAGCCCCAACCCCATGCCGTTCCTTTTGGAGGTGAAATAAGGCTCGAAAAGCCGGGAAAGATGTTCCTGGCTGATTCCGCAGCCGTTATCGGTGATCTGGACGATATAGTGTTCGGGGTCCTGCAATAAACCGATGATGAGTTCGCCCTGCCCCGGCTCCACGGCCTCAACCGCATTGATGATGATGTTCAGCAGGGCGATCTTGAGTTTACCGGCGTCGGCGTCCAAAAAGAGCGGGGTTTCGGGGAAGACCTTCCGGAGCCTTACCCTTTTCAGGTTGATCCGGTCGACGGCGATGTCCAGCGCTTGCTCCAGGAGCTCCCGGAGGTCGTTCCGGCCCAGGGCCATTTCGGTGGGTCTGGACGAGTCCAGGAGTTCAGAGATCAGGGCTTCGATACGGTGGCTGTTTCTCCGGATGATGTCGAGGTAGAGGGCTTGCTCCGGGTCCTTCAGGTCGTGCTGGAGCTGTTCGGTGGACAGGTTTATGTTGTTGAGTGGATTCCTTACTTCGTGAGCCAGGGTCCGGACGAGTCTTCCCGCGGCCGCGAGTTTTTCGGCCTGGAGGGTGATCTTTTCCGCCTTTTTGAGGGCAGTGATGTCGTGGATGATGCCCTGGAAGTAATCGCCCTCGATCTCGTCGTGCTCCATGGAGGCGCTGAGGATGCAGCTCAGCTTCTGCCCGTGTTTGCCGGCGAGTACGATTTCCCAGTCGTTGATCTCGCCCCAGCGCTTGAGCCTGCCCTCCAGGTGGGCCTGGTCTTGTTTGTCCTCGATAAGATCGGGCAACATCCGCGCCGATAATTCCTCCCTGGAATAACCCAGTAAGGCAATCATGCCCTCGTTGACGTCCTTGATCCGGAGGTCCTTGTCCGAGAGGAAAACGGCGTCTTTGGAACGTTCGAAGATGCTTCGGTATTTCCGCTCGTTGTGCCGGAGGGCCCGCATGGATTCCGCGCGTTCCAGGGCATAGCGGATACACCGCTCCAGCTTTTCCGTATTGAGTTCGGTCTTAACCAGGTAATCGGTGGCGCCTACCTGCATGGCTTCCATGTCGATCTTCTGGTTCCCTTTCCCCGTCAGCAGGATGAGGGGGTCGTCGCAGCGGTGGGCGATGGCGCTGCGGATAAGGTCAAGGCCGGTATGCGCGCCGAGCCGGTAGTCGATCAGGTAGATGTCGTAAGCCCGTTCCAGGATCCGGGCCAGACCGGTTTCATACTGCGGACACCAGTCCAGGACAAAGGACTGCCCCGGTATGTCCTTTATATAGTCGCTGGTGATAAAAAAATCATCCTCGTCGTCGTCGATGATCAGGATTTTTTTTGGATGAAGGTGGCTCCTTGTCATGGTGTATCTCAGGTGTGCTGTGCGGGTAAAAATACGGTAAAGACCGATCCGTTGCCGGGGGTGGAGTCCGCTGTGATGACACCTCCATGCTGGTCGACGATTTTTTTACATATCGCCAGGCCCACCCCGGAACCCGGGTATTCCGATTTGCCGTGTAGCCGCTGGAATATCAAAAAGATGCGGTCGGCATATTCCCGTTCGAAGCCGATCCCGTTATCGGAAACGGTCATCTCGTACCCTCCGGGGACCGGTTTGCAGCCGATATGGATGCGCGTAAATACATCGGTTTTCCGGAACTTCAGGGAGTTGCCCAGCAGATTGACAAAGAGCTGGCGGACCTGCGGGCCGTTGCAAACGATGGTGGGCAGCGCTTCCTGTTCGATCAGGGCCCCCGCCTCCTCGATCTTGAGCTCCATCTCTGCTTTGGCGTCTTCCAGCAGCCGGTTGAGATCGGTCGGCGCAAAAACTTCTTCGGAACGTGATATCCTGGAGAACTCCAGAAGGTTGTCGATGAGGATACGCATGTTTTCCGTGGCGACGGTCATCCTGGAGAGATAGGCAATGCCCTCGTTGCCCAGGACGGGCCCGAATTTGGCCAGGAGACGGTCGCTAAAGGTGACGATTTTGCGCAGGGGTTCCTGGAGGTCGTGGCTGGCGACATAAGCGAATTCTTCCAGCTCTTTGTTGGACCTGGCGAGCTCCGCCAGGTAGCTCTCGATTTCCTGCTGGTGACGGATGACCCCGGTCACGTCGCTGACGGCGCCGATGATCTTGGCGATATTGCCGTCGTCACCGGCAACGGTCTTCGCCTTACCGTGGATGACCTTCTCCTCGCCGGTTTTCAGGCGTATCCGGTATTCTACCTCGTAGTCCTTTTTCTCCCGGATGGCTTTTTGAATGACGGCGTCTACCCGGGGCCGGTCCTCGGGGACGATGTGCCCCATATAAAACTCATATTGTTCCGCCTCTGAAAGTGTACGAACCGTGGCGCTGATGGACTCGTCATAGCCTAAGATCGCATACACGCCCGCGGAGCGTTCGAACCGGCCTTCCGAAAAGTCCCAGTCCCAGGTACCGAACTCCAGCATAGTTTCCACTTCCTTGCTGAGTTCCCTGGACTTTCGAAGTTCTTCCTCCGAACGGAGCTGATCGGTGATGTCCAGGGCGATAAAAAGTATGGAAAGCGGCTTCCCATCTGCGTCTCGTTTCAGGATATTGCCATGGGTCCTGAAGTAACGCCAGGTGTCCCCTTTCCGGTTGTACCGGGCCTGGAAGGAACGGGTCTCGTTGTTTTTGAGGCCGGCATAATAGGCGAGTTCCTTTCTTACGAATGCCACGTCGTCCTTGAATACCAACTGCATCCAGTCGTCCTTCCACGACAGCACGTCCTCCGCGGAATAGCCCAGGAGTTCCGAGACCCGTTTGGAGACAAAAGACAAATGACCCGTCCCGGTGTCATATATGTACACGATGCCGGGGAAGAAGTCATAAATCAAGTCTTGCTCTGTCATTATCCCCCTCCCTACAATTGCTTGATCTTTTTGTACTGGTTCAGGATGTTGTAGATCGTTTTGCGGTCGATATTGAGGAGTTTTGCAGCCTTGGATTTATTGAAGTCCACTTCTTCCAGCGCCTTCAATACCATTTCGTATTCGGCGTCGAGGCTGGCGGTTTTGAGGCTTTTGAATTCCTTTTCCTTTTTGGGCTCCGTCATAACGGGCGGAAGGGGATCGACAGCATCCTTTGACTCCGATCCTTGGTCAAACCGGAGCTTTTCAAAGTGGGTGATCTCAAAGGGAAGGCTCGACACTTCCACCCGTTCTCCCTCGGTCAGCAGGGTAGCGCGCTTGACGACGTTTTTGAGCTCGCGAAGGTTTCCAAACCAGACATAATTGAGGAAAATGTCTTCCACTTCGGGGGAAAAGCCGCGGACGTTTTTACCCAATTCCCCATTGGTGATCTCCAGGAAGTGCCGGGCAAAAAGCAGGATGTCACCCTTTCGATCCCTCAACGGCGGAACGGCAATGCTGAATTCGTTAAAACGATGAAACAGGTCCTCGCGGAACTTGCCCTTGTGGGCCGCGTCCCACAATTTCTCGTTGCTGGCAACGATGATGCGAACGTCCAGGTCGATGTCCTTGACCCCGCCCACGCGCCGCATTTTCCTTTCCTGTACCACGCGCAACAGGGACACCTGGATATCGTAGCTCAGGTTGGCGATCTCGTCGAGGAATATGGTGCCGCCATTGGCCAGCTCGAAGCTGCCGGTCTTTTGGTTAAGTGCCCCGGTAAAAGAGCCCTTTTCGTGGCCAAACATTTCACTCCCGGCCAGCTCCTTGGACATGGCGCCGCAATCGATGGCAACAAAGGGTTGGGCGCTCCGCCGGCTGCGGGCGTGGATCTCCCGCGCGATCACTTCTTTGCCGCTGCCGCTTTCCCCATAGATGACAACACTATAGTTGGTGGGGGCCACCAGGTCGATCTGTTTGAGGATGTTCCGGAACTCTGCGGTGTTTCCGTGGATGTATTCGCTACCCAGGGCGGTGGGGGTGGGCGCCGCCGTCTCTGTGTTTTCCCGCACCGGCGCCGGCGTCTGGATATTTTTTTCGGCCAATGCCTTTTTGATCGTCAGCAGGATCTCGTCCGGAAAAAGAGGTTTGGTGATGTAATCGAAGGCGCCGTGCTTCATGACGTCCACCGCCGCCTTGACGTCGCTATAGCCGGTGATGATGATAAAGGGGACCTCGTAGTGAAGCTCCTTTGCCTTTTTGAGCAGCTCATCCCCGTTCATGTCTTCCAGCCTGAAGTCGCAAAGGATCAGGTCTGGCTTGTTGCCCTGCAGCCATTCTATCGTTTTTTTGCCGGTATGCAACGTTTGTACCTCGAATCCATTTCTGGACAGGAAACGTTGCAACAACAGGCACATATCACGGTCATCGTCGGCGACTAGGATCTTGAGCATGGTAGCGGTTTTTGCTGTTTTTCATGAGTTAGCAGAGAATTACCCGGTTGCAATACGGAAGCCAAAGTATAACTAACTCCAGGTCAAATATTTGAATTTCACTTTTGGGCTTCTTTTTCTGAAATTTACTGCTTTTGTGGAAGAATTTCCACAGCGGATGTGCGGAGGGCATGTGTTATCTTTAAGCTATGGTACCCAATGTTTCGATTCTTATAGCAGAAGACGATGCAGACGACCGCTTCCTGCTCGAAACGGCTTTTGCGGAAAACGGATTTGCGGATACGATCGATTTTGTGGAAAATGGCGTGGAGGTGATGAACTATCTCCGCGGTCTGAAAAAAAATGCCTATCCCCATTTCATTTTACTTGACCTGAACATGCCCAAAAAAGGCGGCCGGGAGGTGCTCCGGGAAATAAAAGAGCACCCGGATCTTAAGGACATACCCGTTGTTATCTTCACGACGACGAATAACGAAAAGGAGATCAGCCGTTGTTACGAATTGGGGGCCAATAACTATATCGTCAAACCCTATAGCTTTGAGCTTTTGCTAAAGATCGTCCGTCAGGTGCGGAGCTATTGGCTGAAGAAACCGGCGGCCTCCTTATAACGGGTTTTGGCACGACAATTTAATAGTACTTACAAGTGACGCCGCAGGCGCCTATAGAACATGGGCCCCTCGCCGGGGCCCATGTGGAATAAATTCTACGTCCATGAAAAAGGTGTTGGTCATCGATGATGAGGTCGATTTCTGTCTGCTCATGAAACAATTCCTGCAACGAAAAGGGTACGCGGTGGAAATAGCGCATACGCTGGCCGAAGGTCTCGACAAACTGCAGGAATACCATCCCGACCTCGTCTTTTTGGACAACAACCTACCCGACGGAACAGGCTGGGAAATGGCTTTCAGCCTGATGCGCCTCCATCCCAAGCTCAAGATCAACCTGATCAGCGCCTTCAAAAACCTGATGACGCCTGTCGACAGTCAGCAAGTAAGGGTGTTAGAGAAGCCGGTAAGCTTCTCCGCCCTGGAGGCCTATCTCTACTAGTGCCTGAAGTGCCGCTGCCCGGTCATGACCATGGCGATTTTATTGTCCACCGTATATTGGATCGAATCTTTGTCCCTGACCGAGCCGCCCGGTTGGATGATCGCTGTGATGCCTTCCGCGTGCGCCATCCGGACGCAGTCGTCGAACGGGAAGAAGGCGTCGGAGGCCAGCGCGGCGCCCTTCAGATCGAATTCGAACTGGTGCGCCTTTTCAAGTGCGTGACGGAGCGCGTCCACCCGGCTGGTTTGGCCGCAGCCCTTGCCGATGAGCTGTTTGTTTTTCACCAGCGCGATGGCGTTTGACTTGAGGTGTTTGCACACGAGGTTGGCAAAAACCAGGTCGGATTTTTCCACGGGAGTGGTTTCCCGTCCGCCCACTTCTTTCCATTCGGCATAGTTCCCTTTGTCGGTATCCTGGGCCAGAATGCCGCCCAGCAGGGACTTGAATTGCTCGCCAGCCTTGACCGGAGCTTTCTGGACGAGGAGGATGCGGTTCTTTTTTGTCTGCAGGATCGCCAGCGCGTCGGCGTCGTAGCCCGGGGCGATGAGTACCTCGAAAAATATCTCGCTGATGGCTTCTGCCGTGGCCTTGTCCACCCTGGTGTTGGAGACCAGGACGCCGCCGAAAGCGGACTCGGGGTCCCCCGCCAGCGCCGCCTTCCAGGCTTCCGCCAGCGTAGGACGGCTGGCGATGCCGCAGGGGTTGGTGTGTTTGATGATGGCGAAGGTGGCTTCGTTGTTTCCGGCGAATTCTTCGATCAGCTGAACCGCGGCGTCTACGTCGACGAGGTTGTTATAGGAAAGCTCCTTCCCGTGGAGCTTGTCGAAATACTTGTCCAGGTCGCCATAGTAGGTGCCTTTCTGGTGCGGGTTTTCGCCGTAGCGGAGGACTTGCTGTGCTGCGTCCCTGTTGTTCAGGGCCGCCACGCTGGCGGGGCTAAAATACCCGGAGATGGCGATATCGTAGTGCATGACGACTTCGAAAGCCAGCGCGGCAAAGGCTTTGCGTTGCGCCAGGGTGAAGACGCCCTTTTGTTCCCGGAGCAGGTTTTCCAGGGTGGGGTAGTCTTTTTTGGCAGCTAAGACAACGACGTCCTTATGGTTTTTGGCGGCGGCCCGGATCATGGACGGACCGCCTATATCGATCTTCTCGATGATGGCTTGTTCCTCGGTGGTGTTCCTCAGGGTTTCCTCGAAAGGATAGAGGTCGACGATGACGAGGTCGATGGGTGGAATATGGTACTGGGCCATTTCCTGTACATCCGTTTCGTTGGCCCGCCGGCCGAGGATGCCGCCGAAAACGGCGGGGTGAAGGGTTTTTACCCGTCCGCCTAAAATAGAGGGGTAGGTCGTCAGGCTTTCCACACCGGTACAGGGAACGCCTAAGGATTCGATGAACTGCTGGGTGCCCCCGGTGGAATAAATGGTGACGCCCAGGTCGTGGAGTTGTTTGACGATCGTGTCCAGGCCGTCTTTATAAAAGACGGAGATCAGAGCGGATTGTATCTTTTTGTCCATAGTTATATAAAATGCGTGCGGCGGCCCCGAAGGGGCCGCCGCTGTGTTTATTTGCTCAGGCGCATACTGCGTTCCTTGTATAAAGTCCGGAAGTAGGGATCCCGGAGGTCCTTGATGAAGCGGATCGCCTCACCCGTGGACTTCATTTCGGGGCCCAGCTCCATGTTCACACCGGGGAACTTGTTAAAGCTGAACACCGGTTCCTTGATGGCAAATCCTTCGAGGTTTTTTTCGAAGGTAAAGTCGGTGAGCTTCTTGGTGCCCAGCATGACCTGTGTGGCGACGTTGAGGTACGGAATGCCGTAGGCCTTTGCGATAAAAGGCGTTGTCCGGGAGGCCCTGGGATTGGCCTCGATGACATAGACCTTTTCATCCTTGATGGCGAACTGGATATTGATCAGGCCTTTGATGTTCAAGGCGCGGGCGATCTTTTCGGCATAGTATTCCATCGTGGTCACGGTCATGGGGCCCAGCTTGAAGGCGGGCAACATGGCGTGGCTGTCCCCGCTGTGGATACCTGCGGGCTCGATGTGTTCCATCACACCCATGACGTGGAAATTCTCCCCGTCGAAGATGGCGTCGATCTCGGCCTCCTGGCAGCGGTCCAGGAAGTGGTCGATGAGGATCTTGTTACCGGGGAGGTGTTTGAGCAGGCTGACGACGGCCTTTTCCACTTCGTCGTCGTTGAGGACGATGCGCATCCGCTGGCCTCCAAGTACATAGCTAGGACGGACAAGGACAGGATAGCCTACCTTGTTCGCCACTACTACGGCTTCGTCTACGTCGTGAGCGGTGCCGTAATCCGGGTAAGGGATTTTAAGGTCTTTCAGCATGTCGCTGAACCGGCCGCGGTCTTCGGCGATGTCCATGCTATCATAGGAGGTACCGATGATGCGGATACCGCGGTTATGTAGCTTTTCCGCCAGCTTCAGGGCGGTTTGGCCTCCGAGCTGTACGATGACCCCTTCTGGTTTTTCCAGCTCTATGATCTCCCAGAGGTGTTCCCAGAAGACGGGTTCGAAGTACAGTTTATCGGCTATGTCGAAGTCGGTGGAGACGGTTTCGGGGTTACAGTTGATCATGATGGCCTCGTAACCCGCTTCTTTGATGGCCAGCAGGCCGTGGACGCAGCAATAGTCGAACTCGATCCCCTGGCCGATGCGGTTGGGACCGGATCCGAGAACGATGACCTTCTTTTTGCCGGACGCCTTGCTTTCGTTTTCCCCGTCCTCGAAGGTGGAGTAGAAGTAGGGGGTCTTTGCCTGGAACTCTGCGCTACAGGTGTCGACCATCTTGTAGACCCGGGTGATGCCGGCGGCCTTCCGCTTGTTGTATACGTCGTCTTCGGTGGCGTTGGGGATGATCTTGGCGATCTGGTCGTCGCTGAACCCGTGGCGCTTGGCCGCCTTGAGCAGGTCCAGGGGCAGGGTATCCAGCCGGTATTTGGCCAGTTGTTTTTCCAGGTCGACGATCTTCTGGATCTCGTAAATGAACCAGCGGTCGATCAGGGTGGCCTGGACGATGGTCTTTACGCTGACCCCCATCATGAGGGCGTCCTTTATCCGGAAGATCCGGTCCCACTTCGGAGTCTTGATATAGTCGATGATGGCTTCGGCGTGCATCATGCTTTTGCCATAGTAGCCCAGGCCGACGGCGTTGTTCTCCAGGCTTTGGCAGGCCTTCTGGATGGCTTCGGTAAAGCTCCGGCCGATGCCCATGACCTCGCCCACGGACTTCATCTGCAAACCCAGGGTATCGTTGGCGCCCTTGAATTTGTCGAAGTTCCAGCGGGGGATCTTGACGATCACGTAGTCCAGGGCAGGCTCGAAGTAAGCGGATGTGGACTGGGTGATCTGGTTTTTTAGTTCGTCGAGGGTATAGCCGATGGCCAGCTTGGCGGCGATTTTGGCGATAGGATAGCCCGTGGCTTTGGAGGCGAGGGCAGAGGACCGGCTTACCCGGGGGTTGATCTCGATGGCGATGATCTCTTCCGTCTGGGGGTTGAGGGCGAACTGGACGTTACACCCGCCGGCAAAATTGCCCAGGTCCCGCATCATCATGATGGCGGTATTGCGCATCAGCTGGAAGGCCGTATCGCTCAGGGTCATGGCGGGCGCCACGGTGATGGAGTCCCCGGTATGCACCCCCATGGGGTCGAAGTTCTCCACCGTACATATAATCACGACGTTGTTATTGGCGTCCCTAAGGAGCTCCAGCTCGAACTCCTTCCAACCTAAGACGGCCTTTTCGACGAGGACTTCGTGGATGGGGGAAGCGGTCAGCCCCCGGTTGAGGGCCTCGTCCAGATCCTCTTTGCCATGGACGAAACCACCGCCGGTACCCCCCAGGGTAAAGGAAGGACGGATGACCAGCGGAAAGCCGATCTCCTGGGCGTACTCCTTTCCTTCCAGCCATGAGTTGGCGGTCCTGGCCGGGGCCACGGGGACGCCCAGCTCGATCATCCATTGACGGAACTTCTCGCGGTCTTCGGCCTTGTCGATGGCCTTGATGTCCACCCCGATGAGGCGGACGTTATATTTTTCCCACATACCCAGCTCCTCTGCCTCTTTGGCCAGGTTCAGGGCTGTCTGACCGCCCATGGTCGGCAGGACGGCGTCAATCTGGTTCTCCTGGAGGATCTGCTCGATGCTCTCCACCGTGAGGGGCAACAAATACACCTTGTCCGCCATCATAGGGTCGGTCATGATCGTAGCGGGATTGCTATTGATCAGGACCACGCTTACGCCTTCCTCTCTCAGACTGCGCGCAGCCTGGGAGCCGGAATAGTCGAATTCACACGCCTGGCCGATAATGATCGGCCCTGAACCGATGATCAGGACTGACTTGATGGAAGTGTCTTTTGGCATTGCTAAATGGGGGGGCTTTTTGCGGCGCGAAGGTACAAAAAAATCGTCGGGTTTTCGCTACGGCGCGATCGGGCACAAAAAAGGGTTATGCATTGGCATAACCCGTTGATTATCATCAGATGAAAAAAAGTTACTTCACCGCGCCGTCGTGATAGGCGGAGATTTCGAATTCGTCAAGCTTGACTTCGGAGGTGCGCTTCTTTTTTCGCTTGCCTTGATAGAAGGGATCATAGGGATGAACGTAATTGAATCCGTCATTCCATACGGGGTCATTGTCCCCTTTACGATGAAAAACCCTCCCAGGCCATTCGGCAATCATCGTTGCCCATCTTTTTAGTGTGTAAAATGTCCTTTTCATAACCCACAGATTTTTTTAGGTGCTTTGATCACGGCGAAGAACTACCTCCTTATCATTAGACAAACGAACTTAGTCAAACGCTGTACCAAAACATACGATTTTCATTTAGTTAACAGTTTTCGCCCGAAATAGAAAGGCCATGGCTATTTTTGCAAACTATCCGTTAACAAGATTCAGGCGTTATGGTTATCCGACAAAGGACGAGATGGATCGTGCGATTTTTCGCAGGGTGGATTTTGAGTGTAATTTACAACATTTCTTTCGCTCAGGAAATACCACAAAGCGGGTATCCACAAGGATACTTTATAAACCCGCTTGACCTGCCGGTCCATCTGGCCGGGAATTTTGGCGAATTGAGGCCTGGCCATTTCCACATGGGCCTGGACATAAAAACAAACGGACGCACTGGCTTCCCCGTACATGCCGCAGCCGACGGGTATATTTCCCGCGTAAAAATCGAATCCGTCGGTTTTGGAAATGCGATATATATCAACCATCCGAACGGGTATACGACAGTTTATGTGCACCTGGACCATTTCACGCCGGCCCTGGAGGCGTATGTAAAGGAGCAACAGTACAAGCTCGAACGCTGGGAAGTACTTCTTGACATTCCGCCCGACCTTTTTCCTGTCCGCCAGGGCCAGGTGATTGCCGCCAGCGGGAATACGGGCGGTTCCATGGCGCCGCACCTGCACTTCGAGATCCGGGACACCCATGCGGACGAAAACCGGAATCCTTTTCTTTTCGGATTGCCGATCGTCGACAACCTGCCCCCTGTCCTGTCGAGGGTAGGCGTGTACGACGGAGACCAGAGTGTTTATCTCCAGGTTCCCCGGCTTTACCCGCTCGCGCCGGCGTCCGGCGTCTATACGGTACCGGGACATGAGGTCGTGACCCACGCCACCAAGGTCCGCCTGGCGATCGGCGCGGTGGATCTCCAGACGGGTTCGGCGAACAAACTGGGTATCTACAGCGCAACCGTTTTCGTGGACGGCAAGCCGGTGAACGGATTTACGCTCGACCGGTTTGGTTACGACCTTACGCGCTATGTCAACGCCCATACGGACTACAGCCTGAAAACCGGCGGCGGTCCGTCCCTGGAGTTCCTAAGCCCCCTTCCGGGGGACCTGCTCCCCATCTATCATCCCGCGTCCGAAGACGGTTTAGTCCACTTGAATGACGACGAACCCCATCCGGTCAGGATCGAAGTAAAGGATGCGGCAGGCAACACCTCGGTGGCGGCCTTTACCTTGCGCAGGGAAGGCCCTGCGCCGGTCAACGACCAGGGCGATCTTTTCCTGCCGAACCAGGTCAATGTCTTCGAAAACGACGAATTCCTGTTGTACTTGCCGGAACATGCGTTGTATGATGCGGTGAGACCGGTGTTTCAGAACCTCGGTTCGACTGCCGCCGAGCCCGGTTCGGTCCCGCTTTCACCGGTTTACAGCGTGCTGGCCTCGTCTATTCCCGTCGAGGATTCCTTTACGGTCAGCATACGTCCCCCGGCGACGCTCCCCGATCAGGAAACAGGGAAGTATGTCATTTTCGAAACCGGGGCCCGCGCCCACCACGTCTCGCGGGTGACCTGGAGTAAAGGCTGGGCCAGCGCCAGGCTGAAGGACCTGGGCGAATTCCGGTTGCTCAGGGACGACACACCCCCTGAGATCCGGCCGTTGGGCTGGACCGACGGGGCGCAGCTTTCCCGGCGGGGGGTATTGAGTGTTGCGGTAAAGGACAACCTCGGTTCTGTGAACGGGTTCCGCGCAGAGCTCGACGGCAAATGGCTGATGTTCAGTTATAAGGGGGATGTATACACGTATCATTTCGATGCGCACTTTCCACCGGGGGAGCACGTCCTCACTTTATCCGTTTATGACGAGGCAGGCAACCTGACCCGTCGGACCTATCACGTAAGTCGCTAATCAATTTTACTATATGAGTCACTTAAAAGAAGGGGATGCAGCCCCGGCATTTACCGCAAAAGACCAGAACGGCAAGACCGTCTCCCTCTCCGATTACCGGGGCCAAAAGGTCATCCTCTACTTCTACCCGAAAGACGATACGCCGGGTTGTACGGCCCAGGCCTGTAACCTCCGGGACAACTATGCCCTGCTGAAAAAGAAAGGTTATGTGGTGCTTGGCGTCAGTACGGATTCTGAAAAGAGCCACAAGAAATTCGAGGAGAAATTCGACCTGCCGTTTACGCTCGTCGCGGATCCCGACCAAGTGATCGTGAATGCGTACGGTGTCTGGGGCGAGAAGCAGATGTTTGGGAAAAAATACATGGGCACCATACGGGAGACCTTTCTCATTGACGAAAAGGGGATCATCAAAGGAGTGATCGCCAGGCCGGATACGGGGAACCATACCCAGGAGGTGCTGGATGCGTGGGCGAAGGTGGCGTAAGCTACTGCCCTTGCGCGAGCGAGTACCCGCGGGTGTTCCCGTATTGGAGCAGCAGCTCATAGGAACATATCTTGAAGTCCGCGGAAACGCGCCCGCAAAGATCCAGGACCTCCTGGACGGTAACGGGGCCCTCCTTTTTCTCGAAGCGGGCCGTGTAGACGTTCGCGCAGTTTGTAAAAAGCGAGCCCGTTGGCCAGACCTGCGTCCCCCGGTTGCTCAGGGTCGTCAGGGTAAAGCGGGCCCCTGGGTGGCGGAGGCACTTGTCCGCGACAACGCCCGGTTGTTCGGCGCTTTCCACGAAAAGGTCGACGCCATTGATGGTTTCCGGTGCAGGGTTTTCGGACACCAGCATCTGGTATTCCTTCGGCTTTGCCGGGTGGTGGTCCACCAGGTGGTTGGGCTGGGTGGCTACAGCGTTGGTGGCCGGGAGCTTTCCGAAATTACTGATGATGGCGGCGGCAAACTCCGGGGTCATGACCGGGGCGGTGGTTTTGTCCCCGAAGTCCCCGGTATGGACGCCTTGCTCCAGGGTATGTAAAAGGGCGTTTTCAATGGTGGCGGCCTGTTCCCAGATGCCCAGGTGCCGGAGCATCATCAGACCGCTCAACAGGAGGGAGGTCGGGTTGGCAATGTGCTTGCCGGCAATGTCTGGAGCGGTGCCATGGACGGCCTCGAAGATGGAAATGGCATCCCCGATGTTGGCGGAGGGGGCGAAACCAAGCCCGCCGACAAGCCCGGCGCAAAGGTCGCTGACAATATCGCCCTGGAGGTTGGTCAGACAAATCACGTCGAATTCATGGGGTTTGATCACCAGCTTCATGGCCAGGTCGTCCACGATGATATCGTCCGCCTTCAAATGGGGGTATTCTGTCGCGATTTCGTTAAAACAGTCCAGGAACAAACCGTCGGTCAACTTCATGATATTGGCCTTATGGGCGCAGGTGATCCGGCGTGCGCCCTGTTTGGAGGCCATATCGAAACAATAGCGAAGGAATTGCATACAGCCGGGGCGGGTGATCATCCGGCGGCTGACGGCGACGTCCCCGGTGAGCATGTGCTCGATCCCACCGTAAGTGTCTTCTATATTTTCGCGGAGGATCGTAAGACGGATGGGAATACCAGCCTTGGAAAAGACGGTGTCCACGCCGTGAAGGGATTGGAAAACGCGTTTGTTGGCGTAGGTGTTCCAAACCTTCCGGGCGGTCACATTGATGCTTTTTACACCCTTGCCTTTGGGGGTTTCCATGGGACCCTTGAACAGGATGCCCAGGCGTTCGATCGTTTGTTGGGCTTCGGGGGTCATCCCGGTACTAAAACCTTTGTCGAAAACCCACTTGCCCATCTCGACAAATTCATAAGTGAGGGGGACGCCGGCTGCTTCAAATATGTGCAGGACGGTGTCCATGATCTCGGGACCGATCCCGTCCCCTTTTGCTACAGCGATTTTCATGGTTGTAAACGATTTTGAGTGGCGCCGCCGGCGGCCTTGCCGGCGCAAAGTTACGCCATTAATGGTCAAACATCCATTCTACGTCGCCGATGGAGAAGAGGGCCTCGCCGCCGGCGCCGGGCGCCGCATCGGGCGAGGCTGTGGCCGGGCCGCTCGTCCGTAGCCGCCCGTCGGGCAGCACCCCAAGGACCTCGGTTTCGAAAACAAAACCGTCGTGCCGTAGCCGCACGGGACGCCCCATTCCCAGCAAGTGATCCTGGTAGCGGATCAACGTTGCGTCCGCGCCGTCGCGGAGCAACGCCTGCCAGCGCTCTTCCAGGAGCACGCACAACTCCCGGGCGAGGCCGGCGGCATCGAAGTCCCTTCCGGTGACCTGTTTGAGCGATACGGGGGGGCGGGGAAGCTCCGGGAAGCGGACCTGGTTGACGTTTAGACCGATGCCGATGACAGCCCACTGCCATTCTTTGCCGTGGTAGGCGTTCTCGATGAGGATGCCGGCTGCCTTTCTGTCACGCCAGTAAATATCGTTTGGCCACTTGATGGAAGTCTCGTGTACGGCGTAGCGGGTGAACAGATCGTAGGCTGCAAGCGCCGTGGCCGCGCTCAGGGAGAAGGGCGGGAGATGCCGGACGGGCGACGCATCTACGAGCACCGACAGGATAATATTGGAGCCGGGCTCCGTGTTCCATTGCTTGCCCCGCTGGCCTTTTCCGGCGGTCTGGGCGTGGGCGAAAATCGCCGTTCCATGGCTCGCCATTCCTTCATGGACCAAGGCCATGGCATAGTTGTTGGTGCTGTCAACGGTTGACAATTCGACAAAGGAGAAACCGATCAGAATTGTTATTTTTGGCAAAGTAACTCAAAACAGTATACATTTGGCAGCATTATCTATATTGTCTACCCGCCCGAAAAGCAGCAGTACAAGGCTAACCAGGAGCAGTAAGATCTTCAAAACCATCATACAATCCATCCAACAAAAAAAAGGGGAGTATATTGTCAGCCTGGACTTACGAAAAATACCCGAGGCCGTGGCAGACTTTTTTATCATCTGCCAGGCCAGTAGCCATATCCAGGTGAAAGCGATTGCCGACTTTATAAGAGAAGAAGTAGCCGAACACTGTCAGGAACGACCCTATCACCACGAGGGCACTCAGGCAATGCAATGGGTACTAATTGATTACGTAAATATCGTGGTGCATATATTCCTCCCTGAAACCCGGAAGTTCTACCGTTTGGAAGAGATGTGGAGCGACGCGCCTCAGACGGAACACGCCGGGTAGTGCGGTGGTTATTTAACAAATATTAAAACTTCTGATTCCAAATCAACATGGCACAAGACGAATTAAAAAAGGATAGAAGGATCGGCCCAGGCAATGAAGTGACCGGAAGAGGGGACCGGGACCCAAAAAAGGGTCCCCGTTTCAATATATATTGGGTGTATGGTCTTATCGCAGCCGTCATCATAGGTTTTCAGCTGTACCGGGGGAGTAACCCGGAAGCCATGATCACCACCCGCGAGGACTTTATCGACAGCATGCTGTCCAAAGGGGATGTGGAACGTTATCTGGTGGTCCCCAACAAAAACCTGGTCCGGGTATACATCAAACCATCGTCCCTCAACAAGCCGTATTACATCAGCCTGGAGAAGGCGAGCAACTATACGCCTTCCACCAGCAACGGGACCGACAAGGGACCCCAGTTTATGTTCCGGGTAGTGGACGCCAAGGGCTTTGACACCCAGATGCAACAATTTTTCAAGGACCACCCGGATGTCGTCAAACCGAAGTCCGACGCCAGCGACGAAGAGAGCTTTTTTGGCCCCCTCGTCCAGCTCCTGCTGCCCGTACTGTTGTTCGTAGGGCTCTGGATCCTCTTTATGCGTAAGGTAGGCGGACCGGCAGGCGGGGGCGGACCCGGTGGTATTTTCAATATCGGCAAATCCAAGGCGACCCTGTTCGATAAAGGGACCAAGGTCAACATCACTTTTAGCGACGTGGCCGGTTTGGACGAGGCCAAAGTAGAGGTGATGGAGATCGTGGATTTCCTGAAAAACCCCAAGAAGTACACCTCGCTGGGGGGCAAGATTCCGAAAGGAGCGTTGCTGATAGGCCCTCCCGGTACCGGTAAAACCCTGCTGGCCAAAGCAATGGCCGGTGAGGCGCAAGTGCCCTTCTTTTCCATGTCCGGTTCGGACTTTGTGGAATTATTCGTAGGGGTGGGTGCCAGCCGTGTCCGGGACCTGTTCAAGCAAGCAAGGGAGAAGGCGCCCTGTATCATCTTCATAGACGAAATCGACGCCATCGGGCGGGCCCGCGGCCGTAATGCCATCATGAGCAACGACGAAAGGGAGAACACCCTGAACCAGCTCCTGGTGGAAATGGATGGTTTTGGTACGGACAGCGGGATCATTATCCTGGCGGCCACCAACCGCCCGGACGTTTTGGACAGCGCGCTCCTCAGACCGGGCCGTTTCGACCGCCAGATCACCATCGACCGCCCGGACGTAAAGGGACGGGAAACCATCTTCTATGTCCACCTGAAACCGATCAAGAAATCGTCCAGGCTGGATATCCGTAAGCTGGCCGAACAAACGCCCGGTTTTGCCGGGGCGGATATCGCCAATGTTTGTAACGAGGCCGCGCTGATTGCCGCCCGTAAGGGGAAGACGGAGGTGGAAATGGAAGACTTCCAGGACGCCATCGACCGCGTGATTGGTGGTTTGGAAAAGAAAAACAAGATCATTTCCCCGGACGAAAAGGAGATCATCGCTTACCACGAAGCCGGTCACGCCATCTGTGGATGGTACCTGGAACACGCCTATCCCCTGTTAAAGGTGACGATCGTGCCCCGTGGTACGGCCGCCCTGGGTTACGCCCAATATACCCCGAAAGAACAATACCTCTACAATACCGACCAACTGTTCGACCAGATGTGTATGACGCTGGGCGGCCGCGCCTCCGAAGAGATCTTTTTTGGCAAAATCTCCACCGGGGCCAGCAACGACCTTCAGCAGATCACCAAGATGGCTTATTCCATGGTGACGGTCTACGGGATGAACGAAAAAGTCGGAAATATCAGCTTTTACGATCCCGCGCAGGAGGGCTACTTTACAAAACCCTATAGCGAGGATACCGGCAAGATGATCGATGAAGAGGTTCGTAAACTGATCGAGAAGGCATACATCAGCACCAAGGCGTTGCTCCAGGAGAAAAAGACCCAAGTGGAGGTTCTTGCAAAGGAACTGCTCAAGAAAGAGGTCCTTTTCCAAAGCGATGTGGAGGCCCTGATCGGTAAAAGGCCTTATGAAGAGAAAAAACCGGCCGAAGTGGTGGACACTCATCACGATACGCTGCCCCCTACCCTCCAAAATGGTTTACCGCCCGAGGTTGAAAAATTTTAACCGCGACAGATGAAGGTATCGTCTGCGAAAGAAAATATACTCAAACGAATCAGACAGGCACTGAGCAACCCAGTGCCTGTTCCTTTTCCAAACAGTGAAGGAACCGCCTCGGTTTACCAACCGACCCCCGAAGAACTGGAAGTGAAATTTGCGGAAGAGTTTTCGGCCCTCCAGGGCAAATTCCTCTACTGCGCGGGCCGGGAAGAACTCCTGGAGGGGCTGAGGTCCCTGATCCAGGTCCGGGGATGGAAGGAGACCAAGGTGGTGTGTAAGGAAGAAGGCCTTCGCGACCTCGTGAGCCCCCTTCGCCTGGTGTATACCGATTCCGTGCAGGAAGCCGCCGCAGGGATCACCGGCTGTGAATACCTCGTGGCGCGTACCGGGTCTATCCTGATGAGCAGCGCCCAGTCCAGCGGGCGGACGACGAGCGTGTATGTCCCGGTCCATCTTTGCATCGCCTACGTGGACCAGTTGGTATACGATATAAAGGAAGGTATACAACGGATCAAGGAAAAATACCCCGACAGACTCCCTTCCCTGATCACCCTGGCCTCGGGACCCAGCCGCACGGCCGATATTGAAAAAACCCTCGTCGTGGGTATACACGGCCCAAAAGAGGTCTTCGTATTCCTCGTAGAACGGTAATTTCGCGCCATGGCCGGTCAAAAAAAGATCTATTTCCTAAGCGACTTTCACCTGGGTGCTCCCAACCGGGACGCCAGCCTTGTCCGGGAACGGCGGATATGCGCCTTCCTGGATGAAAAAGCGGACGATATGGATACCCTGTTTCTGCTGGGGGATATGTTCGACTTCTGGTATGAATACAAGGATGTTGTCCCCAAAGGGTACACGCGTATCCTGGGCAAGCTGGCGGCGTTGACGGACCGGGGTATACCGGTGCACTTTTTTGTGGGCAACCACGACATGTGGATGAAAGGCTATTTCGAACGAGAGCTCAACATACCCGTCTATCACGAGCCAAAAGTGTTCGAGCTCCGCGGGAAGCGTTTCCTGATCGGACATGGCGATGGCCTCGGGCCCGGGGACCACGGCTACAAGTTTATCAAGAAGATTTTCAGAAACCCCTTATGCCAGGCGATGTTCGGTACCCTTCATCCTTATGTGGGGATAGGGCTGGCCAATTATTTTAGCCGCAAGAGCCGGGAGTCCACCGGACAGCTCCACGAAAGGGTGTGGCTTGGGGAAGAAAAGGAATGGCTCCTGATCTATTGCAGGGAGGTACTGACGCGGGAACATTTTGACTATTTTGTATTCGGACACCGGCACCTACCGGTCGACTATCCGGCTTCTCCCACCAGCCGGTACATCAATACCGGGGACTGGATCACGCACGACAGTTACGCCGTGTTTGACGGGATCTCCATGGACCTTCAATATTATAAGCCATGAGGTGGTTGGTTTCCATACTGCTTGCGTGTTGCTGTCTTGCCGGCCGGGCCCAGTTCACGCTTGTGAGCCAAACGCCGCTTGCCGCCGCCGACTTTTGTATCGATAACCTGGGCAACAGGTTCGTGATTGGTTTTGACGGACAGCTCCGGAAATTTAGCACATCCGGAGATTCGGTCGCTGCATATAATGAAGTAAAGCGGTACGGTGTTCTTGACCGTGTGGACGTTACCAACCCCCTAAAGATCCTGCTGTTCTATAAAGATTTTATGACGGTGGTTGCGCTGGACAGGTTCCTCGGACACCTGTCCACCATCGACCTGCGCCAGGCCCAGATCCTCCAGGCATCCACCGTGGCCGCCGCCTACGACAACAACTTTTGGGTTTTTGATGAACAAAATGCCCAGCTCAAAAGAATAGGCGACCAGGGCCTGCCGGTCATGACCACCGACGACCTCCGGCAGGTCTTTGGTGAAAGCATCACCCCCGAGGAAATCGTCGACCAGGGCGGCCTCGTTTACCTGAACGACACCGCCCGGGGCATTTATATTTTTGACTACTACGGCGGTTTCAAAGTCAAGTTGTCCTTCCCGGGCGTCACCGGCCTGACGGTATTTGGGAAAAAAATTTTCGGATTCGTTCGGGGCCAGCTCTTTACCTACCAGCCGGGCACGCTCCAGGAAGAACACCTGCCGTTGCCTTTTGTCCTGTCCGAAGCGGACAAGGCACAGATCGTATTCGGAGGCGTGTGGGTGCTCCGGAAGGGGGTGTTGTATTTCTATAGACTTTCCTAGAGTCGAGCCTTTAATTCCAGGAGGAAGGCCTTTACTTTTTCCAGCGAACGGACCAGCTCCAGCTTGGTATTGCCGTCCTGGCTTTTCGCTTTTAAATACTCCTTGGCCCCCTCGATGGTCAGCTTTTTACGGCGCAGGAGAAAGTGGATGAGCTCCAGGGTCTTGATGTCGGCCGGGGTAAAAAAACGGTCGCCCTTTTTGTTTTTGCGCGGTTTGATGTCGTTGAACTCCGTTTCCCAGTAGCGGATCAGCGAAGTATTGACCTTGAACATGGCGGCAACCTCGCCGATCGCGTAGTATTGTTTTTGAAAGAGGACCTCGTCCTCGGGTATCTCGATGAGGTCGGCGGCCGCGGCGAGCTCCTTTACCGATTTACGGCCGCGGGTGCCCTTGGCGGCGGGTGCCCGCTTTGGCTTGGGCGCCGGGAGGGCGGGGTCCCAAGCGAAGAGTTCGCCGGGGGGAGGGGCCGCGGGGCGGGGGGCTGGCTCCGGTTCCGGCGGAAAAAGCTCCGCGGTTTGGGCGGTGGCGAGCGGTTCTTCCGGCGGAAACAGCTCGGGGGCCGCGGGGTCGGGCCTGGGGGCGGTTGCCTCCGGCGGGGCGGCTTCCGTGGCGGGTTCTTCTGCAGCAGGCGGCGTCTCCCCCGGTGGGGGCGGGGCCGGGGGTTCATCCCCGAAGGAGAAGGGAATCTGCTGCAGTGCCATTAGTCGAAGCTTTGGTTGCTGGCCTTGGACAATTTCAGGATTCTATCAAATTGCTCGGGGGACAAGTCGTTGTAGAAGAAGTAGATCGGATCGACGGGGGAGCCGTTTTTGTGGACCTCGTAGTGACAGTGGGGGCCGGTGGATTTGCCGGTGGAACCGACATAGCCGATGACCTCACCGCGTTTGACAACCTGGCCAACGCGGGCGATCACCTTGTACATGTGGCCATAGAGGGTTTCATAACCGTAGCCGTGGTTGATGACGACGTGGTTCCCGTAACCACCCTCGGTAAATCCGGCGACGGCGACGGTCCCATTGGCGGTGGCATAGATCGGGGTACCCTGGGGTGCGGTGAAGTCGAGACCGGCGTGGAATTTTGTCGTTTTGTAGATGGGGTCGATGCGATAGCCGTATCCGGAAGCTACCCGTGTGAGGTCTTTGTTGGAAACCGGTTGGATGGCAGGGGTGGCGGCTAAGAGGAGCTGTTTATTGGCGATCATCTTGTCGATGTCGTCATAGGACTTTTTCTCGTAATTCATCCGGTTGGCCAAGGTACTCATGGACTGGGCGATGGAGGAGGCGAGGTCGTCGTCTCCCATGCTTTCTACCAGCTTTTGTTCGGCCTCGGAAGCCATGGCCTTTTCGCGGGCGCTGTCCGGTATGGGGCTTGCTTCGAAAATGGAACGGTAGACGGAGTTGTCCCTTTTTTCAAGGTCGCCCATCTGGCCCTTCAATTTTTCGAGTTCGGTATTGAGTTCGTCGTAATGTTCCCGCATCGTGGAAAACTGACTCCGGATGATCTGCTCCTTGGGGGAGGGTACGTATTGGAATGCAATGGATACGATGATCAGACCACTTACAAATACCGCGGACAGGAAACCAAGCACCCTAAGCAGTTTCACCCTGAGGGGAACTACCAGTTTTTCATACCGGAGGGTATTCGTATTATAGTAATACTTAATTTTCTTCATGATCGTGCCTCTCGGGTTGCCGTTGGCAGCAAAATCCGAGCCGAATTGAGTACCTTCGCGGGCTCGTAATCAGCTCGAAAGAAAGCAAATATACAGTTCACCCTACAAAAGTCAATAAATTTGCCGTTTGTGATGACCAGCGACTCCATTAGGACCACCTTTCTCGACTTCTTCCGTTCCAAGGGGCACGAAATCGTGCCTTCCGCCCCCATCGTGATCAAAAACGATCCCACGCTTCTTTTTACAAACGCCGGGATGAATCAGTTCAAGGATTTTTTCCTTGGCAACAGGGAACCAGGGCACCGGCGGGTGGCGGATACCCAAAAGTGTCTACGTGTGAGTGGGAAACACAACGACCTCGAAGAGGTAGGGGTGGACACCTATCACCATACCATGTTCGAGATGCTGGGCAACTGGAGTTTTGGCGACTATTTTAAGAAAGAAGCCATTTCCTGGAGCTGGGAGCTGCTGACCGGGGTCTACAAGATTCCCAAGGACCGCATCTACGTTACGGTGTTCGGGGGGGACAAGGCAGAAGGTTTGGCGATGGACGAAGAAGCCCAGGACCTTTGGAAGCAGCACGTCGACGCCGACCGGATCCTGCATGGCAATAAGAAAGACAATTTTTGGGAGATGGGGGATACCGGCCCCTGCGGCCCTTGTTCGGAGATCCATATGGACTGCCGTACGGATGTCGAAAGGTTGGCCGTGGATGGCAAAACGTTGGTCAACGCCGACCACCCGCAGGTGATCGAGATCTGGAACATCGTCTTTATGCAGTTCAACCGGTTAAAAGACGGTCGCCTGGAACCATTGCCTGCACGTCACGTAGATACGGGTATGGGTTTTGAACGGCTGGTACGGGTTCTTCAGGGGAAGCAAAGCAACTACGATACAGACGTCTTCTCCGGAACCATAGCAAGGACCGAACGCCTCACCGGCAAGACATATACCGGTGACGATAGCAAAGTGTCCGTGGCCTTCCGGGTGATCGCCGACCACATCCGTGCCATCGGGTTTACGATCGCCGATGGGCAACTCCCTTCGAATACGGGGGCTGGGTATGTCATCCGGCGTATCCTGCGCAGGGCCGTCAGGTATTATTATTCCTACCTGGACTACAAACAACCGCTGCTCCACCAGCTCATGGATGGGCTGGCCGACCAGTTTGCAGGTGTCTTTCCGGAGCTAAAGGCACAGGTGGAATTTGTGACCAAAGTAGTGAAGGAGGAAGAGGATGCATTCCTGAGGACCCTGGAGAAGGGGTTGAAGAAAATGGAGGACATCGTGGGCGAGGCAGGCGCAGTTCGGGCGACTGCCACTGTGATCGACGGCAAAGCCGCCTTCGAACTTTACGATACCTATGGCTTCCCCTTCGACCTGACGAAGCTGATCGCTTCCGAGAACGGGCTGGGGGTTGATGAAAAAGGTTTTGCAGCTGAAATGGCGCTCCAAAAAGAAAGAAGCCGCGCCGCTACCGCCCTGGACACCGACGACTGGGTCGTGTTAAACAACGAAGGCGGCTCCCGGTTTATCGGGTACGACTCCCTGGAAACCGTCACCGGGGTGAGCCGCTACAGGAAAATAAAGGCCAAAAACAAGGAATCCTTCCAGATCGTCCTCGAAACGACACCTTTTTATGCCGAAAGCGGGGGACAGGTGGGGGACACGGGTTTGCTCACTTTTGGAGAAGAGGCCATTCCCGTGGAGGACACCAAAAAAGAAAATAACCTTACCATACAATTTGTTCCCAGGCTCCCCGAAGTCCTGGACGGCCCTGTGCTTGCCCAGGTCGACCCGGAGCTAAGAAAGGCCACGGCGGTCCACCACACCGCCACCCACCTGCTCCATGCCGCTTTGAGAAAGGTGTTGGGTACGCACGTGGCTCAAAAGGGTTCCCTGGTCAATGCGGAATACCTGCGCTTTGACTTCTCCCACTTTGCAAAGGTCACCGACGCGGAGATCGCCGAAGTGGAAGCCATCGTCAACCAGAAGATCCGCGAAAACATACCGGTGATGATCCGGGAAATGCCCAAGGACGAGGCCGTTGCCATGGGTGCCATGGCGCTTTTCGGTGAGAAATATGGAGACCGGGTTCGCGTCGTGATCATCGACCCTTCTTATTCCATCGAGCTTTGCGGGGGTACGCACGTGGGCAGCACCGGGGAACTGGGTTTCTTCAAGGTGACGGCCGAAAGCGCCGTGGCCGCCGGGGTGCGTCGCGTGGAGGCCGTGGCCGGTCCTGCGTCCGAACGTTACCTGAACGGGCAACTCGGGGTCGTCAAGGCCGTCCGGGAACAACTCAAAAACGCCAAAGACCCCGTAGCCGCCCTCGAATCCCTGCTCCAGGAACACGCAGAGGTAAAGAAACGCCTGGAACGCCTGGAGGCCAAACAACTGGCCGCCCTGTCGCGGGAGTTGGCCGCGGGCGCGGTTGCTGTAGGCGACGTCCGTTTTGTCGGCGCCGTTGTGGACGTGCCCAGTGCCGACGCCCTGAAAAAAGTCTGTTTTGACCTGAAGCCCCTGCTGGAGGCCGCTTATGTCGTGGTCCTCGCTGCGGCCATCGAGGGTAAGGCCTCCGTGGCGGTCATGATCGACGAAGCCCTGGTCACCGGCCGGGGTTGGGAGGCGCCGAAATGGATCAAGGAAAGGGTGGCCCCGCTGATCTCCGGCGGGGGCGGCGGACAAAAAAGCCTGGCGACGGCCGGGGGGCAGGATACCTCCAAGCTGGCGGCGGTGATCGAGGCCGTTCGGGCGGCTATTCAATAGGGCGCGCCGGGCTGGCGGCGCCTCTTTGACGGCGCGTAAAAAATTTAACATCTGCGAAGCACTTCGTACTACGAAAGTTTTCCTACATTTGAAAGGTAAACCAACGTGTATGAAAAAGTATATCTATGTATTGACCGCCACGGTCGCTCTTATCTCCTTGAGTGCCAAAGCCCAAGATGGGCAGGATGACGGCGGCAACACCAAGGAGAAGCATAAAAAAGCCAAAGAAATCATCATCCGGGAAAAACCCGATGCAAAGGGGAAGACCACGGTGACCATCGACGAGAACGGGAATGTCACCGTCAACGGCAAGCCAGCCACGGAATGGGACGGCGGGAAGATCACCGTCCTGCCCGGAGGGGATGGGGACGACGTGATATTCCTTAAACGGAAGCTGGACGACCAAATGGCCGAACGGATCAACGACGACATGGCGAACCAAACCCGGAAATTCAAGGTGATGATGGACCGGTTCTATGTCGACGGCAAAGGCGCCCGGCTCGGTGTATACAGCACCGAGAATGAAAAGGGTGCCGAGGTCACCGAGGTGACGGACAGCAGTGCCGCCTTCAAAGCCGGTTTGAAAAAAGGGGACATCATCACCAAAGTCGGCGACAGCCCGATCTCCAGCCCTGAGGCCCTTTCCAAGGTGATCCGCGACCACCAGGCCGGCGAAACGCTCACGATCCATTATCTCCGGGGCGACAGAGAGGAAGAAACCAGGGTCACCCTCCAAAAACAAAAGGAATTCCAGTTCCGGACGCTCACCATGAGCCCCGACATGAAAATGAAAATTGGCCCCGACTTCGGTCCCGACCAGAAATTCTTTTTTAGAAACTTTCCCGGCCGCCCGCGCCTCGGCGCCAACATCCAGGACACGGAAGACAGCACAGGCGCAAAGGTGCTCCGGGTCAACCCCGAGTCCCCCGCCGCCACCGCCGGCCTGCAAAAAGATGACGTCATCACCTCGATCGACGGAAAACCCGTCAAAAGCGTAGACGACGCCCTGGACGCCCTCCGCGACACCGAAGAGAAGTACAACTACACCATCACCGTGACCCGCAGCGGCTCCCCCGTAACCCTCCAAATCAAAATCCCGCGGGACCTTAAATCCGCGACCCTCTAGGGAACGCCCCTCCAAGGAATGACCCTCAAAGGTGCTTGGGTCGGCGCCCGTTACATCGCCGGACTGCCGCCCCAATAGCTTTCACCTTGCCCTTAAGCGCTTCCGCCAGGCCGAGGGGGGGTATGTCCATTTTACTTCTTTTCCTCAGGTGATTTGAACGATGCCCAATCGTTTCGGTTACCTGAGGAAAAGAAGTAAAATGGACATACCCCCCCTCGGCCTGGCGTAGGTGTTTAGGCGCGGGAAGGGGCGGAACCGGAAGGGGAGCAGGAAGAACCGGGGCACCAATAAATTTTAGGAATGGGGCCGCCCACCGTACCTTTGCCGCCATGTCATTAAAAGACCAATACGAGTCCGTGATCGGTCTCGAAGTGCACGTGCAACTGCTGACGGAGAGCAAGCTCTTCAGCGGGGACAGCGCGGCCTTCGGGGGTGAGCCCAACACGCACGTGAGCCCCATAACGCTGGGGCATCCGGGGACGTTGCCCCGGATGAACCGGAAAGCGATCGAGTACGCGGTCCGGTTGGGGTTGGTGCTGGAATGCGATATAGTGCGGAGGAACTACTTTGCGCGTAAACATTACTTTTACCCCGATCTTCCAAAGGGATACCAGGTGTCCCAGCATACGACGCCTATCTGTGAGAACGGCAGGGTATTGATCCGCACGTCCGAAGGGGCGAGGGCGGTCCGGCTGAATCGTATCCACATGGAGGAAGACGCCGGCAAAAGCATGCATGACCAGGACCCGCTGGCGACGCAGGTGGATTATAACCGGGCCGGGGTGCCCCTGCTGGAGATCGTGACCGAGCCGGACCTGCACAACGCGGAGGAAGCGGCGGCTTACCTGACGGAGCTTCGTAAGATCGTGCGGCACCTGGGGATTTGTGACGGGAATATGGAAGAAGGAAGTATGCGTTGCGACGCCAATATCTCCATACGACCCAAAGGGGTGAAAACCCTGGGGACGAAGGTGGAGGTAAAAAATATGAACTCGATCCGGAATGTGCGCAAGGCGATCGATTTCGAGATTGGACGGCTGGTGGAGCTGGTGAGCACGGGGGGAACAGTGGTCCAGGAGACGAGGAGCTTTGACGCGGATACGGATACGACGTTTGCGATCCGGACAAAGGAACACGCGGAGGACTACCGGTATTTCGCGGAGCCGGACCTTACCCCTTTTAAAATTTCGGAGGCTTTCCTGGAGTCGGTCAGGGCAACGATCCCGCTGATGCCGGAAGCCTTGTTTGAACGCTATACCCAGGAGCTGGGATTGCCGGAATATGACGCGCGGTTGATCAGCGACGATAAGGAACTGAGCACCTGCTACGAGGCGTTGATCCGGGAAACCAATGCCTATAAGGCGGCCGCGAACTGGGTGATGGGGCCGGTGAAGTCCTGGTGCAACGACAAGGGTGTTGGGGTTGACCAGTACCCTTTGGGCGCCACGCAACTGGCCGGGATCATCCGGTTGATTGAGGAGGGGAAAATAAATTTTTCCATCGCCTCTTCCCGTCTCGTGCCCTATATGATGGAGAACGGGGGGATCAGCGCCCTGGAAGCGGCAGGCCGGCTCAATGTGGTGCAGGATTCGTCGGAATCGAGCATCCTGCCACTGATCGAAGAGGTCCTGGCGAGCATGCCGGACAAGGTGATCGAGTACCGGAAGGGGAAGAAGGGACTGGTGGGTTTGTTTGTGGGAGAGATCATCAAAAGGTCGAAGGGCAAGGCCGACCCGAAGATCGTCAATCAATTACTGGCCGAAAAACTTAAATGAGCAACATGCGTCAAGCACCGATCGTACGCAGCCTGGCCCTTTTGGGGCTTGTGGCCGCTACAGCCTGTACCCAGAAAGGAAAAGAATTTGTCATCAGGGGTGACATCAAGGGCATTCCCTTGAAGAAAGTCTACCTGACCTCTATCAGTTTTGACAATAAGCCGATCCTGATCATGGACTCGGCCACCGTAAAGGACGGGAAGTTCGTCCTGCACGGCCCGAAGGAAGAAGCGCTGTTCCGGGTCATGCTGGGTGATCCGAACAACGGTCCGTGGATGGGGGTGATCAACGACAACGGTTCGGTGGATCTGTCGATGGATGCGACCAAGGACGACAACTATAAGGTATCGGGCTCTCCAGCTTCGCAGCGGTTCCATACCCTTTTCGATTCATTGCACGTGATCCTGGATAATATTCAACGGGACCGTATGGCATCGATGCCGGCTCAGGACTCCGCGAGCGCCGCGGCGCCTGCAGATACCGCCGCGGCCAGGATAAGGGCCGAACAGGAGGTCAAGGATTTTTATACCTATCTCGCGGCTGCGGTCCGGGTGGATCCGAATCCGGTAGTGGCCTCCTTCGCCCTGAATTTTTATGGGATCGGGGCCAATGAGGACGAGGCTGCTCAATACGGAGTCGCCACGCCGGACTATGCGGTCGACACCCTGAACGCCCTGACCCAGGAGCTGAAAACGCGTTTTCCTCAAAGCACAGCAGTGGCCGCCACGGCCGAGTCGGTGGCAAAGATCCTGGATGTTCCCCGGGTGGGGTCCATCGCGCCGGATCTTACGCTTCCGGACACCAGCGGCAAAGCCTTTGACATCCGCAGCCTGAGGGGAAAATACGTGCTCGTCGATTTCTGGGCCAGCTGGTGCGAACCATGCCGCATGGAAAACCCGAACGTGGTCAAGGCGTATGCCCGTTTCAGGAATAAGAACTTTGCGATCGTGGGGGTTTCCCTGGACCAAAAGAAGGAAGCATGGCTAAAGGCGATCCACGACGACAACCTGAGCTGGACCCAGATATCCGACCTGGGTTTTTGGCAAAGCAAGGCGGTGGAAACCTTCCAGTTCAACGCCATACCTTATAATATACTGCTGGATCCGCAAGGGAAGATCATTGCTACGAGTCTCAAAGGCGATGACCTGGAAGCAAAACTTCAACAAGTGCTTCAATAATAAAAAAGGTAGGGGCCGCACATGCGGCCCCTTTTTTTCGGTGTTTATACACAGGTTAGCGCCAGGCTTGACGCCTGCAAAAGATATTATATCGCCCGGTTGCCTTTTGTAACGACAAACCGTCAGGTTCTTCTGTCAGCGGAATGATTGCGGGTTTTAAGACGAGGATATTTGGCTACTGATTTCCGGGGACCCAAACGGGTATGATACCGGAAATGTTATTTGGTTGTTAACGGCGGTGTAAAAGTAATCAGAAAAAGACAGCGGAACAAATAAAATTATAGAACCATATTTGGTCTGAACGCCAATAGCTTATGCGTTCGTATACCTGACGATATGGACGTTCGCCCTTCGGGCGGCGGCCCCTTAACCCCGGCGTTTCGGCTGTGTGACGACCAGGAGCACAGGCAGGAGAACAAGGTTGGTCACCATGGCGACCAGCAGCGTGAGAGAGGTCAGCCAACCCAACGACTTTGTCCCACCGAAGTTGCTAAAACAGAAGATGACGAAACCGGCAATAAGCACAAGAGAAGTATAGATGATGCTGATCCCGGTGTGCCGGATGGTCTGGCGGACCGTTTCCTCCACGTCCCCGTTGTGCGTAGGCAATTCCTGTTTATAGTTGACCAGGAACCGGATGGTGACGTCGATGGCAATCCCGAGCGCCACACTGAATATCAGAACGGTGCTGGGCTTTAAAGCAACCCCGGCCCAGCCCATGATCCCTGCGGTAATGACAAGGGGAATGATGTTGGGGATCAGGGAACACAAAAGGATGCGGATGGACCGGAACAGGTACAGCATACAAAGCGCGATCAACAGGAATGCCCAGGCGATACTTTCTTTGAGTCCATTGATGATAAAGCTGCTGCCGACCTGAAACGTGACGCTCGACCCGGTGAAGGTGACGTGATAATGTGCGGTGTCGAACAGTTGGGTCGCGCGCTTTTGAAAGGTATCCAGGAGCACGGGGAGTCTTTCCGTCCCTACGTCGGCCATGTTCACGCTGAGACGCGTACGCTCCCTGGCAGTGTCGATAAAGGAGTGGAGCAAACGGCCAAGGGTGCCACCGCCGGCGGCTGCCGTGCTTTTGGGGGAAAGATAATCGGCAAGGAAAGCACCGTCGAATTCGTTGGGAAGGGCGTAGTAAGCGCTGTCCCCGTCATAAAATGCCTGCTTGACGAATTTCAACGCTTCCACCACGGACAACGGACGGCCGGTCTCCGGGAAAGAGGCGATCGTCTGGGAAAGCGAGTCGATTCGCGCATACACCCGGAGCGCCTTCATGCCTGAAAGGCCATTCCGCTTTTTGGTATCCACGACGATCTCCAGCGGCATGACGCCGTGAAAATTCTTCTCGAAAAATTTAAGGTCCGTGTAGATCTTGTCGTCTTTGGGGAGGTCGTCAACGATATACCCCACCGACTTCAGACGGAAAAGACCTGCGACAGCCACCACCAGGATAAGCGCTGTTCCGGTAAAGACAGCTTTCCGGTGGAGAAATACCCAACGCTCGATCCTTTCCAGGAAGGACTGGAGGGTGGCGTTTTCGATGTAGCGGGTGTGCTTTGGCTTTGGCTCGGGCAGGTAGCTCAACAACGGGGGAAGGATACAAAAAGAGACCACGAACAAGGCCATGATGTTGATCCCGGCCACGACACCAAATTCCTTCAGCACCGGGCTTTTGGTCAGGGCGAAGACAGCAAAGCCGATGGCCGCGGACAGGTTGCACATAAACGTGACGATACCCATACGGCTGATCATGGCCACGAGCGCCTGCTGTTTGCCGACACCCTTAAGGTACTCTGAATGGTACTTGTTGAGGAAGTAAATACAATTGGGGACGCCGATCACGACGATCAGCGGGGGCATCAGCGCCGTAAGCAGGGTGATCTTGTACCCCATGAGCTCGGTGGTACCCATGCTCCAAAGGACACCCATGATGGCCACGACGAGGGAGATGCCCATTGCGCTTAAGGACCGGAAAAAGAGCAGCAGGATGACGGCCATGAGCAGGATCGATCCCAGGAGGAACCATTGCATTTCGTGCTGGACCCGGTTGCTCATGAGGGTGCGGATAAGCGGCAGCCCACTGACGGAAAGCGGGAGTTGGGTGCTTTGCTCAAAGCCGTGCAGGGTATCCAGGATGGCGTTGATCAGCGGGGTCCGGGCGGGGGAATTGACGAGCTTTTTGTTCAGGCTCACGGCCATCAGGTAGGCGTGCGTGTCCGGGTTATAGAGCAATCCTTTGTATATGGGCAGTTTTTCAAAGGCCCTGTGGGCGCTGTCAAGGGTGGCCTGGTCGTTCAGACCGGCGGGGAAAAGGGTTTGTACCTTGAGGGTGGATGTCACCGTATCCTTGACAAGGTTGACGGCACCGGGTACGCTGAGGATGGATTCCACCCCCTTGATGTGTTTCAGCCGTTGCTGGAGCGCGGTGTAGGCCTTAAAAACGGGAAGGGTATAAAAATGGTCGGTTTGCAGCCCCACCACGAGCAGCTCTCCGTCGTCCCCGAATTCCTTTCGGAATTCCTGGTATTCCTGGTACTTGGGGTGATCGGTGGGGATGGACTTTGAAAATTCATAGCTCAACTGAAGGCGGCTGGCGAAGTATCCCATCAATACCGTGATAAGGCCGGTCAGTATCAACAAGGGTAGCCGGAATTTCAGTACCCATTTTGCCAGGTAGGTCCACATGGGCCGCAAGCTAAGGCAAAATTTTTAAACCGGGTGATTGGCCTATTTTTGACGGATGCGTGCTGCTTTTTTGTGCCTGGTCTTCCTGCCGGTTTTCGGTCTTGCCCAGTTGCCCCCCATAGGGGCGTGGAGGGAGCACCTGTCCTATCACCACGCCCGGGCCATAGCGGGCAGCCCGAACGATTTTTTTGTGGCCACCCCTTCCTCGGTCTTTAATGTGTCGGGGGAGGATAACGCGATCACGCGTTATTCGACCATCAACGGCCTGCACAGCATAGGGATCAGCGCGATAGGGTCGGGTCAGGGCGTCCTTGTCATCGGATATAACAACAGTGACGTGGATATCCTTTCCGGTGCGTCCATCACGGAGGTACCCGACCTGGAAATATCACCCGTTTCAGGGGACAAGACGATTCATGGTGTCTTTGTAGCCGGAGACAATGCCTACCTGTCCACCGGTTTGGGGATCGTGGTGGTAGGGATAGACGAGGCGCAGGTCCAGGCCACTTATGTCATTGGCCCGGGGGGTAGCCAGGTACCGGTTTTTGGCGTGGCGTCGGATTCGTTGTATTGGTATGCCGCCACGGGTTCGGGTCTCCGGAAAGCCCTCCGGACGACGCCCAACCTGGAGGACTTTAACAACTGGCAACAGCCCACCGGGGATGCAAACATGGACGTGCTGTCCTGCCAGGCGGTGGTCAGCGGTAACGGGAAGGTCTATGTCCTCCGGGGAGATTCTCTTTTCGTTTCCATCGGGGGTTCCTGGAGTACCGGGTATAACGATGGCTGGAACATCAGCGGTATCCAGGTGGCAGGGGACAGCCTGGTGATCAGCGAACAGGATCCCACGGGCACGACCGGCCGTATCCTTTGGTGGAGCGACGCGGGCGGGGTAACAAAGACGTTGACGGTGCCGGGTTTGCTGGTCGATCCAAGGGCCGTTTTGCAAGGCGACGCCGGGCTTTGGATCGCCGATGCCCAACGGGGGCTCCAGGAATGGAACGGTACGACCCTTGTCCCCCTCGTGCCAAACTCACCGGACGGGCCGCTCGACGGACAAATGGTGGATGCCGGGAGCGGGCTTTGGGTGGCGGGTGGAGGAACCTCCTCCGATACAAGTGGGTTTTATCATTTTGCCGATAACATTTGGACGGACTATAACAGTATCACCCAACCCCTGCTCACAGGCGTGCGGAATGTAGGAACCATTGCCGTGGATCCAAGGGGAGACACCGTTTTTGCGGGCGCTTCGACGGGCGGGCTTATCCGCGTGTCGGGGAACGCTCTGCGCGCAGGAGGCGCACCGGTTACGGGGCTGACCTTCGACCTCCAGGGCAACCTTTGGGTAGTGAATGGCGGTGCGCTCCAACCCCTGACCGAATACCGTCCCGATGGGTCGGCCGCCTCCTTCAACCTGCCGGTGGTCATACCCGGTAACCAGTTGGGACAAGTCATCGCCGACGACTACGGGTATCTTTGGATAAAGGCGCCGCCCGGTAACGGGGCGCTTTGTTTCAACCCGGCCACCCAGCAGTGGAAGCCCTACCTCACCGGCAGCGGTCAGGGGAACCTGCCCGATGCTACCGTGAACAGCATCATCACGGACAAACAAGGCCTGGTATGGATCGGGACCAACAACGGCATAGGCGTGGTGGAGTGCGGAGCCTCGATCTTTTCCGGCGGGTGTGACGTGACCCTGCCCGTGGTCCAGCAGGATGCCTTTGCGGGCTACCTTTTCCAGGGACAAGAGGTCTTGTGTATGGCCGTGGATGGGGCCGACCGGAAATGGGTGGGTACGCCCTCGGGGGCCTGGCTTATTTCCGAAGACGGAGAACAGGTCATTGCGACGTACAATACAGCCAACAGCCCGTTGTTTAACGATACGGTCAATGCCATCGGCATAGACGGGAAAACGGGGGAGGTTTTTTTCAGCACGCCCGCAGGGATGTGTTCCTTCCGCGGAAGTGCCACGGACGCCAGCCAGACCCAGGGGAGCCTGCTGGTTTTCCCCAATCCCGTCCCCCCCGGATATACGGGGACCATCGCCATCCGCGGTGTACCGGACGGCGCCGTTGTCAAGATCGCCGAACTGAGCGGCCGGCTGGTGTACCAAACCGTGGCGTTGGGCGGGCAGGCGGTTTGGAACGGGAACGATCACAATGGACAAAGGGTGGCTACGGGGGTTTACCTTGTCCTTATCGCTTCCAGGCAAGACCAGGAACGCGTCGCCGCTAAAATTGCAATTATCCGATGATCCATTCGACGAGGGGTATAGTATTGAGGGCCGTCAAGTACGGCGATACGAGCCTGATCGTCTCGATGTATACCGAATTGTTCGGCATCCAGTCATATATCGTGAGTGGTGTAAGGACGGAAAAAAAAGGGGGTACGCGCGCGGGTATGTTCCAGCCGGCTGCTATCCTCGACATGGTGGTGTATCATCAAGACCAAAAGAACCTGCACCGCATCAAGGAGTTTAAATGGGGATACGTCTACCGGGAAGTATACGCCGGGGTTGTCAAAAATACCCTCGTCATCTATATGATGGAGCTATTGCAAAAATGTCTCAAGCAACCCGAGTCCAACCCCGACCTCTACGCTTTTGTCGAGTCTTCCCTGTTGCGCCTGGATGCCGCGGATGACGGGACGGCGGCCAATTATGCGCTGCACTTCACCCTGGCCCTGGCGGCCCACCTCGGGTTCCGCATCGGCGGGCAATATTCCGCCGCCACCCCTGTCCTGAATCTTCAGGAAGGCGTGTACGAGGCCGAGCAGCCGGGTCATCTGCATGTCCTGGACGGATACCTCGCGGAAGCGACGTCGCTGCTGATGGATGCGGAGACCGTGGATGACCTGAGGGCCATCCGCCTCAACCGCGAATTGCGTCGCAGCTTGCTCGAAGGCTACCAAACCTTTTACGCCCTCCACGTGCCCGACTTCGGGAAGTTGAGGTCACTTCCGGTGTTGCAGGATATTTTAGGATAGTGGTGCCGCGCGGGCCGCGGGTTCGCCACGCGCCGCGTGCGCTAGATCTCGATCGCGATCTTCCCCCGGGTGCGGCCGCTTTCGATCTGAAGGTGTGCGGCGCCCATTTCTACAAAGGGGAAAACTTGCGATACGAAGGATTTTACCGCCCCGCTTTCCAACAGCCTCGCAACCTGTTGCATGTCTTCCCCGTTGGATTGAACCAGGAAGGAAAACCCATGGACACCCTTTGCTTTCGCCTTTTCGGCGACGTGTTCATTCAGACCGGAAGGAATACTAATGATGGTTCCGCCGTTTTTGATGACGGGAAGCGATTTGTCGATATTGTCCCCGCCGATGGTATCCAGGACCAGGTCCACATCATTTACCGCGTCTTCAAGACGACCGCTTTTGTAATCGACGTGTTCATCCGCGCCCAGCCCCAGCACAAAGTCGCGGTTGGCGGCGGAGGCGGTTCCGATCACATAAGCCCCCAGGTATTTGGCCATTTGAACGGCAAAATGTCCGACGCCTCCGGCGGCCGCGTGTACCAGGACCCTTTGGCCGGGCGTGATCCGGGTCTGGTGGACGAACGCATGCCAGGCGGTTAGTGCGGCGAGGCTCGCGGCGGCGGCTTCGTTGTGGCTGATGCCCGCGGGTTTTAGCGCGAGGTGATCGGCCGGGGCGGTGACAAAACCGGCGTAGGCCTTTCCATGCCCTGGGAAACGGATCATCCCGAAGACCTCGTCACCTGTTTTGAACTTGCCGGAGGTTGATTCCCGCACCGTTCCGGAAATATCCCACCCGAGGATAATGGGGTCTTCTGTCTTCAGACGACCGGCCATTCCTTTGCCGGCCCTGGTTTTTACATCCACGGGATTGATGCTGATGGCGCGTACTTCCACGAGGACTTCTCCTTCCGACAGGGCAGGGAGGGGGAGTTCGGTGTAAGACATCTGGTCGATTCCTCCGAAACCTTTTAGGATGATGGCTCGCATCTGGCAAAGAAACACTATTTTTCCCTCATCAAATTACCCTCGATGCTTAGCCCACGAACCCCGCTCATTACCCTCTTGTCCGTCTCTCTCGTCCTTGCATGCAATACCCGGAGCCGTAACCCCGCCGACCGGAATAGCGGCTATCTGGCCACCATACAATGTACTTTTGGTAACCGGACGCAAACGGATTCCCTCGCCTATGACAGCCTGCACAGGCTGGTCCGCTTTTGCCGGATCGGAAACGAAACGGTGACCGCCGACTTCTCTTATGCAGGGAACAGCGACAGCCTCGTCTCCTACGCCCTGAATAACCCGCAGAAAAAAGGCCCGGTGATACACAGGTTGTCGTATGACGCACAGAACAGGATCATCAAAGACACGACGTTCCCCGGCGGCCCATGGGTTTACTATCGTTATTCGGGAGACAGCATTCTGATCGCCGGGGCTTCAAAAACAGGCGATACACTGGTATCGAAGAACAACGGAAATCTCCTCGTTATTTTGACCCCGGATTATAGGAAGGACATGGAATTATCCATCGGTGCCAACCCGGCGTACTATATTCCCAATGCAGCTGTGAGGCTCCTCCTTTATGAAATGGCTGGCGGCTGTTACCCAAACTGGCTGTCTAACAGGGGTGTGACCGTTTTAAATATCGTGTCACCCGGCAACGCCGGCTTTCCGGACGGACAGGCTGGTTATCATTTCGCCTGTGATCTGGATACCAGTCTAAAGATCACACGGCTATACGACAACGGTAGCCATCATCCGAAGTGTGACATACGATTCACCTATTACTAAGACCGGAGCCGGACGACCTTCGCCCCTGCTGTGATCCGCTGTCCTTCCAGCGCGTCGAGCAGGAGGACGCCGGGCCGGGTCCCCGGGGCAAAGCGGCCGTAAAGATGGTCGATACCCAGCGCCCTGGCGCCATTGACGGTGGCCCACCGGAGCAGCTCTTCCAGGGACAGGCCGGGAACATGTTCCTGCAGGAGGCGCATCTCGTGGAGGATGCTCAACTGGTGGTTGGACGCCAGGCTGTCCGTGCCCAGGGTGAGGGTACAGCCCGCCTGCCGGAGTACGTCGACCGGTGGCATTGCACGCTGGATATACTGGTTGGCGCCGGGGCAAAGACACCAGAAAAGCGATTGATGCCTTGATGCCGCCAGGTGTTGGGCTTGCCGGACGCCCGCTGCGTGGCTGGTCACGTTGTGAACCAGCAGGATGTTGGAGGGCGTGTCGAGCCAGGGGAGATAAGTTTCCAGGCTGTCCTTACCGTAAGGGGTGAAGAAGTCGAGGTTTTGGCCAAGGGCGGCGTAGAGCCGGAGGAAGTCGCCGGTGGCGGTCCGGTAAAATTCGTTTTCGGGTTCGCTTTCCTGGTTGTGGATGGAGAGGGGCGCGCGGGAGCCTGCGCAGGTGCGGTTGATCGCCTCGAAAAGCGGCTTCGAGACGGAATACGGCGCGTGCGGCACCAGGCTGGCCGTCCCCGGTCCCATGACCCTGACGGCGGCGTCGTATACTTGCCGGGCCTGGGCCAGGCGGGCGTCGGCGGAGGCGGGGAGGAAGCCCATGACTTCCACGAAGGTGTGGTAATACAAGGAACTGCCGGCTTTGAGGGGGAGGGTGCTGATGTTGTTGGAGATGTCGCCTACGGCAACGATGCCCTCGTCGTACATCCGCCGGTCGGCCTGGCGCGCGGCCTCCAATGGGTCCAAAGCCCCATCGCCTCGCCGTCCCATGACCTGTAGCAGGAAGTCCACCATACCGGTTCCTTCCGGGATGACCCCGGCCATGTGGGACAGCTCCAGGTGACAATGGGTGTTGACAAAACCGGGGCTGAGAATACCCGGCAGGCGTTGTACGTCTTCTCCCGCCTCCTCCAATGGGACGAGGGCGGTGATTTCGCCGTCGCCCGTGCCGACCAGGACGAGACCGGTTTGTATTTGTTCCCCGTCGAAAAGTCCGTCGGCTTGTATTTTCCAGTATCCCATCGCAATTAATTATTTTTGCACCCCGGACGGCGCAAAAGTGCCGTACGCGGAAAAACGAGGGTAAAGGTATGTTAGATAAATTGGAAGCCATCAAGGCCAGGTTCGAGGATACCGGGGTGGCGCTGACGAATCCGGAAGTGGTCAGCAACAACGCCCGTTTTAGCAAGCTGAGCAAGGAATATCGTAGCCTGGAGAAGATTGTCCAGGCGTACGAGGCCTACAAGCGGACCTTAGCGGACATCGAATTTAACCGGGAAGCCCTTTATGGGGATGATGAAGAGTTGCGGGAACTGGCGAAGGAAGAAACGGAGGGCCTGGAAGAAAACAAAACAAAGCTGGAAGCCCAGATCCGGCAGATGCTGATCCCCAAGGATCCCCAGGACGAAAAGAACGCAGTCCTGGAAATCCGGGCGGGCACCGGTGGGGATGAAGCCTCCCTGTTTGCCGGAGAACTCCTCCGGATGTACCTCCGGTATTGCGAAGGCAGGGGTTACCAGACCGCCATATTGAGCGAGACCGAGGGTACGGTAGGGGGGTACAAAGAAGTGAACGTCGAGGTTACCGGGGATGACGTGTATGGTACCTTAAAATTTGAGAGCGGGGTGCATCGTGTACAACGGGTTCCTGCCACGGAGGCGAGCGGCCGGGTGCATACCTCGGCGGCGACGGTGGCCGTCATGCCCGAAGCGGAAGAAGTGGACTTCGAACTAAAGGACAGCGATGTGAAGATGGAAACCGCGCGAAGCGGGGGTGCAGGCGGCCAGAACGTCAATAAGGTCGAAACGAAAGTGATCCTTACCCACGTGCCCACGGGCACCGTGGTCATGTGCCAGACGGAAAGGACCCAGCTGGGCAACCGGGAAAAGGCCATGCAGATGATGCGCACAAAGCTCTATGAAGAACAGGTCCGCAAACAGGAAGAAGAGATCGCCCGGCACCGGAAAAGCCTGGTCAGTACCGGGGACCGGAGTGCGAAGATCCGCACCTACAACTATCCGCAGGGAAGGGTGACCGATCACCGGATCAACCTGACGGTGTATAACCTGGACGATGTTATGAACGGAGACATCCAGGAATTTATTGATGCGCTGCAGTTTGCCGAAAATGCCGAAAAGATGGCAAACTCATAATAGCTTAATAATCATATAATTAAAAAAAGCCCTGTATCATGGGGCTTTTTTTGTGCTTTCATTTGTGGAAAATATTGCGTATCTTAAGAGAGAAAGCTCTTTTGGTTTGGCTCATTGTTAAATTAGCTGTCCGGAAGGTATTCTATAACAAAACTTTTACACCTCCGGATTGAAAACGTATTACCTTTGCATAAAGGATTTAGCTATTTAGATCTGAAGCGTTGAAAGATAAATGAGATTAGGCTTTTCTTAACATTGGATTTTTAAACTTTGGCTTCAGATTTGGATCTAGATATTAAACAAGCAAGCAGTCAATTTTCTCATAAGCAGTTAGTTTTGGTGAAGCGGCCCCTGTTTCCACAGGGGCTTTTCTTTTGCCCCCCACCCACCGCGCTGCGCGCGCAAAGCCGCTTATAACTTCCCCACCCGCCGCTGACGACGCACCCAGAGCATACTGATGATCATCCCGGTGATCGCCCCAAGGGAATCGGCCACGATGTCCCCGTTTTCGTAGTCGCGATCGGTAAAACGGAGCTGTACCCATTCCATAAAGGCGCCGAATGCACAGGCCGAAATACAGATCGTCAAGAAAAAGCGGGTATTGGCCGCCGGGCTGTGCCGGCTGGCATAAGGGATGGTCCAGAGTCCTACGAGAACGCCGAACAAAGTGAAATGGACGATCTTATCGGCGTGAATACGGCCTAAAAAGGCAGACCAGGCATGGGGCGCCTGGACGTCCCTGGAGGGCAGCACCAGCAAAATAAAAATGATGGCGAGCCAAACGATGGCGGGCCAGTAGCTACGCTTCAGAAGTCGAAAAAGCATAAATTAACCAACCAGGTTCTTGTAGGCGTCTGCGCTCAAAAGGCCATCGACGTCCGCCGGATTGTTCACGGTCATCTTAATCATCCAGCCGTCGCCGTACGGGTCGTTGTTGACAAGCTCCGGTTGGGCTTCGAGGGCAGGATTGACTTCGGTGATGGTTCCGGCCACGGGCAGGAAGAGGTCGCTGACGGTTTTTACAGCCTCGACGGTGCCGAAAATGGCTTCGGCGCCCAGGGCTTCACCCTTGGTCTCGATCTCCACGTATACGATGTCTCCCAGTTCGCTTTGGGCGAATTCGGTGATGCCGATGGTCGCAATGTTGCCTTCCAGGCGAATCCATTCATGGTCCTTTGTGTAGCGGAGATTTTCAGGGAATTGCATGTAATGCTTTTAGGAAACGCTAAGGTGGCTATTTTGGCGCAATCAGAAAAATAAAAATTTTCTGATGACGCGCATCTTCAGAATGCGTACATCGCTGACGGGGCGGTTGTTTCCGTCCGTTTTTACAGAAGCGATATTGTCGACGACGTCCATGCCGGAAACGACCCTTCCAAAGACGGTATAGTTCCTGTCGAGCCAGGGGGTGCCGCCTTCGGTCTTGTATACCTGCCGGTGAGACCAGGGGATTTGCTGACCATGCATGCGGCCTTTTTCCAGGGCATCGAGTTCCGCATCGGTATATTTTTTCCCCTGCACAATATAGAACTGGCAGCCGCTGCTGGCCTTGGCGGGATTGTCGTCCCTGGCGGCGGCGAGCGTTCCCCGGACATGGAAAAAGGCGGTATCGAACTCGGCAGGGATCGTATAGCCGACGTCCCCATTACCGAGCAGTGTCCCGGGAGCGGCGTGTTTGCTGGTGGGATCCCCACCCTGTATCATAAAATGGGGGATGACACGGTGAAAAAGCGCACTATCGTATACGTGTTTCCGGACAAGCTTCAGGAAGTTGTCACGGTGTTTGGGGGTCTGGTCGTATAATTCGACGACGATGACACCGGCGGTGGTCGTAATCTTTACCCGCTTGGGGCGGGCAAAAAGAGCGACGGGAATGAACAAAAGACAGAGGAAAAGCGATCTCATAGTTGGTCAAAATACAAAAGGACGTGGTCTTTTATAAAATTTTCCTGATCCCGGAGGGAAAGAGCAGGGAGGGGTTTTAATTGTGCATAATGAGGCCAGCCGTCCTCGTCCAACCGCTCCAGTGTGTAGTACCCGCTGCCGGAAAGGAGGTGACAAACGGCCACATGCATCAGGTCTTGTTTTTCCTCCTTTGTATATTCCTGTTTATGCTGACCAGATTCCTGGATGCCGATCAGCATGAGGATGGCGTTCAGGTCGGGTTTTTTTCCAAAACGTTCCACGAGTTGGGCTTCCAGTTCCGCCCAGCGTTCTTCAAGGGTCTCACTCATGCCACAAACCTAATCAAAAACGTTAAAATCTGGTGAGGGCGAAGCGGAACGCATTATTTCCTAATATTGGGGTCTTAAAATGGAAAATCCATGATCCAAACCGCTGAAGATATTCGGCTTGTAAATGAGAAGATCCAGGCGGCCGGGGTCTTTATAGACCGGGTCCGTACGGAGATCAACAAGGTGATCGTTGGGCAGACATACATGATCGATCGTTTGCTCATTGGCCTGCTGAGTAACGGACACATCCTTTTGGAGGGTGTGCCGGGTCTGGCCAAGACGCTTTCCATCAAGTCCCTTTCCCAGTCGGTCAATGCGGCCTTCAGCCGTATCCAGTTTACGCCCGACCTTTTGCCGGCGGATGTGCTGGGCACGATGATCTACCACCAGCAAAAAAATGAATTTGTGGTCAGAAAGGGCCCCATCTTCGCCCATTTTATCCTGGCAGACGAAATCAACCGGGCTCCGGCCAAGGTGCAAAGCGCGCTTCTGGAGGCCATGCAGGAAAGACAGGTGACCATTGGGGATACAAGCTACCGGCTGGAAGAACCGTTCCTGGTCATGGCGACCCAGAACCCCATCGAACAGGAGGGAACCTATCCGCTCCCCGAAGCCCAGGTGGACCGGTTTATGCTAAAAGTGGTCGTCGGTTATCCCAAAAAGGAAGAGGAGCAACGCATCATCCGTCAGAACGTACAGGGAATCTCTTCCCAGCAGGTCCAGCCCGTGATCTCTGTCCAGGAAATCCTGAAGGCCCGCGACCTGGTGCGCCAGGTATATATGGATGAGAAAATAGAAAACTACATCCTTGATATTGTTTTTGCCACGCGTTTTCCGGAGCAGTACAAGCTGGAAAAACTGAAGTCCCTGATCGCCTACGGGGGATCTCCCCGTGCGTCGATCAACCTGGCGCTGGCGTCGAAGGCGGTGGCCTTCCTGGCGGGCAGGGCTTACGTGATCCCGGAAGACATACGGACGATCGCCCATGACGTGCTCCGGCACCGCCTGGGGCTGACCTACGAGGCAGAAGCGGAAGGCGTAAATGTGACCAATATCATTGACGACGTACTGAAGGTGGTGAATGTACCATGATGACCACGGCCGACATCATCAGAAAGGTGCGGGAACTGGAGATCAAGAGTAGAAAGCTCTCCAATGACCTGTTTAAGGGCGAATACCATTCCGCCTTCAAGGGGCGGGGTATGAGCTTTAAGGAAGTCAGGGAATACCAGCCCGGGGACGACATCCGGTTTATCGATTGGAACGTCTCGGCCCGTTTTTCCCACCCCTTTAGCAAGGTTTTCGAGGAAGAACGGGAACTGACGGTCCTTCTCCTGGTGGATGTAAGCTCCAGCGCCCTTTTTGGTACGCACGCCCAGCGGAAAAAGGACGTTATCACGGAAGTGGCTGCAGTCCTTACCTTCAGCGCCATCAATAACAACGACAAGGTGGGCGTCATTTTTTTCTCCGATAAGGTGGAGAAGTATGTTCCCCCCCGCAAGGGCAGACAGCACGCTTTGTACATCGTCCGGGAAATGTTGACGGCCTCGCCCCAGCGGAAGGGGACACGGATTACGGAAGCGGTCCGCTACCTCAACAACAGTTGCAAGCAGAAAAGCATCGCCTTTCTGTTGAGCGACTTCCTGGATGAATCGTATGAGGACGCCCTGAGGGTGGCGTCGAGCAAGCACGACCTGATCGGGATCAAGGCGTATGACCGGATGGATATGATCCTTCCGGACGTCGGCCTTTTGGAGGTGGAGGACGCGGAGACCGGATCGGTTGCTTATGTAGACACATCCAGCCCTTTCGTGCGAAAGGAATACGAAGAACAGTTTCACCGCTATAACGACGAATGCAAGCAGATATTTCTAAGGGCAGGTTCGGACCTTCTCCATATCGGAACAGGGGAGGACTATGTGAAGGTGCTGCAAAAGTTCTTCGCCCACAGGAACCGCCGATGAAAAAAGCGTTATTGTACATAGGACTGTTGGTCCTGGCGTTGAAGGCCGGGGCACAATCCGTTCCCACAGGGCTGTCGGCCGACGTCTCGGCCGACAGACAAGCCATCCTGATCGGGGAACCGATCCGGTTGACCCTTACCGTCCGTTCCACGCCGGGTCACCCGGTGTTTGTGACGATCCCGGACTCCCTGCCGCATTTCGAGGTCCTCACGCGCAGCAAGATCGATACGGTGGCCGACAAGGACCTGTTGCAACTCCAACAGGTGGTGACCCTGACGAGCTTTGACAGCGGACATTGGGAAATACCCGCCTTCGAGCTGGCGGGCACAGACATCGTTACGGACAGCCTGGGGGTGGACGTGGGTTTTATACCCATGAAACCCAACGATCAACTGCGGGACATAAAGGACATCGTACCCGTCAAATTCAGCATACCCTGGTGGATCATAGGCGTCTCCGCCATCGTCCTGGCCGTGTTGATCGTCCTGTTGGTGCGCACCCTTAGATCCAGGCATGAGATAACAACCGGGAAAAGGGCCGCGCCCCTTGATCCGCCCTTCGAGGAAGCGGTCAAGGCGTTGGAGGACCTTGCGCTTCCGGTGGCCACGGCCGATGTCAAACCTTACTATACGCGGCTGGACGCCATCCTGAAGCGGTTCCTGTCCCGGAACTTCGGCTGGAAAACGTCCCAGTTTACGACGACGGACCTGCTGACCCACCTCCAGGACACGGTAACGGATCCCGGGGAGCGTTCCGCCATTGCCGAAACCCTCCGGCTGGAGGACGCCGTGAAGTTCGCGCGTTTCTACCCGGGGAACGACCTCCACCAACAGGCGAAAGAACGGGTACGCAAGGCCCTCGATATTCTCCACAAAACCACCCCTGTGTCGTGATCCTTTACTGGCTGCAACATATCACCTTTGCCTGGCCCTGGGTTTTCACCCTGATGGCGCTCCTGCCCCTGATGATATGGTGGCGTATCGGGCGCAAGGGGAAGCTGAGGGCCACCTTGCAGGTCTCGTCCACCCGGCATTTCAAGGGCGTATCCACGTTTAAAACGGCCCTTGCCCAGGTGCTTTTTGTCCTCCGTGTTTTGGCGGTGGCGTTCCTGATCGTCGCCCTGGCCCGCCCGCAGATACACAACACCCAACAACAGGTGACGGGGGAAGGGATAGACATTATCCTGTGTATAGACGTGAGCGGATCGATGACGTCGGAAGACTTCTCCCCCAACCGCATAGAAGCCGCCAAACGCGAAGCCATCGATTTTGTCCAGCACCGGCCCACGGACCGGATGGGCGTGGTTATCTTTTCGGGGGAAAGCTTTACGATGTGCCCGCTGACGACAGACCGGTCGGCGATTATTGGGCAGATCAACGCCGTCCGCCCGGGTCTCCTGGAAGACGGGACGGCTATAGGGTCGGGTCTGGCCACCAGCGTGGAGCGCCTGAAAAACAGCCCTTCGAAAAGCAAGATCGTGATCCTGTTGACAGACGGGGTCAACAACAGCGGTCTGATCGATCCCATCACCGCCAAGGAGATCGCCAAGGCGATGGGAATAAAAGTGTATACCATCGGCATCGGTACAGAGGGCTATGTCCCCATGCCCGGACCGGACGGCCAGACCACCCAGGAAAAGGCCGGTCTTGACGAAAAGCTCCTGAAGGACATCGCGTCGTCTACGGGTGGGCAGTATTACCGGGCCACGGACAACGCGGGCCTGGACAGCATCTATAAAAGCATCGACACGCTCGAAAAGTCAAAGGTCGAGGTGACGACCTATACCCGGACGATCGAAGAATACTGGCCATTCGCCCTGGCAGCCATGGCGCTGCTGCTGATCGACATGCTGCTCCGGTATACGCTTCTTCGTAAATTCCCGTGATGGAGGCGACGATCTATAAGTCGACGGGTGTCTGGTACCAGGCAAAGACCATGGATGGCCAAACCTGGAATGCCAGGGCCAAAGGCAAGTTCAAAACCCACGACATCTCTTCTACCAACCCACTGGCGGTGGGGGATGTGGTGGACCTCGAAGTGGAAAACGAGGGTGAGTCCTCCGCCATTATCACGGCCATCCACGACCGGCGCAATTACATCACCCGGCAGTCGCCCCACAACAAACGGTACCACCACATCGTGGCGTCCAACCTGGACCAGTTGCTCCTGATTGCCACCCTCCGGGAGCCCAGGACGTCCCAGGGTTTTATCGACCGCTTCCTGGTCGCGGCAGAGATGTACGGCGTACCCGCCCGCCTGGTCTTTAACAAGGCAGACGTGTACCGGGCAAAGGAAATGGAACATTTCGCGGCCTGGTCGGATATGTATAGCGGCATCGGCTACCCGGTGCTGCTGACCAGCGTAAAGGAGGGGACGGGCATGGACACCATAAGGGATGTCTTAAAAAATAAGATAACGCTGCTCTCCGGGCATTCCGGGGTGGGCAAGTCCTCCTTTGTCAACGCACTTTTTCCCGGGATGCAGTTGCGTACGGGGGAGGTGAGCGACTGGAGCGGGAAGGGGATGCACACCACGACTTTTGCGGAGATGTTCGACCTGCCCGGCGGGGGACGCGTCATCGACACCCCGGGTGTCCGGGAGTTCGGGCTGATCGACGTGACCCGTCAGGAGCTGTCCCACTACTTCCCGGAAATGAGGGTTGTCCTGGGGGATTGCCAGTTTAACAACTGTCTGCACCTGGAAGAGCCGGGCTGCGCCGTAAAAGCCGGTGTGATCCGGGGAACGATCACCGAAGACCGTTATGTCAGCTATGTAAACCTTCTGGAGTCGCTACAGGAAAAATTATACTAGAACTTGCGGAGGCTGGAACTCATCCGGGACTGGTGTTTGGTCTCGGCGTTTTCGGCGCCGACCGAATTGGCGGGACAGCCGTACCTGGGAGCACAGCTGTAGAGCGCAGCCGTCAGTGCGGTAAGAATGGTCAGGAGGCGTAAGGTTTTCATGATGGAAGGATTGGATCAGGCTCTAAATATAACAAATTTATTTGAACCATCCCGCATACTCCAGGTAGTTCTTCGCGATCCTTTCAATCTGGCCGCTGATAAGGTCCTGGGGTATGTCTTTTATTTTCCTGGCAGGGACGCCCCCGTAGATCACCCCCTTTTCGACGATGGTGCCTTCCAGCACCACGGCTCCCGCGGCGATGATGGAATTGCTGCCGATATGGGCATCGTCCATGACGATGGCGCCCATGCCGATCAGGACGTTGTCGTCGACCCGGCAGCCATGGACGATGGCATTGTGGCCGATGGACACATTGTGGCCGATGAGGGTCTTGGTTTTTTGAAAGGTGCAATGGATGACGGCCCCGTCCTGTATGTTGACCCGGTTTCCTATGCGGATGCTGTTGACGTCTCCGCGGACGACGGCATTGAACCAGACGCTACAGTCATCCCCCATGACGACGTCACCGACGATGGTGGCGTTGGGGGCGATAAAACAATTATTGCCCCAATGGGGATCGACGCCTTTGACGGGAAGGATGACAGGCATAGCGGTGTATTTTTTCAAAAATAGGGAATACACGGGTTAATTTTGAATCTTATGAACCATCGAGATATTTTCCTGAGACATGTCGCCCAGACATCGGACGCGCCCCTGGCGCTGGAATTTGTCAAAGCGGAGGGTTCCTATCTGTGGGACGCTTCGGGAAAGCAATACATCGACCTGATCGGGGGCATCAGCGTATGTAACGTGGGCCACCGGCATCCGGCCGTGGTCGCTGCCATCAAGGACCAGACGGACCGCTACCTGCACACGATGGTGTATGGGGAAACGGTCCAGGCGCCCCAGGTGCGTTACGCGGAGCTGCTCACGGAGCACCTGCCGTCTTCCCTGAACTGCGTCTATTTTACCAATTCGGGTACCGAAGCCACCGAGGGGGCCATGAAGCTGGCCAAAAGGGCCACGGGCCGGACGGGGATCGTGGCGTTTCACGAGGCCTATCACGGGTCATCCCAGGGGGCGTTGAGCCTGATGGGGGACGAATACTGGAGAAACGCATTCCGGCCGCTGCTGCCGGGTGTGGAACGGTTGCGCCACAACGACTTTTCGGAGCTGGAGCGGATCGACGGGACGACGGCTTGCGTGATCCTCGAAACCATACAAGGGGAAGCCGGGGTACGGGTGCCGGACCCCGAATGGATCCGGGCGCTCCGGGCGCGGTGCACGGAGGTGGGGGCCCTGCTTGTCCTGGACGAGATCCAGTGCGGTTTTGGGCGAAACGGTTCACTTTGGGCCTTCGAGCAATACGACGTCGTCCCGGACATCCTGCTGCTGGGCAAAGCCCTGGGTGGGGGTATGCCCCTGGGGGCCTTTATCGCGGACCGGCCCCTGATGCATACGCTGGCCGACCGCCCCGTGCTGGGGCACATCACGACGTTCGGGGGACACCCCGTCAGTTGTGCAGCAGGTATGGCGGCCATGCGGGCGCTCCTCGACGAGGGCATGTTGGAGGGCGTGCCGGAGCGGGAACAGTGGTTCCGTTCCGGGTTGCAACACCCCTCCATACGGGCGTTCCGTTCCAAAGGTTTGATGATTGCTTTGGAATTTGATAGTTTTGAAACAAACAAGCGGGTCATTGACCGGGCGATTGCCTCCGGTGTTTTCACCGACTGGTTCCTGTTCAGCGCCCGGAGTATGCGGATCGTGCCCCCCCTGAATATTTCGCGGGAGGACGTCCGCAAGGCCTGCGACATAGTATCGATATGCATATCTTATTAGTGGAAGACGAACCCAAGGTGGCGGACTTTATCCGGAAGGGTCTGCAGGAAAAGACGTATTCCGTGGAGCTGGCTACAGACGGTTTGTCGGGAGAAACCCGGGCCCTGAAGGAGGCCTTCGACCTGGTGATCTTAGACGTTATCCTCCCCGGGAAAAGCGGTCTGGAAGTCTGCAAGGCCATCCGCCACGAAAAACCGGACCTGCCCATCCTGATGCTGACGGCACTGGGCACGACGCAGGATAAGGTTACCGGGTTTGAATCGGGTGCGGACGATTACCTTGTAAAGCCCTTCCACTTTGAAGAACTCCTCGCCAGGATAAAGGCCCTCGGCCGCCGCAGGACGGTCCCCACCCCGGGGACCATGCGGAAGGTCGCGGACCTGGAGATCGATATATACCAAAAGAAGGCCTGGAGGGGCGGGAAAGAAATCATGCTGACGGCCAAGGAATTTGCGCTCCTGGACCTCCTGATCCAGAACAAGGACAGCGTACTGTCCCGTTCGTCGATCGCCGAGGCCGTCTGGGGCATCGATTTCAACCGGAGGACCAACCTCATCGACGTCTATATCAACTATCTCCGGGAGAAGATCGACAAGGGTTTTGGCCGTCCCCTGATCCATACGGTGATCGGCATGGGCTATGTTTTGAAGGAAAAATGAAAATACGCGACCGACTTTCCCTGCAGTTTACACTCATTTTCGCGGTGCTTTTGCTCCTCGTACTGGCGGCTATTTACCTGTTGACCGCCAAATACCGGGCGGCTGATTTTTATACCCGTCTGGAGGACCGTGCGTTTATCACCGGCCAGTTGTTCCTGGCGGAAGACAACCTCAGCGAGGAGAAATTCCGTGCGGTACAGCAAAAATACCCGCAATCGCTACCGGGTGAGTTTGTCAGGATTTACAATGATCAAAACCAGGCGGTTTTCTTAAAGGACCCGACCCAGACCTGGCCCCCGTCGGTCATCGAAAAGGTCCGTTCGCAGGGGACTTTCCATTACAGCCAGGGCGCCGTGCGCACGGCCGGGATTTATTACAAGGACAATTCCGGAAATTTCGTCGTGCTGGCCTCCGCCATAGACGTGTACGGGGACGCCAGCATGCGCCAGCTTTTCTGGTCCATGTTCTCGGTGTTGATCATATCGATCGTCATCATGTACTTCCTGGGCAGCCTTTTTGCCCGGATTGCCCTTTTCCCGATCACCAAGGTGATCAACGAAGTAAAAATCATCCGTTCCTCCAGCCTCAACAAACGGTTGGCGATCAAGGAAGGGGGTAAGGATGAGATCGATGAGCTGGCCATTACCTTCAACAACCTGCTGGAGCACCTGGAACAGTCGTTTGATGCCCAGCGGTCTTTTGTCGCCAACGCCTCCCATGAGCTCCGGACCCCGCTGACCTCCATCGTCGGAAACATTGAGGTAACCTTAGGGGTGGAAAGGGAAAAGGAGGAGTATAAGGAGGTATTGACCGAGGTCCTGGTGGAAACCGAAAAGCTCACGGATCTTGTCAACGATCTTTTTGACCTCTCTCACTCCAACATAGACGTCAACGACTTCCACGACCTGAGGCTGGACGAGCTCCTGTGGCAGGTCAAGGATGAGTGGAGCCACCTCATCCCCGGCAGCCGGATAGAGTTGCACTACCACCATCTCCCCGACGACCCCCGGCGGTATACGATCCCGGGGAACAGCCACCTGCTTTTTGTGGCACTGGGGAACATCCTAAAAAATGCGGTCAAATTCTCCGACATGAAACCCGTCACCTGTACCATGACGGTCCAGGACGACAAAGTCATCATTGCCATCGAAGACCGGGGTATCGGGATCAAACCGGAGGACGTCCCCCATATCTTCGAGCCGTTTTACCGGGGGACCAATGCCCAAAATATCGATGGCCTGGGCATCGGGCTGTCGCTCACCGACAAGATCCTCCGGTTGCACGGAGCGACGGTGCACGTCCGCTCGGAATGGAATGAGGGGACCACATTCTTTATCATATTCCCGGTGTAACCCATTGGACCCTATATATTAGGGAAATTTAATGGGTTCATTAATGTATTCTAATCGAAACGGACGCATTTTAAAGGGGAGGCCCGGTAGATTTGCAGGGCCGTAAGGGGAGATTCTATTTATTTTGCCACGTAATTCGGCAAAAATCAGTTTTTGACGAGTTGCTTGCAAAATAAAAGTAATATCAAAAATATGAGAAAGTATTGTCCGTCGATTGGAAAGATAGCCCTTGCATCCGTGTTTTTATGGCTTTCTCCTCGTACAACGGTGATTGGGCAGGCCCTTCCGGGCGAACAGCAGCTTCAGTCCGATACCCTGAGGGTTGGCCTGGACAGTGCGGAGAACATTTTTGTTCGCCAGAACCTGTCCTTATTGGCTCAGCGCTATAATGTCAGCGCCCAAGACGCCCTCGTCCTCCAGGCCAAGCTCTGGCCAAACCCCAACCTGTCCTTGTCGACCATTATATATAATGGAGACGCAGAAAAGTGGTTTGCTTTCGGGTTTCCGTATGGTGAAGTCGCGGGGAACATCTCGCAACTGATCATGCTGGCGGGGAAGCGTGGCAAGTCGATAGATATCGCCAAGGCCAATACCAAGCTTGCCCAGTATCAGCTGTATGACCTCTTGAGGACGTTGAAATATACCCTGCGTACCGATTTCTACAATATCTATTACCTGATGCAGACGGCGTCGGTGTACGACCAGGAAATAAGGGCGTTGCAACAGGTCGTTACGGCCTACAATGCACAGGCGGGTAAGGGATATATCGCAGAATCCGAAGTAGTCCAGATCAAGGCGCAATTGTACAGCCTGCAAAGTGAGTACAACGACCTGATCAACCAGATCAACGACACGGAAAGCGAACTGAAGCTGGTGATGCAGGTTAAGAACACGGTCTATGTCGCTCCGATCGTAGATACAATGGCTGTCAAGGCTATGGAACCGTCCAAGTATGGCCTGGGCCCCCTGATCGATTCCGCCATGGCCAACAGGACGGACCTGATGGTTGCCAAGGAGAATACGGAGATCAATAAGCTCCAATATTCCTACCAGAAAGCCCTGGCCGTGCCGGACCTGACCCTCAGCCTGAACTATGACCAGCAAGGCAGCTTTGTCCACAACTTTACGTCGTTTGGGGCTTCCATAGACCTGCCCTTCCTGAACCGCAACCAGGGGAATATCAAATCGGCGAAGGCGATGATCGGATTCGCCGAGGCTACCCAGAAAAGCACGGAGCTTACGGTACAGGAAAATGTTTACCGCGCCCTTCAAAAGGCGTACGCGAACCAGAAGCTGTACCAGAACATCGACCCCGCCTTCGCAGCCGAATTCGAGGCATTGTCCAGGGCGGAGCTGGAGAACTATGAGAAGCGGAATATCGGGCTTTTGCAATTCCAGGCATTTTACGACGCGTACAAGCAAAATGTGGTACAGGTGAATACGATATTGTTCAACCGGGTGAGTTCCTTTGAAGACCTGAACTTCTACACGGGAACGAACCTGTACTAACCTCCTCTTGCCATATAAAGAAAAAAGGGCGCATAATGGCGCCGGATACTCTTTTGTCCCTTGCGCCAGATAATTAATTATGTTTACTATATATTTCATGTTATGACAATATCAACTCCGAAATGGCTACAGGCAGGCGGCCTGTCGTATTGTTTGATCCTGACCTGCGGCATGCTGCTCCAGTCGTGCGGTGGCGGTGGCGGAGTGGCCATGGACGTGGGGGAACGACAACCGTACGTTATACCTGATTCCCTCCTGCGTACGCTGAAGATCGATACGGTACGGCAGGACGAATTGATCAATTCCATGACCCTGACCGGCCAGGTCGACTTCGACCAGGACAAGGAGGTGAATATTTTCCCGTTGATCAGCGGGAATATTAACGCCATCAAGGTACAGTTGGGGGACTATGTCAGGAGCGGGGAAGTGCTGGCCACGGTTCGAAGCAGCGAGATGGCCGGGTATAGCAACAACCTGATCGTCGCCCAAACCAACCTGACGGCCATGAAGAAACAGTTGGATGCCACGCAGGACCTGTATAAAAGCGGTCTTGCCTCCGTCCTGGACCTGACCACTGCCCAGACCAACTATGACCAGGCGGTCGCTCAACTGGATTTGGCCAAGCGGGTATTGAAGATCAACGGGAACGACACCAGTGGCGTCTTTTCGGTCAAATCCCCGATCGACGGTTTCATGGTGCAGAAATTCGTCACCAACGACCAGGTGTTGCGACCGGACAACGGGGGGGTCATGTTTACCATATCGGACCTCAAGGATGTCTGGGTATGGGCCAATGTGTATGAAGCAAACCTGGACAAAATCCACATCGGGGACCCGGTGGACATTACCACTTTGTCTTATCCCGGCAGGACCTTTAAAGGTAAAGTAGACAAGATCATGCACGTGCTGGACCCTAACAGCAAGGTCATGAGGGTTAGGGTCGTGATCGACAACCCTGACTATGCGCTCCGCCCCCAGATGTTTGCCACGGTTACGGCGACCAATTCCGCGCACCAAAAAGCCATTTTCGTCCCCCTCAGTGCCCTCGTATTCGACCACAGCCAGTATTATGTAATGACGTACCAGGGGAGCGGAAAAGCATCGATCACCCCCGTCAATAAACTGAGCCAATTGGGTGATAAAGTGTACCTGGTGGATGGGGTAAAAGCGGGCGACCAGATCATCGCGTCTGATGCTTTGCAGATTTACGATCAGTTGAACAATTAAACCATTCCAATGACCAAGTTCCTTAGGAGAGTCGTAGGGTTCTCCCTTAAGAATAAATATTTTATCATTTTCCTTACCTCGGTACTGATCGTCAGTGGCATCATTACGTTCATGGATATGCCCATCGAGGCTTTCCCCGACGTAACCAATACGGAAATCGACATCATTACGCAATGGCCGGGCCGCAGCGCGGAGGAAGTGGAAAAGTTTGTCACGATCCCCATCGAGATTGCGATGAACCCGGTGCAGGATAAGATCAGCCTTCGCTCGACAAGCATCTTTGGTTTGTCCTACGTCAAGCTCATCTTTGAAGACAATATCATCGACAAGGATGCCCGTCAGCAGGTGATGAACCTGTTACCCAATGCAAACCTCCCGTCGGGCTTACAACCGCAGGTGCAGCCACCCACCGGGCCGACCGGTGAACTCTACCGGTATACGATCAAAAGTACCTTCAGGGACGTCCGGGAACTAAAAACCATACAAGACTGGGTCATCGACCGTCAACTGCGGTCTGTCCAGGGCGTGGGGGATATCAACAGTTTCGGGGGTAAGACGAAGGTGTATGAGATCGACGTCGATCCCGGGAAATTGACGAACCTGGGGCTTACGCCCCTGGACGTGTTTAACGCAGTTCAGAACACGAATATCAATGTCGGCGGGGACATGATCACCCAAAACAACCAGGCATTCGTGGTCCGGGGCATCGGTCTTTTGGACAATACCGAAGACATCAAGAATGTCATCATTCAGAATACCAACGGGGTGCCGCTCCTGGTAAAGGACGTTGCCACCGTGCAGATATCCAATGTGCCGCGGCTGGGTTGGATCACCCGGGCGGATGGTTCCAGCGACGATCCCCAAACGCGAAAGGTGGTCAACCAGGACGACGTGGTCGAAGCCATCATCGTGATGCGCAAAGGCGAAAACCCATCGGAAGTGGTGAAGGGTATCGAGCAAAAGATCAAATATCTCAATGAAAACGTCTTACCGGCCGATACGAAGATCGTGCCGTACTATGACCGGACAGACCTGATCTCCTACGCGACGCACACGGTATTGCACAACCTTGTAGAGGGGATTTTATTGGTGATCGTGTTGATCTCCCTATTCCTTTTCGACTGGAGGGCGACCGCAGTGGTCGCTGTAATCATACCCATCTCGCTGCTTTTTGCCTTTATTTGCCTGCACCTGATGCACATGAGCGCCAACCTTCTTTCGTTGGGCGCCGTCGACTTTGGGATCATCCTGGACGGGACCATTGTGATGGTGGAGGGCATCTTTGTTATCCTTGACCATAAGGCCAAGGAGGTGGGCATGCAGCGGTTCAATGAGATGAGCAAACTCGGGCTCATCAAAAGGAGTGCGGCCGAAATTGGTAAAAGGCCTTTCTACCTGAACGTCATCATCATCACCGCGCTGCTGCCGATCTTTTCCTTCCAGAAGGTGGAGGGTAAAATGTTCTCGCCCCTGGCGTACACCCTTAGCTTTGCGCTGCTGGGCTCCCTGATCACCACCTTGACCCTGGTGCCGGTCATGATCAGCCTGCTGATGAAGAAGAACGTGAAGGAAAAGCACAACCCGATCATCGAACCGATCATGAACTTTATGCTCAAGGGCTTTGAGCTGTCGTTCAAAGCCAAGGAGGTGGTCGTCGTTACTGCGATGGTGTTGATGCTGGCGGGTATTTACTCTTTCAAGTACTTGGGATCGGAGTTCCTGCCACAATTGAACGAAGGGAGTATATGGCTTCGTGTACAGGCCAACTATAGTATGGGTCTGAACAAATCTGTGGACATCGCTAAACAGACCCGGGACATCCTCATGAAGTTCCCCCAGGTACAATATTGTGTGTCCCAGACGGGCAGGCCGGACGACGGTACGGATGTCACCGGATTCTACAACAACGAATTCGACGTACTCATGTTCCCGGAGTCGGAATGGCAGCCCAAAATGAGCAAAGAGGAGTTGATCGACACGATGAACAAGGCGCTGTCCGTCATACCGGGTGTGAACCTTAACTTCTCCCAACCGATCATGGATAACGTCGAAGAGGCGGTGTCTGGGGTAAAGGGGAGTATCTGTTTAAAGGTCTATGGCGACACGTTGCCGTATATGGAAGACAAGCTGCAAGAGTATTATAATGTATTGAGGAACATCAGGGGGATCGAGGACCTGGGGATCATGCACAATACCGGGCAGCCGGAGCTGGACATCAACCTGGACCAGCAAAAAATGGCTTTGTACGGGGTGACGACCGCCCAGGCAAACGCCGTGATCAGTATGGCCATCGGCGGCCTGGGTGTCGGAGGGGTGCCGGCCAGCACCTTGTATGAAGGGATAAAAACCTTTGACATCCGGGTGCGGTTGCCGGAAGAGTACAGAAGGAACCGGACGGATATCGAAAACCTGCTGGTGCCCACCACGAGCGGCACCAGGGTGCCCATCAAGGAAATCGCCACGATCACGGAAAGGACCGGCGCCTGTCTGATCTACCGGGACGACAACAAACGGTACGCCGCCCTTAAATTCTCGATCCGCGGACGGGACATGGGGTCGACCATTGCAGAAGCCCAACAGAAAGTGGCCGAGGCCGTACACCTGAAGCGCGGGTACAGCATGGCGTTCCAGGGAGACTTCGAGAACCAGCAGCGGGCGCAAAAACGGCTGGCCCTGGTTGTCCCGATCAGCCTGGCGCTGATCTTCATCCTGCTGTTCAGCATGTTTGGGAATTTCAAAGACTCCCTGCTGGTCTTCATCAATGTGCCCTTTGCCATTGCCGGCGGCATGATCGCACTGCACCTGACGGGCACCAACTTCAGCATTTCCGCGGGGATCGGCTTTATCGCCCTGTTCGGGATTTGTATACAGGACGGGATCATCCTGATCACCATGTTTAAGGAAAACCTGATGCATCGAAAGGGTGATAAGTCCTTCTATTACGACCTGGAAAAAATGGAGGAGGACTCCCATGGAGAAGCTGTATCCGAGGACAGGGAACCGACTTTGTACGAATCGATACGGATGGGTGTCCGGGCGAGGGTACGGCCGGTGATGATGACGGCCTTGATGGCAGCCATCGGTCTGTTGCCCGCGGCCATATCACACGGTATCGGTTCCGAAAGTTCCCGGCCCCTGGCCAGGGTGGTGATCGGGGGTATCCTGAGCGCCATGGTGTTCTCGCTGTGGGTGTTCCCTCTGATCTTCGGATGGGCGTACCGGCATTATGATAGGAACAAGAAGTAAAAGGGCGCCGGAGGCGCCCTGCCCGAAGGGCCATCATTAGCGGTGTTGCGGCGGCGGCCTAAATTGTCCGCTTAGGCCGTCGCCGCAACTCAAAGTTTGGCACAGTTTTTTTAGAGGGTAGGGAAAGGATCAATGATGAAATCTCCGAATGAATGCCTGGAGGCTTGCCTCCGTTGTATGATCGTTTGCCAGGACTGCGGGCTCATTTACCTGGAAGCAGGAATGAAGGAATGTGCCCAGCTTTGCCTGGATTGTGCGGAGATCTGTGACCTTTGTTCCACCCTGATCGCCAAAAACGCGGATTGTACGGCCGATATATGTGCCCTTTGCGAGGACATCTGTACGGCCTGCGCCCAGCAGTGCAGGGAAAAGGTGGTCGAGGACGAATCTTGCAAAGTGTGCGCCCTGGCCTGCGAGAATTGCGCTAAAGAATGTGCCCTGGCGTACGCCGCCTAGTGCTTTTGCCCCTTCGGAAAAGATGTCCGCGGGGTTCCACATACATATACGCAACAATAAAAAAGAGAGGGAGCCCCGTAAGGCTCCCTCTCTTTTTGTGCCCCGGGGGGCTTAGTCTTTTGCGTGCCGCACTCGTACCAGAAGTACCCCATGCGAAGGGATCATCTGGGCGGGTGTATAAACGCCGGTAAACGTCCCAAGATCGCGCTGCCGCCAGCAGTCCCGGACGACCTGGGCGCCGTAAAGACCGAGGTCCGACAGGGATACCGTTGCCTGCGTGGCTTTGGAACCCAGGTTGAATATACCGACCGCGAGGGTGCCGTCGCTCAGCGGTTTTGTCCAGACCTGTATGTCGCCGTCCACGATCGCTTTCCGGGCGGGTTTGCCGTCCGCGTCCTGGTCAATGGCAAGGACCTCGTCGTTGCTCAGAAGGTTTAAGGTAAAGTCGTCCATTTGACTCATGTCGCAACCAATGAGCAGCGGGGCGGAAAGGAGGCACCAGAGACTGATGTGGGTATATTGTTCGTCAGGCGTGAGGTGGGTGTTGTGCAGACTGGGTCCCCAGCCGACTTTACCGACGACAAGCATGTCAGGATCGTTCCAGTTGCCGGGTTTGGTAAAAGGAGCGCAGACGTCCTGGCGGAAGCCGATACCGGACATGGAAGACCAGGAATCGTTGATGTCGCCGGTGGTCCGCCAGGAGTTGCCCCCGGTGGCACCGCCCCATTCCCAAACGTTGCCCATGCCGTACTGGCAAAAGCTGAAAAGGATGTCGCGGTTGACGCCGGCCAGCGCGGCGGCCATGACCTGGTAGGGCTTTTTCATGTCGTCTAAGCTGGGCTTTGGAAAAAGGTCTCCGTAGGAGCACCAATCGTATTTGAGGTAGTCGATGCCCCAATTGGCGTAAGTGTTGGCGTCCTGGACTTCATGTTGGTAGCTGCCCAGGAAACCGCCGCAGGTTTTCGGGCCGGGTGAGGAATAGATACCCACCCGTAACCCCAGTGAATGGACATAAGCGGTCATTTTCGCCATGTCGGGGAACTTATTGTTGGGTACGACCTCCCCCTGGGGGTTGCGGGTGTCCCGTTCCCAGCCATCGTCCATATTGATATAGGTCCAACCGTGGTTGATAAGACCGCTGCGGTTCATGGCGTCGGCGGCGGCCCGGACCTTGGCGTCATTGACGCTGAGCCCCCAGCAGTTCCAACTGTTCCAACCCAAAGCAGGGGTAAGAGCGATCTGGTCACCCACGACGATTTTCAGGTCCCTGTTGGCCTTGCCCATCTGGTTGGAGGCGGAGAGGTGGACAACGTAGGTCCCCGCTTCCCCGGCCTTGCCGGACAGGACACCCGTTGCGGGATCGATCGTGATCCCGGCGGGAAGATCGGTTGCCGCATACCGCATGGGCCGGACGCCGGTAACCGGTACCTTGAAAAGAAACGGATGGCCCGGGCGGACGCCCACAATCGCCGCCCCGTTGATCCGGGGGGAAGCCGGGGCGGGTGGGGTCAGGATATAGGGGATGCCTTCGGAGGCAACCACCTGCTTGTTTGACTTTTTGTCCCGGAAGGTATAAAACGCTTCGTAGGACTTACCGGACGGGAGTTTGCAGTTATAGACATAACGAAAGGGCGTACCCGGGGTGACCGATGCGATAGGGACGGTTTTCCGCCATACGACGGTTCCGTTGGAAGGATCTTCCACCATGATCGCCATGGTCCCGGAAAAGACATAGTGTGGATCGGTGGAGACGATCGCGATATTTTTCCGTGCCTGTCCCGGCGTACGGAAACGGAAAGGGGTGGATTTGACTTCTATGCGCACATAGTCGTTGACGTCGCTGGCGGTGAGGGTATAGGGACCTTCCCACATCCCACCGTCGCCACCGTGGTCGTAGACACGGACGGCGAGCACGTTGTCCTGGTCCCAATGGATGCAGGGATCGTTAAGGGATATCGTGTAGATCCTGTCCAGCTCCCAATTGCCTTCGGTGATGTCCTTGGATTTTCCGCCGTTTTCCCCCACCAGTTTCCCATTTAAAAAAACCTCGTCCCCATCATCGATCTTCCCTAAAGCCAGGCGGATGGATTCTTTAAGGTAGGACGAATGCTTAAGAGAAGAGGGGATGACCAGGTGAAGCCTGTACCAGGCGTACCCGTCGTAACCGGGGTAGCCTTGCGTTTCCCATTGATGGCCCACTTCTATGGGTTTCCAGGTGCTTTCGTCGAGACCCGGCGTAGCCCAGGAAGGGTCGTCGCCAGTCCGGAATTTCCAGCCGTTGGAGAGGTCCACCTGGGCCATGGTCGTCATCGGTAAAAGGGTGGTGATAAGCAAGCGTAGTAAATAAAACATCATGGAATTTGTCGTTATATAGAGGAAGGTACGCCTGCTTTTTTGAAAAACGTTTGCCAAAATGAAAAGCGGCAAATATTGCGCAAACGTTTGATAATATGTGTTTTGTCTTGTGGTATGGGCTTTGGGCCTGAGCACCGTATGATCAACCAGTATGAGGTGGCCGCCTGTTTGAAAGACGAGCTGCCACAAGTCAGCAGGGGGCTGTCTCCCCTGGCCGCCCTCGATGTGGTGGCGAACATCCAGGAGCTTACGGACTACGCCCGTAAAATGGCATCGCTGATGAACCTGAAAGAGGTCCGGAAGTGTATGGTGTTTGCGGAAAAAATGTATGGCAAGGGCAACAAATACGTCCGGGACGTTATCGAAAACGTGTTCGTATTTTCGTTCTCCACGCTTTTCCTTGGTGACCGCCCACGCCGCAAACAGCTCCAGGCGCTGATACCGTTGTCGCTGTACAGCGTGTATGTGCGTCAGATCACGGCGCCTTAAGCGGGGGGCTTTTTAACGATACGTCGCCGCAATCTGCCGGATGCCCTCCTCGTACGAGGTCGGGGCAAAAGCAAATGTTTTTTCGAAGTCGCTGCTGTCGAAAAGGTAGTCGTATTTGTTTTGGTACAGCATTTCGAGCATACTCCTCATGTTGGGTATAAACAACGCGGTCAGGCTGAGCATCCATTTCGGCAGCACTGTATAACCCGAGGGGCGTCCGAAGGCTTTTGCGGCAAGATCCAGGAGTTCCTTCCCGGTCAGCGCGGGCCGGGCCGTAGGGAGGTTCCAGATGCGGTTAAACGCAGATGGGGTGTTGCCGAGGATAGCGGTAGCGCGTGCGGCGTCGGGGGTATAAATCATAGAGTGTTTTGTCGCAGCGCTCACCATCCATTGCGGTTTTTTACCCTTGTGCAGGTTGTCAAACACGAGTATCTGGGCAACACTGTTGGCGCAATCGGGACCGTAAAAGTCCGGGGCACGGGCAATAATTGCCTGTATGGAACCCGAACGGACTTCTGACAACAGCTTCTCTTCGATTTGTTTACGGACGGCGCCCTTTTTGCTGCTGGGGTTCATCGGAGAGGATTCCGTCATCCAGCCATTGACCCTTCCCAGGGAATATACATTGCTGAAAAATACAAGCCGGGCGCCGGTGCGCTTGCAAGCTTCTATGACGTTGTCCATGATGACGGGCCAGTCGCGTTTCCACACTGTATAGCTGTATTGTATACCGGCCGTCAGGTAAACGACTTCAGAACCTGCGCAGGCTTTGATGACTTGCTCGCGGTCCAGGAGGTCGGCGGTCATCAGCGTATCTGTATCGTTGATCTTCCGGGGATGACGGCTGACGAGACGGATGTCGGTGGTATATGTCAACAAGTATTTGGCGAGGTCTTTGGCGATGACGCCGTTGGCGCCCAGGATGGTTTGCATAACGAAGTGTTTATGCAAAGGTGGTCATTGGATGGCCTCGCTTGCTTGACAAATGTCAAGAATTCAGGTGAGCTGTTTTTTCCGCATGCGGCTCAGGGTTTCCGGGGTCATCCCCAGCATGGACGCCAGGTATTGCAACGGGACGCGGTTGAAAAGCTCAGGGTTCTGCACGAACAATTGCTGAAAACGTTCTTCCGCGCTCATGTAGAGATGGCTGAAAATGCGCTCTTCCAGGTAGATGAAGCAATTGATCAGGAGCAGGCGTTCAAACTCGACCCAGCGGGGGACGGCCTTTGCCATTCGGCGGTATTCCTCTTGCCGGATGACCCAGATCTCGCAGTCTTCCAGGGCTTGCATGTTCCAGCGGCCAGGTTTGGAGAGCATAAAACTGGAAAGGTCGGTGGTGAAATAGTTGGGGGTAACGATCCATTGAGTCACCTCCTTATCCCCGGCTTCCAGAAAGATGCGGATCAGGCCGGTGGCGACAAAGGCCATGCAGTCGCAAACACGGCCGGTCCTCATCAGGAAATCCCCTTTCCGGAGTAACTCCGGTCGAAAGAACTGGCTGATGTTTTCGGCCTCGGTCACTTCTGTCTTGAAGGACGTCCGAATGTAGTCGTTGAGCTGCTGCATATTGCCAAGATACGAAAAGGCGCCCTCGGCGCCGCAACGCATTTTACCGTATAAGGACGCTGGTTCCTTGCTGGACGACCTTTTGGCCGGTTTCCGAGTTGGTGTACCGGAGGGTCCATACATAGGTACCTACGGGTTGGATTTGGCCGTTGACCGTTCCGTCCCACCGAATGGTCCAGTTGGTCGTTTCAAAAACCAACTGCCCCCACCGGTTAAAGACCTTGAAATCCAGGTTGACAGCCTTGTAGGCATTGAGGGGATAGAGATAATCATTGATGCCGTCGCCGTTGGGTGTAAAGGCCGACGGTACCGCAATAAAGCAGTTGGCGACGGCCCGGATCACCTGGGTGGCGGTATCCGAACAGGAAGGACTGCTCGACACGATGAGTTGTACAAGATAGTTCTTGTCTTCGGGCAGGTCCGGGTATTGTTTGGGCGGGGGGTACTGGAGGGTGCTGGTGGTCCCGTCTCCAAAGTCCCAGTGGTAGGCAATGATCGAACCGATGCTGCTGTCGGAGAAATAGGCCTTGTCGTTGGGACAAAGGAGGTTGGTGGCTTCAAAAACGGCCTTCAGGGTATTGTCCAGGTCCACGGTCACGGTCGAGGAATCCGTGCAGAAGCCGTTGGACACCACGAGTTTTGCGGTTTTTTGCCCAAAAATTGTGTAGACCACCTGCTGTTGTTCCCCGCTAGCCTGTTGGGTCGTGTCGAAGGTCCAGTTCCAAAGGGTGATGCCACCCTCCCCGGGGTCGCTGTAGTCGATGGTATCCGATTTGCAGCCGAGGTGGACCTGGTAGCCGATTTGGGCGGAAATCGTGTCCCCCGCCTGGAAAGAAACGGTCTGACCGGCGGTGAGCTGTTGGGAACAGGCGTCGATCAGGGTGTTTCCATCGTTTCCGGTGACCAGTTGCAATTGATAAGTACCCCCCTTGACGATGGGACCGGACAACTGGACTTTGACGATGTTGGTCGGGCTGGTATTGGAACCCGGGGGCAGGGTCCCGCAACCCGAACCGATGACGATCACGCCGGAGGGCCCGGTCAGACGGAACTCGCTCCCGTCTGCGTCCACGCTGGAACACTGGATATTTTTGTCAAAAACAACCGTCAGCACCGAGGGTGCGCAACCCACGGGGGCGATGCTATCGAAGGGGGCAGGGGGCGGGGGTGTTGGTATGGTGATGGTGGCGGAGTCCCCGACGCGGATGGGGGTACTGCAGTCGTCGAGGAGGGTGTTGCCGTCGTTCCCGTTCTTTATGGCGATGAGGTAATTCCCGGGGGAAATGGGGCCGGAAAAGGTAACGGTCACCGAGTCCATGTCAAAACCGGAGTTGCAATTGTCGCCGGTGGCGCCGATCACCGAGGGGGGTGTTTGTCCTGCCAGCGGGATCAGCGTGAAGTCGCTGCCGTTCGCGTCCAGGGAGGAGCATTGCATTTCCTTGCTGAGGCCAATCTTTATGGTCGTGGAGCCGCAGTCGGCCACGATGGCTTGCGTGAGTGCCGGGGTCGTGGTGTCTGTGATGACGGCGGTGCCTACGTCACTGCCATAGCTGCTGACGCCTCTGCCTCCGCCAAGGTTGGGGTTGCCGCCGAAGGACAGGGTATAACCGCTTTGGGTATTTGTGAAATGGCTGATGAGAAGAAGGTAGGTGTGGCCCTTTAGGATCGAGGGCATCGAGCTGAAGGGGTCCTGGTAGTTGGGACTACCGGGGCCTACACCTGTATCGGAGGGGCATTCTATAATGGACGTGCCCTGTGTGGCGGCGCCTGTCAACCCAACTGTTCCTGACCAGTCGCAGGCGACAAATAGAGACGCGTCCGAGTAAATAAGGTTCGGATCTTTTCCGGTTATATCGAAAAGCTGCCAATCATAGTCGTCTCCCAAATTGTTTGGCGTTATCACAAACCCGAGGGTACCGGATGTAAAGCAAGTAAACCTATAGTAATAAGGGTTGATATCGCCTATCGAGCCGCCGGTGTTGCATGGGCAGGTAACAGATTTGTTCCCACATAGATTCACGGACGTTTGTACAAAATTGCTCGTACCGCACACCGGGAAGGCAGTAGTGGGCGTTTGCCCCATGGCGGAACAGCCGTTTATGGACGATTGGGCATACACCCCACCCGACGCCAGCAAACTGGCGACCAACAGCCAAATACTTCTCCCATGTCGAGCCATTCGTACCACAGTCAAATGTAATAACGACAGAATTGCCCCAGCATTTGGATGGTAGGAAAATTAAGTTTTGGAGAAATGGGTCCGAAGAATTTACTTTGTATTTCAAAGCACTTTATGGACCCTCATGCGTCTTCGCACCTGGATACCCTGAAGGACATCCGCAATATGATGGAGCGGAGCGGCCGGTTTATCAGCCTGAGCGGCTGGAGCGGGATTGCCGCGGGTTCTTGGGCCCTGGCGGGGGCCTACCTAGCTTCCCGGGAGTTTCGATACCTACGGGGTGGGGAGATCGACTGGACGGTGGGGCTTGCGCACCTAAGGGCGCGGCTGATGGTGATGGGGTTGTGCATTTTTGTGGGCGCCCTGGCGTCGGCCTTTGCTTTTACTTATGCCCGGAGCCGGAAACAGGGTGTACCTATATGGGGGAGCGCCGCCCGCCGGCTTTTGTGGAATACCATGCTGCCGATGCTGGCGGGTGGGGTGCTGGTGTTGAGGTTGTTGTACCTCGAATTAGGGGGCTTGGTGGCGCCGGTTTGCCTGTTGTTTTATGGCCTGGCACTGGTGAACGGGAGCAAATATACGCTGGGAGAGGTGCGCTACTTAGGGTACGCGCTGATCCTGTTGGGTGCTATCAATTGTTGGGTGCCGGGTTATGGGTTGTATTTCTGGGCGGTGGGTTTTGGCGTTTTGCATATTGTCTACGGCATCTGGATGTGGAGGAAGTATGAAAAACCCGATCGCTAACCTCAACAAGGTCTTCGACAGCAGGATCCGGCTGGGGATCATGAGCGCGCTCATGGTGAACGAGTCGGTGCACTTCAACGAGCTCAAGGAGCTGATCGAGGTCACGGATGGCAACCTGGCTTCGCATCTTAAAACGTTGGAGGAGAGCGGGTATATAAAGGTGCAAAAGGGTTTTGTGGGAAGGAAAACCCAAACGACCTACTCGGTCACCAAGGCGGGGGAGAAGGCCTTCCGGCAGCATTTGGAGGCGTTGGAGCAGATGATCAGGTCGATGGAATAACGCCCGGCAGCGGGCTTTTTTTAGAGCATATCACTTTGAAAAACAAAGTACTTTTTATGAAAAAATTCATCCGTTGGGCGCGAACGCGCTTTAGCCGCGCCCGGACCTGGTTGCTGGTGTTCCTCACGCACGAATGCGCCCTCCCGGTGCTCAAGGTATTCCGGCGGCCGGCCCCGTTTCCGTATACACTGGAGGCGCTGGAAGCTTTGCCGAAAGACACCCTGGGACATGCGCTGGTGCAGTTTATCCGTGAAAAGGACCTGAGCCTGCTGGTGCACTATGCGCGGCACGACCTGAAGCACATCCTGTTGGACTATGACACCACGGACAAGGGAGAGGTCTGTCTGCAAAGCTTTATGCTGGGAAACGGGCGGGTGTCCTTTCCTGTCGTGGCGACCGTGGTGTATGGGGTGTGTACGATGCCGGAGTATTGGAAGGCAATGCGGGACGCCTGGAGGCGGGGGCGCCGGTGCCGGCCCATTCATGGGTGGGACTGGTTTTCACTCCTGGAGGAGCGGGTTGAGGTGTTGCAAAAAAAAATCTATTATACGCTATGAACCGTTTTTTAAAATCTTTCCTATACGCGTTCCGGGGCATCCTGTGCGCTTTGTCCAGTGAGAACAACTGCCGCGTGCAACTGGCGGTGGCGGTGGTGGCCGTGGGGATGTCGTGGTGGCTAAGGCTCGGGCCGCTGGAGTGGGCCCTGGTGGTTCTTTGCATCGCGCTGGTGATCGGCATGGAGATGGTGAACAGCGCCATTGAAAAGGCGTGTGACCGGATCACGAGGGAAAAGGATGACTATGTGCGGTACGTCAAGGACATGGCGGCCGGTGCCGTCTTGTGGGTGTCCATCGGGACGGCCGTGGTGGGCGCCATTATTTTTATACCGAAAATCGTAAAACTGATCAACCTATGACACGTACAAGATGGTGGGCGCTGTCGCTCGCTATTCCTATGATATTGGTCGCCCTCAGGATGGGGTGGACGCATTCGCTGACCTATGCATTTTACTATTGGAACCTTTTCCTGGCCACCATACCGCTGATGGCGGTGCGCCGGCTGGATCCGGAGGCTTCGCTTTGGTCATACAGGAACCTGGTGGGTCTGGGCATGTGGTTTTTTTTCCTGCCCAACGCACCTTACCTGATCACGGATATGGTGCATTTTCAGGAGGGGCCTAAAGCGCCGGTATACCTGGACGAGGCAATCGTCTACGCATGCGCGTTTAACGGCGTGTTGCTGGGGTACGCCTCGGTGAGGCGTGTCGAGGACTGGATGCTGAAAAGGTACCGGGAACGCCCGGTCCGGTTTGCCATCCTGGTCGTATTTCTGGCTTGTGGTTTTGGGATATACCTGGGCCGGTACCTGCGGTTGAACAGCTGGTATATCGTCACACAGCCTTTGCGTGTGGGCAGGGTCGTCGGCGTCCGGGTGCTTTGCCCCCTGGAATACAAACAAACCTGGGCTGTAACCCTGTTGTTTGGCGCGCTTCTCTGGCTGGGATACCTCGCCTTTAGAAGTCAAGTCCCAAGGAGAAATACAGCTTAGGACTTCCCCTGAAGAAGCCGCCCCACGGCCAGCCGCAATCCAGCTTGAGGAAATAACCCAGCAAGGTGCTCCGTACGCCAAAGCCATAGCCGGCCAGGAAGGGGCCGATGCCGGGTGATTTGACGGTGATCGACACCGGGGTGACGACGGGGGTGGTACCGTTCGGATTCCGGTCGGTATAGTTTACGGTGGGTCTTCCGATCTGTGACCAGTTGGTCCAGGCGGTACCCATGTCCAGGAACTGGGTGAACTGGAAGTTCCTCAGGAAAGCATTATTGATGGGCTTGTTGAAGAAGGTGGTAAAAATGGGGAGGCGGAGTTCGCTGTTGATGGTGACGGCGTTGTCCCCGTTTGCGGCGTTTTGGTCGTATCCCCTCAGGTTGAGCTCCAGACCCTGGTAGATGTAGTTTTCCACACCGGTGGGGTCGGGTTGGTTGTTGTTGTTGAACTTGGGCCCGATCCAGCCGTCCATGCCCCCGACGTAGTAGACGATGTGTTCGTCCCCGATGGCGGAGAAGTCGCCGGCGGCGCGTACCGCCCAGATAAAGTTGCGGTAGATGGGGAGGTAATTGCGGGCGTCAAAGCCTATGTTGTTCAACAGGCCGTTGTCCCCGGAGGAGGTTTTGGTACCCACATTCTTATAGAAGTCGTTGTAGATTTTCCAGCGGAGACCCTTCCAGATGTTCATCGCGGGGTAGGAGGTATTGTCCATGACGTATTCCAGGTGCAGGAAGACGTATTTCTGCTGGATGTCGTCGGCGGCAAGGGACAGGGGAGGCCCGATGGGCGGGGGATCGGCGGAGTAGTCGCCGCGGATCACCGTCTTGTCGTCGCGCAGCCCCACGGTCATGCCTACCCGGTGGACGCGGTCAAATGGATAGGCGACGTTTCCTTCATAGATGTTGGTGATGGTCCGGGCCTGCGAAATGAGTTCGACCGTGGGCGCCACGAAGTCTCCTTCGAAGGAAGACGCACCCCGGTAATAGGAAACCCCGTAGTCGAACCGGTGTTTGTAGTTCTGGAACGAGACCATATAGTCGTTATCCCTGAGGTCGGTACCCAGCTGTACGCCCCCGATGAACTTGTAGTCTTCCAGTACGTCGCTGATGCTGACCCGCAGCATACCGCTCAGGTCGGTACCGCCCGCGGGCTGTATGGGTCCGGAACCGCCGGCATAAGGCTGGTATTGGGTAAACGTGACGGAATTGTTCAGGTTGGCCACCACGTAGTCTGTGGAGAACTTGAGTTTGTATTGGAAAAGTTTTGACCGGCTCAGCGCCGAATTCTCCTTGGCAGGCGCGGGCGCTGCAGCGGTGGGTGCCGCTGCACCGGGTTTGGCGGCGGCGGCGTGGTTGGCGGTGTCCTTCTTTTCCTTATTGAATTCGCTTTCAAAGAAGTCGTTGGCCGGGGCCTTTTGGGCGGGGGAGACCAAGGGCGAAGGCGCGGCGGCAGCGTTGCCCTTGCTCAACTGGTCGGCCTTCATGATACGGCGCATATAGTCGGTGGGCCGGTCATTGAGGTTGCGGTTGTGCAGTGTTTTCTCGTCGACCTGGAGCTTGTACAGGAATTTGTAGTCGCCCTGGCGGGTGACCTCGCTGACCTGGTTGTTCACCCCGGCCACGTTGGTTTCCACGACCCCGGTCTGATAGTTGGAGAGGGGGAAGATGTACGTCGAATCGTTGGTCACGGAATAAAGCGCCACGGAGTCGGGTTCGGTCTTGTTCCACGACTTGAGGGCGGAATCCAGCTCCTGTACCGAGGGATTTCTCAGGAGATCGTCCCCTACCGTGATGAGGGTATCCAATCCGGCCCTCTTTGTGGAGAAGAAGCCCGCAAAACGGTTGTTGATCCCGTTCTCGTCGCAAATGAAGGTGAAGTTGGAGGTGTTGTAGGGCATGGGATAACGGGCGTTGCCGTACTTCAGGTTGGTCAGCTTGGTGATTTGCCGGAAGGTGGATTTGGGCCCGTTGTTGTCCACCAGGAAAATGTTGAACCGGTGGCGGGACGGCAGCACGGTATCGCCGTCTATGTCGTTCCCCGTGGGACGGTTGGAGGAGAATATGATACCGGTTTTATTCGGGAAGGCCACGAAAACGGGATCGAGGTCGTCGTAAATGTCGTTGGTGACCTGTTCGTCCGTTTTCTCCTTGATTTTATAAATGTAAATATCCGATTTGCCGTTGCGCGTGGCGCTCAGCAGCAGGGTATTGTTGTCCAGCATGTAACTCATGCTCTGGAGCTGCTGGAATTGGTCCAGGGTAAAGTGCGTGGTCGTGGTCCGGGTGAACAGGTCGTACACAAAGACGTTGATCACGCCTTCACTGCTGACGGCGTAGGCCAGCCGCGTTCCTTTCGGGTCCCAGCAAACCAGCGGGAAATGGGGGTCCTTTTCGTCGAGCTGTTGTCTGGCGCCTTCCCTCCAGAGGATCTTTTCGTCCGTGAAGTTTTGGATGAGCTTTAGCTTGTAGCGACCCTTTTTGTACTCCACGACTGCATAAGTGTAGTTTTTCGGGTTCGGGTTGGCCGTGAAATGGTAGTAGTCCATAGTGGGAGAAACTTCCTGGGATACCGTCAGCCGGCCCTTGGGCACATTTTTTCTTCCCCGTAGATCCTTGTAATATTTCTGTTGTTCCTGGGTCATGAAGTCTGCCAGGACGTCTTTGAACTTCTTTTTGCACAGCTCCTGGCAGGCGTGGTTGAGGTTTTTGTACAAACGGGCCAGGTAAAAGAGATAGCTCACCTTGTCCTTGCCGTACCGCTCCTCGATATAATACCAAAATGCCTGACCGGCCAGGTCAGGTTGCTCGTAGGCAAACTGGTAAAAATTCGTATAGTCGGATCCCAGCAGGGCGCTCCGGAGGGCGTCGTCCTGGGCGGTGCTCCAGTTCTGTGCGGCGTAAGAGATAAAACCGTCCGTCAGCCATTTGGGAAGATCCAGGAGGGTGGAGTTCCCCGCGAATTCGCCTATATCGTCTCCGAAAAGCTGGAGGGACACCAGCACACGTGCGATCCCTTCGCGGATCTGGCGGCGGAGTTCGTTGTGGTCACTGGTATAATAAACGACGAGTTTGCTGTTTACCAGCTTGGTCATGCCCCCGCTGTTCTGCCAGTCGAAGTCCATGCCGATATTGCTTTGGCGGTATTCGTTGTAGCTGTTGTATACGATGATGTTCGCCCTTCTCTGCATGCCATAATCGACGAAGCGCTCGATCCCGGGCAACTCTTCCTCGGCGACCTGTACGACGAACTTTGCGATGTTGAGACCCCCGTCTGCAAAATAAACGTTGAAGTTTGGTGCCTGGTAATACCTCCAGTGAAACTTCTTGTACTGCACCCTGTTCTTACCAAACTGTACCGTGTTGACCTGAGCAAACGAAATGTTCCACAACATGCCAAGGCTACAGATAATCAGGAGTAATCGCTTCATAAAGTTCAATGTTCTAAATTCGTGTTTTGTCGGTGGAGCAGGAACAAGGCCGAACCAGGTTTTAAAAGTACAAAAATCAATTTATGTTCACGGTCCGGGTTTTTACATTTAGCCCCCTACAGGAAAATACCTACGTCTTGATCAGCGGCCGGGAGGGGATCGTCATCGATCCGGGTTGCTATGGGGAGGAAGAGCAGGAGGCATTGGCGGATTTTTTTACTCAAAACGGCGTCCAACCTAAAATATTGTTGCAAACCCACTGCCATTTGGACCATGTTTTCGGCACCCGGTGGCTGGCCGGCGCCTATGGCCTGACCCCCCTGATGCACCCCCTGGAAGAAAAGATGCTCCAGCTGGCGCCGTCTTCCGGCCTGATGTGGGGGTTGCCGTTCGATAACTACCAGGGGCCCCTGGCCTTCCTGGAGGGTGGGGCTCCCGTATCGCTCGGGGACAATCACCTTTCGGCACTGTTCGTACCGGGTCATTCCCCCGGACACCTCTGCTTCTACTGCCAGGCCCAGGGCTTCGTCATCGGTGGGGACGCCCTCTTCCGGGAGAGCATCGGGCGGACCGACCTCCCTTTCGGCGACCACGCCACCCTTCTCCAGGCAATCCGCTCGCAGCTTTTCACCCTGCCCGATTCCACTGTCGTGTATCCTGGACATGGGCCGGCTACAACCATCGGTTATGAAAAACGGCATAACCCGTTTCTTCGCTTGCCCTAGGTGCTAATCCTTTCTTTCTTCCCGGACTTCCGACCGTTCGCTCCTGACCTTCGGAACGTCGCGCAGGCCGAGGGGGGGTATGTCCATTTTACTCCTTTTCCTCAGGTGATTTGAACGATGCCAAATCGTTTCGGTTACCTGGGGAAAAGGAGTAAAATGGACATACCCCCCCTCGGCCTGCGCGGGGTGTTTAGGGGCGGGACGGAATGGGTTTAGCGTGTTTAGGCGACCAGTTTGTTAAGGATGGGTAACCGGGAGACGTAGGGGAGACGGGAGAATTCCTTTTTTTCTACGCGGGTGATGAAGGCCAGGTAGGCCAGGAAAAGGGCGGTCGCGGAAAAGAGGTTGAACCAGCGGGCGGGGTAGAGGTGGACAAGGGCACCGTGGATGAAATAGAGGACCAGGACGATGGCCATGTAGGCGGCGAGCTTTTTCCAGGCGTAGGGGACGGGGTAGACTTTTTGACCCCAGACATAGGACAGGACCATCATGGTGCCGTAACAAATGCAGGTGGCCCAGGCGCAGGCCATGTAACCGAAATAGGGGATAAAGGCATAGTTGATGACCAGGGTGATGGCGGCGCCTATGACGGTGATGTAGGCGCCGGCGGAGGTTTTATCGGAGAGTTTGTACCAGATGGATAAATTGTAATAGATCCCCAGGAACATATTGGCGAAAAGCAGGATGGGTACGACTTTAAGGCCGACCCACATGGAGTGCCGCGTGATGAAATATTTCCAGACGTCGAGGTAGAGGGCGACAAAAAGGAACATCAGGGTGATGGTCAGGACAAAGAACTTCATTACCCGGGCGTATACCCGCTGCGGGTTTTCCCCTTTGGCCTGTTTGAAAAAGAAGGGCTCGGCGCCCAGCCGGAAGGCCTGGATAAAGAGCGATATGAGCAGGGATAGCTTGTAATTGGCACTGTAAATACCTACCTGGAGGTCGGCGGCTTCCCGGGTGGGCGCGTGCACCCACCATCCCAGCATGATCCGGTCAAAGGTTTCGTTGATCATCCCACCGAAATTGTAGATGGTGATCGGCAGGGAGTAGATCATCATTTCCCTCCAGAGGGTGCCATTGAACTGGGGCCGGAAGCTGGCCAGCTCCGGGAGCAGCAGCCCGAGCTGGAGGCAGTTCTGGACAAGGTTCGCGATAAAGACATACCCCAGCCCGATAGAGGGGGCGTAGAGGACGAGGAGAGGGGACACGCCGCCCTTTGCCTCCAGGGACGGGCAGATGGAGTAGAAAAAGTACAAAAGCCCCATGTAGCAAAAGATGCCCGCGACACGGACAAAGGCGTATTTCCGGGGGCGTCCGTCGAGGCGGAGCTTGGCAAATGGCAGGGTGCTCAGGGCATCGGTGGCGACGATCAGGACGGTCAGCCGGATCCATTCGGGGTGACTGTCGACCAGCAGGAAGTGTGCGAGGGGCCGGGCAAGCATGTACATCAGGCCGCCGACGCAAAGCGAAGAGGCGATGATGGACATGAGCAGGGTGTTGTAGAGCTCCTGGGGATGGGGGTGTTTCTGGGCGTACCGGAAAAAGGTCGTTTCCAGCCCGTAAGTGAAAATGACGTTGAGAAACGGGATGGCGGCGTAGATGATGGCTTGTTGTCCGTATTCCGGACCGGTAAGGACGAGCAGGAGATAGGGCGTCAGCAGGTAGCTCAACATCCTGGCTACAATCGAACTAACGCCATACCATATCGTTTGCCCCGCTAATCCCTTGATCGAGCTCACTGCCTTGTAATTTGGGGATAAATATACGGCTATTTGACCTGTACATTCCGGGCAACGAACATCCGGGCGTAGTTGTCGGCGTATTCGCTGGCCAGGGCGCCGGGGGTGGTACAGGTAGCGTTCGAGGAAATGGGCAGGTAGTGGGGGCCGCTGAACCAGGCGTCCACATCGGCGTCGATGGAAATCAGGATGGTGTCGGCAAAAAGAGAACGGGCGGTGACGGGGAGACCCGGGAGGGCGAGGGTGACCTTGCGCAGGACGTTATTGGGACCGGTATAGCCGCCGATCTGGTAGGTATAAGCATACCCCGGCTGCGTGGATGCCGGGGAAATGCCTTCGAGCTCGGCCATGATGTACCCTTGCGCGGCGTTCCAGAACATCCCTTTGGCGGGGTCCAGGTCCCCGGTGCGGGGACCGTTTGCGCAGTGGGTACTGTCCACCCCAACGAGAAAGGAAAGGGCGATCAGGGAATCGGGGCTGGCAGTGAAGGAAAGGGACGCGGTGGTCGTATCGGAGGCATCTACCAGGTGATAGACCGAAGGGGCGTTCGTAAAAGTGCCGTTTTTGGAGATCAACTGAACGTTGGAAATGTAATATTTCAGCGTGGTGACGTCGAATTGTTCGCCCGTCGTGGCATTGGTATAGACCGTACCCAGTGTGAGGGGGGCCAGGCCGACCTTGTTGGTGAATTGCAGCGTGACGGTCGTAGGACTGCCTTCCGCGCTTAGTTCCTTTTTACAGGACCATAAGCTCCAGCAAACGATCATCAGAAAGCCCGTGGTCCATAGCCGCAGCATGTGCAGGTAAGTTTATGAGTTGCGACGCCGGAGGCGCCCTATATGTCAGACAAACGAATATTCTTCCTGGATGTTTTGCGAAGGGACGTGATTTTTTTTGATTCCAGGCGTTTTTCGGAGACACCTTTGGGTGCTTTGGTGGCAATCCTCGCCTTTTTGGGGATCAGGGCACGGTTGACCCATTCATTCATTTTTTCCAGGACCAGTTCCTTGTTGCCCAGCTGGGTGCGTTCGGTTTGAGACCTGCCCATCAGAAAGCCTTCCTTGTTGATCCGGGAGGAAAGGTGCTGTAAGATAAGCGCTTTTTCCCGGTCTCCGACCAGGTTGGAGCAAGCCACGTGCCAATATCCCTCCACCATGGTTTCGACCTTGTTTACGTTCTGGCCGCCCTTTCCGCCGCTGCGTGCCGTCCGGTACGTTATCTCCTTTGAAATATCTACCTTCATCCCACTACAAAAGTACACAAAAGATCCTATGCGGGCGATCATTCAAAGGGTTTCGGAAGCTTCGGTTAGGGTGGACGGTGAGGTGGTGGGCGCCATCGGAGACGGGCTCCTGGTCCTGCTGGGTATAGAAGACGCGGATGCAGCGGAGGATGTCCGGTGGCTGAGCACCAAGATGATAAATCTCAGGATATTTAACGACGACGAGGGCGTGATGAATGTATCGGTAAAGGACAAACAAGGGGACATCCTTCTCGTTAGCCAGTTTACCCTGCACGCGTCCACCAAAAAAGGGAACCGCCCCTCGTACATCCGCGCCAGCAAACCACCCCATGCGATTCCCCTTTATGAAATGATGGCGGAACAACTGGGGCTTGACCTGGGCAAACCGGTACAGACCGGGCGGTTTGGGGCAGATATGAAGGTTGCCCTGCTCAATGACGGACCGGTCACCATTTTTATCGATACCCAAAACAAGGAATAAACATGACCATCGGCGACGCGCAAGCCAGGGTAGACGCCTGGATCAGGACCGTGGGGGTCCGGTATTTCGGGGAGCTCACGAATCTTGGCATTTTAATGGAAGAAGTAGGAGAGCTGTCCCGGATCATGGTCCGGCGTTACGGGGACCAGTCCTCCAAGGAAAGCGACCTGGGCCGGGACCTGGGAGACGAAATGGCGGACGTTCTTTGGGTATTGCTCGCGCTGGCCAACCAGACGGGGGTAAACCTGGAGGAGGCCCTGGAAAAGAATTTCGGGAAAAAGAATGCACGGGATGCCGAACGGCACCGGGACAATCCAAAGCTCTCCGGATGAGAAAGGTCAGGGATATATGGGGCATTGTCAAAAAGGCGGGGGCGGACCTGGCGGGTGACCGGGTCTTCCGGATGAGCGCCGCCCTGGCGTATTACACCGTTTTTTCCATGGCGCCGATGCTCATCGTGATCACCACCCTTTGCGACGTATTTTACGGACAGCAGGTGATCGAGGGCCGGATCTATGGCCAGATCAAGGACATCGTCGGTCAGAACGCCGCCCTGGAGATCCAGGACATCATCCGCCGGGCGATCCTGTACCTGCATCACAGCTGGCTGGCGCGGATCACGGGATTTGCCGCGTTGTTGTTTGGGGCAACGAGTGTCTTTACCGAAATCCAGGATTCCCTGAATTTTATCTGGAGGGTAAAGGTCAAGAAAACGAGCGGCTGGCTAAAGGTGCTGATCAACCGCCTGTTGTCGTTCTCCATGGTCCTTAGCCTGGGTTTTATCCTGTTGGTATCGCTCGTTCTGGACGCCGTCATGGACGGGCTCAGCGCCCAACTGGACCGGGTGTTCCCGGCGCTGGCCGTGGTACTGGCGCACTCGCTCAACATATTCCTGTCGTTCGTCGCCACCTTTTTGCTTTTTGGAACGATCTTCAAAGTCCTGCCGGATGTCAGGATCCGGTGGCGGGATGTGACGGTCGGGGCTTTTACGACCGCGGTTCTTTTCATGTCGGGCCGCCTGGCCATCGGTTTTTACCTGCACCTGAGCCATATAGACACCAGCTATGGGGCGGCGGGCTCCATTGTGGCGGTACTCCTCTGGGTCTATTATTCGGCGCTGATCCTCTACTTTGGCGCGGAATTTACGAGAGAGTACGCCCAGTACCGCGGAAGGAGGATACAGCCCAATAACTATGCGGTCCGGGCGGGGCACCCGGAGACGCCCTAAATTATTATATTTGCGCCGCTATGTCAGTGTCCAACGAACCGAACAAGTTTCAGGCGGTCATTTCCCACGCCAAAGAATACGGATTTATCTTCCAAAGCAGCGAAATATACGACGGGCTCAGTGCAGTCTATGACTATGGTCCCTGGGGCAGCGAGCTCAAAAAGAACATCCGGGAATACTGGTGGAACAGCATGACCCGCATGCACGACAATATCGTCGGCATAGACGCGGCCATTTTTATGCACCCCACTACCTGGAAGGCGTCCGGTCACGTGGACAATTTCAGTGACCCGATGATCGACAACAAGGACTCCAAAAAGCGCTACCGGGTCGACCACCTGATCGAAGGACACGCCGATGCACTCCGGGGCGAAGGAGACGCGGCCGGTGCGGATGCGCTGCTGGCGACCATGGACCAGCTCCTGGCTGCCGAGGACTACGCGGGGCTTAAACAACTCATCCAGGACGCCAAGATCGTCGATGCCGTGAGCGGAACGGCCAACTGGACCGACGTACGCCAGTTCAACCTGATGTTTTCCACCCAACTGGGGAGCGTAGCCGAAGACGCGAGCGAGATTTACCTCCGGCCCGAAACCGCCCAGGGGATCTTTGTCAATTTTCTGAACGTCCAGAAAACCGCGCGTATGAAGGTGCCTTTTGGCATCGCCCAGGTCGGGAAGGCCTTCCGGAACGAAATCGTCGCCCGTCAGTTCACCTTCCGGATGCGCGAGTTTGAGCAGATGGAGATGCAGTTCTTCGTCCGCCCGGGTTCGGAGATGGAATGGTACAACTACTGGAAACAGGAGCGGATGAACTGGCACCTGGCGCTGGGTTTCTCGCCGGACCGGTACCGCTTCCACGACCACGTAAAGCTCGCCCACTACGCCAACGCGGCGGTGGACATCGAGTTCGACTTCCCCTTCGGGTTCAAGGAAGTGGAGGGGATTCACTCCCGGACCGACTATGACCTTTCCCAGCACCAGAAATACAGTGGCAAAAAGCTCCAGTACTTTGACACCGAAATTAACCAGAACTACGTGCCGTATGTGATCGAGACCTCCATCGGGCTCGACCGGACGGTCCTGTATGTGCTTTGTGAATCGTATGCGGAAGAGGATATCCCGAAGGAAGACGGCTCCAAGGACAGCCGGGTCGTCCTGAGAATTCCCCCGCGGATTGCCCCGATCAAGCTGGCGGTCCTCCCGCTGACTAAGAAAGACGGCCTGCCGGAGATCGCCCGGGACCTGATGAAGGAGTGCCGGGAGGATTTTTATTGTTTCTACGAGGAAAAAGACAACATCGGAAAACGCTACCGCCGGATGGACGCGATCGGGACGCCTTTTTGCGCCACAATTGATCATCAAACTAAAGAGGATCAGGCAGTTACGATCAGAGAACGGGATTCGATGACCCAGCAGCGGGTCCCCCTTTCGGAAGTCCGGGAGTGGGTAAAATTACGTACGCGCTAAAATGTAGCTTGTCTGAAAGTAGCTACAGGCGGGGTTCAGACGTAAAAGTACTATTGTCGTGAACCTGAATTAGGGTTATATTTGGTTTTTAAACCTATGTGCCGTATGGACCTTTTTACATCTGTCCCTTTGAGCTTAACTGCGCCCATTCCTTTTTCGATCCTGGGCCTTTTTGGCCTTCTTATTCTCGGTTTTTCCGCGGGTTATATGCTGCGCGCCTTGCATCGGAACAAAAGCAAGAAGCAAATGCTAAAACTGGAGGATGAAATGCTGAGGAATCATGCGAAAATCCTTTCGCTGGAAAAGATCATTTCCGACCTGAAACGGGAAAACAACCAGCTCAAGAATATTTACGCCCGCCGCTCGAAGGAGTCGCAGTCGCAACTGCACTAGAAGGGGCCGGCCGGATTAACCGTAGAGCTCCTGGTGGATACTCTTGCGGTCGATACCCAGGGCCGTTATCCGGTTTTTGGCTTCGTCGATCATCTGCTTCCATCCGCACAGAAAGAAAAAGGCGTCCTTTCGCTCCATACAGATGGATTCATAGACCTGGTGGACGTATCCGTGATGGTGTCCTTCGCGTTGCTCCCTGGACAGGGTGGGATAGTAATAAAAGCCTTCCATGACGGCCGACAGCGCCCGCATTTCCTCGTAGTACAACAGGTCTTCAAAGGTCCGTGTACCAAAGACCAGGTGGATGTCCCGGTGGGGCAGGTCGTGGAGCCGTAGGTAGTTCACCATGCTCCGGAAGGGTGCGATCCCGGTGCCGGTACAGACCAGGAAAAGGTCTTTTTCAAGGGGTTCGGGCAAGGTAAATACGCCTTGAGGCCCCCTTACAATGAGCTCCGAGCCTTCCGTGACGTGGTTGAACAGGTAGGTCGTCCCCAGCCCGCCTTCCAGCAACACGATCACCAACTCAAACACGTTGGTGCCGTCCGGCCAGGAGGCAATGCTGTAGCTGCGCCAGCGCTTGTTTTTCTGTTCATGAATCGGCAGATCCAGGGTTACAAATTGCCCCGGTTTGAAATCAAAACGGTCCAGCTCCGGAATCTGTATCCAGAAGCGCCTGGTATTGGGGGTTTCCTGCGTGATACGGATAACCGTACCCTTCCGCCAAGGCTCCATAAGCAATCATTTATCCAAGGAAGATAATTATAATTTCCGGGTTCGCCGGGGACGGTGTAGGGCAACAAAAAAACGAAGCCGGGGGGACTTCGTTTTCAAAGAAAATGGCAAGCAATCGTTCTGTTAAGGACCAAATCTAGTGATATTTTTTTGTTAAATCCAAGTTTATTTTGAAAAAATCAGCTAAATGGTTTAAGGCGGCCCCCCTCCCGGGGGTCGCTTTGAGGGCGCTTCTGCATCGCCGCAACCCATTTCGATGTAACTTTGCGTCCGCGTAGAATGAATCTGCAATGGCTTTTAGACCGGTATTCGAGCGATAACCGCCTTTCTCCCCTGGTGGAAGGGCTTCGTGCGCCCCGTCCGCAGCGTTTTTTCGTGGGGCCGCTCCATGGCAGCGCCGCCGAATTTATTTGCGCCGGTTTGTTCCGGCATCCGGCGATGCAGGAGTGGAACCACCTCGTCGTCCTGAGTGATGCGGAAGCGGCCGCCTATTTTCACAACACGGTGGAAAACCTGACGGGCGCGCTGGACATTCTTTATTTCCCCTCCTCCTTTAAAAACCGGAAGAATTACCGGCTGCTCAACAGCAGCCACGTGATGCTGCGCACCGAGGCATTGATGAAGTGCAGCGCCCCCACCTTGCACAAAAAGGTCCTGGTGACCTACCCGGAGGCTTTGTTCGAGAAGGTGATCGTCGCCCGGGAACTGTCCGGGAACGTCATCTCGGTGAAGGTGGGTGACACGCTGGCGGTGGATGCCTTGATGGAACGATTGGTGGGGTATGGATTCGAAAGGACGGACTTTGTATACGAACCGGGACAGTTTGCGATGCGGGGCGGTATCCTCGATATCTACTCTTTTGGTAACGAAAAACCCTACCGTGTGGAATTGTTCGGGAGCGAGGTCGATTCCATACGCCTGTTCGATCCGGAGACCCAGCTGAGTGAGCGGAAACTGCTCCAGGTCAATATTATCCCCAACATCGAAACGAACTTCGACCAGGGAGAAAAAGTAAGCTTGCTGGACTTCCTGCCCGACAATACGGTGGTCTGGTTGCAGGATTATGACGTCATCCGGGAAAAGCTCCTGGTCCAGGAGGAGGACCTCGGACTTTTTTTTGAAAGGGAAAAGTCAGCGCCGTTTAAGCCAAGGGAAGACAGCGAAGAAACCCTAAAGGAAAAAGTCAGCCCGGAAGAGTTTGTCCACGCGGCTGAGTTACATGAGCAACTGGAACGCCGGCACCTGATCGAATTCGGGTACAAACCGCACTGGGGCGGGATGGACATCGACTGGCCGACTTTGGAGCAGCCTGCCTTTAACCGGAAGTTCGACCTGCTCATCGCAGACCTTCAACGGTGGGAAAAAAAGGGTTTCGGGCTCTTCCTGTTTGCGGAAAACCCCCGCCAACTGGAGCGGTTGCACAGCATCTTCACCGACCTCAAGGCCGAGCTGACCTTTACGCCCCTGGCGACGGCGATCCACGAGGGCTTTATAGACGAGGCAAGCAAAGTCGTTTGCTATACGGACCACCAGATCTTCCAGCGGTACCACAAGTACCGCGTCAAACAGGCCTACAATAAAAGCAAGGCCCTTACACTCCGGACGCTTCGGGAGCTGCAGCCGGGGGACTATGTGACCCATATCGACCACGGTGTGGGCACCTATAGCGGTCTTCAGAAGATAGAATCCAACGGCCGTCTCCAGGAGGCGGTACGGATCCTGTACAAGGACGGGGATATTCTGTATGTGAACATCAACTCCCTGCACAAGATCAGTAAGTATACCGGTAAGGAAGGGACGGTTCCCAAAATCAACAAGATCGGCAGCGAAGCCTGGCAGAAGCTCAAGGAGAAGACCAAGACAAAGGTCAAGGAAATCGCCTTCGACCTGATCAAGCTGTATGCGCAGCGTAAAGCCCAGGCGGGTTTTGCGCATGGCCAGGACAACTATCTGCAGACGGAGCTGGAGGCCTCGTTTATCTACGAGGACACGCCGGATCAAAGCAAGGCCACGGCGGATGTTAAGAAGGACATGGAATCCCCGGCGCCCATGGACCGGCTGGTGTGCGGGGACGTGGGTTTTGGCAAGACGGAAATCGCCATCCGGGCCGCCTTTAAAACGGTCGTGGAGGGCAAACAGGCGGTGGTCCTTGTGCCGACAACCATCCTGGCTTTTCAACACTACAAGACGTTTAGCGAACGGATGAAGGATTTTCCCGTCACCGTGGACTATATCAACCGGTTCAAATCTGCAAAGGAGAAAAAGGAGACACTGACGCGTTTGCAGGCGGGTAAGATCGACATCATGGTCGGCACGCACGCCCTCTTAGGCAAGGAAGTGAAGTTCAAGGACCTTGGGTTGATGGTCATCGATGAGGAACAAAAGTTCGGGGTGGGTGCAAAGGAAAAGCTCAAGACCCTCAAGACCAACGTGGACTGCCTGACGCTTACGGCCACGCCCATCCCCAGGACCCTCCAGTTCAGCCTGATGGGCGCCCGCGACCTGAGCATCATCAATACGCCCCCGCCCAACCGTCAACCCATCCAGACGGAGGTCCAAGTGTTCAACCAGGACTTTATCCGGGACGCCATTTATTTCGAGACGGAACGTGGGGGACAGGTGTTCTTTATCCACAACCGCATCCAGGGTCTCCCGGAAATCGTGGCGCTTACCCAGGCGCTTTGCCCCGACCTCAGCATCGGGATGGCGCATGGACAGATGGAAGGACACGAGCTGGAAGAACGCATCATGGACTTTATCGACCGGAAGTATGACGTCCTGGTCTGCACCAACATCGTCGAAAGCGGGGTGGACATTCCCAACGTCAATACGATCATCGTCAACAACGCCCACCAGTTTGGTTTGAGCGACCTTCACCAGCTCCGTGGCCGGGTGGGCCGTAGCAATAAAAAGGCATTCTGTTATCTCCTGGCGCCTCCCTTGAGCTCGCTCCCGGCGGACTCCCGCAAGCGGTTACAGACCCTGGAACAACACAGCGAACTGGGAAGCGGTTTCCAGATCGCCATGCGGGACCTGGACATCCGGGGCGCGGGAAACATGCTGGGGGGAGAACAAAGCGGCTTTATGGCCGAGATCGGTTTCGAAATGTACCAGAAGATCCTGGACGAGGCCATCCGGGAGCTCAAACGGACGGAGTTCAAGGAGCTGTTCCGGCAGGAGATCCAGCAGCAGGACGATTTTGTCCAGGATTGTACGATTGATACGGACCTGGAGATCCTTATCCCGGACGAATACGTCGAAAGCATCACCGAGCGTCTTTCCCTGTATACCCGGCTGGACAACTGCGAATCGGAGGCAGAGCTGCGGACGTTCCACCAGGAGCTTGAAGACCGGTTCGGTCCTTTGCCACCGCAGACCGAGGACCTGTTCACGACCGTGCGTTGCCGGCGGCTGGCCATCGACCTGGGCATGGAAAAGCTCGTCCTGAAGGACGGCGCGCTTCGCTGTTATTTCATCGGGAATCCGGATTCCCCGTATTTCGAGTCGGAGGTTTTCCAGCGCATTTTGCAGTTTATCCAGACGCGGACGAATAAGGCACGGCTAAGACAGGTCGGGAAGAACTTTTTCCTGGTGATTGCGGACGTGGGCAGCATGGAGCGGGTGCACCAGGCATTGAGTGCGATGCACCAGTTCTCGCAGGAGGCAGCCGCGTAGGGTGCCTTTCGGCTTGCGCCGCGTAAGTCGTATTTTTAACTATGCAACAAGGACCCATAGGCGTTTTTGATTCCGGTTACGGCGGTTTGACCGTGTTGAAGGAATTTGTCCGGGAACTCCCGGCCTACGACTACCTGTACTTAGGCGACAATGCAAGGGCGCCTTATGGAGGCCGGTCCTTCGAGACGGTGTATCACTATACCCTGGAATGCGTGCGTCATCTTTTCGACCTGGGCTGCCCCCTGGTCATCCTCGCCTGTAACACGGCGTCAGCCAAGGCCCTGCGTACCATCCAGCAAAACGACCTGCCCCGGATGAGCCCGGATAACCGCGTGCTGGGGGTGATCCGCCCCACCACCGAGATCGTCGGCCAGCATACCATAACCCGGGAGGTCGGGGTATTGGGGACCGTGGGTACCGTGACCTCGGAATCCTATCCCATCGAGATCAACAAGTTTTATCCCGACGTCAAGGTCTATCAACAGGCGTGTCCGCTCTGGGTACCCCTGGTGGAAAACGGGGAGGCCGACGGCGAGGGCGCCGATTATTTTGTAAAGAAATACCTGGACCAGCTGATGGCCCAGTCCCCCCATATCGATACGCTGGTCCTGGGCTGCACGCACTATCCCCTGCTGGTGGACAAGATCCGCGCCCACGTCCCCGAACACATGCGCATCCTCTCCCAGGGAGAGATCGTCGCCCGCAGCCTCGCAGACTACCTATCCCGCCATCCCTCCATGGAAGCCCGCCTTTCCCGCGGCGGTTCCCTGACCTTCTATACCACTGAGACCCCCGCCTCCTTCGAGCGCCTCGCAGGCATATTTTTCGACCAGGCGGTAAAAGCGAATCACCTTGATGTGGGGGTTTAGCGACCGGGTAGCGGAACCACAGGAAGGCTCTCGTTCCCGCCTGAGCTGACGGATTGAATACCGAAGAAAAAGTTGTCTTTGGATAGGGGCAGCGTGACGTCCGTCAAGGTCGTCCAGATCTTGCGTTGCCATACAGGCGACGTTGTCTCGCGGACCAGGATGTAGTATCCGATGGGCTTGCCTTCCAACGGGGCGGACCAGGTCAGGTGGGTGACGTTGGTCAGGTCGCGGGTGAGGACGCGGGGACTTTGGGGAAGGCCGGGCGCCTTGGCGAGGTTGGCAAGCGTGGAAAGGTTGAGGGCGGTGTTTTTTCGGAGGTACTCGTAGTCGATGTATTCGGGGAGGTCGCCGTATTGGATGCCGTTCTCGACACGGACGTCCTGGTGCTGGCGGGTAAAGTTCTCGTTCATTTCGGTGACGCGGACGGCGGCATACCCGTTCTCGACATAGGGAGAATGATCCCCGCCCCGGAGAAAGCGGTCGTTCCGGTAGATCAGGACGACCTGCATGTTGTCGACGTAGCGTTCCCCCACTTCCTTGAAGTAACGGGCAAGCTGGCGGGCCTTGCCGTCGTTTTCCAAACCCAGTTGCCGGATCATTTTGGCTTGCTTGTCCAGGTCGTAAAAGGGGAGCCCCTCGCTAAAGACCCGGACGTGGGTATTGTCGATAATGTTTGTTTCGCTGCTGTTGTTGGACCCGATGATGTCGTTGTTTAGGACGCCTTCTATGTTCCATTGCCGGGTTTTGGCTTTCTTGGCCATATAGGTGGAGCCCAGCAGCCCTTGCTCTTCCCCGCTGACGGTGACAAAAATGAGGGTGGCGCCAAAAGTGTGGCGGCTCATGATCCGCGCGCACTCGATGACCGCCGCGCTGCCGCTGCCATCGTCGTTGGCACCAGGGGCATCGCCGTTACCGTCCATGACGTTTGTCCTTCTGCTATCCAGGTGGCCGCTGATGACAAAGATCCGGTGGTCACCGGTGTCCGTGCCTTTGAGCACGGCGACGGCGTTCCCAAGGTTGATGGGACTCGCGACGCGTTGTCCATCGGCGGCGTAGGTGGTCGTGTCAAGGTACGCGGTCATCCGTCCTCCGGAAGCCGAGGCGAAGCGCTGGAAGGTGGCGAGCACCCAATTCCGGGCGGCGCCGATCCCCTTTTTCGGATCGGTCACGGAGCTGACAGTACTGCGGGTGCCGAAGTCCACAAGACGAGTGATGTAGGATTTCAGGGAGTCGGGGTTGACTTCTTTGACCATGGAGGCGATGTCCGGGTCTTTTGCGACGGTGGTTTGGGCTCCAGCCCGAAGGGTCAGGGCCAGCAAAGCGGCAGCAGCCAGTTTCTTCATAGCCGAATATAAAAATTCCTGTTTAAACACTGTTCGAAGACCTACCAACATAAAGGCTAACTTATTAGTTAGCCTAATTGTATCCAAAAGTTTTATTTTCTTTTGGTTGTACCAAAATTGACGACATGAGAAATCTTCTAACGATGACCTGCATGGTCATCCTTGCCTCGTGCGTGGCGGCCATCTGCACGGGGCAAACCATCAGCCTCAAAGGCCGGGTCCTCGACGAAAATGGGGTTCCCATCGAAAATGCCACCGTTTATGTAAAGCAAAAGAAAGCAGGAGGAGGGGCGACCATCACCTTAGCCGACGGGTCTTTTACCCTGCGCGTCAATGAGGGCGTCCTCCTGATGGTCACCTCGGTAGGGTATAATGACCAGCAGCTCCCGGCGGTCCAGGGCATGACGGTAAAAATGCACGCCGATCTTCGAAACCTCAGCGACGTCGTGGTGACGGGGGTCGGGGTGGCAACCAGCAAGAAAAAGGTGCCCATTGATGTGGCGACCGTCAGCTCCAAGGATTTTGCAAAAAGCGCCACCACGTCGATCGACCAGGCCCTGGACGGGCAGATTGCCGGGGCCCAGGTTCAGCAGACCAGCGGGCAGCCGGGCGCGGGTTTTAACATCGTCCTGAGGGGTGTCAACACCCTGAGCACTTCCGCCGCCGCGCTCTATATCGTGGACGGGACAGTTGTCCAGGACATCAGCAACCTGGATCCCAGCGTCGTCGACCACGTGGAAGTCGTCAAGGGACCCGCGGGGGGCATGCTATATGGGGCGAAAGGTGGCCAGGGTGTCATCCAGATCTTTACCAAAAAAGGGGCCGCCGGCAGAAAGATGACCATCAACCTCAGCACAAAGGTCAGCATCGACAACATTCTGAAGGGCAAAAGACCCATCCTCGCGGCCTACCATCACTATGTAACGGATGGCAGCGGAAATATCCTGAATGCCGCCGGAACGATCATCAGCCACGACGCCACGGGCACCTGGACCGATCCCGCCGTGCCGGACCCCACGGCCTTCCCCGCGACGGTCAACAACAAGACGTTCAACATACCGACGTATGACCATTTCAAACAGGCTTTTCGCCAGGCGCTTACCTACAACCACACCATCAATGTGGCGGGCGGCGGCAACAGTTCGGACTACGCCTTCTCCGCCTCCAACCTGGACCAGCAGGATGTTTTCAGTAACAAGTTCGAGCGGACGAACCTGACCCTGAACTTGGGGTTGAATCCTTTTAAAGGCTTTACTTTCCGCTCGATTTCCCAGGGTATCATCGGGTACCAGAACCTGCTAAACGGAAACCGTTTTGCGATCGTCAACGCCTATCCCTGGATAGACCTTAACTGGCGGGATTCCACGGGTCACCGGGCTATCAAAACCTCCACCGCCTCCAACCAGAACAATTCACTGTCGGAACAGGAATGGCACCAGCAGTATACAAAATCGCTGGACATCGTGCAAAATTTCCAGGCAAACTTCAAACTGCCGCGATACCTGGAGCTGGATGCCAAATATGGGATCGACTACCGGTCGTCAGATGCGACCAACTACTACCTCAACCAGACGTCCGACCTCCAGACGGCACTGCACTGGGGACCGAGCCGGCAGGGCAGCCTGACCAATACGACGACGACCACGACCTGGCAGGATGCTTTGTTTACGGTCTTTCTCCGAACGGACTTTCAAAACGATTTCCACTTAAGCCTGCCGATACGGACGACTTCCCAGTTCAGCTATGAATGGTTTAACTCATACGAGCGGCAGTATTACGCGGAAGGCATTCAGCTTCCCGCCTATCCACCGATCAACATAAACGTGGCTGCACAGAAAACGGACGGGGATTTTTATACCGCTTTTACCCAGTTCGGTTTTCTTTTCAACCAGACCATAGATTACGGAAACCTCTTTGGCATATCCGGCGGGCTCCGGTCCGACTATGCCTCCACCTTCGGACGAGGTGGAAACGCCCAAACCTTCGACAGGGGGACCGTGTATTTCCGCCCATCCGAATGGATGAAGGGGCAGCACCTTGTAAACGACTGGAAGTTGCGGGCCGCTTATGGAAAGGCAGGCACCCAGCCCCAATCGACCGGAAACTATGACCGCCAGACGACCTTGGGTGTGACGACGCTGGGTACGGGGGTGGCCTTGTCCACCCAGACCGTGGCGCGTAACCCCGACCTGGTCGTGCAACTGACCTCCGAAACGGAGATCGGGACAGACATCACCTTCAATGGACTAAAGGGAGACTGGTTGCCCAGGGTCACCTTTAGCGGCACCTGGTGGCATCGCCTGAACGAGGACCTGGAACAGACCGCCAACGTCGCCCCATCCACCGGTTTTTCCGGTTTGTTGAGCAACCTTTCCACGATCGAAAGCCACGGGTTGGACATGTCACTGGACGTCCAGGTCTTGTCGTCGGGGAAGTTTTCCTGGACCTCCGCCGTACGTTGGGGCTTTAGCCACGCCGTCGTCACGAAGATCTCGGGCGGGCAGGATATCATCAACGGCGAATTCTCGGTCAAGCAGGGCAAGGCGCTGGGGCTGTTTTACGGACAGACGCCTGTGCACAGCCTGACGCAACTGATGGCGGACGGCAAGACGCCGTACGTACCCACGGCCTCCGCAAGCAATTACGAACTGGACAACGGGACCGTCATCAACAAAACGACCTATGCCGCATTAATGACGGCCGCCAACGACCAGTCCGTGATCGGGAAGTCCTATCCGGACTTCACCTCCGCCTGGATCAATACCTTCACCTTGTTTAGGGACCTGACCTTCTCGTTCCAATTCGACTGGGTACACGGGAACAATATCTATAACCTGACGCGGCAGTGGCTGTATTCGCCGGCCGGTGGTTCGGGTGGTTCGGGCGGCGTGTCCAAGGACTTCGACCAGTCTGTCACCATCAACGGCAAGCCGGGCGCTTATGTCAATTACTATCAAAGCCTGTATAACCTGGTCAATCCGTCCTCCTGGTTTGTCGAGAACGGCTCCTATATCCGTCTGAGGGACCTTTCCCTGAGCTATGATTTCTCGCCGTTGATGAAGGTACCCTGGGTCAAGCGCCTGAGTGCGACCATCTCGGGCCGCAACCTGCTCACCTTTACCAAGTTTCACGGAATGGACCCCGAAAACACAACGGCCGTGAACAGCCAGGGTGTGGCGATCGGCGGGGTGGGCGCGATCAATGGTGTCGACTATTTCGGGATTCCCAATTTGAGGTCCTACCAGTTTGGATTGAATGTCGGATTCTAAAAAAATTTCTATGAAAAAGTATATCTCGTTATACATCGGTTTATTGATGCTGGGATGGGCTTGTCAGAAGTCCACCCTCAACCTGATCGATCCCAACAACCCCACACCTTCATCCCTGCAGACGGAAGCAGGTATCGAATCCTTTGCCATGGGCGTTGTCGAGAAATGGATCGCTGCCGTTCCGGGTGAAGGAAACACCAATATTTACCAGATCGTTCTCTCCATGCACAGCAATATGGGGGACGAAGACTTTTCGCCCTGGGCCAACTGGGGTTTGCGGTACCCGGCCAATGTCAATACCATCACCCTTCCATCGCCCTATAACACGGTGATCAAGAACCCATCCGGGTTTACCCAGCAGGGGATCATGGAAGCGGAAAACAGCCGGCAGGCCGGGGAAGGCAATGCGTTCCAGTACGAATGGGCGGTTTGCTATTACATGAATGCGCAGTGTAACCTTCTTCTCCTGGCGGCGAACGACCCGGCACTCCGGCTTTCCGGGGACACGGCCACCAAAAAGGGAATCCTCCGGGCGTGGGCGTATTGGTGGAAGGGTTTCTGCTATTCGAGGATCGGCTCCATGTACCTGGCCGGGATCATCAACGACAATCCCGCCAACGGGGAGACGAACAACAATTTTATCAGCCACGACAGCATCGTCGCGGAAGGCAACGCCAATTTCGACAAGGCCAAGGCCATCTTAAGTACCCTGAATGAAAACGCGGACTATGACTACGTGTTCGAAAACATCATCCCCAGTTTTAACCTCAATACACAGATTGTCACGCCGGCGATGTGGATCCGGCAGATCTATACTTTTGAAGCCCGGAACTACCTGGTGAACCGCAAGGTCGCTACCATGACCGCCGGCGACTGGGCCACGGTGCTTAGCCTGGCGGGTTCCGGGATGGTCCAGGGAGACTACTCTTTTATGTTCGGGATGAACGCGGGAGGTGTCAACGACCTGTCGAACAATTTTTATCATCCCTTTGCCTTCCATTCGTACGGAAGTGGTTTTGCCTGGGTGAGCGAGCGCCTGATCCAGGACTATCAGCCGGGCGACAAACGGTTTTCGAAGAATTTCGAATCGTATCCGGGCGGACCCGTGGTCAATGTGCGCAACCGGGGTATCCAGTTTGGGACGCGTTGGAACGTCATCGATATTGAAAACGGGGGGAGCTATGCCACGGACAACAGTATTGGTTCGATCAGCATCGGTGGGACATGGGAGGAAAACAGCCTGATGATCGCCGAGGCTAAAATCCGGACGGGCAGTGACATCAACGGGGGGCTTGTGCTGATCGACCAGATCCGGGACGCCCAGAACTCCGGTCTGGCGCACATAGAAAACACGGGTCTTACCCAGGCAGCCGCCCTGGCGCAGTTCCGGAGCGAAAGACGGGTGAGTCTCTACCTGAGAGGCCTGGCCTGGTATGATGCACGGCGATGGGGTGTAACGACCGCCGCGGCGAGCGGGGGAGGGCGGACGAACGCCAATGTCCTGGTCCCGGGGAACCTCGTGGGCGGGACCGCGGCGGTGATCCTGCCGTGTACGATCGACTACGACTATATGGACTACTGGGACGTGCCGCAAAACGAACTCGATTTTAATGCGGCGGGACCGGGGTCGGCACCCATTCACAATTAATTCGACCAGGACAGTATGAACGAATGATAAGGGTCTGCGTAGGCATAGGCGATCGCAACGCCCGTGGCTACGCAGATCTGTTGTATAATAGAAAGACCCAGGCCGACATGGTCGCTGTCGTTGGACTCTTTATAAAAACGCCGGAAAAGGCGTTCCCGGTCCAGGCGAACGGACGCACCGGTATTGGAAACCTCCAGGCGTCCTTGTGCAAGGACAAGGGATAAAGAGCCGCCGGGCCGGTTGTGGCGGGTGGCATTGCTGAGGAGGTTGTCAAACAGGATGTCGATCAGCTCGGGGCTGGCATGGATAGAGGTGGGTGCGATGGAGGCGTTTACGGTCAGGCCGCTGTTGTCCCAAAGTTCCTGGAACTGTATGAGCTTTTCGCGGAGCTTTTCGTCGAGGGCGATGTCTTCCTTCCGGTTGTATTGATTGTTTTCAATCTTCGTGATCAACAGGAGGGACTTGTTGAGCCTGGAAATCTTTTTGACCGCTCCATACGCGCTTCTCAGGCTTTCTCCCTGCCGGTCGGACAGGGCTTCGTCCTGGATGACGAGGTCCAGTTTGGAGCGGATGATGGCCAGCGGGGTTTGGATTTCGTGGGAAGCGTTTTCGGTGAATTCCTTGAGGGCCTTGTAGTCATCGGCAGCCTTACCCGTGGCTTCCCTCAGCTTTTTGTTCATCGTCGAAAACTCTTCGATGGGCGTTTCGGGGAAAACGGGCGGGTTACGCTCTCCCAACTGGAATCTGCCCAGGATTTCCAGGCTTTTATAAAACGGGGCCCACAACCGGCGCAGGACCATGCGGTTGATGACGGAAAAGGTGAGAATGATGACCAGTATCACGGGAACGGCGATCCCCATGAGGGCATACGCTACGTGGTGCGGGCCTTCCAGGGGTTTTATGAGGGTGACCTGGTACCAGCTTTGCCGGACCCGGATGGGGAAAAAGTACTTTCTGAACCGGTGGTCTTTACCCAAGGTAGAATCGAAGAAATGGGTGGCCTCAAAACGCTCCGGCCCGGGTATGCTGTCGCCCGTCGGGGTATAGTATACGCTCAGGTCGTCCAGTACCTGCTGGCTGGGCAGTTCCTGGTGCTGGTTGACGTACGTCTGCATCCGGTTGCGGATCCGGATGAAGTTGTGGTCCAGTTGCACGACCAGCACCTGGAAGATCAGGAAATACATGGCCACGCAGGTCACCAGGAAGAGGGCGAGGGTCACCAGGGCATTGATACGGTTATACCGGGTAAACAGTTTCACTCTGCGACGGATTTGCCGGGATTGAATTTATACCCCATTCCATAGACGGCCTTGATATAGTCCGGACACCCGCCCTGAAGGAGTTTCCGGCGCAGGTTCTTGATATGGGTATACAGAAAATCGTAGTTGTCGGTCATGTCGGCCTGGTCCCCCCAGAGGTGCTCGGCAATGGCTTCCTTGGTCAGGACCTTGTTCCTGTTGCCGGTGAAATAAAGCAACAGTTCGTACTCCTTCCGGGTGAGGTCGATGTGCCCATTGTCGCCCCGGACGGTCCTTTCTTCGAGGTCGATCGTGAGTCCGTCCAGCTTTAACACATTGTGTCCACCAAAGGTCTTGCGGCGGATAATCGCCGACACCCGGGCGCCCAATTCCGAGAGGTGGAAGGGTTTGGTGAGGTAGTCGTCGGCTCCCCTGTTGAGGCCCTCGATTTTGTCATCCAGGGAATTCCTTGCGGAGACGATGAGTACCCCATCCGTTTTGCCGGCGGCCTTTAGTTCCCGCAGAAGGGTCAGCCCGTTTCCATGGGGAAGGGCGATGTCAAGGATGATACAATTGTAGTCGTGGAGCTGGATTTTTTCCCGGGCACTGGGAAAGTCGTAGGCCATCTCGCAGGAATAATGATAATCATTGAGATAGGAGGCGATACTCTCCGAAAGGGCCTTTTCGTCTTCTATGATCAAGAGTTTCATCGGGGATCAAAATTAAGGCTGCCCGCGCTTTTGGGAGGTTAAATTTTGGCGGGCCGCGGGTGGCGGCCTGCGCTACCGCGCCAGGAGCACGGTACCCCGCTCCCCCAGGGGTTTCCCGGTCAGGTCAATGCCCAGGACTTCCCACACGTATGTGCCCGAAGGAACCGGCCGGCCGCCGGCCGTGCCGTCCCAGGCGGCCTGCAGATCGGTACTATGGTATACCTCGTTACCCCAGCGGTTGAAAACACGGAAATAGACGAGCGTTTTGATCCCGGGGGCGACGAGCCGAAGAACGTCATTGACGCCGTCGCCGTTGGGGGTAAAAGCACTCGGTACGTAGATCGCCGGGCCCTTGTAGACCTTGATAAAAACCGACGCCTGGGAGGCGCAACCGGCGTTTGAATAGGCCGTGACCGTGTACCGCGTGTCCGTGGTGAGGACGGCGATGGGGTTGGCGATCGACGGGTCGCTAAGACCCGTGGGGGGCGACCAGGTATAGGTGGTGCCTCCGGTCGCCTGTAGCTGGATAGGATAACCAAGGGCATCCGAGGTGTCGTTGCCGGCAAAGGCATGCGAGGCTTGTATGCTGACCTGTTGGGTCACTGTGTCCGAAAGACAACCATAAGGGCTCATGGCCCAAAGACTGGCGTTAAAGACCGCCTCCTGATCATAGACCTGGGTTACCGTTTGTCCGGAATCGGGGCGCTGACCCAGCAACCAGTACCACTGTTGGACCGGTATACCCGTCGTATTGGTCCCCGTCAGCACGAGGGGCGTCCCGGTACAAACGGAATCCGGCGCAAAGGTCACCTGGGGGGTGGGATTGACGGACAGCAGTTGGGTATAGGTGTTGCTGGCGCAACCCTCGGCGCTGACGACATGGAGGGATAGCGTATAGGCGCCGGGCTGGGCAAAGACGATAGAGGGCAGCGAATCGGTAAAGATCCGCCCGTCGGAAAGCGTCCAGGTCCAGTCCGCGAAAAGGCCCACCGTGTCATAACTGGTGTTGACCAGGGGAAGGGTTCTGCCGGTGCAGGCGTTACCCGCGGTAAAGGAAGCCACGGGGTAGGTACCTATGGTGAGTACCGTTTTGTTGGTATCGGAAAGACAGCCGTTGTTGCCGAGGATATTCTGGGTCACGATATAGACACCGGGCGTGGGGTAAACATGGGGCGGCGGGTTTTGCTGCATGCTGGTGTCCCCATCTCCAAAGTTCCAATACCATTGGAGGATGGACCCGAAAGAAGTGGAGCTGTCGCGGAAAACGATGGTGTCCTTTTCGCAGGTTTTGGCGGGAAGGGCGGAATGGCCGGCGTTTAACGATGTACAAAACTGCTGGAGGTTGTCGGACCCGCCGGTGGCCGCGGTGAAACCCCAGAAAACGGTGGGGTTGCCGCTAAATATGGTGGCCACGATGTCCTTGGTCATGCTGAGCCGGAAATTGCCATCCATGTAGGCCACGAGGGTCATGGTGGGTGCGTCCCATTTTACCTCCAGAACGTGCCAGGCGCAGTCCTTGATGTCGGATTGGTTGGGCAGCACCTGCACCGGTCCGGCAAGGTTGTTGGCGTCGGCATGGTTGACATCCCCGTTGGACTGAAAGGCGATGTGGTCGTAGGGCGGGTCGTTTTGGTCCGGATTCTGGTAGGTGTCGATGGTCACGCCCAGGGACGGCACGATGCCGCCAAAACCCAGGCCTTCCCCGGTACTGCCCTGGCTGGTATTGATGGGTTGGAGCACAAAGGCCATACCATCGGCCCCGTTCGTACCCGAATTGCAACCCAAAAACACATTGAAATGATAATCGAACGACTGGGTCAGGTCGATCTCGTTCTTATTCCATACCTGGCCCGCCTGAAAGGTTTCCTGGGGGGTAAGGGTATAGCAATTACAAGTATTCTGCACGGCTGAACCGTGCATCACATAAGGATTCGCTTGGGGCGTTTGCGCATTTGCGCTTAGGACATGGCAGAGGACAATCGTTACGGAGGTAAGAAGCCTAGACGTCGATCCGGGCATATTTTGCATGGGTTTCTATGAATTCACGCCTTGGCGCCACTTCATCACCCATGAGCATGCTGAATACCTCGTCGGCAATGGCCGCGCTCTCCAGGGTCACCATTTTCAGGATACGTTTTGCAGGGTTCATAGTGGTCTCCCACAATTGATCCGCGTTCATTTCACCCAAACCTTTGTAGCGTTGAATGGTGGCGCTGTCTTCTTTACCGCCGGCGATGCGTTCCACAGCGGCCTTGCGGTCCTCTTCGGTCCAGGCGTACACCTGTTCTTTGCCTTTCTTAACGAGGTACAGGGGCGGTTGGGCGAGGTAGACGTACCCCTGCTCGACCAGTTCCTTCATATACCGGAAAAGGAAAGTGAGGATAAGCGTGGCGATGTGGCTTCCGTCCACGTCGGCATCGGTCATGATGATGAGCTTATGATAGCGGAGTTTGGCGAGGTTAAGGGCCTTGGGGTCATCGGGGGTACCGACGGTCACACCCAGGGCGGTATACATGTTCCTGATCTCTTCGTTTTCCAGGATTTTGTGTTCCATGGCCTTCTCCACGTTGAGGATCTTACCCCTTAGTGGCAGGATGGCCTGGAAGCTCCGGTCCCGGCCTTGTTTGGCGGTACCACCTGCGGAATCCCCTTCCACCAGGTATAGCTCGCAACGACCCGGATCGCGATCGGAACAGTCGGCCAGTTTACCGGGCAGACCCCCGCCGGATAGGACGCTTTTGCGTTGGACGAGTTCCCTCGCCTTGCGGGCGGCCACCCGGGCCTGTGCAGCGAGAATGACTTTCTGGATGACGTTGCGGGCCTCTTTCGGGTTTTCCTCCAGGTAGGTATCCAGGGCCTTGGCCACGGTGGTTTCGACGATACCGGAGACTTCGCTGTTGCCCAGCTTTGTCTTGGTCTGGCCTTCGAACTGGGGTTCGGGGACCTTTACCGAAATAATGGCGCTCAGGCCTTCCCGGAAGTCGTCGCCTTCCACCTCTACTTTCGCCCTTTCAAAAAGCCCCTCTTTCTCTCCATATTGCTTAAATACCCTCGTCAGGGCCCTGCGGAAACCGGTAATATGGGTGCCGCCCTCGATGGTATTGATGTTATTGACGTAGGAGAAAATATGTTCTTTGAAATCGTCGTTGTACGTCATCGCCACCTCGACCTCTACGTTAGCGGCATCGTCAAAACCGTCCACATATAAGGTCTTGTTGATCAGTGTGTTCCTCTTTGCGTTCCGGTCGAGCATCTCGACAAATTCGACGATCCCACCCTCGCTGTAAAAGGTTTCGTTATACACAGGTTCACCTTCTTCATTCCGTTCCCGGAGGTCGGTCAGGGTGATGCGGACGCCCCGGTTAAGGAACGATAGCTCGCGGAGACGGCCGGCCAGGATGTCTTTATTATATATGAGGGATGTAAAGATCGTCCCGTCGGGCCAGAAATGCGTGGTCGTCCCGGTGCGGTCGGTCTCGCCAATCGCGCGTACGGAGTATTCCGGGATCCCGATATTGTATTCCTGTTCAAAGACTTTTCCTTCGCGGTACACGGTTACATGGACGTGTTTACTAAGGGCGTTGACGCAGGAAACACCCACCCCGTGCAAGCCGCCGGACACCTTGTAGGTATTCTTGTCGAATTTGCCGCCGGCATGCAGGACGGTCATCACCACCTCCAATGCGGACCTCTTTTCCTTGGGGATGATGCCCGTGGGAATACCCCGGCCGTCGTCCTTTACCGAAATGGAATTGTCCTCGTGGATGGTGACGTCGATATTCTTACAGTATCCGGCCAGGGCCTCGTCTATGGAATTGTCCACTACTTCATACACCAGGTGGTGTAACCCCTTGATCCCTATATCCCCTATGTACATCGCCGGCCTCTTACGGACGGCTTCCAATCCCTCTAAAACCTGAATGCTGTCAGCTCCGTATCCGTTGGTATTCTGTGTGGGCGTATCCACTGCTTGACTTTCAGTACTCATACAGACGTTCAATCCTCCTTTAATAGTGGTGCAAAGGTAGTAAAATTAGGCCTTTTAAGGCAATTTAGCGGTGTTAAAAAGGGCCTTTTTATGAACATTTGAGACACATTTTCAAGGGAGTAGGAAAGGGCGCTTTGTCACGTTGGGGTCAGTATTTCCCCTTAGGAAAGGGTGCTATCCGGGGATGGCCTATTTTTGCGCCGGAATATGCTCCAGCCACCCGACATACTCACCATCGCCCGGAAACAACCGGTCCTCCAGGATACCCTGGACCTGCTCCATCAGAAGGAGCAGCACATCCCGGGAGCGGTGGCTTATGTCATACAACGGTATGCCCTCCAGCCGCAGTGGTCCGTAGACGACACGGGGATGATGGTTTACCAGCACGCCCGGTCGGATGAATCCTACCTCGAACTGCGGTTCTGTCTCTCGGGGAATACCTATTGCAGCGATCCCGCCTGTAACGGGGGACAAACCTGCCGCAAGTCTTCCGCCCAGTGCGGGGCGAAAACCCCCACGATCGACCTTCTTACCTTCCGGTTCTCCACCACCTACCTGGCGCCTTTTGTAAAGGGCCGGCAGACGTTGTCGCGGACCGAAGATGTATTGTCTTTCCGGTACCCTTCTTCCTTTACAAAGATCGTTCCCCTTTGCGGCCGGAGCCGTCTCGTCCTGGAGAGCCTGTTGACCAACCAATATGAGGGCGCCCTCGAAAACATCTTTGTCAACAGCCAGGTACAGGCGTTGTTGTTGTACAGCCTGGAATGTCTTTTGGAGGAAAAAGAAGAAGGCGTTTTTGCTTGCAAGTTTCTCGCCAACGAAGCGGACAGGGTTAAGATCGGACGGGCCCGGGAAATCCTCCTGGAACAAATCGGCGAACCCATCACGATCAAGGAGCTCAGCCGGAGGGTGGCTATGAACGAATGCTATCTCAAAAAGGGATTTAAGGAACTTTTCGGGACCACGATTTTCGACTTTTACCAGGGGCAGCGCATGGAACACGCCCGGTATCTGCTCTATGAAAAAGGACTCAGTGTCACGGAAGTTTCCATGATGCTTGGGTATTCCTCCATTTCTCACTTCTCCACCGCCTTTAAGAAGCATACGGGTTTGAAGCCCTGCGACCTGCTGTTGCACTAGTTTTTTTCCTCTTCTCGAAAACGCATTTACCAATTTCGACAACTCTCCGGGAAGAGCGGGGCTAATTTTACGGCCCAATGAAAAAGAAAACTTTTATAGCGACCGCTTCTATCTCCCTCGCGATCCTGGCGGTGACGGCTTGTTCCAAACTACTGCCCTCCATGATCGATCCCTCCCAGGGTTTGTGCGGACCGATCAGCCTTTCGAATGCTCAAACGATCCTGTTCTCCCAGGGGAACGATCAGTTTTTTTCCAACCGGACCGCGGCGACGGGGCTTGGTCCTTATTTCGTCGCGACAGGTTGCGGTAGTTGTCACTCCAGCGATAACCGGGGCCATCCTTTTACGATCCTCACCCGCTTTGGACAATCGGATACCACGGGCAATACATTTTTAGCCGAGGGCGCGCCCCAACTGGGCACTTTTTGCCTGCCGGGTTATACCCCTGAACAATTGCCCGCCGGGGCCACGAGCACCCGTCTGATAGCACCCATCACGGCGGGTGTCGGGTTTCTGGAAGCGGTACCGGATTCAGAGATCCTGGATATGGTCGCGGCAAACGCGAACAACCCCGATGGTGTGCGGGGGCATCCCAACTACGGTACCCTTCCGGCGTATGCCACCCCGCTAACAGGGGCGATCCCGAGGGCGGACGGCAAATACATCTGCCGCTTCGGAAGAAAAGGGGCCATTTACAATTTGTTGCAGCAGGTGGCGACGGCATATAACCATGACATGGGTATCACCTCGACGTACCTGCCCAACAACCCGAGCAATTACCTCGACCCGACGCCCACTTCTCCCAACGCTACACCCGAAGTAGACAATGCCACGCTCAATTCGGTAGTGTTTTATTGCCAGTGTTTGCAAACGCCGGTCCAGCGGAACCCCAATGACCCGACGGTGGTGGCGGGCAGCCAGCTTTTCCTCCAGATCGGTTGTGCCGCCTGTCACAAGCAAACCCTTACTACGGGCTACTCCCCGATAGACGGTCTTTCCAATCAAACGTTCAACCCGTTCACCGACCTGCTTGTCCACGACATGGGTGCGGGGGACGACGATGGATATACCGAGGGCAGTGCCAAAACCTCCGAATGGCGGACAACACCGCTGTGGGGTTTGGGACTGGCACCCAATGTCCAGGGTGGATATACCTACCTGATGCACGACGGTCGCGCGCATAGTATCGAAGCGGCCATCCAGTTGCACGGCGGGGAAGCCGCTGTCAGCGCCGGCCGGTTTAGCAGCCTGTCCGCTTCCGATAAAAATGCCCTCCTGACGTTCCTGAAATCCCTGTAAGGTCATGGAAAGAAAAGAGTTTTTAAAAACCTGTGGCATGGCCTGTATGGGCGGTGCCTTGCTGGCGGCCTTTTTGGAGGGTTGCTCCGCGGGCAAAGAGGTCAACGGTACCATCGACCGTTCGGACCTGGTGATACCGGTATCTTCTTTCCAGCCGGGTAAGAAATACCTGGTGGTATCCCACGAACGGTTAAAATATCCTGTCTGCGTCTACCGGTTCAGCGATGACCAGTACGTGGCGCTGCTGATGCGCTGCACCCACCAGGGCGCGGAACTCCAGGTGTTTGGCGACCGTCTGCAATGCCCGGCGCACGGGAGTGAATTCAACAATAAAGGCATCGTACAAAATGGTCCCGCGGACACCAACCTGAGGACCTTCCCGGTCAGCCTTCAACACAATCAACTTCACATTTCGTTACAATGAGAAAATACGTATTGATCGCCCTGTTGGCCGTTATCCATCAGGCGGATGCACAAATCGACAGCAGCCTTTTGAAAACACCCGCACCTTCGGACACGGTAAGGCACCTGTTGAACATGGACGCGATCTACAACCGTCCGTTCCTTCAGTTGGGTAAATCCCCGGTGTCCATCGGGGGTTATTTCGAATCCAACTGGCAGTATATGTCGACGTCTGGTATTACGGTCGGCAACCAGTTCCAGTTCAGGCGGTTTAGCCTTTTTGTCGCCTCGACCATCTCCAAACACATCAAATTCCTGTCGGAAATCGAATATGAAAACGATCCCCAGGGGGACGCGGACCAGAGTTCCGGCGGTGAATTCGAAGTGGAATACGCGGCCCTGGACATCGAATTCCATCCCCTGCTAAACCTCCGGGGCGGGATGATCGTCAACCCCATCGGCGCTTTTAACCAGAACCACGACGGACCCAAATGGGAGTTTACGGACAGGCCCATCGCCATGTCCCAGATGTTGCCCGCCACCTGGAATAATACCGGTTTTGGCCTGTATGGCCGTCAATACAAGAACCACTGGATGTATGGGTATGAATTTTACCTGACGGGTGGCTTCAACGATTCGATCATCGACAACGCGCAAGGCAAAACCTACCTTCCGGCCGCCAAGTCAAACGCGTCGAGGTTCACCACCAGCGCCAGCGGTGAGCCCATGTACACCGGTAAAATATCGCTCAGACACGACAAGATCGGTGAGTTGGGCCTTTCCTTTATGAGCGACGTCTACAACACCTGGCGCATCGAAGGGGCGCCGGTCGACGACAAAAGACACGTGCATGTCTTCGACGCCGACTTCAATACAACCCTCCCCCGTCTTCATACGAACATCATCACCGAATGGGCTTGGGTGTTTGTCCAGCTACCCCCCGATTACACCCCGGAGTACAGCAACAAACAGTTCGGTGGTTTTATCGACGTGGTCCAGCCCATTTTCCGCGGCAGGATCCTGGACTGGAAGGACGCCTCCATCAACCTGGCCGTCCGCGGCGAATACGTCGACTGGAACGTCGGCCGTTTCGCCGCCACCGGCACGCGGATGTACAATGACCTCTGGAGCATCATGCCCGCCCTGAGCTTCCGCCCCACCGCCCAAACCGTCCTCCGTTTCAACTACCGCCACCAGGTTGCCCGCGACATCACCGGTTCGACGATCGGGGCGACCATCGGGACGACCGCCGGGTTTAGCGTTGGGTTGTCGACGTATTTCTAGCTTCTATAGTGCCTCGGTACCCACGGTTATCGGACTGACCGCGCTTAAGGAAGGAGGGTATGTTTTTTTATCCCTTTTCCGTAGGATTAAAACAGGCAATGCAGGCCTAAGTCCTACGGAAAAGGGATAAAAAGACATACCCTCCTTCCGGCACGCCGGACGATCCGATATTCGGTGAGGGGACGAAAAAAACCGCCCCCGGAAGAGAGCGGTTTTTTTTCAGCGCATAGGTTAAGGTATAACTTGGATTAACGGTGCCGATGTGTGTTTGCGAGGCCCGACGGCGCTCCTACTCTTGAACGTAGCCCGCGTCATTGACCATGACGTCCTTCGACTGGTCGCCTTGTTTGAGGTTGACTTTGTAGAAGGGGTTTACGTTGTTGTACTCCAACTTCTGGATAGAGGCAATTTCCATGCCGGGATACTTGCTTTGGAGGGCGGTTTTTGCGGGATCGGGCAACTGGTCGAGGGTCATGTCGGTGCGGTTGCGAAGCCACTGGCCATCAGCCGAAAACTCAGCACATTCTTTTTCACCGCTGCTCATGAATGTGGCAGCGTAGTTCCCTGATGGGGTGACGGCCCAGGTCGCCGTGTCACCGCTAAACTTGCCCTGGAAGGCGGTTAGGACAGCGTCCGGAGGGGTGACGGCCTTTACCGTTTCGGTTTTTGCGGCATGGTGGTGATGCGTTGTTTGAGCCGTGGCTGCGGTGGTTCCGAACAGGGCAACGGCTATTACCATAGGAATGTTTTTCATAATGTTTACCATTTTAAGGTTGAAAATTCGTGTCCTGTCCCTCGGAGTCCAAAACTGTGCCAAGATACATAGCGGTTTGTTTTAATGTATATGATAAAACATTAATGGGATCGGGACTTTTTGTACCTTTGCCCATCTTTTTTTGCCTATAAAATTTATGAGTGCCAAGTATAGGGAATACCAGCAGTTGAATTTGCCTTCGATCGAAAAGGAAGTGCTGGATAAATGGGCCGCGGAGCGCACGTTTCAGCAGAGCGTTGACCTTAGGGAAGGGGCCGGGGCGTTTGTTTTTTACGAAGGCCCCCCCAGTGCCAATGGTATGCCCGGCATTCACCACGTTATTTCGCGTACCCTAAAGGACCTCGTTTGCCGTTTTCAGACGATGAAAGGGCACCAGGTCAAACGTAAGGCCGGTTGGGACACCCATGGCCTGCCGGTGGAACTGGGTGTGGAAAAAATGCTGGGGATCACGAAGGACGACATCGGCAAGAAAATATCCATCGCCGAATACAATGCCGTTTGCCGCCGGGAAGTGTTGAAGTATAAAGACAAGTGGGACGAGCTGACGACGAAAATGGGGTATTGGGTGGACCTGGATCATCCGTATATCACGTTCGAAAACAATTATATTGAAAGCCTTTGGTGGATCCTGAAGGAGTTGTACAAAAAGGGGCTTCTTTATGAGAGCGTGAGCATACAGCCGTATTCGCCCGCGGCAGGCACGGGGCTGAGCTCTCATGAGCTGAACCAGCCCGGTACTTACAAGGACGTCAAGGACACGAGCTGTGTGGCGATGTTCAAGGCGGCACCCGGGGAAGCCGCGCGTGCGCTTTGGGGAGACAAGGAGGTTTTTTTCATGGCGTGGACGACGACGCCCTGGACGCTGCCTTCCAACTTGGGTTTGACGGTAGGGGCCAAGATCGACTATGCGCTGGTCAAGACCTTCAACCCGTACACGCACCAGCCGGTGAATGTGGTATTGGCGAAGGCGTTGATCGGGAAATATTTCAAACCGGAAGGAGAAAATGCCGACTTTTCCGCCTATCTGCCTGAATCAAAACTGTTGCCCTGGAGCATCATCGGGGAATTTAAGGGGAGCCAGCTGGAAAACCTCCGGTACGAGCAATTGCTGCCTTACCCTGCAAACACACCGGAAAAATCGGGAGCGACCTACGGTCCGCCCCTTTCGGGGCCCTTCCGGGTTTTGTTGGGCGACTTCGTAACGACGGAAGATGGTACGGGGATCGTGCACACGGCACCGGCCTTTGGCGCGGATGACTATAGGGTAGGGAAAAAATACGGCATTGGGATCCTCACGCTGGTGGACAAAGAAGGCAAGTTCGTGGACGGGCTTGGTGAGTTTAGCCACCGCTATGTAAAAAACTATAAAGACGATCCGCAATACGCGGACGTCAATGTCGATATCTGTGTCAAGCTGAAAAAAGAAAACAGGGCGTTTAAAATTGAGAAGTACGAACACAGTTACCCGCATTGCTGGCGTACCGACAAACCGATCCTGTATTATCCGCTGGACGCCTGGTTTATCAAGACGACCGCGTTAAAGGACCGGATGGTGGAACTCAACAAAACCATCCAATGGAAGCCTAAGTCAACGGGGGAAGGCCGGTTTGGGAACTGGCTGGAGAATATGGTGGACTGGAATCTTAGCCGGGACCGGTTTTGGGGTACGCCCTTGCCGGTCTGGCGGACCGAGGATTGGGACGCAGAGGTGGGGACCGGAGAGGAGGTGTGCATCGGCAGTGTGGCGGAGTTAAAAGCGGCCTATCAACTGGCCGTAGAAGCCGGGTACAATGGGGACCGGAAGGACCTGGGGGATGTGGACCTCCACAAACCCACGGTGGACGAACTGATTTTGTTATCGCCGAAGGGTAAACCCATGAAGCGGGTGCACGACCTGGTGGACGTATGGTTTGACTCCGGGGCGATGCCCTATGCCCAATGGCATTTCCCATTTGAAAACAAGGACGTTTTTACAAGGAATTATCCCGCGGATTTTATTGCCGAAGGCGTGGACCAGACCCGGGGGTGGTTTTATACCCTGCACGCGATTGCGGCGCTGATCAAGGAATCGGTGGAAGAAGAATTGGGGACTAAGGTCCAGGGATTGGCCTATAAAGCCGTGGTATCCAACGGGCTGGTCTTGGACAAAGACGGCAATAAGATGAGTAAACGCGTGGGGAACGTCGTGGATCCCTTTGATACGATCCACCGTTTCGGGGCGGATGCCACGCGTTGGTACCTGATCACCAATGCTTCGCCCTGGGAAAGTCTCAAATTTGATGTCGAAGGGATCCGGGAGGTGCAGCGTAAGTTCTTCGGGACCTTATATAATACGTATCAGTTTTTCGCCCTTTATGCCAATGTAGACGGGTTTGCCTTCAAAGAAGCCTATATCCCGCCTTCCGAAAGGCCGGAAATTGACCGCTGGATTATATCGGCTCTCCAAACGCTGGTGGGAACGGTGGACCGGTATATGAAGGAATTCGAACCTACCCAGGCGGGCAGGGCCATCGAAGACTTCGTGGATGAGCAATTGAGCAACTGGTATGTCCGTCTTTGCCGTCGAAGGTTCTGGAAAGGGGAGTACGAACACGACAAGATCTGTGCCTATCAGACATTATATGAGTGCCTGGAAACGGTCATCCTGCTGATGGCGCCGATCGCGCCGTTTTTCAGCGAGGCTTTGTTCGGGAACCTTAATTCTGTAACAAACAGGATATCAAAGGATTCGATACACCATGCGGATTTCCCGGTTCCGCAGCCCATATACCAGGATACTTCCCTGGAGGAACGCATGCAACTGGCACAGGATATATCCTCCCTGGTGTTATCTTTGCGTAAGAAGGTCAATATCAAGGTACGTCAACCCCTGCAACGGATCCTGATCCCTATCCTCGACCCCGGGATGCGGTCCCAGGTCGAAAAAGTGGGGGATTTGATCCGTTCGGAGGTCAATGTTAAAGAAATCCAATTCTTAACTGATACAGAAGGTTTTATTAAGAAAAAAATAAAACCTAACTTTAAAGCTTTAGGTAACCGTTTGGGCGCAAAAATGAAGCCTGCGGCGGCCGCCATAGGAGCCTTAGGCCAGGACGACATTGCTAGACTGGAAAAAGAAAGGAAAATCCCCCTTATCCTTGAAAATGAGACCTTAGAGATCGGTTTGGAGGATGTTGACATCTCCAGCGAGGACATTCCCGGTTGGACGGTGGCTTCCAAAGGCAGCCTTACCGTAGCACTGGATGTCACGGTTACACCGGAACTCGCCTACGAGGGCAACGCCAGGGAACTGGTCAATCGAATTCAAAAGATCCGAAAGGACAGTGGCTTTGAACTGACGGACAGGGTGGAGGTTAAAGTCGCTGCTTCGGAAGCACTTGCGTCCTCCGTGGCCCATTTTTCCCAATATATCTGTACGGAAATTCTGGCAGATAGTTTGGAAATTGTGCCAGATATTCAGGATGGCATCGAAATTGAAGTAAACGACATTTCTTTAAAAGTAATCGTTACTAAAAAAGGAGCGTAGCATGGCAACTAAAAAAGCGGCCAAGTCTGCAAAGAAAGCACCACAACCTACCAAAAAAGCACCGGCTAAAAAAGCCGCGGTAAAACCCGTTGCCAAACCTGCAAAAAAGGCCGCACCCCAGAAAGTGGCGCCCAAAAAAGCAGCTCCTGCCGCCAAGGCCAAACCATCGCCGGTAAAGGCCACAAACTCGAAAGCAGTACCCGCCAAGGTCGCTAAACCGGCTCCCGCCAAAGCAGTTAATGCCAAGGGTGCCGTCAAAGCCGCCCCTGCAAAAGCTGCTCCTGCGAAGGCCGTTGTCAAAGCCGCCCCGGCGGTCAAAGGGAAGGCACCCGTCTCCGTAAAGGGAGCACCGGTGAAGACACCCATAGCCCCGATCAAAGCAGCCCCGGTAAAGGGTGTGGCTGCCAAGGCAGCTCCTGCCGCGCCGTCTAAGCCGGCCCCGGCCGCCCCTGCCAAAGCACCCATAGCCGCACCAAAACCCGCCCCGGCCCCGGTGGCCATCAAACCGTCTTCGGTAGGTGTGAAACCCGCGGAGGCAAAACCCACGGCTATCGCCAGACCTGCGCCCCGGCCGGAAACCAAAATGGTGGAAATAAAACCCATCAAAACTTCCGTGACCACCCAGGTCAAATACGAACCCGATTTTACAAAATCTGTCCTGGATGATCCGGGTCAAACCATACTTAACGCACCGACGATGAGATATAGCGATGCTGAACTGGCAGAGTTCAAAGACCTGATCATGCGCAAGCTGGACGCTGCGAAGAAGGAATTGACGTACCTGCAGGGACTCATTACCCGTAAAGACGAAATGGGCGGGGATGAGAGTGAAAACCGTTACATGACCATGGAAGACGGGTCGATCAGTATGGAACGGGAACAGCTGAGCCAGATGGCCAGCCGTCAGATCCAGTTCATCGATCACCTGGAGAAGGCCCTGATGCGGATCGAGAACAAGACCTATGGGATTTGCCGGGTGACAGGTAAGCTGATCGACAAGGCACGGCTTAGAGCGGTGCCCCATGCGACCCTGAGCATCGAAGCAAAAATGGGTCTGGTGAAGAAGTCTGAAAACCAAAACGTTCAATAGGGTCCCCCCTGGAATCGTTCGAAAGGGCGTGGCGGCTATGGCTGCACGCCCTTTCGGTGCTATTTGACCTCTTGCATCTCCACCAGGCGGCGGTAAATGCCGCCGGCCTCAATGAGTTGGTCATGGGTGCCCCGCTCCGCAATACGTCCTTTCTGGAGGACAATAATTTCGTCGGCGTGACGGATGGTAGAAAGGCGATGGGCGATGACCAGGCTGGTCCGGTCTTTCATCAGTTTATAAATGGCGTCCTGGACGAGGCGCTCGCTTTCGGTATCCAGGGAGGAAGTCGCTTCATCCAGGATAAGAATGGGCGGGTTCTTTAAAACGGCCCTGGCGATGGTGAGGCGCTGGCGCTCTCCGCCGCTGAGCTTGGTACCCCTGTCCCCGATATTGCTTTCATATCCCCCTTCTTTCTGACGGATGAAATTGTCCGCATTGGCCACGCGGGCAGCGTCCATGATCGCTTCCCGGCTGGCGTCGGGTTCGCCAAGGGCGATATTCGCAGCGATGGTATCGTTAAAAAGAATGGGTTCCTGGGTGACAATACTGATCTGGCGGCGCAGGGACTCCAGGGTGTATCCCTTGATGTTGACCCCGTCGATCAGCAGCTCCCCGTTGGTGACGTCGTGGAACCGGGGGACAAGGTCCGCCAGCGTGGACTTCCCCGCTCCGGAGGAACCGACAAGGGCAACGGTTTTGCCTTTGGGAATCGTGAGGTTGATGTTTTCGAGGATTTGATGGTCTCCATAGGCAAAAGAAATTCCCCGGAATTCTATGGAATGCTGGAAGGTGTCGAGCGTCTGTGCCCCTGGAAGGTCTTTGACGGTGACGGTGGCGTTGAGCACTTCCTCGATCCGGGCGACGGCGGCACTGCCCTTTTGAATATTATACCAGGAGGTCGAAATGGACTTTGCCGGGTTGATGATTTGGCTGAAGGCCGCCAGGTATGCAATAAAGGCTTCAGGTGCGAGGGCGAACGCGCTATGGGTGGTGATGAGGTATCCCCCGAAAAGCAGGACGCCGCAAAGCACGCCCACACCCATCACTTCCGAGAGGGGGGAGGCAAGGTCCCTGCGTTGTTGCATCCTGTTTTTGAGGTGAAAGAGTTCGTCGTTTAGCGTGAAAAACTTATTCCCGAGAAGCTTTTCGACATTGAAGGCCTTAATGACACGCAGACCCGATAAGGTTTCTTCCAACACGGACAGAGACTCTCCGGCTTTGATCGCCGCGGCGTTGCTCGTTTTGCGCAGGGAGCGGCTGATCCGCCCGATGACAAACCCTGTGATGGGTAGAAAGACCAGCAGGAAAAGGGATAATGCGGGACTCAGGACAAACAGGGCGACCAACAGGAAGATGATGTTGATGGGATCTTTGATCAACCCATCCATGGTACCTAAAACGCTTGTTTCGATTTCATAGGTATCGTTGGTCATCCGGCTAAGGACATCCCCTTTGCGTTGTTCCGTGAAATAGCCGATGGGCAGTTCCAGGATCTTGGCGTACAGTTCGTCCTTGAGTCTCCGGACAAGGCTGTTGCGCATAGGGGCCAGGATGTAGTAGGTACAGTACAGAAAGAAATTCTTCAAAGCGATGGCCAGGAGGATGATCCCGCAGATGACCGCCATGGCGTATAGCATGCTGTGGGATTCGATGATCTTGGTGAGGTAGTATTTAAACGTGTCGATCAGCACCTGGGAATTGGTCATCGGCCCCTGGGGAAGCGTGTGTACGAGCTGGTCCGGGTGAAACAAAAGGTTCATGAACGGGATCAGCATCGTCAGGGAGACGAGAGAAAAAGCGACGGACAGGATGGTTAAGCCGGTATACAGGACAATGCTCCACTTAAGATCTTTCAAATACTTGAATAACCGGGTGTATTTCTTCATGTAAGGATGTTACTTTTACAATCAACAAAGGTACGACTATGCAGGAAGGAAAGCGACAAAAACAGGTGGCCGGGTTGTTGATGGAAGAACTCAACCCGATCTTCCAGCGCCTGGGGCTGAACATGATGGATGGGGGCATGGTGTCCATAGCCGGCGTCAAGGTGACGCCCGACCTTCTGGAGGCCAGGATCTACCTCAGTTTTTTTCAGATCCAACAGCCCGCCCTGGCCTTGAAGCTCATCACCGAGCGGGCCTGGGAAATCAAAAAAGAGCTCACCGCGAAGGTCAAAAACCAGCTCAGGCGTATGCCGGAGCTTAAATTTTTCCTGGACGATACGCTCGAACACGTCTTCCACATGGAAGAAATCTTCAAAAAAATCAACGAGGACAAGGACAAACACAAGACAGACGAGTAGCGATGTACCTCCTGTTCTCCTGGCGTTATTTCAAAGCCAAAAAGTCGACCAACGCGATCAACGTCATTGCCTGGATCAGCACCCTGGCCATCGCGGTTGGTGCGGCGGCTTTGGTGCTGATACTCAGTGTTTTCAATGGATTCGAGCACCTCGTAAAGACGCTCTATTCTTCGTTTTATACGGACCTGAAGGTCATCCCCGCCACTGGCAAGGTGCTGGTGCTGACACCGGAGATGCTTCAGCGGATACGGGGCACGGCCGGGGTGGCGACGTTTTCGTGTGTTGCCGAAGAAAAGGCCATCCTGCAAAACGCCGACTACCAGTCCACCCAGGTATTCCTAAAAGGAGTAGACGATACCTATTCGGACATCACCGGCATCAAGGACCACCTGATCCGCGGGCATTTCGACTTGGGCAATGTGGACACCCCGTTCCTCGTGATGGGTTCGGGCGTGGAAGCGGCCCTGGGTGTTCTTTCGGACAGGACTGTCTACCCGGTGACGGCCTATTTGCCACGCCGGGGCGCAGAAGCAGGCCCGGATCCCCTACAGGCTATCAGTGAGGGGAATATTACACCGGTGGGCACGTTTGCGATTCAGCAGGACTTCGACGACAAGTATGTCATCACCAATATCGGCACGGTAAAAAGCCTCCTGGGTTTCGGTCCTGACGAGTATTCCGCCCTGGAGTTAAAAACCTCCCAGCCCGAGAACCTGCCGGGGGTCCAGCAACGGTTGCAAACCCTGCTGGGTAAAGAGGCGGTGGTCCAGACCCGGTACGAACAAAACCAGGGTCTTTACCGGGTCATGAGTATCGAAAAATGGTTCATTTTCGCGGTCCTCATCCTCATCCTCTCCGTGGCTGCATTCAACATGGTGGGCGCGCTCACGATGCTGGTCCTGGAAAAACAAAAGGACATCCAGGTCCTCAAAGCCCTGGGGGCGCAAGATTCCTTTATCCGCAAAATCTTCTTAGGGGAAGGTATGGTCCTCGCCGGCCTGGGAACCATGCTGGGTGTGGGCTGCGCGCTAATCCTGTGCTGGGCCCAGGTGCGTTATAAATTGATTCCTTTACAAGGCGGCTCCTTCGTCATCGACTACTACCCCGTAAAAGTCCTCCCCTCCGACATCGCCATCGTCGTCGGCTCCATCTTCATCGTAGCCTCGTTAGCCTCTTGGTATCCGGCCCGCAAGGCCAGCCACGAAAAGGTCGACCTCCGGAGTTAATATCGGCCCTAGCTGGGCGCAATTAGGCCCGGGACGTGTTTAGAAGGGTGGGTGGTCAATTTTACATTCTTTTCCGTAGCCGATAGGCACGACTGAAAGCTGAGCGTGCTAAAACGCTACGGAAAAGAATGTAAAATTGACCACCCACCCTTCGTGAGGCCTGCCCCCGTTCTGCGGCAAGAGCCAGGTAAGAGATTATGCCTATTAGCTCTAGTAATCCCCGAGGGTCTCGGGGAGTTGCGCCAGGGCTTTCTTCAGCTGGTCGTCGCTGGGGGCGATCCCGTGCCACTCGTGGTGGCCTTCCATGAAGTCGACACCTTTGCCCATGACGGTGTGCATCAGGATGGCTACGGGCTTGCCCTGGCCGGTCATGGCGCGGGCTTTGGCCAGGGTGGCCACGATCTCGTCCATGTCGTTGCCGTTAGCCGTGAGCGTAAGCCAACCAAATACTTCGAATTTCTGACGCAGGTCGCCCTGGGCCATGACCTTGTCGGTCGGGCCGTCGATCTGCTGACCGTTCCAGTCAACGGTGGCGATCAGGTTATCGACGTGCAGGTTGGGGGCGCTCATGATGGCCTCCCAGTTCTGGCCTTCATCCAGTTCACCGTCCCCGTGGAGGGAAAAGACCAGGTGGCTGTCTTTATTCAGTTTTTTTGCGAGCGCGGCGCCGATGGCGACACTCATGCCCTGGCCGAGGGAGCCGGAGGCGACCCGTACGCCGGGGAGGTGTTCGTGGGTTGTGGGGTGGCCCTGGAGCCGGGAATTGAGCTTCCGGAAGGTCTCCAGTTCTTTGAGGGGGAAATAGCCGCTCCGGGCGAGGGTGGAATAGAATACAGGGGAGATATGGCCGTTAGACAGGAAAAAAATGTCCTCGTTGATCCCGTCCATATGGAAGTCCGGATTATGCTGCATCGCATTGAAATACAATGCAGTAAAGAAATCTGTACAACCCAGGGAACCCCCGGGGTGGCCGCTTTGGGCGGCGTGTACCATTCGTACGATGTCTCTCCGGATCTGGGTGGCGGTCGCTTTTAAATCAGTCATGGTCTTTGGATTGGGTCCAAAGGTACCAGAAAATTTTTTTTTAAAGAGAGCAAACGTTTTGCCTTCTCGATGCGTCTATTTACTTTACCCGGGACCACTTCGCAAAATGCTTTCTGAAGCGCTGGACTTCGTGGCGAGCTGCCCCTTAATTAGGATTATTTAATTAGGCAATCTTTACCTATTGCTTATTTTACTGTAATATTGCAATTGTTTTGGATTTGTATATAATTAATATGACATTGTTAGTCAATGTTATACCCTATTTAAATCAGAAAAGCTAGCCCGATGGATAACTTAATTACGGGATTTCTTATAGCATTTTTCGTAACCTATGTCGCCATGCCTGTCATCATCAGGATCGCCAGCGTCAAAAAGCTGATGGACGTGCCTGATAACAGGAAGATTCATAAAGCGCCCATTCCTTCGCTTGGTGGATTCGGGGTATTTGCAGGCTTCCTTCTCGCAGTCCTGTTGGCTGTTCCTTTCAAAGCATCCGCCGGTCTTCAGTATTATGCCGCTGCGGGTTTTATTCTTTTTCTGGTAGGTCTTAAGGACGACGTTGTGGTGATCACTCCCCTCAAAAAGTTCTTAGGGCAGTTGGCGGCTGCGGCCATCGTCATCAACGTGGCGGGCTTGCGCCTGGTGAGTCTTCACGGCATATTCGGGATCACGGAGCTGCCCTATGTGGTCAGCCTTATACTTAGTTATTTCGCTTTCATCCTTGTCGTCAACGCGTTTAACCTTATCGACGGAGTAGATGGTCTGGCGGGTACGCTGGGCGTGGTAAGCGCCCTGGTCTTCGGGGTTTATTTTTATTTTGCTAAAGAGCCTTTGTATGCGATCATGGGGCTTAGCCTGGTGGGCGCTCTGAGCGCTTTCCTTGTGTTCAACTATACACCGGCCAAAATATTCATGGGTGATACGGGTTCCATGCTCGTCGGGCTCGTCAACGCCATCCTCGTATTGCATTTCATACGCGTGGCGGATGCGCCCCAGGCCTTGGTGCCCGTGACTTCGGCGCCAATGATTGGCGTCGCCATCCTGGCGGTTCCCTTGTTCGACACCCTGAGGGTATTTACAATACGGATCTTTTTGCACCGCCGGTCCCCATTCTCCCCGGACCGGAATCATATTCATCACCTGCTGCTGGACTGCGGTTTTTCGCACCCGGCGGTCACTTCCACTCTGGTAATCTACAACCTCGTGCTGATCGCAGGTGCCTTTGCCCTCCGGGACGAAGGAAATTATGTGTTGCTGACGGGGCTTGTGGTAACCAGCCTCTCGTTTTCCGGTCTGGTGGCCTTTTTCCGCCAACCCCGCCGTCCTTTCGTGGTCATGAAGAATGTAGGGACTCCCCTCCCGGTACCCCCGGCCGATGGGGCGGTGGTCGAGACCGTTCAACGCAAGAATGGAAGCCCTCTCCCGCAAAAGGCAGGAGCCGTCAAGGCGCCTTCTATGCACCCCATCTTCTCTATCGAGGAGGAATAAGTGGAATAATCGTTTGGTTTTTTTAGTTTTGCACCGCACTGGGGCCCCCATAGGCGCCCCCAACCCATAATTCATGTACTATGTCGGATGACGTTGCTTTGATATTGGACGATACCCAGGAAACCATGCAAAAAGGGATTGGGCATCTGGAATCGGAATTGACAAAGATCAGGGCCGGGAAGGCCAATCCCCAGATGCTGGAAGGAATCACCGTGGATTATTATGGTGCCTCCACCCCCATCGGGCAGGTGGCCAACGTGACGGTGATCGACGCCCGTACGATCGGTATCCAGCCTTGGGAAAAGAACATGCTCCAGCCGATAGAACGCTCGATCATAGCAGCCAATATTGGGATCAACCCCCAAAATGACGGGGTATTGATCCGTTTGTTCCTGCCACCCCTGACGGAAGAACGTCGCCGTGAACTGGTCAAAAGGGTCAACGGAGAAGGGGAGCAATCGAAGGTCGCCATCCGGAACATCCGCAGGGAAGCCATAGAGCAGATCAAAAAGCTCCAGAAGGACGGCCTGAGCGAAGACGTGGCCAAGGACGCGGAAAAAAACATACAGGACCTCACGGACAGGTATATATCCTTGATCGACAAGCACCTCGCCGCCAAAGAAAAGGAAATAATGACGGTATAGAAGCCGGCGAATTGTCTATCTTAGCGATACCTATGACGAAAATCAGGCTGGAGGCCATTTCTACAAAGGCCCCCCATGATATAGAGAAAGACGCCACCAAAAAGAGGCTCGAAACATTGCTGGAGGAATTGGACGAACTGCAGAACCTCCTCTATGCACAAAACCGCCATGCCGTATTGGTCGTCATACAGGGTATGGATGCCAGCGGAAAAGACGGACTCATACGCCGGGTATTTGGCCGGTTGAATCCTGAAGGAGTTCAGGTTGCATCCTTCAAGGAACCTACTGCCGTAGAGCTTTCTCACGACTTTCTTTGGAGGATCCATCTTCAGGCTCCAGCCAAGGGCCGGATCCAGGTATTTAACCGCTCTCATTACGAGGACATCCTGGTGACCCGCGTCCACCAAATGATCGACGACGACACCGCTAAAAAGCGGATGCGGGCCATCAACGATTTCGAGTGGCTGCTTCATGAGTTGGGCGACACCCATATCCTTAAATTCTATCTGCATACATCTCCCGAAGAAAGGCACAAGAGACTGGAGGAAAGGCTTAGTATCCCTTCCAAGATGTGGAAGTACAACGACAGCGATTCCAAAGAGGCAAAGCTGTGGCCCGCGTACGAAAAGGCGTACGAGGATTGTTTCGACCATTGTAGCGACATTCCCTGGATCGTCGTTCCCTCCGACCAGAACTGGTATAAAGAGTTCGTGGTCGCCCAGACGCTGAAGGACACCCTGAAGGGGTTGAAGATGAAGTACCCGGGCTTGAAAAAATAAGAAACCAAACCCCATCATATATGAGCTTCATCAAAGACTTTAAAGAGTTTGCCTTAAAGGGAAATGTCATCGACCTCGCCGTCGGTGTGATCATCGGCGCCGCGTTCAAGACGATTGTGGACTCGGTGGTGAATGACCTGATCATGCCGCCGGTTGGACTTGCCATTGGGAATAAGGATTTCAGCAACTATTACCTGCCCCTGAAACAGAGCGTACGGGACGCCGTGGCGAAAGATCCCAGCCTGACGCTTGCCGAAGCGCGCAAAATAGGCCCCGTATTTGCATGGGGAGATTTCGTGACTGTTTGTCTCAACTTCCTGATCCTCGCCTTTATAATTTTCATGATGGTAAGGGGCATCGCGGCGTTACAAAGGAAGCAGGCAGAGGCACCTGCGGCCCCGGCAGGACCTTCCAGCACCGACCAGTTGCTGATGGAAATCCGGGACGAATTAAAAAACAAACAATAGGCATAATGACCTTTCGTACACTTTGGTTAAGTATCCTGATCGCGTTTGCCACAGGGGTAAACGGCCAAAATTCCATTAAAGATATCCAATCGGCCTCCGGCCAGACGTTTTCCGGTAAACCCGACAGCCTGCGACAGGGCTGGACCGTGGGTGCGTTGCTGGGGCTTACTTTTGCGCAGGCCAGCAGCAGCAACTGGGCCGCGGGCGCCCAGGATTTTACGATGTCGTTGAACACGGCGGACAATTTCTGGGCCTTTTACAAAAAGGGACGGGTCAGTTGGGACAATACACTGACCGCCAATTATGGATTCACGAACACGACCGACCTTGGCCTGCAAAAAAGCAGCGACCTGTTCGACCTTCTGAGCCGTTACGGCTACCAGCTCGACAGCGGCAAGTGGTTTATATCCGCCATGTTCGACTTCCGTTCCCAATTCACCAACGGCTACAACTACTATAAGAACCAGCAAGGCAAGGATTCCAACCAGTTGATTTCACAGTTTATGGCGCCGGCGTACATCCTGCTTAGCCCGGGTGTGCAGTACAAGCCAAAGGATTGGTTTTCTCTGTTTTTGTCGCCGGTGTCCGCTCGTTGGATCGTGTCGACCAACAAGACCCTGGCGCCCAGCTTTGGGATCGATACCGGCAAGTCGGTACTTTTCCAGTTTGGGGCATTTGCCAGCGCTATCTTTAACAAGTCCATCGCCAAGAATGTCGTCTATACCGCACGCCTGGACCTGTATTCCAACTACCTGAAGAATTTTGGGGACATAGACGTCTATTCCACGAACCAGATCGCAATGAAGGTCAACAAGGTGCTGACGGCGACCTACAACCTGAACATCATCTACGACGACAATGCCAGGCGACCGAACGGGACGCTTTGGGGGACGCAGTTCCAGTCGATCCTGGGGATTGGGCTCGCCGTGAAGTTGTAGACGGCCTAAATTTCCGTACTTTCGGGGATGGCCAACACAGAAAGCTACCAGATAAAACTTCCCCAGTTCGAGGGACCCTTCGACCTGTTGCTGTTTTTTATCGAACGGGACGAACTGGACATTTACAATATTCCGATCACCAGGATCATCAACGACTTCCTGGACTTTATCCATACCCAGGAATCGTTGAATATCGAGCTTTCCAGCGAGTTCATCCTTTTTGTTTCCACGCTCATGCGGATCAAGGCGAAGATGTTGTTGCCGCGCAAGGAGCTGAATGCCGAAGGCCAGGAGATCGATCCCCGCCAGGAACTGGTCGACAAAATTCTGGAATACAAGCGATTTAAGGAAGCGTCGGCACAATTGGCGGAAATGGAAGCCCTGCGGATGCTGATGATCAAACGGGGCAACCTGGCCAAAGAGTTGGGTGCCATCGGTGAAGACGCCGGGGAAGGGACGGAGATACAGACCATCACCATGTTCAAGCTGATGAAGGTGTTTGAAAAGGTGATGCAACGGGTGTATGACCGGAACAACAAACCTGTCCATACCGTGGTCCCCTACAATTACACCATGGAGGACAGCCGGAAGGGGTTGCTGGAGCTGGCCGGCCGGGAAAAGACATTGTCGTTCGAACGAATCTTCGAGGATGCCCAGGACCGCATCCAGGCGATCTTCCTGTTCCTCTCGATGCTGGAACTGGTGCAGTTGAAGCACTTATCCATCCTTGTGGGGGAAGGCCGCAATAATTTCATCATTGAATGGAATGAAGAGCAACCGGAGCCAGAGCCTGACGGCGTCTAGGCGTGCTTATTTTTTCTCCCATCCTTTAGTGCTCACGACTTCGATCGACATCATGGAGCGGACGGCTTCCTTGATGGCCTCGGCGTCATAAGCACATTCGTGCTGTAGCTCCGCGGGTTTGCCGTGCTCGACGATGCGGTCGGGAATGCCAAGGATCCGTACGTCGGCCTTGTATCCGTTTTCCGCCATGAATTCGAGGATGGCACTGCCAAAGCCTCCTTTCACCGTACCGTCTTCAACGGTGACAATCTTCTTGTATTTCCGGAAGACCTCGTGCAGGAGTTCCTCGTCGAGGGGCTTGACAAAACGGAGGTCGTAGTGCCCTGGTTGGAGACCTTCGGCTTTCAAGTCGCGGATGGCGGCCGCGGCAAAGTTACCGGGGTGCCCAATGGACAGGATGGCGAGTTCCTGGCCATCCCGCAGCTTCCGGCCCTTGCCGATTTCGATGGCCTGGAAGGGGGTCTTCCATTCCGGCATGACACCTTCGCCCCTGGGATACCGGATGACGAATGGTTGGGTCGTGCTGTCGAGCTGAGCCGTGTACATGAGGTTGCGCAGCTCCTGTTCGTTCATGGGCGCGCTGATGATCATGTTGGGGATACAGCGGAAGTAGGCGATGTCGTAAGCCCCGTGATGGGTGGGGCCGTCTTCTCCGACAAGACCGGCGCGGTCCAGGCAAAGCACGACCGGGAGCTTTTGAATGGCGATGTCGTGCACCACCTGGTCGTAAGCCCTTTGCATAAAGGACGAGTAGATGTTGCAGAACACACGAAGCCCCTGAGTGGCCAGGCCGGCGCTTAAGGTGGCGGCGTGTTGTTCGCAGATGCCCACGTCGAAAGCGCGGTTGGGCATCTTTTCCATCATAAATTTCAGGGAGCTGCCGCTGGGCATAGCGGGTGTAATACCCATGATGGCCGGATTGGCCTCAGCGAGCTCGATCAGGGTATGGCCAAATACGTCCTGGTATTTGGGGGGCTGCGGGGTGGGGAAATGTTTTTTATGGATCTCCCCGGTTACCTTATCGAACAAACCGGGCGCGTGCCACTTGGTCTGGTCCTTTTCGGCCAGGGCGTAGCCTTTGCCCTTTACAGTGAGGATGTGGAGCAGCTTCGGCCCCGGGATGCTGCGCATATCCTGGAGGACGTCTACCAGCTTGGTGATGTTGTGACCGTCTATGGGTCCGAAATACCGGAGCTTCAGGGATTCAAAAAGGTTGCTGCTTTTGCTGACCAGCCCCTTGACGCTTTGTTCCAGTTTCGCGGCCATTTCCCTTGTAAAGTGCTTGCCCACGGGCAGTTTGCCGAGAAGTTTCCAGACGTCGTCCCGGACGCGGTTGTACGCCGGTGATGTTGAAATGTCGGTCAGGTATTCCTTGAGCGCACCGACGTTGGGATCGATGCTCATGCAATTGTCGTTGAGGATGATCAACACATTGGAATCGGCCACGCCGGCGTGGTTCAGGGCTTCGAAGGCCATACCTGCGGTCATGGCGCCATCTCCGATGACGGCCACCACCTGGCGGTCGCGTTCCCCTTTGTATTTGGCGGCCATGGCCATACCGAGGGCCGCGGAAATGGAGGTGGAGGAGTGTCCGACGCCAAAGGTATCGTAGGGGCTTTCGCTGCGCTTGGGGAAGCCGCTGAGCCCCCCGTATTTCCTGTTGCTGGGGAAGTTGTCCCGGCGGCCCGTGAGGATCTTGTGTCCATACGCCTGGTGCCCCACGTCCCATACTAATTGATCGTAAGGGGTATTGAACACATAATGAAGGGCTACGGTCAATTCGACGACGCCAAGGGAGGCTCCGAAGTGGCCTCCGTGGACGCTAACGACGTCGATGATGTATTGCCTGAGTTCTTCACAAACCTGGTGTAGCTGCTCCCGGCTTAGCCGCCGGAGGTTTTCAGGGTTGTCTATGTGCTTCAGGAGGGGACCTGGCTTGATGTCCATGTTGACGGAATAAGGGTCCAAAATTACACTTTTTATTCCTCCTTTTACAGGCAAAATCGGCCATTAGTACAGAATTAACCCCTTCCAATGGGGTTTTTCGTAGATTTATGTTGGTATGTCTTCAACAAGGATCTCAAAGTATTGGTGGTGCCAGATCGGTGGTTGGGTGGGCTCCGCAATGGTCACCCTTTTTTTCGCGTACACGTATAACAAGTTTAACGGGGTACAGGTGGAAAGGGCGGGAATCAACATCGTCCTCGGAATTGGCGTCACCCACCTGCTTCGGTATTTTATCATCACCAACGATTGGCTGAAACGCTCTTTCGATAGGGTTTGGGGCATCCTCCTGGCGGCAGTGATGGTGGCGAGCCTGGTGTACAGCGCCCTGATAGAGGGCATCTATATGCTGTTAAACCTGCTCGGACAACATTACATACCGTTTTATAAAAGGATTATGCTGGGCAGCCTGGATTACCTGCCGCTGCTGATGCTGTGGGTCCTGATCTATTACGTCTGGCATATCGTGGACAACAACCGGAAACAGCAATTGGAGTCACTCCGGCTGGAGTCTCTTGTTAAAGAGCTGGAGCTCAAGACGATAAAGTCGCATATCAATCCCCATTTCATATTCAACGCCCTCAACAGCATCCGCGCGCTCGTGGACGAGAACCCGGGGCGTGCCCGGACGGCGATTACGGAATTGAGTAATATCCTGAGGAGCTCGATGCAGACCGAAAAGATGGAAACCGTTCCCCTCGAAAAGGAGCTGGCCATTGTCAGGGACTACCTGGCGCTGGAAAAGATCCGTTTTGAGGAACGGCTGAAGGTGGAAATGGACATCGACGAAGATACCCTGGAAGAACCCGTGCCGGTGATGATGCTCCAGACACTGGTTGAGAATGCCATCAAGCACGGCATCAGCAAGCGCATGCAGGGCGGGGTTATCCGGATACGTTCTTATTTCAAGGGGGACAGGCACGAGCTGGTGGTCCAGAATACGGGTCACCTGAACGGCCAGGCCCGGGAGGAAGGCTTTGGTATTATGAGCACGCTGAGCCGGCTGAGCATCCTTTACGGACCCAAGGCCAACTTTGAGATCCGGGACCTCCAGGAGGACACCGTAGAAGCGAAAATATCGATACCTGTGGAGACATTGTAAATATCAGACATGAGTAAAAAAGCTATCATTATCGACGACGAGCGTCTGGCTCGAAATGAATTGCGAAAACTGCTCCAGGACTTCCCGGAAATAGAGGTCATCGACGAGGCGGCCAACGTGAACGAAGGCCTGGAAAAGATCGAACAGCACCAGCCCGACCTGATTTTTCTGGACATCCAGATGCCGGGAAAAACAGGTTTCGACCTGCTTAGCGAGCTGGATCGCTCCCCCCAGGTTATTTTCACCACCGCTTACGACGAATACGCCTTAAAGGCCTTCGAGGTGAACGCCCTCGACTACCTGCTCAAGCCGGTGGAACCAAAGCGCCTGGCCGACGCCATTCACAAGCTGGAACAGGTAGAGCGGGAGGAAGAGCTGGAGACGCCGGTGATCAACCGCAGCATCCTGAGTGAAAACGACCAGGTCTTTGTCAAGGATGGAGAAAGGTGCTGGTTCGTCCGCCTCAGCGAAATACGGCTTTTCGAAAGCGTGGGCAACTACGCCAAGGTCTTCTTCGGACCCAATAAGCCCCTCATCCTGAAATCGCTCAATGCGCTGGAAGAACGCCTCGATGAAAAGGTATTTTTCCGCGCCAACCGGAAACACATCGTCAACCTCAGGATGATCGAAAAGATCGAACCCTACTTCAACGGCGGTCTTCTGCTGGAGTTGAAGGGAGGGGAGAAGATCGAGGTCTCCAGGCGGCAGGCGGTGAAGTTTAAGGAAATGATGAGTCTTTAGAGATGGGTTCAAGGGCGTCAAGGAAATTGAAGAGCGACTGAAGGTCCACGATGCTCTCTTCCAGGTCCACGGAAGGCGTATCCAATTCATGATAGACATGACTCAGGAAAAGATTCCGGAGGTTTTTGCTGAGCCTGTCTACCGGCACGGCCTTCAAAAAGGTGTTCAGTGCGGCGAGCGCCTCGCTCGGGAGGCTTTCCTCTAGGGGTTTATTTTCCATACGGCTAATTTTACTTTTTCGCTTGATTTTTGTACATTCAGCTAGGCCTGATTGGTACGGGCCTTTTTATCCCATAAACAATTGGCTTCTGAAAGGTGACATCCACGCGCTTAGGTGCGCAGCGGATGGGTCACTGCCGTGGAGTAGTTGGAGATGGACGTTGCAGAAATCACGATCGAAAGGGTAAAGATAAACAAACAATTTTTACTTTTGCAAGGATGTTTGCAATATATAAACATATAGTATGATATCGACGATTGCGCAGAGAATAGGGAAGTTCATTGCGTACCAACAGATCAGCAGGAGAGAGTTCGCAAGCAGGCTGGGCTATACAAGCAGCGAAAAGATCAACAGGCTTTTCAGGAAAGATGGGGCTAAACCGGGATTTGACATCGTGGCGGATATTGCAAACAAGTTTGTCAACCTGAACGTGGACTGGCTTGTTACGGGACGGGGTGACATGCTGAAGAACGGGTCGGAATCCCCGGGCTCCCCTGGTCCCCAGGTGGTCACCAGGGATGTCATGGGACAGAAAACGGTGGTGTATGTCTCTCTAAAAAACAGGGAAGCATACAAGAGTGGGTATGACAAGGATGAGTTTATCCGTCAACTGGCCGTGTTTTCTTTCCCCGGGTTGCCCCAGGGCAGCTTCAGGATGTTCGAAGTGGGAGGCCGGAGCCTCCATCCCCTCTTCCGGGACAGGGACCGGGTGGTGGGACGCTGGAGCACCCTGGAAGACCTTTCGGAGGACCAGGCCTGCGTTCTTCTGACCAGGAACCAGGGTTTGCTGATCCGTCATATAGGGGCCCGCGAGGCGGGTTATCTGTGGATAAAAGGCAACCCGCTTCAAGGGGAAGAGTTTCCGGCTTTCCGGGTCGACGAACGGGATATTTTGGAGGTATGGGAGGTGGTTTACCTGATTACGCGCCATCTGCCGGAACTCACGGGCATACGGCAACAGGTAGCCGAATTGGAAGTATCGGTCCGGTTATTGGAAGAAAGGCTTATCGAAAAGGGAATCTAAGGGGTAACCGCCCTTACGGAATGTACGGCAGCCGCCATTTCGGAGATCAGGGCCGGCTCTTTTTCAATGGCATTGCCGACGACGATGATGTCGGCTCCCGCCTTACAGTTACGATAGGCTTTTTCGGCGCTGGTAATGCCGCCGCCGATAACAAGGGGTACTTCGATGTGCGCGGACACGCGCTCGATCATACTCTCGGTGATGGGTCTTTTTGCACCGCTGCCCGCATCCATGTAGATCAACCGCATGCCCAGCATTTCCCCTGCCATGGCCGTGCACAGCGCGATGTCGTCCTTATCCGACGGGATGGGGCTGGCGTTGGAAATGTACGAAACGGTGGTAGGTTCACCGCCGTCGATCACCATGTAGCCGGTGGGGATGATCTCCAGACCGCTTTGACGGACAAAAGGCGCGGAAATGACGTGCTGGCCGATCAGCAATTCCGGATTACGACCGGAAATGAGGGAGAGATATAAAAGGGCGTCTGCGAATTTCGAGACTTGCGCCGGACTGCCGGGGAAAAGGATGACAGGTATATCGCAGGCGCTTTTGATTTGTTGTATGCAGGTGTCGAGATTATCGGAAATGACCAGGCTTCCGCCCACCAGAAAATAGTCCACTTTGGCCGCTAAAGAACGTTCGATCAATTCGTCGGTGACAGATGTACTCACTTTATCCGGATCAATCAGCACAGCAAAGGACTTTTGGTGTTTATCCTTTCTGGCCTGTAGTGTTTGATATAGGGTCTTCATCCTGTTAATATTATGCGATTGCCTGTATTGCAAATATGCAAAAAGTTTTCTAACCGATGGAAAGTATTTGTGAAAGGGCTTGATTTTGCAGCGGTTAAGGCCCGCAGTTAGTCCCTCTATTTCCTTGCCAATATTCGTGAAATATCCACATATTTCCAGACGTTATCCACAGCTGTGGATTTTTTGAACTTGGGAAATTGGGGGGGTAAGAATATTTTCGTTACCCACGCTGCCTGATCGACTCACCTATATAAACGCACTTTGATATGTCCACCAAGAAGCAGAATTCCAATGGATTGCACTTTGAACGCCGGTTTACAAAAGACGGCGTTAGTCCTATGGACCTGTTTACCTATGACTACAGGACTTCGGTCATCAAAAACCCCAGTGGAGAGAAGGTTTTCGAGATGGAAAACGTGGAAGTGCCCAGGGGCTGGAGTCAGATCGCTACCGATATTCTCGCGCAAAAATACATCCGCAAGGCCGGGGTGCCTCAGCCCGACGGGACCCTGGGTAGAGAAACCTCCGCCAAACAGGTGGCGCACCGGCTGGCGTATTGCTGGCGGGTTTGGGGCGAGCGGTATGGCTACTTCGCCACGCCCCGTGACGCCGAAGTTTTTTACGATGAGCTGGTCTATTCCATTTTGAGCCAGGCATGTGTCCCAAATTCTCCACAGTGGTTTAATACGGGATTGTACGAATGCTACGGCATTAAGGGTAAGCCGCAGGGGCATTACTACGTGGATCCGAAGGATGAGGTGCTGAAGGAGTCGACGTCGGCGTATGAGCGGCCGCAACCGCATGCGTGCTTTATTCTAAGCGTAGAGGATGACCTGGTGAACGAAGGCGGTATCATGGATCTTTGGATGCGGGAAGCGCGCATCTTCAAATATGGTTCAGGGGTAGGAACGAATTTTTCGAGTATACGCGGGGGTGGGGAAAAGCTGAGCGGCGGGGGCACTTCCTCCGGGCTGATGAGCTTTCTGAAGATTGGAGACCGCGCCGCAGGGGCAATCAAGTCGGGCGGAACGACGCGCAGGGCGGCCAAGATGGTTTGCCTGGACCTGGACCATCCGGAAATCGTCGACTTCATCAACTGGAAAGTAGAGGAGGAAAAGAAGGTGGCGGCGTTAATAGCTGCCGGCTATCCTTCCGACTATGAGGGCGAGGCGTATGCTACGGTATCGGGCCAGAACTCGAATAATTCGGTACGCATACCCAACGAATTTTTCCGGTGCCTGGAAGGGGATGAAGACTGGGCACTCACGTCGAGGGCTACCGGAAAGGTCGTGAAAGAGGTCCCCGCGCGGCAGCTTTGGGAGCAGATCGCTTATGCCGCCTGGCGGTGTGCGGACCCGGGGACCCAGTACAATACGACCATCAATGAATGGCATACGTGTCCGAAGGGCGGACCTATACGGGCGTCGAATCCGTGCAGCGAATACATGTTCCTGGACAATACGGCCTGTAACCTGGCTTCCGTCAACCTTCGGAAGTTTTGGGACGAGCGGACCTCCGTTTTTGACGTGGAGGGTTTTGAATATGTCTGCCGGCTTTGGACGGTGGTCCTGGAGATCTCTGTGTTGATGGCCCAGTTCCCCAGTAAGGAAGTGGCCCGTTTGAGTTATGACTACCGCACCCTCGGTTTGGGTTATGCAAACCTGGGATCGCTCCTGATGGTGGGTGGGATTGCTTATGACAGCGAGGAGGCCAGGGGAATTACGGGTGCCCTCACGGCCATCATGACCGGGACGGCCTACAAAACGTCGGCGGAAATGGCGTCGGTTCTTGGCACCTTCCGTCGCTATGAGGAGAATAAGGCGGACATGTTGCGGGTGATGCGAAACCACCGCGCGGCCGCGTATGATGCGGACGGAGCTTTTGAGGGGCTGAGCCTGAAACCGCAGGGGATCAAGGCTCGTTTTTGCCCGGACTATCTCCTGGCTGCGGCGTGCAAAGTGTGGGATGAAGCGGTGGACATGGGGGAACGATATGGGTACAGGAATGCCCAGACAACGGTGATTGCACCCACGGGCACCATAGGGCTGGTCATGGATTGCGATACGACGGGTGTGGAACCGGACTTTGCCCTGGTGAAGTTTAAAAAGTTGAGCGGGGGTGGTTATTTCAAGATCATCAACCAATCGGTCCCGCTGGCCTTGAAGCGCCTGGGGTACGGAACAAAAGAGGCGGACGCCATTGTGAAATACGCGGTTGGCGCGGGTACGTTTGCCGGGGCGCCGCACATCAACCACGCTACCCTGAGTGAAAAGGGTTTTATCGCCAGCGAAATCAAAAAACTGGATGCCGCCGTCGGCTCGGCTTTCGAAATCGGCTTTGTGTTCAATGTCTATACCTTGGGGGAAGAATGTCTCCAGCGACTGGGTTTCCGGCCGGAGGACTACCTGAATTTCGAATGGAGCCTCCTGGAGGCCCTGGGCTTTACCGGGGAACAGATTGACGCGGCCGGGGATTATGTATGTGGTACGATGACGGTGGAAGGCGCACCCCATCTGCGCCCCGAACATTACAGCGTATTCGACTGCGCCAACAAGTGTGGGAAAAAGGGGGAGCGGTTTATCCACGCCCACGGCCATATCCGGATGATGGCGGCGGTTCAGCCCTTTATCTCGGGAGCCATATCAAAAACCATCAACCTTCCGAACGAAGCAACGGTGGAACAGATTGCCGATTGCTATATGCTGAGCTGGAAGCTGGGGCTTAAGGCGAACGCCCTTTACAGGGACGGGTCCAAACTCAGCCAGCCGCTCAGCAACAAAAGCGATAAGAAAAAGGTGGAGGCGGCGCCGGCTCCGACGCAGACCCCGTTGGTGGACCTAGGTCAGCTGACGGCGGAAGAGCTCCTGGAAGAGGTCCAAAGACGCGTCCAGTCGTCTCCGGACACCAAACTGAAAAGACAACTGGCCCGGATCGTCGAGCGGCGTACGCTCCCGGTTAAACGAAAGGGCTTTACCTATAAGGCGAAGATTGGTGGACAACCCATCTTCGTACGAACAGGAGAATATAATGACAGCACGCTTGGTGAAATCTTTATAGACCTTGCCAAGGAAGGCAGCACCTTGAGGAGCCTCATGAACTGTTTTGCGATCGCCATATCGGTGGGTCTGCAGTATGGCGTTCCCCTGGAAGAATTTGTCGACAAATTTGTGTTCACCCGCTTCGAGCCCAGCGGTATGGTGGATCATCCCAATATCAAAAGCGCCACCTCCATGGTGGATTATGTGTTCCGTATGTTGGGCTACGAGTACCTTGGCCGGACCGACTTGGTCCATGTGCTCCAGACCCCGGAGGTATCCAATACCGGGGAGGAGGAGTGGGACGAAACGGATATGCCTACCCTGGGAGAAAGACAGCCTGAGCTGTCCCAGGTGCGGGTCACCCCGGTCGCGGGCTCCCCTGCGGCTTCCGGGCCCTCCGGCAAACGCGCGCCTGCGGCCGCCGCCGGTTCAAAGACAGATAGCACGCAGGAATATATGAAAAGCATGCAAAGCGACGCCCCGGCCTGCAGCACCTGCGGGCACATCACGGTCCGCAGCGGCACGTGTTACAAGTGCCTGAACTGCGGGAACAGCATGGGGTGCAGCTAAACGCGGGCTACTGCCCGCCACTGACAAGTCTGGGAGACTACTAATTATAATTTGGCGCGCGAAAGCCCCCTTTTGGGGGCTTTCCATTTTGGCGCAGCCCCTCGAATTTTAGCTCTGACCTGCAAAATTTTTGCGCTGCGATTAAGATGGCGCGGACTATTTTTTCTTCTTCGACGGGCTGGTCACATCGGAGACAATACGCTTGAAAAGGTGCTCGGCGTTTACGTCGAAAAGGCTGGACATAAAAAGGAGCTCCCGGAAGTTAAAGAGATCGGGTTCGGCCACTTTCCGGGTAAATGTCTGGTAATTCATTCCCATGTCTTTGGAAACGAGGGTCTTAGGGATGACCTCGAAGATTTCTTTGAAGCTGGAAATACTTCCATCTTCAATCATACTTTTGATGGCATTGTATCGCCTGTCCTTGCTCATAAGGGGAAGTTATATCATTTCACAATTATAGAATTTTATTTTTTCAAACAATACAATTCAGCATATATTTTTACATATTTCTACATTGTAGTATAAATGCATCAAAACTGAAGTTTTTTTTCTACTTTGGCCGTGAGGGTGCCTTGGGACAAGGCGTGGATGCATGCGGGTATTCAACCGACAAAAAAAGACTGAACAGAATGAACCGGAGACGGAAATGCCGGACGGGCAGCTCGTCGCCTTACTCGTTAAGGGAGATTTTGCAGCATACGGGCAGCTGATCCGCAGGCATCAGCTTCTGATCAACAAACTGGGTTTTGTACTGACGGGGGACCGGAAAAGAGCCTCGGAACTGGTGGTGGCGACTTTGATGGTACTCTGGACCGAAAGGGAGAAAGTGAAGGATACCATTCCTTTTCCTTGTTATCTCCTGGAACTTATTGTGCGATTGCACAAACGTAATCCTCCTTATTTATCAGATAATTAATATATTCGTATGGATCTTTCATTCGATGCAGCATTGTCGCCCATGACTCGGTCTTCTTTGGGTAAGACGATCAGTTTCAGGCGAAAGTTGCTGGGCCTCACCCGTGAAAAACTTGCCACGCTAGCTAATATCAATCTGAGAGACGTCATTCGTATCGAAGCCGGAGAATCCCCCCAAATTGATGATTACATCCTGTTGATCAGAGGAATGGACGGGGATATCTTTGTGCGATGGAACTCATAGCCCAAAAAAATCCAGGCGTACGTACTATGCGATTGAGCCTATTCCGGGGAGCCCCCTCGTTGTCTATATTTTCATTTCAGCGCGGGCAAGCGGACCCTGGAAGATGTGTACGCAGCCTCAAAGCGGGGCGCCCGGCGGCGCTTAAACAAATCCGCTCGGTTTTCTCGGACTCCTTACTGTATATCGCTACGGAGCTGATGCCCAAGGATACGGACAAACGCCGGATCGCCGAGATCGCCTTCGGGGCTTTTCAGGCGCTTTGGGATCATCGGGAATCCATACAGGACCCGGCAGGGGTAAAGATATTCCTGAACAATACGGTCATGGAGACTTGCAAGCGTCTGAACCCGGCCGTTGACAACCGGTCTGCGGTCATGGTCACGGGCTTTGCAGAGATCGCCCGGATGATGATGGAGATGGAAAAGGCGCTCCCCAAAAAATACCAGCGGTTTTATAAGATGAAGTTCATTATGAAGCTGTCGGATGCCGATATCGCCAGTGAGCTGGGGCTGGATAACGGGGAAGTCCAGCAGTATACCGCGGAGGTCTCCGCGTTTATGAAGGCGTTGCCGAAGTGGGGGTAAAAAAAGGCCGGTCCGCAAAGACCGGCCTTCGGGCACTGCCGCAAAACAAGTTTAGTGGGCGTCGGTGGGCATAGCCACCGGCTTCTTACTGAATTTTTGCAGGAAGATCAGGGGGATGCAGAGCAGGACAAAGAACCCTACCAGGAGGTAGACGTCGTTGAACGTGGTCAGCATCGTTTGTTTGGTAATATTCCCTTCCATGGCGCCGTTGGCCATGGCAATGGCCTGATCACGGGAAAAACCGTTGGACATGAAGTTCTGAATAGCGGCGTTGTTCCTGGCCTGGTACTCCGGGTTGTATATATTGACATTTTCCAGGAGTACAGCCCTGTTGATCCCGCTCTTAATGTGGATGATCGTCGTGATGATGGCAATCCCGAAGGACCCCCCCAGCTGGCGCATCATATTGTTCAAGCCGGTGCCTTGACCGATCTCGGGTCCTCTCAGGTCCTGGATGGCCAGGGTGGTAAGGGGTACGAAAAGAACGGCCATACCTACACCGCGGATGATCAGGGGCCAGAAGAAGTCCCCGGTACCTGAGTTCAGGTTCGACCCGAAAAGCATGTAACAAAACACGAAGAACAGGAAGAAACCGATGGCGGAGAGTATCTGTGCGGGAATGCCCCGTTTGAGCATGTTTCCCACGAAGGGCATCATGCTGATGGTGGCAAGCCCCCCCGGCAAGAGGATCAACCCGGTTTGAGCGGCGGTGAACCCCAGCAGGTTCTGGGTAAATACCGGGAAGACAAAAGTCGACCCATACAATGCCACCCCCAGCACAAAGGAGGTGAATATCCCAATGGAGAAGCTCCGGTGTCTTAGGATCTTAAAATTCACGATAGGGAAGTCGATACTGATCTCCCGCCAGATGAAACAGATCACCGCCACTATGGTGCTCAGGGTGAGCAGGGAGATGTACCAGGTGGAAAACCAATCTTTGTCCTCTCCTTTTTCCAGGACCACCTGCAGGGAGCCGACGGCGATCGCCAGGAAGAGGATACCCCACCAGTCGATACGTTTGCCTTTTCCATATCTTGGAGACTCCCGCACAAAGGTCGACACACAGAACGCGGCGATGGCGCCTACGGGTATGTTCACATAAAATATCCACTGCCAGTTGATATTATCCGTAATAAGCCCCCCGATGGTCGGCCCGACGGTGGGTCCAACGACGGCACCCAGACCGAACAGGGCAGTTGCCATACCCACCTCGGCGGGCGGCCAGGTTTCCAGGAGAATGGCCTGGGCGGTCGAGATAAGACCACCGCCGGCCAGCCCTTGTAACAACCGGAACGCGATCAGTTCCGTCAGGCTATGGGCGTTCCCGCACAAGAAGGAGGCGAAGGTGAAGACGATAATGGAGGTCAGGAAGTAATTTTTCCGTCCAAATCGGTCCCCCAGCCACCCGGACATGGGGAGGATGATAACGTTAGCCACGGCGTACCCGGTGACGATCCAGTTGGCGTCTTCCAGGGTAGCGCCGAGGTTTCCCATGATGTTTGGCAGGGCCACGTTCACGATCGTGGTGTCGATCAATTCCAGCAGCGAAGCGACGATCACCGTAATGGTAATGATCCATCTTCTAAAACCATATTCTGCCATATAGGATGTTTTTTATTTTGTGTGAACGGTCACCTTTACGCTCATGCCGGGACGCAGACGGGCCATCGTGGCGCTGTCGACGTCGAGCTTGATGCGTACAGGTACACGTTGTACGACTTTTACGAAGTTGCCGGTGGCGTTGTCGGGGGGCAGCAGGGAAAACTTGGCCCCGGTGGCGCCGGATACGGATTCAATGGTGCCTTGGATCTTATCGTTGGGGAAAGCGTCTACGGATACGTCGACGGCTTGTTTGATCCGGATGTCGTTCATCTGGGTCTCCTTGAAGTTCGCCGTGATGTAGAGGCTGTCGTGTACGACGGAGAACATCGGGGTGCCTGCCTGTACCAACTGACCGATCTGGATGTTGCGTTTGGATACGATGCCGCTGGCGGGGGCGGTGATAACCGTATAGGACAGCTGTAGCTGTGCGTATTCCACATCGGCTTTACGGGTATCGATGATGGACGCCGTGGCGGTTGTCTGCTGCTCATTGGTGTTGACACGTTTGTCGAGCACGGGGATCTGGCTTTTGGCGGCGTCGAGGGCAGCCTGCGCGCTTTCTTTGTCCGCGGTGGCCTGGTCGAACTGTGCTTTGGTGATCACGTGGTCGTCATAGAGGTTCTTGTAACGGTCGTAATCCTGTTCGGCTTTCCAAAGGCGTACCTGGGCCTCTTCTATGTTGGCCTTTTGCACACCGAAGTTGGACTGGGTTTCGAAGACCGTGGCCTTGTAGGCGGCGACGTTCTTTTGCGCAGCGGTAAGAGCGGCATTGGCCTGGTCCAGCTTGATCTTGTAGTCCTTGTCGTCAAGGACCACCAATGTATCACCTGCATGGACGAATTGGTTGTCCTGGAAATTGATGGCGGTCACGTAACCGGAAACCCGGGGGATGACAGGGCTGATGTCGCCGTCGATCTGGGCGTCGTCGGTTTCTTCATGGCTTTGAAGAAAGATGTATTCTTTCAGTGTGAACCCCAGGGCTATGAGTAAGACCAACCCGAGAATGATCGGGAATAAGAGCTTTTTGCGGGGTTTTGCGGGAGTGGTATTTTGTTCCATATACAAATGCAGTTTATAGACTTGTTGAAGATTACAGGTGAATGTTGCCTGTTGATTTTATCATGGTGTAATAAGCGATGGCAGCGTCCGATTTGGCCAGCTCCAGGTTCACCCTGGATTGGTAGAGCTGCGTCTGGGCGTCGATCCGGTCGGTTGTATTGGCCAGGTTATTCTGGAACTTGGATTCGGTGATCCTTTCGTTTTCTTCCGCCTGGTCGACGGCGACCTGGAGGACCCGGATCTTGTCGAGCGACTGTAGATACCCTAAGTAAGCCTTGTGCACGTCCTTTCGGATGTCATCCTGGGCTTGGTCCTTGCTGGTCACGATCTCCTGTTTCTGGGCTGCGGCTTCCGCCACCTTGTTTTTGGTCGTATACAGCGAACCGATATTCCAGGAAACGCCCACGCCTAAAGTAATCGGTGCCAGAACGGTGTGGTCCGTGGGGATGGGCTTGCCTGTGGGATTGATATAATACATACCCGCTGTTGCTGCCAGGGTGGGCAGTTTCCCGTCCTGGATCTTTTTAATATTGATGTCCGCAACTTTGTCCTGGAAGGCGAGTTCCTGGAGTTCCCGGCGGTTGGCATCGGCCTGGGTCAACAGGTCGGTAAAGACCGGTTGTTCCTGGAGCTTATAGTCAAAATTGGAAACGGTCAGTTGGGTCGAATCGGGCAGGCCCAGGATGATGTTCAGGTCGTAGTTGGCATCCTTGCGGTCGTTTTCCAGCTCGATCTCACTCAGCTCGATCTGGGATTTTTGCAGTTGGAAGCGCAATACATCGTTCCGGGTCGCCAGGCCCTGGCTTTCGTACTTGGTGATCTCGGTCAGCTTCTGGTCTACGTCCTGCATGTTCCGCCCGACAATGAGCTGGTTTTGCAGGATCTTGTTGTAGTTGATATAGGCGCTGATGACCAGGTAGGTCACGTCATCCTTGTCCTTGTCTGCATCCAGTTTGCTGAGCTGCAGGAGCAGGTCTGCGGACTGGCGGGCATATTTGAACTGGTTGCCGTTAAAAATGGGCTCGCTGATCGCCAGGGTGCCTAGGTAGGCAGGGAAATCAAAGCTCAGGCTGAGCGGTTTGCCGGGCTGGGTCAGCCCCGGGAAGTTCAGCGTCCGGGCCAGCATAAGGGCGTGCAGGTATTGGAAGCTCACTTTCGCGCTGGGGAGGCGTAAGTCCTTCGCCTGATCCAGGCGGGCGAGTGCTTCGTCGATCTTGTTTTTGGATTGCCTGAGCTGTTTGCTGTTGTCGATCCCCAGCTTGACCGCCTCTTCCAAGGTGATCGAGCGGGGTGACTGAGCCCTGACGCCCGGGAGGGCTAACAGCAGAAAAGCCAGTGCTACGATTGTTTGCTTCATATAAACCAGGTTTCTATTATTTTAATGTGTTCTATGATTGGGGTACACGTAAGTGGGCGGTCACCATGTCTTTCAGGTGATTTTTGAGCCGGGTGACCAGCTCGGGGGAAAAGTCGTTCGGGTCGGGGGAGAGGATACCGAGGATCCGGCAGTACCATTCCTTGGACAGCGTCAATTGGGAAATAGTCCCGATAATGCTGGCCAGGGTTAATTCCAGGTCCACCTTCCGGAAAACGCCCTTTTTCTGCCCGTCCGCCATGATCTTTTCGATCTGTTCCAGGTTTTTTGCCTTCATCCGCATCAGCGCCTCCTTCAGGTCGGTTGACTGGAGCGTGGAGAATTGCCGGGAAATAATATTATGGAACTGAAAATTGGACAGGATCCTTTCCACATAGAAGTCGATGAGTTTATACATTTTTTGCATCGGCTCCAGGTGTTCGTCCTGGGCCAGTTCCTCCAGCACACCTGTGGTGTATCCGGACCGGTATTCTACAAGCGCCTCGAACAACTTCTCTTTCGACCCGAAATAGTACGATATCATGGCCAGATTGACCCCGGCCGAGTGTGCAATATCCCTTACGGTTGTCCCCTCGAACCCCTTCTCTCCGAAGAGTTTTTCTGCCGCACTGAGTATCAGCGTTCGTTTGTCCATAAGAAAATTTGTATATCGGATGCAAAGTTAAACACGTGTTTAAATTAAACGTTTGTTTAAGTGTTAAGAGAATGTTAAATAAATGGCTTTGTTGATTATTAGGGAATTAAGGTGACCTTAGCAATATGCAAGTGGAATTCTCTTATAATAAAGGTCAGGTGATCCAGGCCCTGCGGTATCATTTTCTTACCAAAAGGGAGATCAGGCTGCTCGTGATCCTTGTCAACGTCTTTGCAATTTTTGCAGCCATCCTTTTTTACCTGCACCGGATCCTGCCCCTCGCCTTTCTGCTGAGCTCCGTACTATGGATGTGCCTCATGGGGGCTTTATGGTTTTTCCTACCCTATTCGATATACCGGAAAGAAAGGACCTTTAAGGATCATTTCACGGCCGCATTGGAGCCACAGCATTTTTTTCTCAGCACCTCAAAGGGGACGGGGCGGTCATGGTCCTGGAGGGAATTTAGCAACTACCTGGAAACGCCCCATTTCTTCCATTTATATTTTGACAGCCGGTCTTTCTTTCTGTTGCCCAAGTCGGCTTTTGGGGAGGGCCTTGCGGATGCGAGGGCGATTTTGAGGGAGAATATAAAGAAAGCCTAGAGCAAGGGCTTCTCCATTATATAATGCGGCAGGGTTACTTCCACGAATTCGGGTCCGCTTATCTTGTATCCCATTTTTTCGTAGAAACCGACGGCGGTAGCCCGGGCATGCATGGTGATCTTTATAAAACCGTGATCCCGGGAAACGGTTTCGGCAAAAAGAATGAGGGCCTTGCCCACACCTTTGCCCTGTACTTCGCTGCTGACGGCCATTTGTCGGAGACGAACAATATCTTTGTTTTGTGGGGACAGCAGGCAGCAGGCTACCAACTGTTCTTCTTCGAACGCGGCGACCAATATGTCTTTGACCTCGGCGGCCAGCTCTTCTTTTGAAAAAGTTAGTCCCAGGGGTCTCCTTAGGATTTCATCCCGGAGCTCGACCATTTGGCGGTAGTCACCGGAGCCGTGTTCGATGATGCGAAGTGCCATGCTGCGCCCGATTTGGGGGGTGTGAAGGTACCGATTTTCAGCCACTTCGCTTTAATGTGGCATTTTTTGGGAAAACTTGCGGTCCGTATGGTTATTAACTCAAAAATTCTATTTTTGCACCCAGTAACTAAATTTTACTATCATGTCAGACATTGCAACAAGAGTAAAGAAAATCATTGTTGACAAATTAGGTGTTGATGAGGCGGAGGTTAACCCGGAGGCGTCCTTTACGAACGACCTGGGTGCCGACTCTCTGGACACCGTTGAATTGATCATGGAATTCGAAAAAGAATTCAATATCTCCATTCCCGACGAACAAGCTGAAACTATTACCACAGTAGGCCAGGCAATTGCTTATTTGGAAGAACACGCCAAATAATTACTAATCCAACTACACCACGCGGACCAAATTCCCGGCTTGCATATATGGAATTAAAAAGAGTAGTTGTTACTGGAATGGGCGCCCTTACCCCATTGGGCAACAATGTGCCTGACTTCTGGAGTGGTTTGATCAATGGTGTATCGGGCGCCGATTTCATTAAGGCTTTTGACGTCTCTAAATTCAAGACCAAGTTCGGGTGCGAGTTAAAAAACTTTGATCCGTTTAACTTCCTGGATAAAAAAGAAGGACGCAAGCTTGACCGGTTCACCCAGACGGCCATCATCGCCAGCGACCAGGCGGTTGCAGATGCAGGCATCTCCAAAGACACCGTCAACCCGGATAGGGTAGGTGTTATTTTTGCAAGCGGTATCGGGGGCCTGATCACGTTCCAGAACGAAGTCACTGAATTTGCCAAAGGCGACGGCACACCCCGTTTCAATCCTTTTTTCATCCCAAAGATGATCCTGGATATTGCAGCGGGTCATATCTCCATGCGCCATGGTTTCAGGGGCCCCAACTTTGCCGTGGTGTCCGCGTGTGCGTCCTCGACGAACGCTATTATTTCCGCGTTCACTGAAGTTCGCCTGGGTAGGGCGGATATCATCCTGACGGGTGGAAGTGAGAGCGTTATCAGCGAGGCCGGAGTGGGTGGTTTCAACGCCATGAAGGCCCTCAGCGAACGGAACGAGGACCCCAAAACCGCTTCGCGTCCCTTTGACAAAGACAGGGATGGATTTGTCATGGGAGAAGGCGCCGGGGTGCTCGTGTTGGAAGAACTGGAGCATGCCAAAGCCAGGGGAGCGAAGATCTATTGCGAAATCGCGGGCGGTGGCGCCAGTGCGGATGCGTATCATATGACGGCCCCCCATCCCGAAGGGCTTGGGGCGAGGAACGTCATGATCACCGCCTTACGGGACGCCGGTATGCAGCCTTCGGATATCGACTACATCAATGTACACGGGACGTCCACACCGCTGGGCGACCTGGCGGAAACCAAGGCCATTCAAATGGTCTTTGGGGAACACGCTTATCAACTCAACATCAGCTCCACCAAATCTATGACGGGCCATCTTCTCGGTGCCGCCGGTGTCATCGAGGCGATTGCCTGCATCATGAGTGTGCAGCACAACATCGTCCCGCCTACGATCAATCACTTTACGGATGATCCGGAGCTTGACAGCCGCCTGAATTTCACCTTTAACAAAGCCCAGGAACGCCCGGTGAATGCCGCCTTGAGCAATACCTTTGGTTTTGGTGGTCACAATGCGTCCGTGATTGTCAAAAAATTCGTAGATTAACGTGTGAAGTTTTCTCTACTACGGCACATATTTCCCGCACGGTCCGCGTTTGAAAAGAATTTGCGTAACGTATTGGGTTTCAGGCCTCGTCACCTGCCTTTATATAAAACAGCCCTGAGCCACCGGTCGATCAAGGAAGGCAGCGATCAAAACAACGAACGACTGGAATTCCTAGGAGACGCTGTCCTCAGCACCGTGGTGGGGGACTTTTTATTCAAAAAGTATCCCTACAAGGGGGAAGGGTTCCTTACGGAAATGCGGTCGAAGATGGTGAACCGCTCCATCCTCAATGAGGTTGCGCTAAAGATGGGGTTGAAAAAGATTACCCTGTACAACAAGCACGATAATTCCTTGAAAATATCCCAGATATTCGGGAATACGCTTGAAGCCCTCATAGGCGCCATATACCTGGACCTGGGGTATCTCCGGACCAAGCGCTGGATCATGAAAAGGGTCATTCTGCCTTATTTCTTCCTCGACGAACTGGAAAACCTGGAGATCAACCATAAGAATAAGCTGTACGGTTGGGCGTCCAAAAACGGAAAGGTCCTCGAATTCGAGACCGTAGACGAACGTTTTGAAAACGGACGCCGTCTCTTTACCGTAGCGGCTGTCGTCGATGGCGCCGTCATCTCGGAAGGGAAGGGCTACAATAAGAAAGACGCCAGCCAGATTGCTGCGCAGGTGGCGGTGGAGAAATTGGGGCTTGCCGATAAGGTGGAGTGACCCTATTCCGCATCAAAATCCAACAATTTTGACGGGGGAAGGTCAAGGCCTTCCGCAAGTTTTCTAAGCGTCGTCAACGTCAGGTTGGCCTTGGCGTGGACCACCTTGTTGATTTTACCGAGACTGATGCCACTCAGCGTGGCCAGACGGCGCTGGCTCATTCCCTTTGCTTCCATCAGACCGGCCAGGTGGGCGGCAAACTTTCCCAGCCAGATGGTATCTTTTTCCTCCATGAGACAGATTTAACGGGAAGGTTGCTCTTTTTTGCAAAAAAGATGTACCTAGATATAGGTACACTCGGGAAATCACCTTATCTTTAAGGGGAGACTTGCATCATGCACGCTATCGATTTGGAACCGTGTGTCCCTGGGGAAATCGCTGCTGACCTTGACCTGATCAAAAGGCTACAACGAAAAGACTTACTGGCTTACAGGGAGTTGATCGAACGCTATTATTCTTTTGTCTATATGATGGCGCTCACGCTTCATCGGGACGAAACCGTGGCCGATCAATATGTCCTGGAACTATTTACCCATGCCTGGAACCACGCATCAGGGATGACGGCCAGGGGCTCTCTCCGGTCTTACTTTTTCAAGCTGATCTATGCAAAGTATCAGCGGTATGTTTCCATGTTACCCACAATAAAAGAAATGGTATGAAGCGTTTGGAAAACCCCGGGGCGGTGTTGGCCGGGTTCTTTGGCAGCTATACTCCCGAACAGGCCAGGGCAATTTTGTGGGATATGTACTGCCATGCGCATTGCTCTGCGGACGAAGACCTGGGAGAATTCGGGCGGAAGGAACTGCTGGCCGGGTATGAGGCGTTAGGGAGGCTGATTGATGCGGCTTATGGGGTATATTGTGAGAAAACCAGGATATGAGCTTTTTTCTCAGGGCGAAGCATTGGCAGATTTTTGTACTAGTCGTTGGGCCGGCGTTTATTTCATTTGCCATATTGGTTGCGGCAATGATCATTTTTAAACGATTCGAGCTGTTGCCCTGGTTTTTCTTACCGATGGTGCTCGTCAATATTGTCCAATACTGCTGGTTTTTTATAGTTGGCAATAAACTGTACCGGAACCTCCCTGGTAAAGTCCGTTTAAGTAGAGGGCTATTCGGTTTCTGTGCTATTTATCCCTGTTTGTACGTCCTGTTTTTTGCTGCTGTGTGGGCACCCCTCTTTTTTCGAGGTATGTTGATTTCTAACGGGGACACCAATCCCCTGGCATTCCTCGTGATCTTTCCCTTTCATTTTCTGGCTGCAATTTGTACTCTTTTTGTATTCTATTTTGCTGCTAAAGCGCTAAGGTCGGTGGAGCTGCAAAAACCTGCCAGGTCCAGTGATTACATCGGCGACTTTTTCTTGATGGTGTTTTTTATCGTCGGGGTTTGGGTGCTTCAGCCGAGGATCAATAAGATTTTTGACGAACAGATTTAAAGCTTGTCCACCCTTACCCACTTCATCCCCGCTGCGATCGCGGATTGCACGCCGGCGTCCCCATCTTCGAAAACCATACAGCGTGTAGGGTCTACACCCAATTCTTCCGCTGCTTTCAGGAAGGGATCGGGGTAGGGTTTTCCTCTTTCCGTCTCACCGGCGCAAACCATCACGTCAACGAGGTCGATGATGTTTAGTATCGTCAGGGTACGGGTCACCGTTGTCCTGCGGCCGCCCGATACCACACCGATTTTTACCCGGCCGACGTGGTTGATGAGGTGGCGGAGTACGAAATCAACCGGTTTTGTTTCCTGTATGTATTTGTCGTAGAAAAGCTGGGATTTGGCCGAGGCGAACTGGGTGGGGTCGAAGACCTTGTTGTAGCGCCTGCCGATTTCCTCGCAAACCTGTACCGTAGGCCAGCCGGCCAGCTCGTCGATGATCGTACCGTCGAGGTCGATGTCGTATTGGGTACGGGCCACTTCCACATAGGCGGAGGTGTGGGCTTTCATATTGTCGGCCAGGGTACCGTCACAGTCGTAGAGGAAGGCCTGGAAGTCCCCGGAGGTCAGTTCGCAGAGCTGCTCGTACCGGGAGGGGGTGGAAATTTCCATGGCCGCAAAGGTACGGGATTATGGGGAGGGGGCGTCACTTTGAATTGATGTCATTGGCGACAAGTTCGACAAGCGATGCCAGTGGAATCCCCGTTAGGTGGGACAGCTTCATCAATTGTTTCACATTCAGAAGCTCCGGCCGGGTTACTTTATTGGCGAAACTGTGGTAATGCATTCCCATGTCGTCCGAAACAATGGATTTCGGTATGATTTCGAATATGCGGGAAAAAGAAGTCAGGTCGCCTGCGCCCCAAACACTTTTGACGTAGCGATAACGATAGTCTGTAACCATCTGAGAATCAACATTAGGGCTGAAGAATGTCGCTTATTGCATCGGCGTATGGGTATTAATATGCAAAATTATGTAGAAAAATGAAATCAAATAGTGTCAAAATGTAAGTATAAAATATCCCTTTTGATGTAAATTTGGTTCTTAAATTAGTTATGAGTAGCCAGATATCTAAAAGTGACCGGTATCATATCCTCGGGTTATTGTATTCGGAGGGCACGAAAGAAACGTATGCCCAGGTCCCTATCCAATACATTTTGTCTGAGCTGAGGAAGGATGGGATAAAAGGGAAAGATCCGGAAAGCTTGCTAAGGGGGCTGCGGAACCAAGGACTGATACGCCTTCACGAGGATTGGGCACAATTGACGGATCAAGGAATGACGGAATACCAGAGGTTGCATCCTCGTTTTTTGGGCAGGGATGTCTCTCCAAACAAAAGGGTAGACACGATACGTGTCTGGATAGGTCCCATCACCAGGCTGATTCAGACAGTTTTAAATGAACTAATGGGGCATCACTAGGTGACAAGAAAAATCCAATTATTTTTGCCAGATAATGACCCTAAAAGACGTCGAAAAAATCTCAAAAGCCCTGGGCGATCCCCATCGGTTGAAGATGCTCCAGGAGGTAAGCAAACGGGGTGTGATGTCTTGCACGGATGTATGCGACCTCATGAACCTGGCGCAGTCTTCTGTGTCGCATCATGCCAAACAACTGGTGGATTCGGGGATCGTGATTGCGGAGAAGGAGGGACGGCACGTGAAGTATGCCATCGACAAAAAGGTTCTTAACGAATACATGAAATTTTTGAAGTGCTTCGGGGGATAAAAAAATATCTTCTATAAATCGAAATATTTCGATGTATTGAATTGTTGCTTACCTTTGGAAAAAAATAACCATGAAACAGTCACTTGCAGGAAAAGTCGCCGTAGTGACGGGGGCTTCTAAAGGAATCGGTGCCGGTATTGCCAAGGGCCTTGCCCGGGCGGGTGCGGCGGTGGTGGTGAACTATTCGAGCAGCAAGGAGGGCGCGGACCGCATCGTATCGGAGATCACCGGGGAAGGCGGAAAGGCCATTGCGGTGCAGGGGGATGTGGGTCACGCGGGCGACGTAGAGCGGCTTTTCCGTGAAACGGCGAAGGCGTTTGGACCGGTCAGCGTGGTCGTGAACAATGCGGGGGTATACCGTTTCGATCCGGTGGAGTCGGTGACGGAGGAGGAATTTCACCGCCAGTTTGGTACCAATGTCTGGGGGCCGATCCTGACCACCCGTGAGGCACTAAAGCACTTTTCGGGGGACGGCGGGAGCATTATCAACATCAGCTCTATCGTGGGAAAGGTTCCGGTAGCTTACGCGTCGGTGTATTCCTCCACGAAGGGGGCATTGGATAGCCTTACCGCGGCCCTGGCGTTGGAACTGGGACCCCGTAAAATTCGCGTGAACGCCGTGTCGCCGGGTATGACGGAGACGGAGGGCGCGCATACCCTGGGGATCATTGGGAGTGAAAGGGCTACGGCCACGGTGGCCGTCACTCCGTTGGGCCGTCTGGGACAGCCGGAGGACATTGCTTCGGTGGTCGTTTTCCTGGCGTCGGATGAGGCGGCCTGGATCACGGGCGAGAATATCCGCGCTGCAGGCGGGAAGATATAGGGCCGCCTGGCGGCGGGTCGGCGGGGCCCGCCGGCGCGACCCTATATCTCCGCGAGGTATTTGTGCACAAAGCTGATGGCCATCGACCCCTCCCCCACGGCGGAGGCGACGCGGTTCATCGCGCCGGCGCGGACGTCGCCGGCAGCAAAAATGCCGGGGCAACTGGTCTCCAATAAGTATGGATCCCGATCCTTTTTCCAGATCGATTTGAACGTGTCGTAGGCGGTCAGGTTGCGGCCGGTTTCGATAAACTCCTTGTCGTTTTTGATGATGTCGAGCTGTATCCAGTCGGTGAAGGGTTTGGCGCCGATAAAGATGTAGAGGGCGCCTGCGTCGAAGGTCTTTTGTTCGCCGTTCCTGATGTTTCGGAGCACCAACTGTTCGAGGTTTTCCCCGCCGAGGGCTTCCTGTATCTCCGTACACGGGATGAGTTCGATATTGGGTGTCGATTCGATTTGGTTGATCAGGTAGGCGGACATGGTGGGGATGAGGTTTTCCCGGCGGATGACAATGTGTACCCTGGAAGCGAACTTGGAGAGGTACATGGCTGCCTGCCCCGCGGAATTGCCGCCCCCGGTGACGAATACTTCCTTGCCCTTGCAGGCTGAGGCTTCGGTCATGGCAGCCCCGTAATAAACGCCGGCGCCGGTAAACCGGTCCACGCCCTCTACCTCAAGTTTTCGATAGTCGACACCGGTAGTGATGACTACGGACCGGCTGATGATTTCCGGACCGTCGTCGAGAACGATGGTCTTGTAGCCGTCTTTTTGCCGGATGTCTTTTACCTCTGTGGGGGAAAGGAATTCCGCCCCGAGCCGCTTGGCCTGGCTGATGGCGCGGCGGGTCAGGTCCGCCCCGCTCAGACCGGACGGGAAGCCGAGGTAATTTTCGATCCGGGAGCTCGTCCCGGCCTGGCCCCCCGGAGCGCGCCGTTCGACGAGGAGGGTTTTGAGGCCTTCGGAAGAGCCGTAGACGGCTGCGGCAAGACCGGCGGGGCCGGCACCGATGATCACCACGTCGTAGACTTCGTTTTTGATCTGGAGGCTGAGGCCGATCTTTTCGGCGATCTGGCGGATCGTCGGTTTGCCCGCGCAGTGGCCGTCTTCGTAAATGATCAGGGGGAGGTCGCCCGTGCTGAGTTGGTTGATCTCCAGCAGGCGTTTGCCTTCGGGATTGGTTTCAATATCATACCAGGCATAAGGGATAAGGTTGCCTGCCAGGTAGTCCTTGATCTCGTGAGACTTGGGGGAGAACTGGTAGCCGATGAGCTTGATCCCCCGGAAGTCGGGTTTGTAGTGTCCTTTCCAGTCGTCCAGGAGATCGTTGATCACCGGGTATAATTTTTCTTCCGGAGGATTCCAGGGTTTTGTCAGGTAGTAGTCCAGTTGGACGTTGTTGATCGCCTTGATCGCCGCTACTGTGTCGGAATAGGCGGTCAACAGCACCCTTTTGGCGTCGGGATAAATCCGGATCGCGCTTTGCAGGAAGTCCACGCCTTCCATTTCGGGCATCCGCTGGTCGACCAGGAACATGGCGACGACGTCTCCGGTGTTCTTGAGATCGACCAGTACTTCGAGCGCTTCTTTGGCCGAGGTGGTGCTGATGATCTTGTAGTCGTCTGCGTATTGTGTTTTCAGGTCCCGGCCAATAGCCCGGAGGACCTGAGGATCGTCGTCGATGGAAAAAAGAATAGGTTTGTTCATAAAGGATCATCCGTTAATGGGGAAACACACGATAAAGGCGGTGTGCCCCTGTGCCAATTGTACTTTTATGGAACCCCTGTGCTGGTTGACGATGCGTTGTACCGTCTCCAGACCCATGCCCGTGCCTTTACCCAGCTCCTTGGTGGTAAAGAAGGGGTCGAATATCCTTGACCGGATTTCTTCCGGTATGCCGGGGCCGTCGTCGATGATACTGACCTGTACAAATTCCCGGTCTCTTTCGGTACGGATCGTGAGAGTGCCTTTGCCGTTGGGTTCCATGGCGTCGAGGGCATTGTCGATCAGGTTTGTCCACACCTGGTTGAGCTCGCCGATCATCGCCTTGACGGGCGGGAGGGTTTTGTCGAACTCCTTGACCAGGGTGATGTTGCCCTTTTTGAATTTATACCCCAGCATCTTGACCGTATTCCAGATACCGATATGGATGTCGGCGTATTGCTTGTCCTGCGCCTGGTCCATGTGGGTATAGGTCTTTACGGAGGCAACAAGGTCGGCGATGCGTTTTGAGGACTCGCTGATGTCTTCGACCATCCGCTCGGTTACCAACAGGTTGTTGATCCAGCCGAAGACAGCGGATAAAAAGGTTTTGGGTATGTGGTTGCTCAGGTCGCGGACGTCTTCTGGTTCAAAGGCAAAACCGACCAGGTTTTCCACGAGCTCACCCGGACCGCTGATGCCTAGTTCGTCGAGCATGTCCTCCATCTCGCCTTCTTTTTTAGTCCGCTCCCGCAAACCAAGCTCGGGTTGTTCGGGCCGGTCCAGGATGCGAAACAGGTCGTCGCAAACGGCATCGACCTGCTGTCCGCTCATCTGGATCGAGATAACCCGTTTAAAGTCTTCGGGTTGGAGCTTGAGGTGTTTGAGGAGGGAGTCGGAATCCCTCACGATGGCGGAAGCGGGGTTGTTGAGTTCATGGGCAAGACCCGCGGACAGCTTGCCCAGCGCCAGCATTTTCTCGTTCTGCTGTTGGAGCGCGGTGAAGCTTCGGACCCGGTTGGTCATGACATGCACCAATGCCTGGGTGAGCTCGAACTGGGTCCGGATCATTTCCTGGATCTTGTCAACGGGGAAGGTCATGAGCTGGCTCTCCCCGACGGTGACGGCATAACCGCTCGCCATTTTTGCCCTGGAGAAGGGCAAATAGCCGGAGATATCACCTGGGGCAAATGATCCGATCTCCCGTTTGACGCCCCCGATGGGCATATATACGCGGAGCATGCCGGTGATGACGAAGTGGGTCCCTGCGATGGCTTTCCCGGGCTCGGCCAGGAGCTCTCCGTCAGGGACCATACGGCAGTAGCTTTGATCGATGAGCCACTGGAGTTGGTCTTCCGGAACTTCCTTGAGCGCGTCAAAGGTTTTTAGCAAGGCAGGTGTGCAGGGAGTCATAATACGAATATATGACGTTCCCACGACTATGCGTTCGCTGCCGCAACACCGCCAATGATGGCCCTTCGGGCAGGGCGCCTGTGGCGCCCTTTTGGTCGTTAATCGATTAGAAGGGGCTTTACCAGGATTTTGTTGTTTTTGCTGTCCAGAACCTGGAGGTAGTACATACCCGCGGCCAGGATCCTGGGCAGGTTGATGGTCTTTCCGGTGCCCGGCGCCTCGTTTAGGGTTTGGGTAAAGACCGGACGGCCGTTGCCGTCGAACAGCCGCAAAAAATAAGCGCCGTCGGCAAGGCCGGAGGACGAAAGCGTGAATTGTCTGTTCTCCACGGGGTTGGGATAGATTTTTATGCCGGGTGTTACCGGGAGGTCTACGGTGCTGACGGAACTGTAGGCCATCGAGCCTCCGTTTTTGTCGAGCAGTAGCAAGCGATAATAATTGGAGCCCGTGAGTGGGTGCTTGTCGACCCAAACCTGGGGCCCGGCGTCGGGTGACGAAATACTGGACAGGGCAACATAAGCCTTGCCGTCGGCGCTTCGTTCCACCACCAGTTCCCCAACGTCATCCGTGATGCCCAGGTTCCAGTTCAGGGTCACGTCGCTGTTCGATGCGCGGGCGTCAAAGGTTTCAATCCGTTCGGGGAGGATGATATAGGTCGGACTGGTGACCCATAAACCCGTGACGGCTACCGGGTCGAGGCCTCCCAAGGGGAGGTCCGTGGTGGTAGGGAAGTTAGTGCCGTTGGTGTAATCAACAATATTGGTGGCGGGGGATGCGACTACGGTCGTATCCATCAACGAATATCCATAGATCAGCGTGTTTGCCGGTACGCCCAGGTTTGAAAACGTGAAGAAGACGCCATCCCGGTTTTGGGCAGTCGTATTGTCCATCATCAACAAATGGCCGTCGGCCGTGGGGACATAGTTCCTTCTTAGGATGACATAGTTGATGCTGCTCCCGACATCGACTCCGTATTCGAAGGATTCGCCCTTGACGGCATTGTAGTACGCGGAGGGATTCCCGCTCCCGTCAAGGGTCTTGATGGCCGCTATCCAGAACGGATCGTGGGTTGGATCGGAGCCCCGGTCAAAAACAACAAATCCGGCCTTAGTGACATCGGTGGCGCTAACGCCCCCGGGGAAGATCACGTCCATCCGTTCGATATTGTTGTTGTTGGTCGTGTTGGCGTTTTGAAAGACATTGTCGATGCCGACGTCAAAAAACCTTTCCGTGAAAACGCGCTCCAAACTGTCATCATAGTCCGGGTACAGGGCGAAGGTGCCGCCGTTATTGATCGCGGCGGCGCCGTTAGCGTAAAACCACAGGGATTTCCTTAGACCAGTAACATTGGCATTGTTTACCCTCCGGAATACGACCGACAAGGGAGCCGTCAAATATTTATAGTGACTCCCGGCTACGGTAAAGGAGTCCAGGACGTCGTTGTTATTAGTGGTAGCAACGTTGGTGCCGAAGTGATACGTATAGAAGTCGCCCGTAAAGCCACTGGGCGAATTGCCCGAAGCGCCCCTGCCTGTATAACTGGTGGCCGTCCCCGCATTGATCGCGTGTGTAAAGATCGCGGTTACGGGACTTTGGGCACGGAGCGTATAGGGCAGCAACAGGGATAGCACCAAAGGATAAGCCTTCATGGGTTTGGATTTGACCCAAAGTACAGCGCTTGAGGCGCTTTAGGAAGCCGCGGAGGCCAAATAGTAGGAATGCTACGGATAGGGGTAAAGGGCGGCTACGGGAGCCGCTGGAATTTGTTAACAAATGTTGCTTGCATTAATGCCAGAACCTGCTTTGTGTTTTATGTCTTCTAAACCGGTTGACCGCTTCCAGGTTGGCCTTTAGCAAACTGTTTTGCCCGGAAGACTGGGCGGCTTCCCAGGCGGGTACCGACTTGAAGGCCATCACCATGTCATAGTCCATGGCCACCTGTCCTTCGTTAAAGGGAACGTTTCCCCAGTTGTCCCTGAACCACAGGTTCCAGTTGGGACTGCCGGGCGTATAGACAAACAGTGTATCCGACGTGGGGAAAGGGCCCGGCAACAGGAAGGATGTAAATGTATCCTGTGCGGGACTGTGACAGCTCATACAGGACGACAACGCCAGGTTTTGGTACACCTGCCCCGTTGTGATGTCCACAGCCTCCTGGGCAACGGCCCCGTCGTTCGGACCGCTGAGACGGCCACCCCAGCCCAGGGTTTCCTTGCTGTACTCCGGCGCCCCGGTATAGATGACGGTCTCATAAAGGGGCGGATAAGGGGGTTGGGTTGGACTGTTTACACCCGGATCATTCCCCCACATGGCACCCAGCGGTACCATTTTGTCCCAAAATGAGCCGGTCGTGTCTTTGTCGTATACAAAAGTAGAATACACCCACCCGGTCTTTGGAGCCGTCGAACTGTCTTTGACGATGACGTCCATTTGAAAAAAGCTCACTTTCCGCATCTGGTAGCCGGGGGCCGGATTCCCCACGGTGGGGATGGTGTCGTATACATTTAAGGTTTGCGCGCCTTCCATCACCGGCCATTCGGGATAATTGATGTTTGAAAAGGCGAGTTTGACGATGACGCTGCCTTCCGGGAATTGGGTAGCGTTGTTCAGTAAGTTTACTTTTTGCCCGGTCTTCCCCCAGATCTGCCCGACTGTATAGGCCGCCAGGGAATCGTAGAGGACCAGTACGTAACCGGACTCGTCGACTTTTAGTGACTTGAACATGTTCGCCGGGTTCCCGTTCCCCAGGTAGGTTCCCAGGATGGCTTCCCTTTGCGAACCCAGCCATGGTTCGTTGAACCAGCCATACCTGGCCGATGTCCAGTTTGGATTATCGGTGAAAAAAGGCATGACGTTGGGGGCGACGTAACTCTTCAACGAGTCCATGTACGCTATGAAATTGGAGCTGGAAATGGGTTGTCCCTGTAGTGCCTGGTGCCAGGGCGGATTGACCAAAGGTGTGGCGGTCGTTGGATAGTCATGGCTGAGCACAAAAAGCGGGTAAGGGTATTGCTGTTTGGTCGGGATGGAGTCGCGGTGGTTTTGGAAGGCGCCGCCCTGGTCCTGACCTGTCATGGTGTTGTTGTTGCAACGGTACGTGAGGAAGGCTACGACGAATAGCATAGCCATGACGGTACTGGTGTTTTTTTTCATGGTAGCTTAGGTTTGTGCAAAGATTGACTTTAATGGTGGGACTGCCTATAGCTCACGGCTATGCGCGTTCTATTTCTTATTTTAGCAGCCATGGCGTCCATTCAAGTCAGGGTCCTAAAGGAGCCGGATTTTACGGGGAGTTTCAATATACGGGATATCGGGGCTTTGCTTTCAGGGAAGGATATGATCCAAGAGCTTCACCGGCATAGCTATTATTTTGTATTAGCGTTGGAAAGGGGTCACGGTGAGCACAGTATAGACTTTGTGTCTTACCCGGTCGGTGACTATTCCATTTACTTTATGCGTCCCGGACAGGTACATAAGTTGGTCCTAAAAAATGGATGTAGCGGGTTTCTTATGGAATTTACGGGCGATTTTTATGCGCCTATGGAAAAGGCTGCCAGACAGGTGCTGAGAAGTGTCAGCGGCAGGAATTTTTGCCCGCTGGATGCGGCGCGATCGAAGAAACTGTTGGACACACTTTCTAATATTTTCGAGGAGTATACGTCAAAACAGGAAAGATACCTGGATGTGATTCGATCGAGTCTGGATATTTTCTTTATAGAGCTGTTGCGGCAATGCAAGAGCCAAAAGGATTTTTCCGACGGCGGCAGCGAACATTACCAGGAGCTGCTCGAAGCCTTTCAGGAGCTCCTTGCACAGCAAGTTGTTGAACACAAGACGGTCGCCTATTATGCCGATCGATTGCATATTACGCCTTACCAACTGAATGCGGTAACAAAAGCAACGCTGGGCAAGACTTGTTCCGGTGTCATCATCGATCATATCATTTTGGAAGCCAGGCGATACCTTTTGGCTACCTCCAGCCAGGTGAACCAGGTAGCAGGGCATCTGGGTTACGAGGATGTTTCCTATTTTATCCGTTTTTTCAAAAAGCACACGGGCTATTCCCCGGAAACCTTCAGACGGAAATTTGCATAAGTCCACCGGAACTCGGGTTTTGTCCTACCCCTGCGCCCTACAGGCCGCGTACTTTTGATGAATGAAATTTGATGTGATCATTGTCGGGGGCAGCTATGCCGGGCTTGCCGCAGCTATGGCTTTGGGTAGGGCTTTGCGGACCGTATTGGTGATAGACAGCGGGCTGCCTTGTAACAGGCAAACGCCGTATTCACATAATTTCCTTACCAGGGATGGAAGCACGCCCCGGGAGCTGGCTGCCATCGGCCGGCAACAGGTTGGGCGGTATAACACCGTGGATTTTATCGATGATGTCGCTTTGCGCGGTTTTAAAAAGGATGGGGGTTTTGAGATCCTGACAGCATCGGGACAAACATTTTACGGTCTTCGGCTCGTATTTGCAACGGGTATTCGCGACCGGTTACCGCTCCTTGAAGGGCTTTCCGAGTGTTGGGGAATATCGGTGCTTCACTGTCCATTCTGTCATGGGTTCGAGGTTCGAGGAGAAAAGACGGGCATACTCGGCAACGGAGATGACGGATTTGAGCTGGCCAGGCTTATTTCGAACTGGACGAGCGACCTGACTCTTTTTACCAATGGTCGTTCGACCTTTACGCCTTCCCAACAATTCATGCTGCAAAGTCACTACATCCGTGTAGTCGAAAAGGAGATAAACCGCCTGGAGTATTCCGGGGGCCAGATCCAGGGCATTGTTTTCAACGATCACACGATAGAGCCGGTCAAGGCGATGTATTTACGGAGCCGGTTTGAACAACACTGTACGATCGCCCAAGCTATGGGATGTTCATTGACGGCGGAGGGCTATGTAATGGTTGATGATTTTCAGGAGACTACTGTGGGCGGCATTTATGCATGTGGTGATAATGTTTCCCGGATGCGGACGGTAGCGAATGCGGTGGCCATGGGGACGGCGACGGGGATGAATATTAGTAAGAAAATGTTTGTATGAAGATAATTATTGTAGGCGCATCCGGGACGATGGGCCGGTACCTGGTCAATGTGTTTGAAAAAGAGCACGAAATAGTAAAGGTAAGCAGCAAGGGTGGTGATATTCCGACCGACATTACCTCGCCTTCGTCTATTGAAGATATGTACAAACAGGCAGGCGCTTTTGACGCGTTGATTTGTACGGCGGGGCCAACTTTCGTCGGGCCCTGGAAAAAGATGTCTGATGCCGAATTCAGAAAAGGGATGGATGGTAAGTTGATGGGTCAAATCAACCTGGTGCTGATCGGGCAACACTATATAAATCCGGGCGGCTCTTTCACCCTGATCACGGGGGCTTTGACGCATGAACCACAACGTCATTTCGCCAATGCTTCGGCGGCGAATGGCGCCGTGGAGGCCTTTGTCCGGGCAGCGGCTATAGAATTGGGGAACGGGATTCGAATTAACGCGGTAAGTCCGACCGTGATAGAGGATTCGCCACAATATTTCCCTTTTTTCCCGGGGGAAATGCCGACGACGATGAAGGCGTTGGAACTTGGGTTTTGTAAAAGTGTCTTTGGTGTGCGGACGGGGCAAGTCATAGCGTTATCTCATTAACATCACCCATCCCTTGTGGGTAACCGGGCCGCAAAAGGTCCGGGCACGGATAATATAACAATAGGCACCGGGTTCCTGGGGCTGTCCATTGTACGTCCCGTCCCAGCAGAAGGAAGGGTTTTGGGTATAGAAGACACGTTGCCCCCATCGGTTGAAGATCATGAACTCTTCCAATTGGACGTCTCCCCATCGTTTGACACCGAAGCAGTCGTTGTAGCCGTCGCCGTTTGGCGTAAAGGCATTGGGCAGTATAAAAAGGTTTTTACCGGTGGCGCTGACGTAAACCGTAATGCTGTCGTAGGCATAGCAGCCATTCAGGCTTATCCCTTTGACCAGGAAAGTGGTGGTGGTGTCGATCAGTGCTGTTGGGCTTGGAGATGAAGGATTGTCGACCCCGGATGCAGGTGTCCAGAGATAGTTGGCGGCACCAGTGGCATTTAATTGTGCGGTGGGTTGCGCGCAATTAATATCGTTGTGCTTTTGAGCAACAACGTCAGGGTCCGGCAATATGGTTACAGAAACGCCGAAGGTGGTGTCGTAGCCGGCACATAAGGAGTCGCTGATATGGACGGTATATGACATCGATGAATCCAATAGGGCTACCGGTGACGGCGCTTCGGGATTGTTCAGGTGATCGGGAGGTGACCAGGCATACCGGTAACCGGGGTTACTCCCGGGCGCCAGGGTATCCGGTTCCCCTTTGCAGACCGTAGTGAGGCCCGGGCTTTCGAACGTGGGTTGAGGCCGTATCGAAACTAAGACAGAGTCTTTTTCCGCGCAATGATTTTGATCGATGGTTTGCAGGTAATAACGAGTCGTCGCACCCGGGGAGGCGTTGGTGGTTTTCGATGCAGGACTGGTAAGACTAGCGGTGGGATACCAGCTATAGGTCAGGCCACCGGCGGCATACAGGGTGGCCGGAGTACCACGGCAGATCGTGGTGTCGGGGGAAATAGTGACCATGGGTATATATAGACCGGCGGTAACGATATTGGAGCTGACCCGGCAATTTGAGGAATTAATGTTACTGCTTTCCGCAGCCTGCATCCTATACTGAGTATTTGTGTCCGTGTTTGTCACCTGGAGCTGCGTGCTGTTGGAGTTCGGAATATCCGTCCATGACATTCCATTGTCGAGGCTGTATTGCCAGATGTACGCCGGATCCACATAGCCCGATGAAACGGCGCCATATAGGTTAAGCGGCGCGCCTGGGCATACGGTGGTCGTATCGATAGCCGCCGAAGAAGAGAATGAAGCTGTATTTAAGGGGCCGCAAGGCTGGAATGTAATATCATCGATGGCCAGGTCGTTGCCTGGATTGTTGTTCCCGCCGGGACTATTGTTGATCATTTTAAGGACAACACCGGATGTGCCCGGGGCGGTCGTGAAGTAAAAACCGTATTGTACCCAGGTCATTACGCTGTTTTGCCCGATGGGTCCCGTATCAAAAGAGCCGAGCAGCGTACCATCGGGTTGTTCGATGAGGAAGGTGATGTCGGGTTGCACGCCCACAAGCACCGCGGGGTTTAGCACATTGGCGATCCAGGCGGCAAACTGATAGGTGGTACCGCCGCAGAGGTTGTTTACCGTCTGTTTATAGAACTCCCCGGGTTGTGCATTGCCGTTGTAAAAGGCCATGTAGCCGTTTGGATCGTTGGGCGTATGGTCCGGTGCACCGGAAAACCATGCCGAATTGACGGGCACATTATTCGTAAGGGTATACTGGCCGTCGACCGGGGTAGGGGTCGCGGGATTGCCGCTGACGGCAACGTACTGGAGCGTTGTGGATGCGCCCGGCACGGCCGTAGGCAGATCGGGGCCCGGGTTGGCGCCGTGGCCAAAAGTAACGTTGACGACAGGGTCACCAAGCGAACCGCTGCAAAGCGTCGATGTGCAGTTTTGGACAACCACCTGCGTCTGGGCTGAGGTCGGCGCGGCAGCACAACCGTTGGCATCCTTTATGGAGATGAGTGTGTAGGTCGTGTTGATGGCTGGTGTCTGCGGGACGACAAAGGGGACGCCGGTGTTGACATTGGACTGTGTAAAGGTGTTAACGCCGTCGGTATAGGTGAGGGTGAAGGGGCCAGTGCCGGCTGCCGACGTAAAGGTGAGGGTGGGGGAGACCCCACTGCAAACGGAGCTTCCGCTGATGGTCCCCTGGGGAGTTATGGAACAGGGTTGCGCATAGCAATTGCTTGCTATTGCGAGGATCAGGGGGAGGAGGCAGCAACGGGGGGTCATCTTGCGGTTATTAAGATAGGTAGAAAGCGGCAATCTTCTTATATTTGGGTTGATTGCTCCATTGTGGGGCCCATTTCCTATCCTGGATCAATGCCTGAAAGTTGCGTTTTTTATCATTCACTCACACAAGATGGCATTCCTAGATTATGTTCTTCAGGCGCCTGCCTATGGTTGGAAAGACAGTCACGACGATGTCGTAAAACCCACGTCCAGCCAGATATTCAGGGAGTTTTTCTCTCGTTTGAACGTATTCCGGTGTAAGACAAACTGGTTACCCTTCGTCAGTTGGTTAAAGGTTGCCTGCCTGGCCCCCTTTTTCTTTCTTTTCCTGTTTCGATATATGAGTCTTCCCTTGCTGGGGGTAGCGTTTGTTTATAGTATGATCATCATGGGGACCCATGGCACGATCTGGTATCACCGGTATTGTACCCATAGAGCGTACACCTTCAGAAACCGCTTTTGGAGGTTTGTCACCCAAAACCTGACGATCAGCGTGGTCTCGGAAGAACTCTACGTGATCTCCCACCATGTCCATCACGCCAAATCCGACCAACCCGGCGATCCCTACAACGCCCAGTGCGGATTTCTTTATTGTTTCCTGGCAGACGTCAATCACCAGCCGATCTCCAAACAGTTGAGCGAATGCGATTACAGGCGGATCTGCTCCCTGATGAAACCGGCAGGGGGAAAGGGGAACAGCTATGCCGGGTATTTAAAATGGGGTTCTTATACCAATCCCTATCGCGCGATACTTTCCTGGCTGTTGAACTGGTCTTTCTGGTACCTGGTGTTTTTCCTTCTTGGCGGAAATGCGTTGGCGTGTTGTATATTCGGCGCGGCGGGCTTCTGGGCCATCGGCGTCAGGACTTTTAACTACGAGGGACATGGCAAAGGGAAAGACAAAAAACGAAAAGGAACCGATTATCACCTCCAGGATAACTCCATTAATCAGTTATGGCCTGGCTATGTGGCCGGCGAATGGCATAACAACCACCACCTTTTCCCACGGAGTGCGCGGAGTGGGTATAAGCCGCACCAGGTGGACCTGGCATGGTGCTATATCAAGATGATGAGTTGGGTGGGGGCGGTGAGTTCCTATAAGGATGATAAGAAGAGGTTTTATCAGAGGTTTTATAGGCCGCAATAGTGCCAAAGTTCACAATTGCAAGATCATTTTATTAGTTATGGATGGTCGGTTATTTCCAATTCATATCTTGCAGCGCTATCTATATTTATTCCAATAACCTCAATTGTTCTTTTTGCTCCTGCTGCCAAATTAGTCGTATTTCCCATACCAGTTCCTACGACTTTTCCATTCTTATCATAAAATGAAGCGCTAACCTGAACATAGTCCATTAATTGTGAGCTATTATTCTGGACGACTGCATCAATTGTAATATGTGTTTCACCATTCAATGACTCAGTCTTGGCATTGCTTTGCAGAATTATCAGATCCTTGGCTGTACTTGGCCCTTTATCCAAGGCTGGAGTATAGGTTTTACTTTTATCACTTCCAATGGAAGAAATAAAGCCGATAACCAGAAGGCTACCCATTATAATTAGGAGCCATTTGATGGCCTTTTTCATTTTACAGGTTTTAGGTTAAGAAATTGTCTATTGAAGCAAAAGTACCTGACGAATACCGGATGCTTTTACGGGAAACCGTAGCTGGATAACTGACATTGTGAAGAGGGGGAGGGATTACCTCCGCCGCGCGGAGCGCGGCTGCGCTGATCCCCTGGTGGGGGTAGCCTAAACCCCCCGCCGATTCCGCAGGTTCGCTTCGCTCACCCGCGGTTTTTCATTTTCCGCACCCGGGACGAACAAGTTCGCCCCGTCTGCTACAAATGAAAAACCCGCAGCGGTACGCTGCGGGAATCGTCTTGCGTGTTTGGCGGAGAGGGAGGGATTCGAACCCTCGATAGGATTTCTCCTATACACACTTTCCAGGCGTGCCAATTCAACCACTCTTGCACCTCTCCTTGGAAGGGTGCAAAAATAGGGTATTTGGGGTTATGGCGTGAATATTTTTTGGGCGTTGGCGGTGGTTACGGAGGCGATGGTGGCGGCGGGGACGCCTTTGATAGTGGCGAGGTGGTCAACGACGTAGCGGAGGTAGGCGGGCTCGTTGCGTTTGCCGCGGAAGGGGACGGGGGTGAGGTAGGGGGCGTCGGTTTCGAGGACGATGTGTTCGAGGGGGATGCGTTGGAGGACGGCGGGGAGGGTGGAATTTTTATAGGTGAGGACGCCGCCGATGCCGAGGGCGAAGCCGGCGTCGATGATGGCGCAAGCGGATTCGTAGGTGTCGCCGAAGCAGTGGAAGATGCCGCGGAGGCCGCGGGGGGTGTATTCGCGGACGACGCGGATGGTTTCGGGCATGGCGTTGCGGGTGTGGATGACGATGGGTAGTTTATAAACAAGGGCGAGCTCTATCTGGGCGCGGAAGGCTTCGTATTGTTGGGCTTCGTGGGTGCGGTCCCAGTAGAAGTCGAGGCCGATCTCGCCGATGGCGGGGAAGGGGCGGCGGTTGAGCCAGGTTTCGATGATGTCGAGCTCGGCCTGATAACCGGCGTCGACGGAGGTGGGGTGAAGGCCCATCATGGGGATACAGATGCCGGGGTATTGGGCTTCGAGGGCGAGCATGTCGTCGATGACGGTGCTGTCGATGCCGGGGAGATAGAATTTTTCGACGCCTTCGGCTTGGGCACGGGCGATGACTTCGGGGCGGTCGGAGGCGAATTGCTTGCCGTATATGTGGGTGTGTGTGTCTACAAGGGGGGCCATAGGGGGGCAATTTACAATTTCACGCCCAGTCGGGCGTTTACATAACAAACCAATCTGTTTCTTATGAAGAAAGCGATTTTCCTTGCTTGCGGCGCCTTGCTCTGGGCAGCCTGCTCCAAAAACAGTAACAACAGCACCTCTACGACCTCGGTGTCGAACACCTCGTTGGCGGCCCAGGGGGACGCGAGCGCGGATGCGATGTTTAATGACGTTACGGCCAATGTGATGACCGCAAAGGTCAATGGCGAGGCGTTGGGCTCGGTGGACGATACGAGCAGTTCTTTTCGCCAGGCGATCGCAAAGGGGCAGATGGCGGGGGTCACGACGTTTGGCGGCGGCGATACCACCAAAGGGACGATCACGATCAGCCTGACCCCGGAGACGCCGGGTGTCTGGCCCAAGACGCTTACCATCAATTTCGGCACGGGGTTCACGGATCTTTGGGGGAATACCTATAGCGGGTCGATCTCCATGGTGTTTACGGGGCGGCTGGATACGGCGGGTAATTCGGTGACGACGACCTTCAACAATTATACGGTGAACAGCATCGGCATCAGCGGGACGCACATCATTACCAATACGAGCGCCAGTGGTACGATCAGCTATAAGGTCCAGATAGAGGACGCGAAAGTGACCGTTGGGACCAACTGGGTCACCTGGAGCGCTACGCACACCTGGACGCTCACACAAGGGGCGTCGACACCGCGTTGGCCGTTCGACGATGTGTATTCAGTGACCGGTTCGGGGGGCGGAATTACATCAACTAATTTTACCTGGACCTCGACCATCGAGACGCCATTAACGAAGGCTTACGTATGTCCCTGGTTTGAGGCCGGAACGATCAAAGTCGTGACCAACTACGGGACAGGTATTTTGGACTATGGCTCAGGAACCTGTGATAATCAAGCAACTATAACGGTCGGTGACAGCACCAGGACCATTACTTTGGGACGTTAACTGATTGTTATTTTTAAATTTAGTTTGGTAATTCGAAAATCCGCAGTAATTTAGTACAGTTTTCATAGGGTACGGATTAAAAACGGGCCAGGGTATCTACCCAGGCCCTTCTTTTTTCCAAATCGACCCAATTCCCTGACCCTAGATGAGTTAAATAGTAATTTTTTCCATCATATAACCGTTCTCCGAAAGGTAATCGAGTACCCGAGGAAGGGCATAGGTTACATGAGGGAATGCTTTTTTGCTATCGTGAAAAACAACGATCGCCCCGTTTTTTAAGGGCCGGATGACGTTCTCCACACATTTTTGCGATGAAATTTCCGGATCGAAATCTCCGCTGAGGATGGTCCACATCACTGCTTTCATTTGCAAAGCGGGCTTTGACAATTGTGCCAGTTGAAAACGGGTGATCCTGCCATAGGGAGGACGGAACAGTGGGGAATCGACGAGTTTCCGTGTGGCGATGATGTCGTCAAAGTATTGCCGGTCGGGCGTTTTCCAGCCATTGAGGTGGTGATAGGTATGGTTGCCGGTGCGGTGTCCTTCCGCGAGGATCTGCGCATAGAGTTCGGGATAGTCGGCGACGTTTTTGCCTATGCAAAAAAACGTGGCTTTGGCGCCATACTTCCGGAGTTGCTCCAGGATGAAGGGGGTGGCCTCGGGATGCGGACCGTCGTCAAAAGTGAGGAACACTTTTTTGTCCTTGGTGGGCATACGCCAGAGACAACCCGGATAGATTTGTCTGAGGAGCCAGGAGGCGGTGGTCAAATAAAGCATGGGATAAAGGTAATAATTACCTTTGCGCCATGAATTCAACGCCACGAGTCAGGGTACGTTTTGCTCCCAGCCCCACCGGGGGATTGCACCTGGGAGGGGTCCGCACGGTTTTATTCAACTATTTGTTTGCCCGCCGGCATGGGGGGGACTTCGTTTTGCGCATTGAGGATACGGACCAGACGCGGTTTGTGGAAGGGGCGGAAGCCTATATTCAGCAGTGCCTGGAGTGGTGTGGCCTGGAGCCGGATGAAAGCCCGTTCAAGGGAGGGCCGTATGGGCCATACCGGCAGAGCGAGCGGAAACCGATGTACCGGGCATTCGCGGAACAACTGGTCAGAGAGGGGAAGGCGTATTATGCATTTGATACGCCCGAAGAGCTCGATTATATGCGATCGCATCTAAAGACACCGGAAAATCCATCGCCGCAGTATGATCATCGGGTGCGGTTGCAGATGCGGAATTCTCTTTCGCTGCCCAAAGAAGAAGTAGAACGCTTGCTCCAGGAGGGCCTCCCGCACGTCGTCCGTATTCGCATGCCGGAACATGAAACGGTGGGCTTTACCGATATGATCCGGGGAGAAGTGGTCTTTCAAACGGGCCAGGTGGACGATAAAGTATTACTCAAGGCGGATGGTATGCCAACCTATCACCTGGCGGTGGTGGTGGATGACTATCATATGAAGATCACCCATGCCTTCCGCGGGGAAGAATGGTTGCCCTCGGCACCGGTGCATGTGTTGTTATGGAAGTACCTGGGTTGGGAAGATGCCATGCCTCAATGGGCGCACCTGCCGTTAATCCTGAAGCCCGATGGGAACGGGAAGTTGAGCAAACGGGACGGGGACCGGTTGGGATTCCCTGTTTTTGCGATGGATTGGACGGATCCCCGGACCGGAGAAAGTACGAAGGGTTTTAAGGAGTTGGGTTTTCTGCCGGAAGCCTTTGTCAACATGCTGGCGATGATGGGCTGGAATGACGGGTCGGGGCAGGAGATCTTCACCTTGCTGGACCTGGTGGCCCGTTTTGATATGGACAGGGTGCATAAAGGCGGGGCGAAGTTCGACTTCGACAAGGCCAAGTGGTTCAACCATGAATGGATCAAATTCTTTCCCACCGATGGCCTGTTCGATTTCGTCGCGCCGCTCTTCGCCGCTAAAGGCGTGACGGCGGACAAGGACTACCAAAAGCGGGTCGTGCAGCTTGTGAAAGACCGGTGTACGCTGCTCACGGATTTCTGGGACCAGGGCTACTTTTTCTTCGAAGACCCGCAGGCGTATGACCTGGCGGCGGTAGCGCCCAAGTGGACCGATAAGAACAAGGTTTTTTTCGAGGCATTGTCCTCGGACATCAGGCAACTGGTGGACTTTGATGCGGTGCTGCTGGAAACGGCTTTTAAGGCACTGGCCACGGCACACGGGATCAAGCCGGGGGAATTGCAGATGCTTTTCCGGGTGATGCTGGTCGGCGGCAAGTTCGGGCCGCCGTTGTTCGATATTGCGGCTTTCCTTGGAAAGGAAGGGACGGCCCGCCGGATCGACAAGGGGATCGCGGCGTTTAGCGCATAAACTGGATCATTGCTTACATTTGTTCGTACAACAAAACCGCTATGTATCAGACACTACTCACGGAAGTAAGGGACGGCCTTCTGGTCATTACGATCAACCGCCCGGACAAGCTCAACGCGTTGAATAAAACAGTCATGGAAGAGTTGGACAGGGCCGTGGATGCGCTTATCGCCGACGCGTCCCTCGCGGGCGCGGTGATCACCGGGGCTGGCCCCAAGGCTTTTGTGGCCGGTGCAGACATAAAGGAGTTCGTCGGTTTGTCGGTGGCTGAGGGAAAGGCCCTGGCGCAAAAAGGGCAGAACATATTCTTCAAAATAGAACGCTCCCCCAAACCGATCGTCGCGGCCGTCAATGGTTTTGCCCTGGGGGGCGGTTGTGAGCTGGCGATGGCTTGTCATTTCCGGATCGCTTCCGATCACGCAAAATTTGGACAGCCTGAGGTTAACCTGGGGCTGATCCCCGGTTATGGGGGCACGCAACGGCTGACCCAACTGATCGGGAAGGGCAGGGCCATTGAATTGATTATCACGGGTGCAACGATCGACGCGGCCACGGCAAGACAATACGGGCTCGTCAACGACGTAGTAGCGGCAGACGCACTGCTTGACAGAGCCTTATCCATCCTCCAGGGGGTGCGCACCAAGGCGCCGCTCGCGGTAGCCCAGGCCATAGCGGCGGCCAATGCCGCTTACACCGAAGACGGTTTTGCGCGTGAAATAGAAGGATTTGGTGCCTGTTTTGGAACCAACGACCTGAAGGAAGGTACCGCTGCTTTCCTGGAAAAGCGGAGGGCGGAATTCAAGGGGAACTAACGAAGGTTAGTGCATCGGCTGAAACGCTCGACAAGCGAGGCTTTCAGGAGACGTGGGTGCACGAGACGTCACTCTTCAATTAGATAGTTTACAAAAATGGTAGATTTTTGTTTGAAATCTTTTTAAAACGCCCTATATTTGTATAGTCTACCTAAAGAGTAGGGAATTATGAATAATCATATCGCCCATAATATGATGAAGCGCTGTTGTTGTCCCTGTAAAAAGGGAGGGGGCGTTTGCATGCTTTTGGATTATTAGTCTTTCAAAACTGATTATACACGTGCAAAGGCCTTCGGAAAAAAAACCGGAGGCCTTTTTTATACAAAACCAGCTATATGCAGAGTTTCAGGACAGAACTGGAAAACCCGATTGTCGAAAAAGACATCATCGACCTGGAAAAGAAAATCAAACTTTTCAGGGATGGGCAGATACCGGATGAGAAGTTCCGCAGTCTCCGGTTGGCCAGGGGCATCTACGGGCAGCGGCAGCCGGGCGTACAAATGATACGGATCAAACTCCCTTTTGGGAAGATGACCTTTGCGCAGGCAAAACGGATCGCGGATATTTCCGACGAATATGCCACCAGCAACCTGCACCTGACGACCCGCCAGGATGTGCAGATCCACTTCGTCAGCCTGGACAGGACGCCTGAACTCTGGTCGAAGCTGGAAGAAGAATCCATCACGATCCGTGAAGCCTGCGGCAATACGGTACGGAACATCACCGCTTCCGACCAGGCGGGGATCGATCCCCTGGAACCCTTCGACGTCACTCCTTATGCGCACGCAGCTTTTGCCTACTTCCTGCGCAACCCGATTTGCCAGGACATGGGCCGTAAGTTCAAGATCGCCTTTTCGTCGAGTGAGCGCGATACCGCCTTTACTTTTATTCATGATATAGGCGCCGTTCCCAAAGTAAAGTATGAGAACGGTAAAGAAATCCGGGGCTTTAAAGTCATGCTTGGTGGCGGTCTGGGCGCCCAGCCTTACTTAGCACACGTGGCGCACGAGTTCCTGGAGGCCGATCAACTGATCCCTTATATCGAGAACGTCCTGAGGGTATTCGACCGCCATGGGGAACGCGCCAGCAGGGGTAAAGCCAGGCTGAAGTTTCTTATTCAAAAGATCGGACTGCCGGAATTCAACCGGTTGGTGGAAGAAGAAAAGCTGGCGTTGAAAAACCATCGCGTGCCCGTCGATGCGGAAAACTGGCCGGTACCGGAGTTGCCTGCGGCGTATACGCCGGTGCCCGCGTATTCCATCAAGAACCCGCTCCAGTACGAGCTGTGGAAAAAGACCAACGTCTTCGAGCAAAAACAGGAAGGATATTTCGGCGCCTACGTCCGCGTCTCTTTAGGGGACATCCCCAGCCATACGACCCGCGAGCTGATTGACCGGCTGAAACCCGTTGCGGCAGACGACATACGCGTCACCGTGAACCAGGGTCTCCTGTTCCGGTATATCCGGCCGCAACATTTGCCGTATTTTTTCAGCGTCCTCGAATCCCTCGGCCTGAGCGCCCCGGGTTTTGACAGCGTGGCGGACGTGACCGCCTGCCCGGGAACGGATACCTGTAACCTGGCGATTTCCAGCAGCACGGGTATTGCCGCGGCCCTGGAAGAGGTCGTTGACAACGAATTCCCCGAACTCCTGGAGAATACGGATATCAAAATAAAGATCAGCGGTTGTATGAACTCCTGCGGGCAACACAGCATGGCGGGGATCGGCTTCCACGGGTCTTCGCTCAAAAGCGGCACCAATGTGGTTCCCGCGCTCCAGGTCTGCCTGGGCGGGGGCGTGCTGGGGGACGGCCTGGGCCGCGTTTCGGACAAGGTCATCAAGATCCCGAGCCGCCGGGGCCCGCAGGCGCTCCGGTTGCTGCTGAAGGACTATGAGGCCTTCAAAGAACCCAAAGAACGCTACCACGAATACTTCGAACGGAAGGGCAACAAATACTTCTATGAGTTGCTCAAACCCCTGGCGGACCTGACGGACGTCAAGGCCGGAGAGCTGGTAGACTGGGGCAAACAGGAGAAATTTGCAACGGCCATCGGTGTGGGCGAGTGCGCGGGTGTTGTGATCGACCTGGTGCAGACGTTGTTGTACGAAGGTGAGGAAAAGCTGGACTGGGCCCTTCAGGCCCTGGAAGAAGGTGCGTATGCCGATGGGATCTACCACATCTACTCGTCCTTCATCCAAACCGCCAAGGCCTTGTTGCTGGGCGAACAGGTGGCTTGTAACACCCAGACGGGCATCCTCCGCGACTTCGACAAACACTTTACCGCGGAAGGCCGTTTCGACCTGTTCACGAACCTGTCAGAAGCGACCCTCCAGATCAATAAAAATGCACCCGGGGCTGAATTTGCCTGGGCTTACCTGGGACAAGCCAGGGACTTTTATCAATGGGCTACCGAATTCCGTAAGGCGCAAAAAGCCAAGGAAGCAGTGCCCGCACTTCAAAGCTAAGCATCATGTCTACGAACGAATCCCTACGCACACAGCCCAAGCTCACCTTGGTGGGCGCCGGGCCGGGCGATCCTTCCCTCATCACGGTGAAAGGGCTGGAGGCCATTAAACAAGCCCGGGTGATCCTTTACGACGCCCTGGTCAACCCGGAATTGCTGAAGCACGCTTCCAAGGATTGTTTGATCCGTTTCGTGGGTAAACGGGCGGGGGTTCATTTGTATACCCAGAAAGAGATCAACCTGATGATCTTGAAATATGTCTTTTCCCTTGGACACGTGGTACGACTGAAAGGAGGCGACCCCTTCGTCTTTGGCCGCGGACAGGAAGAGATCACCTACGCGCAAAAGTACCGGGTCGAAACCGAGGTGATCCCGGGGATCAGCAGCGCCCTGGGGGTGCCGGGTATCAACCACATCCCCGTTACGGCCAGGGGCGTAAGCGAGGGCTTCTGGGTGATCACGGGAACGACGGAGGAACGCAAGCTGTCGCGGGACCTTGCCTACGCGATCCAGGCGAATACAACGGTGGTGATCCTGATGGGCATGGGCTCCCTGCAAAAGATCGCCGAACAATATACCCTTGCGGGCAAACAGGATACGCCCGCGGCCGTCATCCAAAACGGGAGCCTGCCCGATCAGCATATTCGGGTGGCGACCATCGGGGCGCTCCCGGGTATTGCCGAGGCCGAAGGATTGAAAAATCCCGCCATCATCGTGGTCGGAGAGGTCGTGCGGTTTTATGAGGCACACCAGCTATCTTTGGTAGCGGAAGACCTCAAGATCGCGGTATGAGTGAGACCAACGACCTTTTTCCCCTGTTTGTAAAACTGAGCCAGGTAAATACGCTCCTGGTGGGTGGGGGTAAGGTGGGGCTTGAAAAAGCAACCGCCCTGCTCACCAACGATCCCGCGGCGGTCTTGACGATCGTCGCGCGGGAAGCGTGTGCGGAGTTAAAAGCCTTTATACAGGCCTTTCCACAGGTGGTGCTTGAAGAGCGGCCCTTCCGTTTGACGGACCTGGACGGCCGCGGCCTGGTGATCTGTGCCACCGGAAATCCTCCGCTCAACGACGAGATCCGGGCAGCGACCCGGGAAAGACACCTGCTCCTCAATATCGCCGATACGCCGGACCTGTGCGACTTCTACTTATCCTCCGTCGTCCGGAAGGGACACCTGAAAATCGCCATCTCTACCAACGGTAAATCGCCCACCCTGGCCAAGCGTCTCCGGGAATTGTTCACCGAGATCCTCCCGGACGACATGGACGGCCTGCTGGAACACCTCCACACCTTGCGGGACAAGATGAAGGGAGACCTGCCCGAAAAGATCCGCCGCCTGGATCAACTCACCCGGATGCTCCTGGAAGATTTGCCGTAACTTGCCCCCGAATTCTAGAAAACGAGATCGTCATGGAATACCGCATCGAAAAGGACACCATGGGGGAAGTCAAGGTTCCCGCCCATGCATATTACGGCGCCCAGACCCAACGCAGCGTAGAAAATTTCAAGATCGCCCAGGACATCAACAAGATGCCCAAGGAGATCATCCGTGCTTTTGCCTACCTGAAAAAGGCGGCGGCCCTGGCCAACGTCGATGCGGGTGTATTGTCCGTGGAGAAAAAAGACCTGATCGCCGCGGTGTGCGACGAGATCCTCGCCGGGAAACTGGACGAATTTTTCCCACTGGTGGTTTGGCAGACGGGGAGCGGCACCCAAAGCAATATGAACGTAAACGAGGTGATCGCCTACCGGGGCCACGTGCTGAACGGTGGTTCACTCAGCGATAAAGAAAAGGTCCTGGCGCCGAACGACGACGTCAACAAATCCCAGTCGTCCAACGACACCTTCCCCACGGCTATGCACATCGCCGCCTATAAAATGCTTGTGGAAACGACGATCCCTGGTCTGGAAAAACTCCGGGACACGCTGGCGGCAAAAAGCAAACAATTCATGCACGTGGTCAAGATAGGGCGCACCCACTTTATGGATGCGACACCACTTACCCTTGGACAGGAGTTCAGCGGGTACGTCTCCCAGCTCGACCACGGGCTGCGGGCCATCAAGAACACCCTTCCCCACCTGTCCGAGCTGGCCTTGGGCGGCACGGCGGTAGGTACCGGGATCAACACCCCGGATGGCTACGCGGTGAATGTCGCCAGGCACATTGCCGCGCTCACCGGTTTGCCTCTTGTCACCGCCGAAAACAAATTCGAATCGCTGGCGGCGCATGACGCCATCGTGGAAGCCCATGGGGCGCTCAAGACGGTGGCGGTCAGCCTTATGAAGATCGCCAACGACGTGCGTATGCTCAGCTCCGGGCCCCGCGCGGGCATCGGTGAAATCCATATCCCGGACAACGAGCCCGGGTCCTCCATCATGCCGGGTAAAGTTAATCCCACCCAGTGTGAAGCCCTGACGATGATCGCCGCCCAGGTATTGGGCAACGACGTAGCGATCAACATAGGGGGCGCCACGGGGCACTTCGAGCTGAACGTTTTCAAACCGATGATCATCTATAACTTCCTCCACAGCGCCCGGCTGATTGGGGACGGTTCGGTCAGCTTCAACGACCACTGTGCTGTGGGGATCGAACCCATCGAGGCCAACATCCAGGCCCACGTCAACAATTCGCTGATGCTGGTGACCGCCCTCAACCCCAAGATCGGTTATTATAAAGCAGCGGAGATTGCACAGAAAGCGCACAAACAAGGTACGACGTTGAAGGAAATGGCAGTTTCGTTAGGATATCTGACCCCCGAAGAATTCGACCAATGGGTGGTACCGGCCAAAATGGTGGGCAAACTGCCGGAATAGCGCATTATTGGAATGCACTATGTGCAAAGGATTGCATAGTATTATTTAAAAAAATAGTTGATAATTTCAGCGATTTTGCGGAAATTTAAGTAGCCGTTGCTAACCAAGGAATCGGCCGTATTAACAGCGTTTTAATCCGTACCCTAGCGGGTAGTTTGCATGTCATCGACCTTTGGCGCCGCCTTGCCCTCCTGCCGGTGTCTCTTAAAGAACTTGTGTTGGAACACGAGTATAGAGATGACCCCTACCGATATACATGCATCAGCAATGTTAAAGATGGGTTGAAAGAAGGTAAATGGTTTCCCACCCCAAAAGGGGATCCAGGAAGGCAATATCTTGTTATTGATGATGGGGAAGTAGAGCATATCTACCACGCTTCCGTGCAGGAAGCCGGCATAGCCGTGTCCTGTAAAGGCCTGGGACAGGACGCCGTCCCGCGGGCTGTTGGTAAAGATCAGGCCATAGAACAGGCTGTCGATAAGGTTACCCGCGGCGCCGGCATAGATCAGCGCGGCACAGAAAATAAACCCGGGATGGTATTTCTCCCGCACGATGCGGATGAGATAAAAAGTTCCGAAGATCACCGCACCCAGGCGGAAGAGGGTAAGGGCCAGCTTTGCCCAGCTGCCTTGCCCGAACGTGGCCCCGTAGGCCATGCCTTCGTTTTCTATAAAGTACAAACGGAACCAGGGACGGAAGATCATCGTTTCGTCATAGAGGTGCATGTGCGTCTTGACATAAAACTTCAATGCCTGGTCGGCTATAAGGAGCAATAGGATGGTACCGAATACGTATTTGAGCTTCACAAGAAACCGGTTTTTTCCAAAGATAGTGCTATTGTTCAAAATATACCCTGCGTACCCGCTGACTGACCCCCGTAAGGATCTCGTAGGGTATGGTGTCCGCCCAGCGGGCGACTTCCGAAACGGACAGTCCGTTTCCAAAAACCACAACGTCATCCCCTTCTTCCACACCTTCTATGTCCGTGATATCCAACATGGCCATGTCCATGGCAATGCTCCCGATGGTGGGCGCCAGCCGGCCCCGGACGAGCATCCATCCTTTCCCGTTGCCTAGCCTCCGCGGATAGCCGTCCGCGTACCCGATCCGGACGGTGGCCACCAGGGACGGTTGTTCGATCCGGCCCCTCCGGTTGTAGCCCACCGTCTCCCCCGGTTCCAGCCGCCGGATCTGGGCGATGTTGGTCCGGAGGGTGGATACTTCCTGTAACGGGAGTGTCCCCGTCCCGTCGACGCCGTATAAACCGATCCCCAGCCGGACCATATCGAATTGAAAATCCGGGTGTCTGAGGATCCCGGCGGTGTTGTCGAGGTGTTTCAGGAACGGGTACGGCAACGCGGCCTGAAGCGTACGGCAGCCTTCCAGGAAGCGTGCCGCCTGTAAACGGGTAAAATCATCTTCCGCAGGGTCTTCGCTGGCGGCCAGGTGGCTAAAAACGCTTTTGACCTCCAGGGCGGCGTCTTTCTCCAGCAGCCGCGCCAGCGCCTCCGTCTCCGAAGGATTGAAACCCAGGCGATGCATACCGGTATCGAGCTTGATATGAATGGGATAACGCTGTATACCCTCCTCTTCCAGGTAGTCCCGGAACGTTTTGAGGATGGTAAAAGAAAAAAGCTCGGGTTCGAGGTGGTGCTGGACCAGGGTTTCAAAAGCGCTTGTCTCCGGATTCATGACCATGATGGGGAGTGTAACGCCGGAATTCCGGAGGTGTACGCCCTCGTCTGCATAGGCCACGGCCAGGTAGTCAACCTTTTGGAATTGCAAAAGATTGGCGATTTCGTAGCTGCCGCTGCCGTAGGAAAAGGCCTTAACCATGGCCATGATTCGTGTTCCCGGGTGCAGCCGGTTCCTATGCGCCTGCAGGTTGTGGGCCATGGCCTCCAGGTCGATCTCCAGGATGGTCTGGTGCGCCTGGAGCTCCAGGAGGCGGCTGATGCGTTCAAAGGCAAAGGACCTGGCGCCTTTCAGGAGGATGCTTTCGTCCCGGAAGGTGAGGGCCGGGTAGTCTTTTATAAACGCGTCGGTACTGTCGTAGAAAAGGCGCTTGGGAACTTCGTCGAACAGGTGACGCGCCCTTTCTATCCCTGGTCCCACGCCGATAAGCCGGTCGACCTGTCTTTGGCGAAGGGCGCCGGCAACGGCCTCGAAAACGGTTCTCTCCGGCAGCCCGGTTTCCAGAAGATCGGAAAGGATGACCGTCTTGCGTGGGTGTTGGTGTTGCTGGGTGAGGAAATCCAGTGCGATGTACAACGAGTCCAGGTCCGCGCTGTAGCTGTCGTTGATGAGCGTGCAGTGATGGATGGCCTGTTTGAGCTCCAGCCGCATGGCGACCGGTTGAAGTTGCGTCATATCCCTGGGGACGTCCAGCAGCAGCAGCAGGCTCCAGCAGTGGAGGGCATTTTCTATCGAGGCTTCGTCGGTAAAGGGGATGGTGGTCTCCACTTCGCCGCCTTTGTACACGGCGTTGAAGGTCGTCTTGCCTGCCCTGGCCTCTACGTGACGGATGTACAAGGTGGCGTTGGGATCTTTGCGGCTCCAGGAGAACAGCCGGAGGTGTGTCTGGGTGCTGACCTCTTCCTGGATCATCGGATCGTCCTGGTGATAGATCAGCCACCGGGTCTCCGCGAAAAGACGGAGTTTTTCCCTCAATTTCGAACGCCTGCTGTCAAAGCCTTCGTCATGAGCGGCGCCGATGTTGGTCAATATCCCGTACGTGGGCCGGATGATTTGTTCCAGGCGTTTCATCTCCCCGGGTTGCGAGATACCGGCCTCGAATATACCCAGGGTGTCTTCGGGCCGGATTTGCCACACGGACAAAGGGACCCCGATCTGCGAATTGTAGCTGCGGGGGCTGCGAACGATGGTATAGGTGTCCTGGAGGAGCTGGTACAGCCATTCCTTGACGATGGTTTTCCCGTTGGAGCCGGTGATCCCGATGACCGGTAGCTGGAACCGGGAGCGATGCCAGGCGGCGAGGTCGCCCAACGCTTTGAGCGGATCTTCGACCAGGAGCACGCCTGCCCCGGGGATGGTCTCCAGGGGAACGGGACGGCCCACCACGAACTGCCGGACGCCCGCTTTATAAGCGTCCCGGATAAAGTCATGCCCGTCTCTTCGCGCGGTGCATAAAGCGAAAAAAAGACTGGTATCCGGGTGGATGACGCGACGGCTGTCCTGGAGCAGGTAGAGGATAGGTGTGTGTGGGCCTGCGGCCAGCAGGACACCCCCGACGATCGGCGCGATGCGCTCCAGTGTATAAGCTTGCGTCATGCGTTGTTGTTTTTTGACAGGGACAATACGATGGATCCCCCCAGGCAAAGCGCGATGACGGTCAGGGAGACCCAGTCCGGAAGACGGACCTGGATCATATCCGCGAGCATCTTGCCGCCTATAAAGACCAGGACCACCGCCACCCCTTGTTGGAGATAACGGAACCGGTCGACGGCCCCCTTCAGGAGAAAAAACAAAGACCTTAGTCCCAGGACTGCAAAGATATTGGAACTGTAGACAACCAGGGGTACGGTGGAAATGGCCAGCACGGCCGGAATGGAGTCCATGGCAAAGACGATATCGGTGACGGCCAGCAGGACAATGACCAGGAGTAGGGGGTTTTTAAAGAAGCGCTGGAGAAAGCGGTGGACTTTCGGATTGACCTGCGCCTGGTGTTTGCCGGAGAACATTTTTATTCCCGTATATACCAGAAAGGCGCCGAAGACATACAATACCCAGTGCGCGTGGGTAACCAGGGCCAGGCCGCCCGCGATAAAAAGGATGCGGAAGACAATGGCCAGACCGATTCCCGCTGTTAAGATTTTTGGCGCCTCGCGTTCTCCGACCTGGAAAAAACGGAACAGCAGCACAAAGACAAAGATATTGTCCACGCTCAGGGACCATTCGGTGATGTACGCCGTGGCGTATTCGAGCGCGGGGTCGCTCCCCTTCCACCGCCACAGCACCACCCCAAAGGCCAGGGCCACCAAAACCCAGCAAAAGGTCTGGACCAGTGCCCGGCGAAGGGTCATCGTTGGTATTGTCTTTTCCGGATCTGCTGATAAATACCTCCACCAAGGATGACCAGGAGGATGGGTAAGACAATATTGATCAGCTGCCACTGGAGACGCTCGTCTTCGACCTTTTGGCGGTCAAGGCTGCGCAGCACCAACTGTTTGTTTCTGGTCTCGATAACACCCGACGAATCGGTCAGGTAGGCGACGGCGTTCTGGAAAAAGTCTTTATTGGCGTATTGGTCCTGGGTGTACGGGTTGGTCCCCATCGGCAGCGGACCTGTTTCCCGGCTGACCGCATTCAGGATCAGGTCGCCATCCGCCACGACGATCATTTTGGCCGGCACCGTAGCCTCGGCGACAAACGGACGGCCCATCGCCTGGAGCGAATCCCTGAAGGCCGAGGGAAGACGGTTTTCATAAAAGGAATGAAAAGCACCTTCCAGCAGCACACCGGCCGGGATGCCCTTCAGGTTGTATTGGGCCGGGTCCGGTGCCTGTTTGACGCTTTCCCAACTCACAATGGCCGGGGTGCTGAGGATGCGGGAATAGTTAGAGGTGCTCAGCAGTATGGTCTTTTTGATCCCAACCGCCTTTACGGTATCAATGGAATTGACAAAGGTACCCAGCACGGGGTCCAGGTTTTTCGTGATGGGATGATCGTCCGAAGGATTCAGGAGTGGGAAATAAGGCCAGGGCACCAGCTGCATTTGCGGCTTGCCACCGACCGTACCCACCGCCAGGGGCACCTGGTCGCACTGCATGTCCTGGACCAGGTCGTAGTTGATGCGCACCCCGTAGCGGAACAACTGGTCCCCCAGGTTGAGCCCCCGGTCGAAAGCCACAAACTGGTTGGTCTGGCGAAGACTGTCCATCTCGGCGTATAAGTTGTCGATCAGCCAAAGGACTTTTCCCCCGCGCATAACGTATTGGTCGATCTTCAACTTGTCAAACTCGCTAAAGGCCTGCAAGGGTTTGGTGATCACCACCGCGCTGTAGGCTTCGGGTATAAACGGAATCCTGAACAGGTTTAGCGTATCCGTGACATAGTTCCTGGCAAGGGTGGTGATGGCGTCAAAGCTGGTCAGGTCCATGGGTTCCCCATTTCCCAGCAGGTACGCGATCCGGGGCGCCTTTTTCCTGCTCAACAGGTGAATGGCATTGGCGAACTTAAATTCCAGGAGCGACTCGGCATTGTTGATGCGGCTCTCCGCATCGTCTCCTTTATCGTTGGACAGGTCGACGGGTTCCGCCTTGTCCCCATAGCGAACAACCGCCGCCGGAAAAATGGTCCGCTGGCTGGATTCCTCTCCGGGCTTGGCGCTTACCGTCAAGGTATAAGGTTTTAACCCCATGGCCGAGAGGCTGTCGAAAACCCGTGCCTGGAGCGAATCCGGCAATCCTTCCCCGGGTTTTATAAAACGAAAGACCAACCGTCCTCCCGATTCATCCTGCATCTCGCGAAGAAGGTCGCCCGTGGCGCTCGCCAGGTTTCGGAAAACGGCCGGAAAATCCCCTTTCAGGTAGACTTCTACAAAAACAGGGCTGTCGAGCTCCCGGAGGATCCGGCGGGTGGGTTCGGAAAGCGAAAAGCGCTTTTCCTGTGTCATGTCCACCCGGACATGCAGCTTCGATGCCAATATATTGACCAGGACAAGACCGGCCAGGAGGAAGAGCCAGGAATATCGTTTCATTTTTTCAACAATCGGCGTTGGGTCAGGAAAAGAAAAAACAGGACGACACTGGCGAAATAAAGAACATCCCGGCTGTCCAGGACGCCCTTGGAGACGCTTTGATAGTGAAAATCTATGCCCAGCATCTGCAGGTAGAAGTCCGCTCCCCCCGAGAACTGGGAAAGTTTACTCAGAGAATTGAACCCGCTGTACAAGATAAAACAGCCGAAAGCCGAGGCCAGAAAGGCGACAATGGCATTGGCCGTAAGACTACTACACCAGGTCCCCACGGCCGTAAACGCCGCGCACAGCAGGGCAAGCCCGATGTAAGACCCGATGATCCCGCCCGTGTCCAGGGAAGCGTTCCCTGCTTCCAGCGTTTTGATCGTGACAACGTATACCAAGGTCGGGAGAAGGGCTGCCAGGACGACCAGCAGGGCCGACAGGTATTTCCCGCCGACGATCTGTGCCCCGCTGAGGGGGCTTGTCCGTAAAATTTCGATGGTCCCGGACCTCCATTCGTCGGCAAAAAGACGCATGGTGATGGCGGGAATCAATAATAAAAGAACCCAGGGCGCCAGGGAAAAATAATTCTCCAGCGATGCATACCCATAATCCAGTATATTCGAGTCCCGGAATACAAACAACATCAGTCCGTTGAGGAGCAGGAAGACGATGATGGCAACATTACCTGTCAACCCACTGAAGAACTGGCGCAGGTCTTTTTTACAAACGGACCACATAGGGGCAAAAATAACGGAGCTGGGTAAATCGGGCGGTTTTTTTTTAGGGTTACCTTTTTTTTATTTTTTTCCGGAGCCGTGCAGCAATTTTTGAAGAGATTCTGTCTTTTATACTGATACTACACCACGTTTACTTTTGTTGCTTATATTGTTATTTTGATTTTTCCGAAACCAACTGCAGAGAATCCCGCTTCGGCGGGATTTTTTTTGGCCCCAAATCAGGCCTATGGAGAAATTAGGCCTGATTTGGGGCCAAAAAAAATTCATTTGCGTTGCGACCAAGGGGGCTTCGCCCCCTTCGTAATCCCCCTTCAGGGGCTTCGCCCCTGGAACCCCTTCGGGGCTGTGCCCCGGACCCCCTTTTTGAGGGTTTTGCTTACGGGGGGGGGCTGCGGAATGGGGGGCATTCGCATTTTTTGCGGTTTTGCTTCCAGTAGTTTGCTTCGTGGTTGCATATTTGGCTCCTTGGGGCGGCAAATTTTGAGGGGGGGGCGGTTTTTTGGGGGCGGTTGATAAAATGTGCTTGGAATTTGGGGGGAACTGGAGAAATTGAGGGGGATATTGTTTTATTTAGGGCAACAAATAGGGGGGGAGTGCGTTTTTTTGAGGAAAAATGAGGGGTTTGAATTTGCCTGCTAGGCGTTGGCCCGGCAGGGAGGTTTAAAGCCAAAGCTTCCCAAAACTAGGTGTTGATGAAAAAGGCCTTTCGGGTTTCCGGAGGGCCTTTTCATTTTTATGCGTGTTGCGGGGCATTTTTTTGGCCCCTGCGGGGCCGCACTTTTGACGCGGCCGGGGGCCGCGGTTTTTGTGCGGACGGGCCGCAGTTGGGCGGAATTGCTGGTGCGAGCGATGTGGGAGGCGCGGCTGCGCGGGAGTAACGCACTCCCGCGCGCTAGCGGATGGAGGTGGCGCGGAGGCGGGTGATGGCGGCGGAGAGGTGGGTGATGGCGTAGGTGATTTCTTCGGGGGTAGTGGAGCGGCCGAGGCTGAAGCGGAGGGAGGCGCGGGCGTCGGGGTCGGGGAGGCCCATGGCTTTGAGGACGTAGGAGGGTTCGGGGTTGGCGGAGGTGCAGGCGGAGCCGGAGGAGAGGGCGAGCTCTTTGGCAATGGAGAGGAGGAGGGGTTGGCTTTCAATGTATCGAAACGATAAATTGGTGACGTGGGGGAGGCGGTGGGTGGTGGAGCCGTTGACGAAGACGTCACCGAGGGTGAGGAGGGATTTTTCGAGGTGATCCCGGAGCACGGAGAGGCGGTTGGCTTCCGTGTACATGAGGTGAAGACATATATCGGCGGCTTTGCCGAGGCCGACGATGCCGGGGACGTTGAGGGTACCGCTGCGGAAGTTGCGTTCGTGTCCGCCGCCGTCGAGTTGGGGCGTGAGGGTGATGCGGGGATTTCTCCGGCGGACGTAGAGGGCGCCGGTGCCTTTGGGGCCATAGAACTTATGGGCGCTGAGGGCGAGGAGGTCGATGCCGTCTTCCTGGACGTCGATGGGAATCTTGCCGGCAGCCTGGGTGGCGTCGGTGAAGAAGGGGATGTTGTGGGCGCGGGCAATGGCGCTGATCTCGCGGATGGGTTGGAGGACGCCGGTTTCGTTGTTGGCGTACATGATGCAAATCAAAATGGTCTCGGGGCGGATGGCGGCAGTTACCTGAGCGGGGTCGACACGGCCTTGCGGGTCGACGGGGAGATAGGTGACCGAGCCGCCCATTTTTTCGATGTGCTTACAGGTGTCGAGAACGGCCTTGTGTTCGGTGGCGCAGGTGATGAGGTGATTGCCCTTCGGGCGGTATTTATCGAATATTCCCTTTAAAGCGAGGTTGTCGGATTCGGTGGCGCCGGATGTAAAAACGATTTCAGTAGGATCGGCGCCGATCAAACGCGCGACTTGTTCGCGGGCGAGGTCAACGGCTTCTTCTGCGGCCCAGCCGAAGGCGTGTGTGCGGCTGGCAGCGTTGCCGAAGTTCTTGGTAAAATAGGGAAGCATCGCGTCCACCACAGCGGGGTCGCAAGGTGTGGTGGCGTTATGGTCGAGATAGACGGGCAGGTGGAGCATAGGCAAATAACTTCGTACAAAATTAGGTTAAATGCCTATGCTCGTGCCCGGCAACTGAAAGGGCGCCACAGGCGCCCTGCCCGAAGGGCCATCATTAGCGGTGTTGCGGCGGCGGGCTAAATTGCCCGCTTAGACCGCCGCCGCAACTCTATAGTTCGGCGTGCGCCGGGCAATCCGTGCGCAGGCTCTTGACGACGATCTTTTTCTTGTAGGCTTCGCAGAAGTGGTTGTTGTTGAAATTGCCTTTGTAGTGACGGCAATGGAAACACATCCTTTCTACGGCGAGAACTTCGTCTTCCAGAAGATGGCGGGAAAGCCGCATCAGGGTGACGAGCAGGGTTTCCCGTTCTTTCGGGGTCAGGTGACCCAGGGCGGAGTCGAGAGCACCGGTAAAGTTGGAGACCTGCTGAGCGACCTTCTCCCCTTTGGCAGAGAGAGAAATGGTCACGCTCCTCGCGTCTTCCACGTCGGTTTTCTTACGGACGAGCCCTTTTTGTTCCAGCGTTTTGAGGGAGTCGCTGATGGTGGCCTTGGTCATATTGAACTCTTTGGCCATATAAGCCACCTTGCGCAGGTCTTCCTCCGGATGAAACCGGACGAACAACAGCAGTTGGATCTGGATAGGGCTTAGGCCGTATTCTTTTCCAGAATCCCATAATAAAACCCGGAAAACCTCGGAAAGTTTCTCCAGTGATACAATAATCTTGCTGTTGACATGATTTGTCTGATGGATGGGATCAAAAGCTGAAGACATAACAAGATGGATTCGTAAGTGAATAATAAGTGGAGTCCTTACACATAACTAACCTTATTGAGTATAAATAAGCCTTTCTTTCCATATTAACTTATAACACCTGATTATCCCAAACCAACCAATCGATGGTCAGGATAATTGACAAAAAGGGCGGATACAACCCCTGGGTTTAGGTTTTAACCGTTTGACAATTAACAAATAGCGTGCTAAATGTTTTACACGGTTAAATGGAGAACGGCCTTGGTGTCTGGAGCTTTTCAGCAGGATAGGAAAAGTGGATCCTCCAAACAACTGGTGGTAGCAGGTTTTAAAGAAAGATGAAGATACAGGTATTTTTACGAATGTAACAAGACTTGCGCCAGATCATTTGTTAATGGGTCGTAAACAGGGGAATAAATATTCCGATTAGGATTCCAGGACATTTTCCATGGCGATCCCTCTGGAGCCTTTGATGAGGATGGTGGCGCCGTTGAAGGCTTGTTGCGCCAGCCAGGTGCGCGCTTCGTTGGTATCGCCAAGGAAGGCATAAGGATGGTTGACGTGCGCAAAGTCGCCACCAACAAGGGCTACAGCCTTCCATGGGTGACGGCCGATGAGGTCGACGAGGTGCTGGTGCTCCGTCACGCTGTCGGGGCCGAGCTCTTTCATACCGCCGAGCATGAGGACTTTGTCGGGTGCGTCCATGCGGGCGAAGTTGTCGATGGCGGCTGCCATGCTGGATGGATTTGCATTGTATGCGTCGAGGATGATGTGGTTGGTGCCTCTTTGCAACATCTGCGATCGGCTGTTCGTGGGTGTATATGCCTCAATCGCGGCAGTAATGTGTTCATCATGTACTTCAAAATATTTACCGACGGCGACCGCAGCGAGGACGTTGGGTAGGTTGTAATCCCCGACCAGCTTGGTTTTTATGAGGGGGATGCCGGCGCCATTGGTAATGCTTACTTCGAGGAAATCTCGGTTACGCGCGACCGTTCCCGTTAGGTCTTCACCGCCGATGGTGCCGTAGGTAAACCTGTGGGCTATTCCATTGCTCATCTCTCTCAGATAATCGTAGTCCCACATGATAAAGGCAGTGCGATCGTTTGCACGAAGGTGGTCATACAGTTCGCCTTTGCCTCGGCGTACACCTTCGAGGCTGCCGAAGCCTTCGAGGTGGGCCTTGCCGGTGTTGGTGATGAGGCCGTGGGTAGGGAGGGCATAGGTGCAGTAACCCGCGATTTCGCCGATATGGTTGGCCCCCATTTCGATGACCGCGAGCTCGGCATCGGGAGGGATCCTGAGCATGGTGAGGGGCACGCCGATGTGGTTGTTGAGATTCCCCTGGGTGGTGGATGTCTTATAGGTGGTCGACAGAACGGCGTGTATGAGCTCTTTGGTGGTCGTTTTTCCATTGCTGCCGGTGATGGCCAGGACGGGGATCCGGAGGTGCTCCCGGTGGTGTTTGGCGAGCTGCTGGAGGGTGTCCAGGACATCCGCTACCCGGATAAGCCTGGGGTCTTCGAACCCGGGGATGGTCTCGTCGACGACTGCGTACGATGCCCCATCCTCTAAGGCCTTTGGCGCCAAAAGGTTAGCATTGAAGTTGGGCCCCTTTAGGGCAAAGAAAAGGTCGCCCGCCACCAAACGACGGGTGTCGGTTTGGACGGACGGGTGGGCCTGGTACAGGGCGTACAACTCGGGGATGGTCATGGCGCGAAGATACAGGGCGTGGGGCGAAAAAAAAGCCGCCCGGGATCTCCGGGCGGCCAACATGCATTTTGCTCTATATTAATATATTACATTTTGCGGCTGTTCTGGCGGCGCTTGTCGAACCAGTTCCCTGTGCGGGAGCCGTTGCCTTCCTGGCTGCCGTAACGCGTCATGGCGCAGCGGAAACCGATGGTGCAATCGGAATGGTCTTCGTCAAGGAAACGGCGCGTGCCGGGAGAAAGATAATAAGCGCGGTCGTTCCAGCTACCCCCTTTGACGACGCGGCTGTGGTCGTTGATGAGGGTAGTTTTGCCGTAGTCGTAGAAGACTTGGGAAGAGGAGTCGCCGTCGAGCTCGTTGATCACGTTACCGCGTTGATAGTTGCGGCGGTTGTTGCTTTCGGAGTCGGTGACGTCGACCATCTTGATGCGGCCGAGGGAATCCCTTTCCGGTTTGCCGGTGGACATATCGACCTTCTGCCAGCGGTTACCGCGGTAGGGGTTGAAGTCGTCCATGTCTTCGGAAGAAAGCGGGCGGTAGACGTCGGCGCACCATTCGCTCACGTTGCCGGCCATGTTGTACAGGCCGAAACCGTTCGGGAGGAAGGATTTTACAGGAGCGGTAATGGGGGCACGGTCGTTCAGACCACCTGCGACACCCATGTTGTCACCCGAACCGCGTTTGAAGTTGGCAAGGAATTCACCCTGCATGCTGCCGTGGCGGGTATAACGGAGGCCGTTGACGTTTTCAGACCAGGGATAAACCTGTTTGTTGGCGACCAGTTCTTCACCCCTCTTACCCTTTTCTTTCTTGCGGGGTTGGGGGTTCTGGTTGACATACCCATAGGCGGCAAATTCCCATTCGGCTTCCGTCGGGAGACGGTAGTCGGGGAGGATCAGGCCGTCCTCGAAAGAGATATTGGTGGGGGTTTGCTTGGTGATGGGGTCTTTGAATTCCTTCATGTTTTTACCGGGGGTTGCCTGGTATTCACCGAGGAGGTAGGCCTTGGTGTTGAAGTTTTCCTGACCACCGCCTTGCATTTGTTTTTGGAGCTCGGCTTTTTTGTTGGTGAGGCCTTTTTCGAAAAGGATTTCTTCGTTGACCCGGTCGGTGCGCCACAGACAGAAGTCGTGGGCTTGTTTCCAGGTGACACCAACCACCGGATAGAAGTTATAAGCGGGGTGGCGGAAGTAATATTCTACATAGGGCTCGTTGTAGGCCAGGGCACTGCGCCAGCAAAGGGTGTCGGGCAGGGCGTGGTTGTAAACGGCCGTATCTTCCTGGAAAACGCGGCTGATCCAGAAAAGATATTCGCGGTAGTGTACGTTGGCGACTTCGGTTTCATCCATGTAGAAGGACGCTACGGTCACACGGCGGGGAACGTTGTTCCATTCACCCATGACGTCTTCCTGGGTGGCACCCATGGTAAAGGTACCGCCTTGTACAAAGACAAGACCCGGGCCAGTAGCCTGTTCTTTTGCTTTCGCAACCCTGAAGCCGTTACCTTGGGGATCGTTGTAAGTCCAGCCGGTGACAGAGGATTTGTCCTTCTTAGGAGCGCATGACACAACCAAGAGGGAGACGGATAGAAGCAAAACAGCGTTTTGCTTGAGCAGTTTTTGCATGTCGCTAGGATTTAGCATTGGATTTAACGAAGGTTTTTCAACAATATTGTACTGGATTTAACCCAATTTTAGGATTTATCTAAAACGGGTACACCCGCGAATATAGTTCAAATAAACCGTATTCGTTATAAATCTTTCCGTAAATAACGCTTTAGACGGATTTTTGTTGTCATGCGCTGGACAAAATGGGGCCGATGGGCTCGACTGACTGCTTTTGGGTGGGGGATATCGATGGCTTTGTTGGGGGTATCAAAGGCCTCCGGCCAGCGGATATACCGGGCGCATTCTATTTTATCCAGCGGGAACTGGTACAAATTGGGGGTCACGACACCGGGGATTTACCGGATAGACGCGTCGGTATTACAAAAGCTGGGCGTGGGCGCTCAGTCTTTACCGTCATCGGCCTTCCGGCTTTTTGGCAATGGGGGGGCCATGGTTCCGGAAGACAACAAAGCGTCCCGGGTGGATGACCTCCAGGAAGTGTCGATCGAGGTGGCGGACGGCGGAACAGGGGTGTTTGGGCCGGGAGCGTACCTTCTCTTCTACGCACCGGGTCCTCATAGTTGGACGGCGGATTCGGTGAACCGGACATTTCACCACATCAAAAACCTTTTTTCGGACACGGCGTATTATTTCCTGAGCGTGACCTTGCCCGGTGCAGGGGCGAGGGTGGGGGCCCAGGGTGTTCAAGGTGTACCCACCGTGCAGGTGACGACGTACGAAGACCACAACTTTCACGAACTGGATAGCCTGAACCTCCTGTCGAGCGGGAAGGCCTGGTATGGGGAACAAATGGCGGATATGCCGGGGAACAGCACGGAGCTGAACTTTGACGCCCTGGAGCCCGGTTTTGTAGCGGGCGCGAGTGCCAGCCTTACGACGGACTTTTTGTCGCGGAGCATCGGAAGCCCGGGTGTGGTTACCGTCAGGGTAAACGATTCGATCATCCAGACGCATACGATCCAGGCTACGTCCAATGGCGCTTACGATATTTTTGCCTATGAATCGACCCTGACCGGTCCGGTGCCGGAGAACCCCGACAGCCTGCACCTCCGTTTTGATTTTTCCTCCCCTGCCCTCGACGCCGAAGCCTGGCTGGGCTGGTGGGAATTGATCTTGCAGCGGCGCCTCGATTTCAACGGGGCGGGACAGTTCGGGTTCCGGGACTGGAACAGCGTAGGACCCCGGCAGGAAGCGGGTTTTACCATTACCGGCGCGGCACAGGGGGACGAGGTGTGGGACGTGACCAATGCGCAAATACCCTTGCGGATGCAGACGTCGTTGTCGGGCGGACAATTGGCTTTTGCGGACGATGCCACGCGGTTGAGGGAATACATGGCCTTTTCGCCCCAGGGCGCTTTTGTACCGCAGGCGTTGGGCGCGGTAGCGAACCAGGACCTCCATGGCAGCGGGGTAGAAGACCTGCTGATCGTGACACATCCGTCGCTCCTGGCACAGGCGCAAAGGCTGGCGGCGTTTCACCAGGCGCACGACAGCCTCCGGGTACAGGTGGTGACCACCCCGCAGGTTTTTAATGAATTTGCCTCCGGGTCTCCGGATCCAACGGCGATCCGGGACTTCGTAAAGATGTATTACGACCGGGCCGGGGGAGACACGACCAAACAACCGAGGTACCTGTTGTTGTTCGGAGACGGATCGTATGACTATAAACACCGGATACCGGGGAACGACAACCTGGTGCCTTGCTACGAAAGCGTAAACAGCCTGGACCCGCTCAATACCTACACGTCCGATGACTTCTTTGGTTTCCTGAAGGACGGAGACAACATCAACGATCCTACACAGGTCGACCTGCTGGACATCGGAATAGGGCGCGTGCCCGCGGCCACCCTCGCGGATGCGCAGCACTTCACGGACAAGGTGATGGCCTACAAGACCGGCCAGACGCTGGGCCCATGGCGGACGGAAGCGACGTTTGTGGCGGACGACGGAGACCAGAACCTTCACTTACAGGATGCGGAAAGCATTTCGGCCACGGCAGCACAGGCGGCGCCCCAGGATCATCTGGACAAGATCTACCTGGACGCCTATCCCGAACAGGCGACCTCGGGTGGCGGTCGTTACCCGGAAGTGGTGGAGGCGATCAACGAGGAAATGTACGAGGGTACGTTGTTCATGAATTACAACGGCCACGGCGGGGACACACGATTATCCAATGAGGACGTCCTGGATGCGTCGACAGTGGCGGCCTGGTCCAACGCCGCGCACCTGCCGCTGCTGATTACGGCGACGTGTAATTTCGCACCGTATGACGATCCGCAGATACAATCGCTGGGAGAAAGGGTGGTGTTGCAACCGCTTACGGGCGCCATCGCCTTGATGACGACGACCCGGGACGTGTTTGCCTTTTCGAACCTGATCATGAACACCAATTACATGCAGGCGGCCTTACAGACACAGGTGCGTATACCCAGCCTGGGTAACGCGGTCAGAACCGGGAAAAACAATACGTATCAAACGTACGCGGACGTCGTGAACAACCGAAAGTTTACGTTGATCGGCGATCCGGCGCTGACGCTGGCTTTTCCGAAGGTGTTTCCGGCGGGTCTTCAGGCGAACGGGCGTGCCGTGCGACAGGATACGCTAAAGGCGTTAAATAAATATACCCTTACCGGTCAGCTGCCGTCCATCTTCAGCGGGACGGCGTATGTGACGGTCTATGACAAACCGGTGGCGACAAAAACACGAGGGAACAATGCGGGGAGTCTCGTTACTACTTTTACCCAGTGGAACAGCATCCTGTATAAAGGGAAGGCGACGGTGACCGGGGGGAAGTTCCAGATTACTTTTGTGGTACCCAAAGACATCGACTATACTTTAGGTTTTGGAAAGATCCTCTACTATGCGGACAATGGGGCCACGGATGTGTGTGGATCGGATTCGATTCTGGTCGGCGGGACCGGGTCCGGGGTCGCCTTGAGTAGCACGGGTCCGGTGATCAAGGCGTATCTGAACGACAATCGGTTTGTCAACGGGTCGATCACCAACCAGAATCCGGTGTTGTTGCTCAACCTCTTTGATTCTCTTGGGATCAACACGACGGGTACGGGTGTCGGGCACGACCTGACCGCGGTCCTGGACGGAAATACCGCAAACCCGTACATACTGAACCGGTTTTATGAGGCCGCGACGAACAGCTACCAGAGCGGTACGGTTCAATTCCCTTTGCCGACCTTGACACCGGGTCTTCATACCCTGCTCATCCGGGCCTGGGACGTAGCCGATAACTCTTCGGAGGTTACCCTTACATTTGTGGTTGAAGGAGACACCAAATTGGTGCTTTCCCATGTTCTGAACTATCCCAATCCGTTTACCACCCATACCCAGTTCTGGTTCGAACACAACCACCCGGGAGAGTCCCTGGAGGTCATGGTCCGGGTGCTAACGGTCACTGGGAAAATAATAAAAACGATCAGGAAAACAATAATATCAACCGGAGACCGTTCTTCTGACCTGGAGTGGGACGGCCGCGATGATTTTGGTAATAAACTCGGTAAAGGAGTATATTTGTTCGAACTCCAGGTGCGGACGCCCAGTGGCCAGACGGCGAGTGCTATGAATAAGATGGTACTTTTGTAAAATTAAAATTATATATGCTTCCCTCAATGCCAGAAGATATGAAAAAAAATTTAATACCTCGCTTTTAAAAATCCATGTACTTGATGAACCAACGAATCAACCTGAAACTAATTGCCGCCTCGCTGATATCTGCTTGTACTGTTAGTGGTGTTTTTGCCCAAAACGGTGGGTTGCCCATCGTCACTACGGCAGTTCCAATGCTTCGCATTTCCGCAGACGCCCGTTCGGGCGGGATGGGGGACGCCAACCTGGCGATCGCCCCTGACGTGAACAGCATCTTTACGAACCAGTCGAAGATTCCCTTTATGGATAAAAAGGGGGGACTTGGACTGACCTACTCTCCCTGGCTCAAGGACATCGGGGTGACCGACGTATACCTTTTGTCCGCCGCCGGCTATTACAAGCTGGACGACAACCAGGCGCTGACGTCTTCTATCCGTTACTTTAACCTGGGCAATATCGAGTTCACAGATGCCTACGGCAACCCCCAGACCTCTCAAAATCCCCGGGAATTTGCCTGGGACCTGGGTTATGCACGCAAGCTGTCGGATAAAATGAGCCTGGGCATCGCGCTGAGGTACATCAATTCGAAGCTGGCAACGGGTGACCCGAACAATTCCGGTGTTCAGTACAAGGCGGGTACTTCCGTGGCGGGTGACATCACCTGGTACTACAACGGGGTAAAGGAAAACGAGGGCGGGTGGTCTTTTGCCGCCGCCATCACGAACCTGGGTAATAAGATATCCTACACCAACGACGCCCAGGCCAAGGACTATATCCCCGCCAACCTGGGTATCGGTGCTGCCTATACCAAGGTCTTCGACGAATACAACAAGATCACCTTCGACGTGGATATAAACAAGCTCCTGGTGCCCACACCCCCTTCCGACTTCACGGACAGCACCCTGATCCAGTACCGGAGCAAGAACATCGTCTCCAGCTGGTTCAGCTCCTTCGGGGACGCGGGTGGCTTCTCGAACGAGCTCAAGCTTCTGCAGATTTCGGGGGGCGCCGAATACTGGTACAACAGCCAGTTTGCGCTTCGCGCGGGGTATTACTACGAAGACAAATCCCAGGGCGATCTTCAATATTTCTCCTTGGGCATAGGCCTGAAGTACCAGGCTTTTGGGTTGAACTTCTCCTACCTGGTGCCTTCGGGCAGCGGTACGACCCGGAACCCGTTGAGCAATACCCTCCGGTTTGGGGTGTTGTTTGACCTTGGGCATTCGGAAAGCAGCTCCTCCAGCAACTAATTCTCTTGAAAACGATAGGAAAAGCCGCCCCCGAGGGCGGCTTTTTTTTTCCTAACATTGCACAAAACTTTCTGTATGTCGTTCAGGATTGGGTATGGCATTGACTTCCACCAATTGGTGGTGGGGAGGGACCTGTGGTTGGGGGGCGTGCTCGTGCCCGCGGACAAAGGGGCGCTGGGGCACAGCGACGCGGATGTATTGCTGCATGCCATTTGCGATGCCTTGTTGGGCGCCGCGGCTTTGGGGGACATCGGCACCCATTTCCCGGATACGTCGGCGGAGTTCAAGGGGATCGATTCAAAGATCCTGCTGGCCAGGAGCGTGGAGCTGATCGGGCGGGCGGGGTACCGCGTCGTCAATGTGGACAGCACCCTTTGCCTGGAGAAGCCCAAAATAAAGCCCTATGTCCCCCAAATGCAGGAGGTCATCGCCCGTATCCTCGGGCTCACCACGGGCGATGTTTCGGTAAAAGCCACGACCACCGAAAAAATGGGGTTCGTGGGTAGGGAGGAGGGGCTGGTGGCACACGCCGTGGTATTGCTGGAGCGGGTAAACTAAGGGCGCCACGGGCGCCCTGCCCGAAGGGCCATCATTAGCGGTGTTGGCGCAGCGGTCTAAATTGCCCGCTTAGGTCGCTGCGCCAACACAAATATCCTACATTTGCACCCATGCCAAACGTACACATCAAGATCATCAACAAGTCGGCCAATCCCCTGCCGGCTTACGCAACGAGCGGGTCCTCTGGGATGGACCTTCGGGCGGATCTTCCTGAGCCTTTTACCCTGGGCTCCCTGGAAAGGGCATTTGTTCCTACCGGTCTTTTTATCGAGTTGCCGGAGGGATACGAAGCCCAGGTAAGACCCCGGAGCGGTCTGGCGATCAAACAGGGGCTGACCTGTCTGAATACCCCGGGTACCATCGACGCGGACTATAGGGGCGAAATCAAGATCATCCTCATCAACCTGTCCAAAGAACCCCAGGTGATCAACCCGGGTGACCGCGTGGCCCAGATGGTCATCCAGCAGGTTGAACAAGTGACCTTGGTCGAGGTTGCGGAGATCGGCACCACCGAAAGAGGGGCCGGCGGGTTCGGGCATACGGGGCATCAATAAATTATATTAAATGCGTTATGTTGCGGTTTTGGCGGCGTTGGTTCTTGGCGCCAGCTTTTGGGCCGGTTGCCGGTCCACCAAAAAGATACAGCAGGTCATCAATAAAAAAGATACAACGGCGCTGGTGATCGTTCACAAAGACCAGGCGCCGGATTCCCTGGCGCATTTGTACAGCGTCCTTACGGGGATGTTTGGCCACCATATCGACTATACCACCTTCTCGGCAAAGGTCCGGGTGGATTATAGCAATGAGCAGGGCCACCAGCCTGATTTTACGGCATTCATCCACATGAAGAAAGACAGCATCATCTGGATCGACATCTCGGGCCCGCTGGGGATCGGCGGTTTCCGGGTGCTGATCACGAAGGATACGCTGCGCTATTATGACAAGCTGGCCAATACTTATACGGTGCGGCCGCTGTCCTATCTCCAGGACGTGGCCGAACTTCCGCTCGACCTGCCCAAGCTCCAGGACCTCATCGTCGGTAACCTGGTATTTTTTGACAGCACGCGCATCACGTCCTACCGGCAGGGCGCGGCGTCCATCTACCTGCTGAGTGCGGGGGATCAGTATAAAAACCTGGTGACGCTGGCCAACGGGGATTACCGGATCATGCATTCCAAGCTGGACGACGTAGACCCTACGCGTAACCGTACGGCGGACCTGACGTATGACGATTATGTGTCGCAGGGAGGGATCCTTTTCCCTACAACGAGGAGCATCAACCTTTCGGAGAAGTCCAGGGTGGATATCGAGCTCAACTTCAAGCAATTTGAATTCAACCTGCCGTTGACGTATCCCTTTAACGTGCCGAAAAAGTATAGGCGGATAAAGTGAGGCGGGGCAATAAACGGCGCCCGTATACCGTTTTTTTTAGTTAAATTGCCACATGCGCGTATTACCCTTTGTCCTACTCCTGTTGTGTGTCTGGCGGTGCATGCCCGTCGCGGCCCAGCAGTCCAGGACCGAACTTGAAAAGCAGCGCCAGGATATGCTCAGGGAGCTGGAAGAGGTGAACAATACGTACAACGAAATCAAGAAAAACAAGAAGGAAAGCCTGGGCCAGCTTAACCTGGTCCAGCAAAAAATCCGCCTGCGCAACCGCGAAATCGAAAACATCAACGCACAGATCCGCGCGGTCGACGACAGCCTTTTCTTTATTAACCGGGAGATCTACCGGCTCCGGGGAGACCTGGATACGCTGAAGGCCAATTACGCAAAGAGTCTTATTTATGCGTACAAGAACCGGAGCAGCTATGACTTTCTCAACTTTATTTTCTCCGCCACCAGTTTTAACGACGCCGTTCGCAGGGTGGAATACCTGAAGTCGTACCGGCAAAACCGGGAACAACAGGTCACGGAGATCCTGAAAACCGAAGGGTTGATTACCCACAAGGCCCGGGACTTCGCCAACGCCAAGGTGGCCAAGGGGGAGGTCTTGACAAACGACAGCAAGGCCCGGGCAAAACTCGAAGAGGAAAAACGGGAAAAGGACGAGGTCGTGGCCGGTCTGAAGTCGAAGGAAAAGGAATTGTCAAAAACGATCAGCAGGAAGCAAAGGGAATACAACCAATTGCAACTGGCAATCAAGACAGCCGTCCGGCACGAAATAGAAGTTGCCCAGAGGGAAGCGGCGGCCAAGGACGCCAGGGATCGTGCCGCCGCGAGTGCGGCCGCCGCCGCCAGGACGCCGGCCGCTCCGGCAAACAGGTCCAGTGCCATTCCGTCTGACGCGCCCACGGTGGAGAAACCCAAAAGCGTCCATACGAGCGTATTGCTGGGTAATGACGCGGAGATAAAACTGGCCTCCAGTTTTGTTACGAACCACGGGAGGTTACCGTGGCCTGTCTCGAAAGGATACGTCGTCGCGCATTATGGCAAAAACATCATCGAAGGCACCAAGCTGGATTATTTTAATCCGAGCCTGACCATCGGTGCGGAGGTGGGGACGCCGGTAAAAGCCGTGTTTGACGGGGTGGTATCTTCCGTTCCCGACGTGGCGGGGCATACGGTGGTCATCATCAAACACGGGAACTACTTCACTTCCTATTCCAACCTGTCCTCCGTATCGGTGGGAAAGGGAGACCAGGTTCATACGGGCCAGGTGATCGGGGCGGTGGCCGCCGATGATTCCGGAAACGGTCAGATCGACTTCAGCCTATTGAGGGATTTGAATTCGCTGGATCCCGAGCCGTGGTTGCGGCCAAACGCCCGCTAACCGTTAAGAGCGATTCCCGATAAATTGTTGGTACAACGCTTCGTACTGGGGCACGATGTTGTGGATGTCGAATTTTCGCGCCTGTGCTTTGGCTTGGGCGCTCATTTGTTTGTAAAGCGTGTCATCCTGCAATATCTGGATGGCGTGCCTGCTCATCGCCTCGACGTCGCCCACCCTGCCCATAAAACCGGTTTCCCCCTGGAGGATGATTTCCGGCAGGCCACCCACGTCCGTGGAGATGACGGGGACGCCCGCGGCCATGGCTTCGAGCGCGGACAGGCCGAAGCTCTCGTATTCGGAGGGAAGGACGAACAGGTCGGAGATGGCCAGGATGTCTTCCATTTGCTCCTGTTTGCCCACGAAACGGATGTCGTCACAAAACCCGGTTTCCCGGCATAAGGATTCGGCCATGTGCCGTTCCGGTCCGTCACCGACCATCAATAGCTTGGCGGGGAGCGCCCGGCGGACTTCGGCAAAGATGCGGATCACGTCCTCGACACGTTTGATCTTCCGGAAGTTCGAGGCGTGGAGTAGGATCTTCTCGCCTCCCGGGGCGATGACCTTGCGGAAAGCGTCGAAGGGCTTGCGCTGAAACCGTTTTACGTCGACAAAGTTGTGGATGACCTGTATCGGTTTGTTGATGGGGAAGGTCTTCAGGGTTTCTTCCCTGAGGTTGTCGGACACGGCGGTGATGGCGTCCGACTCGTTGATGGAAAAGGCAACCACCGGACCATAGGTCTGGTCCTTACCCACGAGGGTGATGTCGGTTCCGTGGAGGGTGGTAATAAAGGGGATCTTCCGGCCCTGGTTCTTCTCCAGGATCTTTTGGGCCATGTACGCCGCGGAGGCGTGAGGGATGGCATAGTGGACGTGTAAGAGGTCGAGGTTGTCGTTGAGCGTGACGTCCACCAGGGTAGAGGCCAGGGCCGATTCGTAGGGCGGATAGTCGAAAAGGGGATAGGTGGGTACGCGCACCTCGTGGTAGCAGATATTGGCGTTGAATCCACCCAGGCGGACCGGCTCCCGGTAGGTGATGAAGTGGACCGAGTGCCCTTTGTCGGCAAGGGCCTTGCCCAGCTCCGTGGCGAGTACACCGCTTCCTCCAAAAGTCGGATAACAGACTATCCCGATTCTCATTTGTTTTCGTTCTTTGCGGGAGTGAAGTTAGGGAGATTTAATTAGCTTAGCACAGCCGTTGGTGTAACCCCGGTAACCTAACTTATTTATGAGAAAACTTCTTTGGGTTCTTGTTTTCCCGGTATCCGGCGCGTTTGCCCAGGATTCCGCGATCATCCGGCGGATGGCCGACGATATCCTGACCAACGGGCAGGCATACAACAACCTGCGCATCCTGTGCAAACAAGCCCCGGCACGCTTGTCCGGGTCAGCCAACGCGGCAAAGGCGGTAGCCCTGACCGAAGCCATGCTCAGGGAAGCGGGCGCCGATACCGTCTATCTCCAGCCTTGTATGGTCCCGCACTGGGAACGGGGTGCGAAAGAAGAAGCCTACGCCGTGACGGGCAATGGGCGGGTTTCGCTGGCCGTATGCGCCCTTGGCAATTCGGTGGGCACACCGGCCACGGGGTTGACGGCCTCCGTCGTGGAGGTCCGGTCTTTTGACGAACTGGATAAATTGGGTAAGAAGGGGCTGAGCGGCCGGATTGTTTTTCTCAATTACCCCATGAACCAGACCCTGGTCAATACTTTCTCGGCGTACAGCGACGCGGTTCGTTACCGGGTAATGGGCCCGAGTGCGGCGGCGAAATACGGGGCGGTTGGTTTTATCCTGAGGACCTTGTCTACTTCTCTCAACGATTTCCCCCATACGGGCACCACGCGTTATGACAGCACGATGCCAAAAATTCCTGCTTTTGCTGTGAGCACGAACGACGCCGAGCGGCTCCATGTTTTGGTCGCTAAGGGCGCGGTAAAGAGCATTTTTATGAAGGCGTCCTGCCGGATGCTGCCCGATGCGCCTTCGTATAACGTGATCGGCGAGATCCGTGGGAGCGAACACCCGGACGAGGTGGTCACCGTTGGTGGACACCTGGATTCCTGGGACCTGGCGGAAGGTGCCCAGGACGACGGGGCGGGGATCGTGCAAAGCATCGAGGTCATCCGGGCGCTCAAGGCGCAAGGGATCCGGCCGGCGAGAACGGTCCGGGCTGTGATGTTCATGAACGAGGAGAACGGGGGACGGGGTGGAAAGGCATATTCGGATAACGCGGTGGCCGACGGTTTGCAATACATCTTCGGACTGGAAAGCGACAATGGCGGCTTTACACCCAGGGGCTTCTCCATCGGTGCCAAGGGCGCACAGCTCAAGGCGTTTACGGATTGGGCACCGTTGTTTGAGCCTTACGGGGTCTATGAATGGAGGGTTGGCGGCGGTGGTGCCGATGTGGATCCGCTGGTCAGGGCCAAAGCCGTGGTCGGCGAGCTGTTACCGGATTCGCAGCGGTACTTCGACTTCCACCACGCGGGCAATGACGTTTTTGAAGCAGTCAACCGCCGCGAATTGTTGCTGGGGGCTGTAAATATGACCGCTTTGATATATCTTGTAAGCAAGTACGGTATATAAACCCGCCCAAGATGAAAAAAGTTGTTACCTGGCTCACCATCGTGATCGTTGTTATCATCGCGATTTTCTTTTACTATCGCTTTTATTTCGTATACAGTACCGGCGTCTCCTCCGGGAACCTCAATTATGTCACCAAAAGGGGTGTGATCTTCAAGACCTACGAAGGCAAAATGATCCAGGCCGGCTTTGGTTCCAAGGTAGCCGGCGCGCTTCAGTCCAACGTCTTCAATTTCTCCGTCGTCGATGAGGAAGTGGCGAACAAGCTCATGCTGAGTGGAACCAAATCCGTCGAACTACACTACAAGGAATACCTGGGCGGCTTGCCGTGGCGGGGAGAGAGCCGCTTTGTCGTGGATAGTATCATTGCGATACAGGGGGAGGGCGGCGGAGCGACGCAGTTTCCTCAATGACCTAATATAAACAGTACGGGGATTTTGTGAAGGTCGGGAGGCGATTGCTTCCACGAGGCTACTGTTTTTGTGTTTATTGCCTCGGTGGGGCCCGTGATGTCCCGTGCGATACATAGACGGGTGACTGGGCGACAGGTTTTCAGAATCGTGTCGAGCAGCGCATTGTTGCGATAGGGTGTTTCAATAAATATCTGCGTACAGCCGGTGAGGTGGGTCTCGGTTTCAAGACGGCGGAGTGCCTTTACCCGTTCCCCGGGCTCGATGGGGAGATACCCATTGAACCGGAAAAGCTGGCCGTTCATGCCGCTGGCCATGAGCCCCAAAAAAATCGAACTGGGACCCGTTAGCGGGCTGACGACGGCCCCCGCTTCCTGCGCGCAGGCGACCAGGAGCTGACCGGGGTCGGCAACGCCGGGACAGCCGGCTTCGCTGAGGATGCCGATGGTAAGGCCTGCCTCCAGGTCAGCCCTGAAGGCAGTAAGGACGGGCTCTTCGGCTTTGTGGATGGGGGTCCATTTATAATCGTCGATCACGATGTCCCTGGAGAGTTTCTTGAGATACCGCCGCGCCGTCCTTTCGTTTTCGACATAAAGGACATGGCATTGTTTTACAGCGGGGAGTATGTATGCAGGGATGGGGTCCAGGACATCTTCGGCCAGTACGGTCGGGATGAGGTAAACGCGCGCCTTCATGCCGTTTGTTGTTTATGGGGATAAAGGCTCAGCGCCGCGGCGACGAGGGCGTAGGTAGGGGCCAGTACCCATCCAAGCACGAGGACCACGTGCATGGCATAAAAGACGATGCCATTGCCCAGCGCCAGGCCCCGGCGTTCTCCTATAAATTCCACGCTCCTGGACCTGGAAAGGCCGTGGTGGGCGCAGCTGTAGTCCAGCATGGAGAAGCCGTAGTAATAGCACTCTATCAGAAAGGCGACCAGGGGTGTGATCCAGCCAACCACGGGGATAAACGACACGATCAAAAGGGTGAAAGTATAGACGGTTTGCCAAAGGGCGTTGCGCAACGCCTGGCTGGCGCCCCTGCCCATATCCTTCCACAACGACCTCCAGCGGAATTGATAGTCGGTCCCCATGTTGATGGCGTCGATGCGCTCGCTGAGGTAGGCGAAGAGCGGAGACCCCGTAATGAGGATGAGGTATTTGAAGAGGGAAAAATAAAAAAACAACAGGACGAGCCTTAGTATCAGGTCGTCAAAAAGGACAAAGAAGTTCAGCCAGCTGCTTTGCATGGTTTCGAGCCAGCGCCGGATACCCAGCAGGGCGGTCAGGTGTCCGATGGCTTCGTTGGAAGACTTCAGGAAAAACCAAAAACCGGCGCAAAAAAGGATGGCGTAAAGGATACCCGGTATAATGATCCATTTCCATAATTTGTGCTGGCGTATAAACAGGTGTGCCTGGTAATAGGACTGGAAGGATATAATGAGTTCCTTGAGCAAGTAGGACGATTTTCAGGTTCGAAAATAACTGATTTAGACGGATGCAGCGGATAAAAAAGCTACCCAGGGCATTTTACGAACGCCCGGATGTGACCCTGATCGCCAGGGAATTGATCGGAAAGGTCCTGGTGACGAGGATCGGGGGCGAATACACCAGCGGGCGCATCGTGGAAACGGAGGCGTATGCCGGACAGATCGACCGGGCCTCGCACGCGTTTGGCGGAAGACGGACAGACCGGACGGAGGTCATGTATGGACGCGGGGGCACCGCGTACGTGTATTTGTGTTACGGCATCCACCACCTTTTCAACGTGGTGACGCACGAAGCGGATACGCCACACGCGGTGTTGATCCGGGGGATCGAACCCTTGGAAGGGATGGAGGTGATGCTTCGCCGAACGGGCAAAGTTTTTGGCGACAAGTCCTTGGGCAGGGGGCCCGGGAATGTGTCTGTCGCGCTAGGCATCCGCACGACTTTGACGGGCGCGAGCCTGCTGGGGAATGACATCTATATCGCGGAGGATGCGTTCGTATTTGCTCCGGAGGATATTGTGGCTTCTCCACGGATCGGTGTGGACTATGCCGGTGAGGATGCCTTACTACCGTACCGGTTTTCGGTGAGGGGCCATGCGCACGTGAGCAAGGCGCCGCGCGCGGCTAGAACTTCGGACAGTTGAGGTGGCGTTTGTTGGGATCGGATGGCTTCTTGATATAGATCAGCGACACTTCGATACCACCACGGCTGTTGGACGCCGTTTTCAGGGGGGAGATGTTGGTATCGTAGGAGAGACCGATCTGCAAACCGGAGAATTCCATGGATATATAGGGCAGGATGGCGTCGCCAAACCGGACCCATGCGCCCACGTAAACATTGGTCGGATTGACGTACCAGTCGTCGTTGGCGTTGAGGGCGATGGCCGCCCCGGCGACGGTTTCGTTGGCCCCTGCCTGGGATTGGTGAAGGGCGCTCAGGTAGACGGAGGCGTTGTCGGCGATGGGAAAATGTCCCCCCGCGTGAACCGTCCAGCGCGTGGGCAGGTAGTAGTTGGCGTCGTCAAAACTTTCCTTGGGATGGTTGATGTGGTATAGGGATCCGCCGATATAGAAGTTGTTCCGGTCACTGGTCGAGCCGTTGTAGAGTACGCCGGTATTGAAATCGAAATAATGCAGTTGGAAAACCCGGTTGGCAAAGGGGTCGTTGGAAGGAACCGTCCAGGTGCCATCGGGTGCAAGTTCGTCCCCCAGGTTCACCTTGGTTCCGTCGAGCCGGCTGCTGGCATACGTCGCCTGGAATCCGATCGACAGCTGGTGATACCCGTCTTCATCCAGGCCCTTGTGATAGGCGGTGGAAAGGGAAATATAGTTTTGGTTTAGCACGCCGTCGGCTTGTTGGTCCGTCAGACCAAGGATACCGATCCCGAAGTCGTCGTTTTCCGGGATACGGTCGCCGAGTATGCGTGTATCGGCCGAAATCGTGGCGGTCGTAAAGGCGTTATTGATGGTGGGCCATTGGTTGCGGTAGTTGCCGGCGATCCGGTAGAGTCCGTCGAATTTACCGGTCAGGGCGGGGTTGAGCGTCAGTGGGGAGGCGAAGAACTGCGAAAAATGGGGATCCTGTGCACGGACAGTGGTGCAAAAGAGGATCAGCAGCAATGATGATGTCAGCCATTTTTTCATCAGTCAGGATTTTCTAGGATTACGGCGCTAACGCGGTTCAACCGGAAGCTTCCCGTCATAAACGTAAAAGAGTGGTCAATTGATATAAAAGTACGGAAAATTTACATTTGAACCTTGACCCCGAAGGCCAGGTCCCCTGCGTCTCCCAACCCGGGAACAATGTACCCTTTTGCGGTGAGTTCGTCGTCTATGTCGCCGCACCAAATGTGTACGGACGGATGGTTCCGTAGTACCGTTTCGATTCCCACCGTACAGGCGATGGCGGCTACGACATGAATTTCAGAGGGATGCCCTTCTTCCTTAAGGAATTGCAGTGTTTTTACGAGGGAAGCCCCGGTGGCCAGCATCGGGTCGGACACGATAAGAACACGGCCTTCGAGGGACGGGCAGCTGACATATTCGAGGCTGATCTCGAATGTACCGTCCCTATGGTGCTTGCGGTATGCGGAAATAAACGCGTTGTCGGCTTTATCGAAATAGTTGAGCAGGCCTTGATGGAGCGGCAGACCGGCCCGGAGGATCGTCGCCAGTACGGGTTGCTCTTTGAGGACCTTGGCGGTAGCGGTACCCATGGGCGTAGCGACTTCCGCCGCTTCCCACGGCAGTTGCCGGCTGATCTCGTAGGCAAAAACCTCTCCGATGCGTTCGAGGTTGCGCCGGAAGCGCATCCTGTCGGTTTGCACCTCGACGTTCCGGAGTTCGGAGATCCAATTGGTCAATAAGGAATGTGTGGAGCTGAGATTGACTACTGCCATAAATGTGCGAAATTGCAGCTTTGGCCGACAAATCTATACTTTTTGTATGATATACCGGGTTCTGGGTCTCATGAGTGGAAGTTCTTTGGATGGATTGGATCTTGCTTACGTGCACCTGCATGCCGGGGCTGGTAAATGGGGGTATACCTTCGAAGCCGCGGAAACCGTTCCCTACACCCCCGAATGGCGTTCGAGGCTGGAGGGGGCGGCGACACTGGATGCGCGGACGTATTTGCTCCTGGACCAGGAATATGGACATTTTCTCGGGGAAAAAGTAAATGCTTTTATACGGGACCGCGGGCTTGATTTTCAGGTGCAACTGGTGGCGTCCCATGGGCATACGGTATTTCATCAGCCGGCGGCCGGAGGCCGCGGTGCCGGGGCGCCGGCGGGTCACGGGGCCGAAGCGCCAGCGGGACACGGCGCCGGGTCGTCAGTTCCGGGCATGACGGCGCAATTGGGCAGCGGCGCCGCCATTGCGGCGGTGACCGGGCTGCAGACAGTGTCCGACCTGCGGGCACTGGACGTGGCGCTGGGGGGACAAGGCGCGCCCATCATCCCGATCGGGGAAAAGTTATTGTTCCCTGGACAGAGGTACTTTCTCAACTTAGGCGGCATCGCCAATGTATCGGATACAGCGGCGGGGATCGCCTTCGACGTTTGCCCGGCCAACCGGGTGCTCAACCTGCTGGCGGAGCAAAAGGGGGTTCCCTTCGATCGGGACGGGGTGCTGGCGGCCTCGGGAAAGGTCGTTCCGTCGCTTTTGAAGACCCTGGACGGGTTGGCGTATTACCGGCAGGCGCCTCCGAAGTCCCTGGACAATGCGTTTGGTATCCGGATGGTCTATGGGACCATCCGGGAGAGTGGGTGTACGGTGGAGGATGGGCTGAGGACTTACGTGGAACACATCGCCCGGCAGGTGGGTGCGGCCCTTTCGGACCGGCGCGTGGCGGAAATGCCCGCCAGGGAGATGCTTGTCACGGGGGGCGGGGCCCACAACGGGTTCCTGATGGAACGACTCCGGGAAAACCTCGCATCGCTGGGTATACAGGCGACGGTGCCGGAAGCCGGGGTGGTGGACTTCAAGGAAGCATTGGTGATGGCCTTGTTTGGAGTGCTGCGGTTGCGGCAGGAGGAAAATACGCTGGCGTCTGTGACGGGGGCGTCGCGGAATAGTATAGGGGGGGCGTTGTGGAATGGGCAGGAGGGGTAAGGCGGCTGCGCCGCCATTCAAAAGGGAATTATGAATTTTCAGCAACTGGAATACATCGTGGCTGTAGACACCTACAGGCATTTTGCCACTGCGGCGGAAAAGTGCTTTGTGACCCAGCCAACGTTGAGCATGATGATCCAAAAGCTGGAGGACGAGCTCGGGGCGAAAATTTTTGACCGGAGCCGTCAGCCGGTTGTCACGACGGAGGTGGGTAAACCCATCGTGGAACAGGCCAGGATCATCCTGAAAGAAACCGCTCACCTCAAAGAACTGGTCAGGGAACGGCAGGGTACCATCGCGGGTGAGCTGAAGGTGGGGATCATCCCCACGCTGGCACCCTACCTGTTGCCGCTGTTTGTCAAGACCTTTCTGAAAAAATATCCCCTGGTGCGGCTGGTCATCACCGAACTGAGGACGGAGACCATTATAGAGCAGCTCAAAAGCGGGGCGCTGGACGTGGGCATCCTGGTCACGCCCCTTGGGGATGCACACCTGACGGAGCTACCCCTGTTCTACGAGGAATTCGTGGTGTATACCGCCAAGAACGAGCCGATCTGGGGGAAAAAATATGTCCTTGCAGAGGACATCGATGTGAAACACCTGTGGCTGATGGAGGAGGGGCATTGCATGCGCTCCCAGATCCTCAACCTTTGTGAGCTCCGCAAACAGGTGGCGGACCATGATAACTTTCATTACGAGGCGGGCAGTATCGAAACCCTTATCAAGATGGTGGAGGCGAATGCGGGGGTGACCATCCTCCCCGAACTGGCCGCCCGTGATCTGGGGGCCCGCCAGCAAAAAAACCTGCGTTATTTCAAGGACCCCGCCCCGGTACGGGAGGTGAGCCTGACGATCCACCGGCATTACGTGCGCCGGAAACTGGTGGACAAGCTAAAAGAAGAGATCCTGCGGCAGATCCCGGATGGGATGAGGGAGGCGAAAAAGCGGGAGGTGGTGCAGATCGGCTAAAGGCGCCGGAGGCTACAACCTGTGGCGCCGGAGGCTTCAGCCTGTTCTTTTCCAACAAAAATCCATATGGTCGTCCACCATGCCGGACGCCTGCATAAAGGCATAGCATATCGTGCTCCCTACGAATTTGAATCCCCGTTTTTTCAGGTCTTTGCTCATGGCGTCGGATTGCGGTGTTTTTGCGGGCAGTTGTCCCAGCTTTGTCCAGTGGTTGCGGATGGTTTTGCCATCGACGAATTGCCAGATATAGGCGTCAAAGCTGCCCCATTCCTTTTGGATGGCCAGAAAGGCTTTGGCGTTGAGCACCACCCCTTCGACCTTGAGGCGGTTGCGGATGATGCCCGGATTGTCCAGGAGTTTTTCGATGCGGGCCTGTTTGTACCGGGCAATCTTGACGGGGTCCCAGTCGTCGAAAGCCTTCCGGTAGTTGTCCCTTTTTGTTAAGACCGTGTACCAACTGAGGCCGGCCTGGGCGCCTTCCAGGTTGAGGAGCTCGAAAAGCTTCCGGTCGTCATGGAGGGGGACACCCCATTCCCGGTCGTGATAGTCCCGGTAAAGGTCATCCTTTTCACACCAGGGGCAGCGTGGTTTATCGGGGTGCATACGCATTAAATGAGGGTGAATGTATCGCCGTCGAAAAGCCCCTTGTCACTGAGCTTCAGGTGGGGTATAACGAGAAGGGCCATAAAGGACAAGGTCATGAAGGGGGCGGACAGACGGCTTCCGGCGTCCTTGGCCATCTGGTCGAGCGCTGTATAGGCACGGGCCACCTCGTATCCGTCCAGGGGGCTCATCAGGCCGGCGATGGGAAGGGGAAGCAGGCGGCTGCTCCTTGGAACGACACAACTGATCCCGCCCTGGCTGTCGATGACCAGGCGGATGGCTTCGGCCAGGTATTCGTCGCTGGTGCCCACGGCAATGATGTTATGGCTGTCGTGCGCCACCGTGGAGGCAATAGCGCCCGCCCGCAACCCGAAATTCTTTACAAAAGCCTTGGCCACGGGGGCGTCCCGCTGGTATCGGTTGACGACAACCATTTTCAGGATGTCCTTTTCCGGATTGCCCTCCAGGACATTATCGTGGATGCGCAGGTCGGTCAGGGGGAGGTCGAGACGGTTGGTGATGAGTTGTCCGTCCAGGGCTTCGATCACACGGACCTGTTCAAAATTTTCGGGCTCGCTTTCCCCCCATTTGTGAAGGGGATACCGGAGGTCTTCCGGTTGTATCGACCTGGTCTGGAACTTGTTGATCAGGTCCGGTGTGGTGGATTCGATGAGGGTCTTTGCCCCGTCGCTCACCTGCTCGCCGCGGATATAGGTGGCGCGGACGTGGAAGTCTTTGAGGTCGTCCAGGAGGATAAAGTCGGCGGGGTCGCCTTCCCGAAGCTGTCCTATGGCCAGCCGGTAGTGTGTCACGGGGTTAACACAAGCGGCCCGGAGCACATGGAAGACGGGCATGCCCGCTGCCACTGCCCTGGCGCACAGCTGGTTGATGTGTCCCTCGACGAGGCTGTCCGGGTGCTTGTCGTCGCTGCAAAACATGACCTTGTCGGCGTGATCCTTTAGCAGGCCCACCAAGGCGTCGAAATTCCGGGCGGCACTTCCTTCGCGGATGAGGATGTGCATGCCGGCCCGGAGTTTGTCCAGGGCTTCGTCCATGGTAAAACACTCGTGGTCCGTGGATATGCCGGCATCGATATAGGCTTTGACGGCTTCGCCCCGCAAACCGGGGGCGTGTCCGTCCACCGGTTTACCCAGCCGGTGGGCGGAAGCGATCTTGGCCAAAACATCCGGGTCCCCGGCCAGGACGCCCGGGAAATTCATCATTTCGCTGAGGTATCCGATCTCGGGTTTTTCCAGGAGGGTCTCTACGTCCCGGGGGCTTAGGGTGGCACCGGCGGTTTCGAAGACCGTGGCCGGAACACAACTGGGGGCGCCGAAACAAAAGGTAAACGGAACCTGGCGGCCATTGGCAATCATGTAGTTCACCCCCTCCAAACCGCAAACATTGGCGATCTCATGGGGATCACTCACGGTGGCCACGGTTCCGTGGACCACTGCCAGCCGGGCGAATTCACTGGGGACCAGCATGGAGCTCTCGATGTGTACGTGGGCGTCGACAAAACCGGGGCAGATAAACGGTTCACCGGTCGCTGCCGGGTTTTCTTCCAGGGGCTCAACCCTGGCGATCTTGCCTTCGTATACAGTAAGGGCTACCCTGGTGATGGTCTGCCGGGGGATATCTACGAGCCTTCCCCGGAGGGTGAATTCATTTTTCATCATTCGAAGATACGTTGCAGCGACGAAGGCGCCCCCGGATTTGCGGCGTTTGCAGCAGACAATGTAACATTTACATCAACGGGTGTACTAATTGGAGGAATGTTTTATAATATTGTAAGCAACAAATGCGAAATCTATGCAAGTAACCAAATGGGTAGCCGTTACCCTGACCGTTCTTCTTCTTGGTGGAAAAGTGTTCGCCCAGAGCGTGGACGACATCATCGCCAAGAACATCGACGCCATGGGCGGTCAGGACAAGCTGGCCACCCTTAATACCGTATACGAAGAAACGACCAGCTCCATCATGGGGAACGACCTCCCCGCCAAGATCTGGGTGGTCAATAACGTAGGTTTCCGTATGGAAATGGAGATGATGGGCTCCAAGATGGTGACCGTCGTCAACAAGGACAAGGGTTGGATGATCAACCCGATGGCCGGCAGCACGGATCCTCAGCCCCTCCCGGACGAAGCCGTGAAGACCTTTGCCCGCCGCATGACGCTCGGCGGTGCCTTCTTCAACTACAAGGACCGAGGGTATACCGCCACCCTTGTGGGAAAAGAGAGCGTCAACGGCAAGGATACGTACAAGATCAAAATGACCAAGACCGGGGAACCGGACGCCACCTATTACGTAGATGCCACCACGTACTATGTCGACAAATCATCGACCACCACCTTTATGAACGGCCAAAGCGTCGAACAGGATATCATCTTCACCGATTATAAAAAGACGCCGGAAGGTTTTGTTCTCCCGAACTCCTATACGATGGAGCTGCCCCAGGGCGAGCTCGTGACGACCATGACCAAGGTCGTATTCAATCAACCGATCGACACCACAAAGTTTCAAAATCCCTAATATGCAATTTACAAAACGCATTTTCCTTGCTGCCGCGTTAAGCCTTATCGGAGCAAGCTCGTTTGCACAAGACGTGAACGACGTCATCAACAAGAACATCGAGGCTATGGGCGGTAAGGATAAACTGTCCAAACTGCTGACCGTATATGAAGAAAATACGACGACTGTTATGGGCAATGACCTCAACTCAAAGGTGTGGGTGGTCAACGGCCAGGGCATGCGCGCGGAAGTCGAAGTGATGGGTTCGACCATCATCACGGTGATGACAAAGGATACGGGTTGGATGGTGAATCCGATGACCGGTAACAGTGATCCCCAACCGATTCCCACGGAGCAGGTCAAACAATCTGCCGCCCGTATGGACCTCCGCGGCCAGTTCCTGAATTATGCGGCCAACGGGTACGCCGCCACGCTGGTGGGTAAGGAACAGCTTGCCGGCAAGGACAACTATAAGGTAAAGCTCACCAAGAGCGGAGAAGGCGATCTTCTTTTTTATATAGACGCCACCACTTACTACGTCAGCAAGATGATCACGACCGTCAAGACCAACGGGGAAGACGTGACCAGCGAAGTTGCTTTTGCAGACTACAAAACGACGCCGGAAGGGTACATTTTCCCTTATACGACGACGATCTCCAACCCTCAGGCGGGTGAGATCAAAAGCGTCATCACCAAGGTGGTTCCGAACCAGACGGTGGACCCGAAGATTTTTCAGAAACCGTAAGAGCCCGGTGCGCTTTGAAGATAAGGACAGATCCCCGGAAGGGGATTTGTCGTTTTAGGCGCCGTCGTCGAGGAGGTCGGGGCGACGGTTGCGCGTGCGCGCCAGCGACTGGTCGTGCCGCCAATCTTCCACCTTGCGCGGGTCGCCGCTCAACAGGACCTCCGGGACCTTCCACCCCCTGAACTCGGCGGGCCGGGTGTAGACCGGCGGGGCCAGGAGGTCATCCTGGAAGGAGTCGAAAAGGGCGGAGGTTTCGTCGTTGAGGACGCCGGGCAGCAACCGGCCGATGGCGTCCGTCAGAACGGCTGCGGCGAGCTCGCCCCCGCTCAGGACGTAGTCTCCGATGGAGACCTCCCGGGTGACAAAGTGTTCGCGTACGCGTTCGTCTATGCCTTTGTAATGTCCACAGATCATCATCAGGTTTTGCCGGAGGCTGAGCTGGTTGACCAGGCGTTGGCTCAGGCGTTCGCCGTCGGGGGTCAGGTAAATGATCTCGTCATATTGGACGTTGGCCTGCAGGCTTTCGATGGCGTTGACCAGGGGTTCGCACATCATCACCATCCCCGCGCCCCCGCCAAACTGGTAGTCATCGACCTGGCCGTATTTGTTGACGGCCCAGGTCCGCAAGGCGTGGGTATGGACCTCTAAAAGGCCTTTTTCCCTCGCCCTTTTCATGATGGAATGGTTCAGCGGGCTCTCCAGCAGCTCGGGGAGGACCGAAATGATGTCTATGCGCATAGTGTAAAGTTAGTCGGGGTCGTCCATAAAACCTTCGATGTCGCGGCGCTGCTTCTTCGTGGGGCGGCCGATCTTGGACTGTCGTTTGCCGGTATGGAAGGAAGTGGGTTGAAATGCCTTCAGCCGTTCGAGTTCTTCGGCGGGGGTAAGGTCTTCGTAGTGCTGGATGGCTTCGGCGTGTTGTTTGCGCTGGGCGAGCAGACCGGTCACACGGATGACCCACTTGCGGCCTTCGGTCCGGACCTCGTATTCATCGCCGATGGCCACCGTGCGCGAAGCTTTGACGGCGGTGCCTTGTGTCTTGACACGGCCGGCGTCTATGGCGGCGGTGGCCTGGCTCCGGGTCTTGAACAGTCGAATAGCCCAGAGGTATTTGTCGATCCGTAACTTCTCCTTATCCATGCGGGTGCATTTCTGCGAAAAAGCGGTGGAAATAGGGGATCGTTTCTATCCCTTTGTAAAAATTGGCGAGGTCGAATTTTTCGTTGGGGGAATGCAGGTTGTCGCTGTCCAATCCAAAGCCCAGGAGGACGACTTTTACGCCGAGGGCTCTTTCAAAAAGGGCGGTGATGGGGATGCTGCCGCCGCCCCTCATGGGGATAGGGGTTTTGCCAAAGGTCGTTTCCATGGCTTTGGAAGCGGCTTTGAACGCGGCGGAATCGACGGGGGTCACATAAGGTTCGCCCCCGTGGTGTTCGTGGGCTTCCACGGTGACATAAGGAGGAGCGATCTTGTGCAGGTGGTCGATCAGGAGCTTTGTGATCTTTGCACTGCCCTGGTCGGGAACGAGCCGGCAGGAAATCTTTGCAAAGGCCTTGGAGGGCAGGACGGTCTTGGCGCCTTCGCCGGTATACCCGCCCCAGATCCCGTTTACCTCAAGGGTGGGACGGATGCCGGTGCGTTCGTTCGTGGAGTAGCCTTCTTCCCCCCAAAGCGCCTTTACGCCCAAGTCTTTTTTGTACGCCGCTTCGTCAAACGGCGCCCGCGCAAGCTCCGCCCTTTCCGTGGCGGGCAGCTCCCGTACGTCGTCGTAAAAACCGGGGATGGTGATCCGTCCGTGTTTGTCGTGTAAGGAGGCGATCATTTCCGCCAGCGTCGTGATGGGATTGCCGACGGCGCCGCCATACACCCCACTGTGGAGGTCCCGGTCGGGGCCGGTAACGGCTACTTCGATATAGGTGAGGCCCCGGAGACCGACGTCGATGGACGGCGTGTCCAGGGAAAGCATGGAGGTATCGCTGATCAGGACAACATCACAGGCCAGCAGTGCGGCCCGGCTTTCGACAAATTTCCCGAGGTTGGGCGAGCCGATCTCTTCTTCTCCTTCTACGATAAACTTTACGTTGCAGGCCAGGGTACCGGTCTTGACCATGGTTTCGAAGGCCTTGACGTGCATGTAGACCTGTCCTTTGTCGTCGGCGCTGCCGCGTGCAAACAACTTGCCGTCTTTTACGACGGGTTCGAAAGGCCCGCTGTGCCAGAGCTCCAGGGGATCCGCCGGCTGCACGTCGTAGTGTCCGTAAACCAGGATGGTGGGCTTTGCCGGGTCGATGATTTTCTCCGCGTAGACGATGGGGTGGCCGTCGGTGGCAAATATCGTGGCTTTGTCTGCCCCTGCCTCCAGCAGGGCCGTGCGTACGGCCTTGGCGCAGGTTTGCATATCGGGTTTGTGTTCGCTGCGGGCGCTTACGCTCGGAATGCGCAGCAATTCGGTCAGCTCTTGCAGGAAGCGTCCTTTGTTGACCTCCTGATATTCCTTCCAGGCTTGCATGGTGTCTACGTTTTACGAGCTGCTAAGGTAGGGCTTATTCTGCCTTTGCCAAACTGCTTGGAATTGACGAGCATGACCCCGGTCAGGATGATGGCCAGGCCGACAAAATGCCAAAGGCTCATCGGCTCCGAACCGATGAACGCGCCAAGGAAAACGGCCACCACGGGATTGACGTAGGCATAGGTGCCGACCCTCGCGGCGGGCCAGACACTCAGCACATAGATATAGCTCAGGTACCCCACCAGGGAACCAAAGATGATCAGGTAGACCAGGCCGGTCCACGAACTGTTGCTGACGTTGTGCCAGGAGATGCGCGACCAGTCGCCCACGAGGACACTGGCCAGGAGCAGCCCGAGCCCGGCCGAGAGCATTTGCAGGCTCACCTTTATAAAAGTAGACCCGGGGACAGGGTTGCGTTTGGAGTAGATGGATCCCGCGGCCCAGCTCATGGTGGCTACGATCAGGACCAGGAAGGCGCTCAATTGGGCGGTGTTGCGGAGCGAGAAATGGATGGCGTCTCCCCCGACGGTCACCAGGAATACCACCCCCGCAAAACCGAGGAGCAGACCAAAGATGACCTTGGCGCTGGAGAAGGACTCCTGCCAATGTGTTTTGTCAAAAAGCACCATCCATAAGGGCAGGGCGGCCACGATGATAGCGGCCAGGCCGCTGGCGAGGTTGACCTCGGCCCAGGAAACGCCGCCATTCCCGATAAAAAGAAGGAGGAAGCCGGTGATGGCGCTTTGGATCAGCGTTTTGGCGCCGGGCAGGCGCTCGCCCCGGAGCAGGCACCAGCCCAGCAACAGGGATCCGGCCACGGTAAAGCGGAGACCTACCATCAACAGGGGCGGTAGGGTTTTGACGGCAAAAGAGATCGCGAGGTAGGTAGAGCCCCAGATGATACAGACCGCTAAGTAAGCGGCCATGGGCAACCAGGCGGGTTGTTTGGTGTCGGTGTTCATAACGATGCAGGAATTACAAGGTGGTTTTTTTCTTTGATGGTCTCCAGGACGATGGTGGTCTTGGTGGAGACGATGCCGTCTATTTTGCCCAGCTTCTCCCGCATCAGGGTGATAAGGGATTGGGCGTCGGCGGTGCGGACTTTGGCCAGGAGGCAGTCTTCCCCGGCAATGACATGGAGTTCCTGTATTTCCGGGATATTTTTTAACTGGGCCGCGACGCGGTTATCGCCCGGAGGCGTACTTTCTTTGATGAATACAAAGGACAGCAGCTTCCGGTCTACCGCCTGGGGGTTGATCTGGGTGGTATAGGCTTCGATGATCCCCTTGGCCTCCAGCTTCCGGACCCGTTCGAGGACGGCGGAAGGCGCCATCCCCAGTTCCTTGGCCAGGGCGGCGTTCGACATCCGGGCGTCCGGCTGAAGCAGGGTGAGGATCTGAAGATCCGTTTCGTCGATATTGTGCATACAATTCGGAATATTGTTCGGTAAATCTACCGAATTTCCGAATTATATACAAATTATGCCTCTTTTTCCGCTGCGATAGCCTCCAGAGCGGGGTCGGGTGCGCGGCGGAAGCGGGCGATCGTCGCCTGTGCCCATTTGAAGGTCCGGAAATAGAACTCCTTGTTGAAGAGCTGGGAATCCTGCATGGCCTTATAGGTCAGGAAAAAACCGATGGGCAGCATGACAAAGACGGACAGCCACATTCCCAAAAAGGGCGTCAGCTGTGCCCCCCGGGCGAATTTTTCCCCAAAAGTGTTAAGCAGGTGGAAGATGACGAAAAAGATCACCGCAAAGACAAGAGGAAGGCCGAGCCCCCCCTTCCGGATGATGGAGCCCAGGGGCGCCCCGATCAGGAAAAGGACCATACAGGCCACGCTCAGCGAGAACTTGCGGTGCCATTCCACCAGGTGGACGCGGATGTTGGCTTCCATACCCGAGTATTCCAGTTGTTGTATATCGACCTGGCTTCTCAGCCCGGAGAGCGAAGACCGGGCGCGTTCGTCTATGGACCAGCGGAGGGAGTCCGGGATAAGCGTGTGCATACTTACCGGACGGCTGTTCCTGGCCTCCACCTGTGTCCAGGTCGTATCGTGGGTGATCCGGTTGTAATGGAGGTAAGAGCGGATGCCCAGGTTGTTGTTGCGGATAAAGGCCTGGCTGGTATGGTGGAGAGAATCCAGCGCTATGCTCAGTTGCCGGACGCTAAGCATCTGCGCATTGTCCTTATAGAGGCTGTCGGTGGACCGGTTGATCGCAAAGGAACTAAGGTCGAAGTGTTTGGTATAGTCCTGAAAACCCAGGCGGATAAAATCGGTCCCGGTGGTGTACCGGGGTCCTTTTTCCTGGTAGTAAATGCCCTTGACCAGCTTGAAGTTTAGCGTTTGTTTGTCGGAGGACAGCGACATGACGCCCCGGTCGGCGGTGATCAGGTTGTCCTGGAGCACATTGTTTTGTTCGAAGATGACGATCTTATCGATCAGGCTCCCGGTCTTGTCCTTTTTGCTGATCTTGATGGTATAGCCGGGCATCTTGTTGTAAAAAACACCCTCCTTGATGTCAAAGGCGGGTTTTTTTAGTTGTATGTCCTGTAGTAAGGTTTCGAATTTGAGGTTGGCGACAGGGATGACATAGTTGGCAAAAAGAAAGGCCGCCACGCAAAGCACGGCGGTGATCCAGATCAGGGGGCGCATAAAGCGCAACAAAGGGATGCCGGCGGATTTGATGGCGACGAGCTCAAAACTTTCCCCCAGGTTGCCAAAGGTCATGATGGAGGAGAGCAGGATGGACAGGGGCAGCGCAATGGGTACCCAGGTCGTGGTGACCAGGCCGGTGAGTTCCAGAAGCGTGAAGGAGTCCAATCCTTTTCCGACCAGGTCGTCGATGTACTTCCAGAAAAATTGCATCACCAGGATAAACAGGGCGATGAGGAACGTAATCAGGAAAGGGCCTATGAACGCTTTGATGATGAGCCGGTCTAATTTTTTGATCACGAGGTTCAGTTTCTTGGTACCTTGTATGAATGCAGTCCCCAAAAGTACGTCTTTCACCAGAGGAAAAGGCCCTGGTCCTGGATCCGGGTTGGATTTTAACCAAACGTTCGGTGATGGATAAGGCGGGGCTTCTTTTAGGAGCGCTGGCCGTCCGTTACCAGGAGGCCGTTTCGGACAGGCTGCCACCGGAACTGGGCGGGCGTTTTCCAAAGCTGTCGAGGGGGGAGAATTACCGGGGGTTGCCTTACCTCATCTTAGATTACCCGGCCGTTTTCGACCGGGTGGATGTTTTTGCCGTAAGGACGTTATTCTGGTGGGGGCATTATTTCTCCCTCACCCTACACCTGAAGGGGCATTATAAGGACCGTTATTTGCCAAAAGTGTTGCTGGGCCTCGCCTCTGCCGGGGGGACGGGCTGGCAGGTGGCGGTTTCGGAGGACGAGTGGGTGCACGCCGTAGAGCCCGGGGCGTATGCCGCCTGGAACGGCGACGTGACGGAGCGGTCTTTTTTCAAAATGGCATGGGTGATTCCCTTGGACCGGTGGGACAATGTCAGCGATCTGTTAGAGGAGCGTTTGCGGGAAGTGCTCCGGTGGCTGGCATAACCGTGCACACATGCACTAGTTGCCCAGGCGATGGAAGAGGTCCTTCACCTGATACTCCCAAAGCTGGCTTTGGTCAGCGACCTCTCTCTTTTCTGCAAAGTCTTTGATAACCAGTATCGTTTGATTCGTTACCTCCGACTTCTCGATGCGGAACTCAAAGAATTCGTCTCCAGGCGCGGTCAGCCAGTGGAAACGGATAAATTTATCGATTTCGGTTTCTATGACTTGCGCTTTTTCAACCGAACCATTCCATGAAAAACTGAACATTCCTTCGCGTTCGTCTACCTTATCTGCAAACCATTCCTGGAGCCCGGCAGGAGTAGAGAGAAATTCATACAAGATAGTAGGGGAGCACCTGACTGGATATTCCAGCGTATATTGTACCTTTTTACTCATTCCTTCATAAGTTAATCCCGTGATACGTCGTCTGCAATAATAGGAAATAAATGATCACTTCAAAATTTTTTTGAAAGTATTTCCAGGCCAGGGTTGACGCAAAACTTACCACTTTCGGGTACGTACTATTACTGATTATGTTTTGCATAACAAGTTTTTTTTGGCTTGTATTATAAATCTATTTAACTTTTCTACGGAAATGCTTACTGTAATTGACTGTTTGTCTAGAATGCATAGCCGAGTAATGACCATGTGAACCGAGCCCGCCCCTATTGCAGTGTCCTCTTCCCGTGATTGCCAAAACACCCTATATATGAGCATGCGTCAACTCAAGATCACTAAATCCATCACGAACCGCGAGTCCCAAAGCCTCGAAAAGTACTTGCAGGAGATCGGCAAGGTCGAACTGCTGGCGCCCGAGGATGAGGTCAAGCTGGCCGTGCGGATCAAACAAGGTGATCAGGCCGCGCTGGAACGCCTTACGAAAGCTAACCTGAGGTTTGTCGTTTCCGTGGCTAAACAATACCAAAATCAGGGTCTCTCCCTGAGCGACCTGATCAACGAGGGGAACCTCGGTTTGATCAAGGCTGCCCAGCGTTTTGACGAAACCCGCGGCTTCAAGTTCATCTCCTACGCCGTATGGTGGATCCGTCAGAGTATCCTCCAGGCGCTGGCGGAGCAAAGCCGGATTGTCCGTCTGCCCTTGAACAAGGTGGGTCTTACCAACCGCATCAACAAGGCCTTTTCCAGCCTGGAACAGGAATACGAGCGGGAGCCTTCTCCCGAGGAACTGGCCGAGGTCCTGGAAATGGACACCGACGAGGTCGCCGCCACGCTGGGTGTGGCCGCCCGGCACGTCAGCATGGACGCTCCTTTTGCAGAAGGCGAGGACAACACGTTGATCGACGTCCTCGAAAACCCCAATGCGGAATCGGCGGACGCAGCTATCGAACACGACGAATCCCTCAAAACCGAAATAACCCGTTCGCTCCAAACCCTGACAGACCGGCAAAAGGAAGTGATCCGTTACTTCTTTGGCATCGGGGTGGACCACCCCATGAGTCTGGAAGACATCGGCGAGAAATTCAACCTCACCCGGGAACGGGTTCGACAGATCAAGGATAAGGCAATCAACAAGTTACGCTCTAATAGCCGGTGCCGTTTGTTGAGGAACTACCTAGGGGCCTAGGGAGGGCGGGGCTTTAAGCCGATTCCCGTATATTTGCATCTGACATCATTGGAGCCGTCTCCCCATTGGAGACGGCTCTTTTATCCGATTCAGGCAAAGAAGTACTACATCGTTATGTTTGAAAGTCTTAGTGAACGGCTGGAGACCGCGTTCAAGCAGGTAAAAGGGCAAGGCCGGATTACCGACCTGAACGTGGCGGCCACTGTGAAAGAGATCCGCAAGGCGTTGGTTGATGCCGACGTGAATTATAAAATCGCCAAGGAGTTCACCGACAAAGTCAAGGACAAGGCCACGGGGGAAAAGGTGATCAATGCGATCTCCCCCGGGCAGTTGATGGTCAAGATCGTCAAGGACGAGCTGGCCGGTCTGATGGGGGGTGAAGCCTCCGAACTTGTCCTCAAGGGCAATCCGGCGGTAATCCTTATCGCGGGTTTGCAGGGCTCGGGTAAAACGACCTTTAGCGGCAAACTCGCCAATTACCTGAAACTTAAGAAGGGAAAGTCGCCGCTGCTCGTGGCGGCGGACATCTACCGCCCCGCGGCCATCGACCAGCTTAAGGTGCTGGGGGGGCAGATCGGTGTAGACGTATACAGCGAACCGGACACCAAAGATGCAGTACAGATCGCGCGCAACGCGGTCAAAGAAGCGCATTCCAAAAACAAGAACGTCGTGATCATCGATACGGCCGGCCGGCTGGCGGTGGACGAAGCCATGATGGCGGAAGTCGCCGCGATCAAGGACGCCGTTCAACCCCAGGAAATCCTGTTCGTCGTGGATTCCATGACGGGCCAGGACGCGGTGAATACGGCCAAGGTGTTTAACGACCGGCTCGATTTTGGCGGGGTGGTGTTGACGAAGCTGGACGGGGATACCCGGGGCGGGGCGGCGTTGTCCATCCGGTATATCGTGGACAAGCCGATCAAATTTGTCAGCAGCGGGGAAAAGCTCGATACCCTGGATGTGTTTTACCCGGAGCGGATGGCCCAGCGTATCCTCGGAATGGGGGACATCACGACCCTGGTGGAGAAGGCCCAGGAACAATTTGACGCCGAACAGGCGGCCCGGCTGGAAAAGAAAATCCGGAAAAATCAGTTCGACTTTGCGGATTTTAAGCAACAGTTGGAACAGATAAAAAAAATGGGTAATATTAAAGACCTGCTGGGGATGATCCCCGGGGTGGGCAAGGCCGTCAAAGACCTGGATATCAGCGATGACGCCTTTAAAGGGATAGAGGCCATGATAAATTCCATGACCCCCGAGGAACGCGCCAACCCTGACGTGATCGACCTTAGCCGGCGGAAAAGGATCGCCAAAGGGGCCGGGAAAGACGTATCGGAAGTCCACCAGTTTATGAAGCAGTTCGACCAGATGAGACAGATGATGAAGATGATGAATAAGATGCCGATGGGCCGTATGGGCGTGCCCCGAGGGTAAAATTTTGCGGCAAGGGCTTTGTAATTAAAACTTGATTGCATTACCTTTGCCATCCCAATATTGGGAAGAGATATTTATTCACGCATTTAAATTTCTATTTAAGATGCCAGTTAAAATCAGACTCCAACGCCATGGGTCTAAGAAAAGGCCATTCTATTTTATCGTGGTCGCAGACGCCCGTGCCCCCAGGGACGGGAAGTTTATTCAGAAGTTGGGCACCTACAATCCTCTGACTGTACCCGCTTCCATCCAACTCGACCGCCAGCGCGCCCTGGATTGGCTGCACAAAGGAGCACAGCCTACCGACACGGTCCGCAAAATCCTGTCTTTCAAGGGTGTATTGTATCTGAAGCACCTGCTCAGGGGTGTCAAACTGGGTTTGTTCGATGAGGCTACGGCCATGACCAAATTCCAGAAATGGCACGAAGAACACGAGGGTAAGATGAAGCTGAAGCAGGAAGACCATCGCAAACAACGTACGCAAAGGAGGAATCAACCGATCATCCGTCGTACAAAGCCCCAGGGCCATGACGCCCCGAGGCACGAAGGCCCGGCTCCTGAAGCACAAGGCGAATAAGGCAATTTTTTTGATAAAGGCCCCGGTCGTTTTGACTGGGGCTTTTCAATTTGGGCGCCACCGCAATTCCACATGGCAGACCAATATTTCAGCATCGGCAGATTCGTAGCGGCCTTCGGCCTGAAGGGCGAGCTCATCCTGAGACACAGCCTGGGCAAAGGATTGCGCACCCTGGAGGTGGTCTTTCTGGAAAACAGGAAAGACGGCTTCCTGCCCTATTTTGTGGAAGAGATCCGTGTAAAAGGGACGGGGGAAGTGTATATGAAGCTGGAGGGTGTAGATACCCCCGAACAGGCACGCCTGCTCAACCAAAAGGAAGTATGGCTGCGGGAAGCGGATTTTTCGCGCATGGCCGCCAGGTCGGCACCGGTGTCGCTCCTGGGTTTTCACCTGATCGATGGGGAGACCGACCTGGGGGAAGTGGTCGAAGTGATCGAGCAGCCGATGCAGGTCTTGTGCAAGTTGTTCATTCGGGGCAAAGAAGTGCTCATTCCTTTGCACAAAGGGACGATGGGGAAGTTGGATAAAGACCACAAACGGCTGTACGTAACCTTGCCGGAAGGGTTGCTGGACGTGTATTTGGGGGAAACGTAACATTTTTTTTGCGCATATAGTCTACCGGTGTGGTGGATTATTCGTATTTTCGACCCATAAACCTACTGAAATGAGTCTACGTCTTGGGGATATCGCTCCCAATTTCAAAGCTTCCACTACGGAAGGCGAGATCGACTTTTACGAATACCTGGGTAGCGGATGGGGCGTCCTGTTCTCTCATCCCGCGGATTATACACCCGTGTGTACGACGGAGCTGGGCCGCACCGCGCAACTGAAGGACGAGTTCGCCAAGCGTAATGTGAAGGTCTTGGCCGTGAGCGTGGATCCCCTGGACAAGCACAAGGGTTGGGTGAACGACATCAACGAGACGCAGTCTACGACGGTTACCTTTCCGATCATCGCCGATCCCGAAAGGCACGTGGCAGACCTGTACGACATGATCCACCCCAACGCATCGGATACGCTGACGGTCCGTTCTCTTTTCATCATCGGGCCGGACAGGAAGGTGAAATTGTTTATCACTTACCCGGCCAGCACCGGTCGTAATTTCAACGAAGTGCTCCGGGTGATCGATTCGCTACAGCTCACCGCCAATTACAGCGTGTCCACCCCGGCCGACTGGCAGGACGGACAGGACGTCATCGTGGCGAATTCCATACCGACAGAAGACGCACAAAAGAAATTTCCAAAAGGCGTGAAGGTTGTAAAACCTTATTTGCGCTATACGCCCCAGCCGAATAAGTAGGCTGCCCCGATTGCTATGATAGTTTTGACATGGAGTATTTGAATGACATACAGACGTACGCGGAGACCCATTCCACGGAAGAGCTCTTGCGGTACGTAGCGGATCTTTTCCCGGGCGCGGTCCGGTTGTCCTCCTCTTTAGGACAGGAAGACCAGGTCCTGACGGACATGATCGCGAAGGGAAATATCAACGTGCAGATTTTCACCCTGGACACGGGCCGGCTTTTCTACGAGACATACGAGCTCCTGGAGAAGACCACGGCCCGTTACCGCATCCCCGTGGACGTCTTTTATCCGGATGCGGCCGAGGTGGAAGCCCTCGTCCGGTTGAGGGGAATCAACGGTTTTTACGAATCCATCGACAATCGCAAGGCTTGTTGCCATGTCCGCAAGGTTCAACCCCTGGCCCGCGCCCTGGCCGGGGCCCGCGTTTGGGTCACAGGCATCCGCGCCGACCAGTCGGCCAACCGGCACGACATGCCGTTCGTGGAGTGGGACGAAGCACGCGGGTTGTACAAACTCAATCCGCTGCTCAACTGGACCTTCCCCGAAGTGGAGGCTTATCTTCACCAGCACAACGTTCCCTATAATACTTTACACGACAAGGGCTTTGTCAGTATCGGGTGCGCACCGTGTACCCGCGCGATCGAACCCGGGGAAGACCCGAGGGCCGGTCGCTGGTGGTGGGAAACGTCCCAGAAAGAGTGCGGATTACACGGCGTAAAACAGTAAAAGCAGACCGATCATGAGTTCCAGCAGTATTTTCCCCAGGGCCCTCGAAGAGGAAGCCATTTATATAATGAGAGAAGTGGCGGCGCAGTTCGAACGCCCCGCCCTGTTGTTTTCGGGTGGTAAGGATTCCATCACCCTCGTGCACCTGGCGCGGAAGGCCTTTTATCCGGCGGCCATTCCTTTCCCGTTGCTCCACGTGGACACGGGGCACAATTTCCCCGAGACCATTGCCTTCCGGGATGAGCTGGTGGCCCGCACGGGTGCCCGGCTGATCGTCCGTTATGTCCAGGATTCCATCGACCAGGGCAAGGTCAAGGAAGAGACCGGTAAGTTCGCCAGCCGGAACATGCTCCAGACGGTAACGCTCCTGGACGCCATCGAAGAATTCAAGTTCGATGCATGTATCGGTGGGGCGCGCCGGGACGAGGAAAAGGCCAGGGCAAAGGAGCGCATCTTCTCTGTCCGGGACGACTTCGGCGGCTGGGACGCGAAAAAACAACGCCCGGAGCTTTTCGACATGCTCAACGGTCGCATCCACGTGGGGGAAAACGTGCGCGTATTCCCCATCTCGAACTGGACGGAGCTGGATGTCTGGAATTATATAAAAGAAGAGGGCCTGGACTTGCCTTCCCTGTATTTTTCCCACGAACGTTCCATCATCGAAAGGGATGGGTTTTACTGGCCGCATTCGGAATTCCTGCAAACCACGCCGGACGAAATACCTTTCGCCGCCACGGTGCGTTTCCGCACGGTAGGGGATATGACGTGTACGGCCGCGGTCCTTTCCGAGGCGGACAGTGTGGACGACATTATTTCGGAGATCCTGGAAGCCACCATCTCCGAGCGGGGCGCGCGGATGGACGACAAGCGTTCGGAAGCGGCCATGGAAAAACGCAAACAAGTAGGTTACTTTTAAAAACGAGGCGATGGAAGTTTTACGGATTGCTACCGCGGGTAGCGTTGATGATGGAAAAAGCACGCTCATCGGGCGGTTGCTCTATGATACGCGTTCGATTGCGGATGACAGGCTGGAAGCGATCAGCCAGGCCAGCAAACGCAAGGGGCTTGACTTTACGGATTTATCCTTGCTGACCGACGGCCTTATTGCCGAACGCGAGCAAGGCATCACTATAGACGTAGCGCATATTTATTTTTCCACCCCCACCCGCAAGTATATCATCGCCGATACCCCGGGTCACGTGGAGTACACACGCAATATGATCACCGGGGCCTCGAATGCCCAGGCATCCATCGTCCTGATCGATGCCCGCAACGGGGTCGTCGAGCAGACCCGCCGGCACCTTTATATTGCCTCGTTGTTGCGGATGAAGGACGTCATCGTGTGTGTCAACAAGATGGACCTGGTATCTTTTGAAACCTCGGCATTCAACGCCATACGGGTCGAAGTACTCGGCCTGGCGGATCAACTGGGGATAGACCGTTCCACCCTGCATTTCATACCGGTGGCCGCAAAAGGTGGGGACAACGTCGTCACGGCTGGTTCGGATAACATGCCCTGGTACAAGGGGCCCTCCCTTCTGGCGTTGCTGGAGTCGCTGCAACCGGGGAAGGGTTTAACCGATCTTCCTTTGCGGTTCCCCGTTCAATATGTGATCCGTCCGCACCAGGATGCTTTCCATGACTTCAGGGGTTATGCCGGTAAGATCGCCAGCGGGAGCTGGAGCGTTGGCGACAGCGTCGTCGTGTTGCCTTCGGCGCGTACGGCTACTATTTCGGGCTTGTTCAAAGGCACGGAGGCTGTTTCTTCTGCTTCCGCCGGGGAAAGCATCACCGTGACCCTGGCAGAGGACGTGGACGTAAGCCGGGGCAATATGCTCGTCCGGCAAGACCAGGGTGGCTACCCGGAAGTCAGCAACTTTACCGCCAGGATCGCCTGGATGGATGAGCACGAAATGAAGGAAGGGAAAACGTTCCTGCTCCAGCATGCCCAGCAGGTGGTCAAGGTCAAAGTCCTGGGGGTGGAAGAAGTCCTCGACATCCATACGTTCCAGCGCGCGGAAGAGAAAAAGTCGTTTCACCTCAACGACATCGGCACCATCCGGTTAAAGTCCGCGAAGCCGCTGTTCCTGGATAGATATGCGGATAATCCAGCAAATGGGGCGTTTATCCTGATCGATGAGTTTTCGAATAATACAGTGGCCGTCGGATTTGTTTCCTAGCCCTTCCATTTTCTCAGTTGGTTGAGGAGGGCTGCCATGTCTTTGGGCAGCGGCGCCTCGATCTCCCATTCCTGACCTTCCGGGTCGGTGAACCCAATTTTCCAGGCGTGTAGCGCCAGTCTTCCCAGGAGGGGCCGCTCGGTTTCCTCGTATTTGGAGAGTTTGAATTTCCGTTTGATCGACGACAGTAATACGGGCTGCCCGTCCCCGTACAGCGGGTCTACGACGATGGGATGGCCCATGTCCTTGCTGTGTACCCTTACCTGGTGGGTACGGCCGGTGTGGATCTGGAATTGGACCAGGGATAGGATACCAAAGGATTCCAACACGGTATAGTCGGTGAGGGAGGGCTTGCCCTTGGCGTGGACGATCATGGAACCTCGTTTCTGGGGGTTTTCCATGATGGGGCCGTCTATCGTGCCGCTTTCCTGCACGGGTTGTCCATGTACGAATCCGAGGTAATATTTGCGGACCTCGCGCCCTTCGAACTGCGCGGAGAAGTATTGGTGGGCTTCTGCGGTCTTGGCAAAGACGATGACACCGCTGGTGTCCCGGTCCAGGCGGTGTACCGTAAAGACTTTACCGTAGGCTTCATTCAGGAGCTCCCTTAACGAGACTTCGGTTTGTTCCCGGTCAGGAATGCTCAGCATCCCGGAGGGTTTGTGGACGGCAATAAACGACGGGGTGTCGGCGAGTATGTCGATACTTTTCTTCTGCACTAGACTTTCTTACGCGTAAACGATGTGTTGAGGAACTTGAGCAGCCGGACTTCTTTCTCCGCTAAAAAACGCCAGCGGCCGCGGTCCACATTCTTTTTGGTAAGACCGGCATACATGACCCGGTCGAGGTTTTTGACCGTGTAGCCCATGTGCTCAAAAAGGCGGCGCACGATGCGGTTTTTGCCGCTGTGGATCTCAATGCCGATGACGCTTTTGTCTTTCGAATCCGCATAGGCCAGCGCGTCGGGTGTAATGGGGCCGTCTTCGAGCGTGACCCCGGCCATGATGTGGTCGAAGTCCTTTTTGGTAAGCTCCTTGTCGAGCCGTACCTCGTATACCTTTTTCACCTCGTAGGCAGGGTGCGCCAGCTTTTGTGCGAGCTCGCCGTCGTTGGTCAGGAGCAGCACCCCGGTGGTATTGCGATCCAGCCGGCCCACGGGGTAGACGCGTTCGTCGGTGGCCTTGCGGACCAGGTCGATCACGGTCTTGCGGCCCTCGGGGTCGTTGCTGGTCGTGATATAGTCTTTGGGTTTGTTGAGCAGGATATAGACCAGGTTACCCGTAGGGACAATTTTTTTGCCATTGACTTTTACCTCGTCGCCCTTTTCGATTTTATGACCGGGTTCGGTGATCACTTTGCCGTTGACCTTTACCACGCCCTCTTTTACCATATCCGCGGCTTCACGGCGGGAGCAGATGCCGCTGTGCGCGATGTATTTGTTAAGGGGCATTTGGGGGCCGCTGGGGGCTTTGGGGGCCGCCTTCGCGGGGGAGCCTGGGGCGGGGCGAGCCGCGGCGGGCCTGGCCTCGCCTGTTTCAGGGCGGGCTGGACGAGGCTTCGGGGGTGCAACCGGGCGAGTCCTTGCGGCGACTTTTGCGGAGGGTGCGATCGGGCGGGGTTCCGGGGAATCGGCCTTCCGGGGCTTCGCGGGGACGAAGAATTTGCGGTCTTCGGTGGGCGCGGCCGGCGGGCGTGGGCTTGCGGGGCGCGGATTGTCCGTGTGCGGCGGCGCTTTGGGAGCGGCTTTGGACTGCGGCGTTTCAGGACGCGGCGCCTTGTGCGCGGGTTTGTGCGGCGCGGGTGCGTCGGTCTTGCGGGCGCCGTGGGCGTTCCGGGTGGGGACCCCGCCGGCGGCGCGGATGGCTTTTGCCTGGGCGGCCTCTTCGGCTTTACGGGCCTTGGTGCGGGCCATGCCTTCGGCGATCTCTTTTTTGATCTCGCGTTTGGCTTGGCGGAATCCTTCTTTCTTGGCCGCATTGCTGCGGGTGTTCATGAATTTGTCGAATGGTTTCTTTGCCATAGTACGTACTGTTTTACAACAGGAATAAAAGGGCCTTCATCAGGCCTTATTGGCGAGCTGCCCGCAGGCAGCGTCGATGTCCTTGCCCCGGCTCCTGCGGAGACGGGCGTTGACCTTGTTTGCAGTGAGGTGGTCCATAAACTGCCGGATCTTGTCCTCGGAGGGTTTGGAGAACCGGGCGGCGTCGATGGGATTGTACTCGATGATATTGACCAGGTCGGCGGGGACTTTGCGGAACAGTTTTACGAGCTCGTCGGCATCCTGGAGGGAGTCGTTGAACTGGTCGAAAAGGATGTATTCGAAAGTGACCTCGCCGGAGGTTTGTTTGTAAAAATAATTCAGCGCGTCAACGAGGGCTTTCAGGTTGTTGGAATCGTTGATGGGCATGATCTCGCTGCGCTTCTTGTCGTTGGCAGCGTGGAGGGACAGGGCCAGCTTGAAACGGACCTGGTCGTCACCGAGCTGACGGATCATTTTTGCGACACCCGCGGTAGAGACGGTAACCCGTCGGGGGCTCATGCCGAGCCCGTCGGGGGCGCCGATGCGCTCAATGGCGGCCAAGACATTCTTATAGTTGAGCAGGGGTTCGCCCATGCCCATAAAGACGATGTTGGTGAGTTTTTTGCCGTAGGTGACCTCGGCCTGCTGGTTGAGCAGGGCCACTTCGTCGTAGATCTCATCGAAGTCAAGGTTACGCTTGCGACCCATATACCCGGTAGCGCAAAACTTGCAACTGAGGGAGCACCCGATCTGGGAGCTGACGCAGGCGGTCTGGCGGTCTTCGGTGGGGATGAGCACGCCCTCGACGAGGTGGCCGTCCGCGGTCCGGAACCGGCTTTTTACGGTCCCGTCGCTGGAGAACTGGCTGGTGTCCACGGAGAGCGCGGGAAGGACAAAGGTTTCTTCGAGCTCGGCCCTGAGGTCTTTGGAGAGGTTGGTCATCTCCGAAAAGGACCTTGCTTTTTTGCTCCACAGCCATTCATACACCTGCCCGGCCCGGAAACGGGGTTGCCCCTTTTCCTGGAAATACGCTTCCAACTCCTGGGGGGAGAGGTGGCGGATGTTCCGTTTGGCCTGAGTTTCGATCATCCCGCAAAGATACTGTATTTTTGACCCCCTACGAAAAGGACATATGCAGACAGCCTATATCATCGACGCCGTCCGGACGCCCGTAGGGCGCTATGGGGGCGCGCTTAGCACGTGCCGGCCGGACGACTTGCTGGCCCTTGTTATTAAAGCGTTATTGGAGCGGAATCCGGGGGTGGATCCCGGGGCGATCGAGGATGTGATCGCCGGGGCGACCAACCAGGCGGGGGAAGACAACCGGGATGTGGCCCGGATGTCTGCCTTGCTGGCGGGTCTGCCGGTGGGCGTCGGGGGGAACACGGTGAACCGGCTTTGTGCCTCCGGGTTGCAGGCGATCATGGACGCGGCCAGGGCCATCCGTTGTGGGGAGGGCGACCTGTATATCGCCGGTGGGGTGGAGAGCATGACCCGGGCGCCGCTCGTTATGCCCAAAAGTGACGGGGCGTGGTCCAGGAAAACCGAGATCTATGATTCGACGATAGGCTGGCGATTTGTGAACCAGCGGCTGACGGACCTTTACTATCCTTACAGCATGGGGGAAACGGCGGAGAATGTGGCGGAGCGCTGGGCGATCACCCGGGAGGAACAGGACCGCTACGCCCTTCGGAGCCAGCAACTGTATGCGGAAGCCCTTGCAGCGGGGAAGTGGGACGCGGAGATCATACCGGTGGCGGTGACACCGAACAAACAGGAACAAGTCATCGTGTCGAAGGATGAGCACCCCAGGGCGACGTCCCTGGAAAAGCTGTCGGCCCTCCGGCCCGCCTTTGCAAAAGGAGGATCGGTCACCGCCGGCAATTCGTCGGGGATCAACGACGGGGCGTCGGCCTTGTTGCTGGCCGGTGAGGATGCCGTGAAGCGCTTTAACCTCAAGCCGCTGGCGAGGGTGGTATCCGCGGCGACGGCGGGGGTGGACCCGGCGATCATGGGGATCGGCCCGGTGCCTTCTTCCACAAAGGCGTTGCAGCGCGCGGGGCTGGGGGTAAAGGACCTGGACCTGGTAGAATTGAACGAGGCGTTTGCCGTACAGGTCCTGGCCTGTATGCGGGACCTGAATCTGGACCTCGAAAAAGTGAATGTGAACGGGGGATCGATTGCTATCGGGCACCCGCTGGGTTGCAGCGGGGCTCGTATTTCGACGACGTTGTTGCACGAGATGCGCAGGAGGCGCGCCCGGTATGGGCTGGCCACGATGTGTGTCGGGGTGGGGCAGGGGGCGGCGATCGTCTATGAAGGAATTCATTAGCCATGTCATACAGCATTCCAGCCGGTGCCTATGCACAAACAGAGGACGTCCCGGCGTACTTAGGGTATCTCAAGGGGCACCTCGCGGTGTTCCCTGCTTATATGAGCGGACTGAGCGAAGAGGGGCGTCTTAACCGGTCCGCTCCCGGGAAGTGGTCCCGGCAGGAGATCCTGGGTCATTTGGTGGACTCCGCCACCTATAACCTGATGCGGTTTTTGCGGGCACCGTTGGAGCCTTCGCCCTATCTGATACCCACTTATCCGCAGGTGGAACTGGTTCGTATGAACCGTTACCAGGACCTGCCGCTGGGGCATGTGCTCACCCTTTGGGAGGGGCTGAACCGCCAGATCATTTATGTAGTAGAGGGGCTTGACGCGACGCAGCTGGCGCTTCCGGTGCAGGTGAGAGACGGGAGTCTTCCCAGCCTCGGGTGGTTGTTTTGCGACTACGTCGCGCATCTGGAGCATCACCTGGCACAGGTGTACGCGCGGTAAGGGGATATTTCCGGTACTTCTGGTATTTCTGGCCACAAGGGCGGTCGGCGTGCTCGCAAAGTGGTTGTGTCTTTTTATTTCTTTTCCGGTGAGTACAGGGATGCAATGCATGCTAAAATCCACCGGAAAAGAAATAAAAAGACACAACCACTTTGCTTTTAGCCGCACCAGGCCTAATAGAATAGCCTATTAGGATAGATAGAAGGGGGTTAAAACCCCTGGTGCGCCAGGACCTCCTGGCTGATCGTCTTTTGTTCCCCCCGGACGAGGTCCTTTATGACGCAGGTGCCTTGGGAGAGCTCTTGGGAGCCCAGGATGATGGCGTAGGGGATGTTCTTCTTTTCGGCGTATTTGAATTGCTTGTCAAACTTGGCGGCTTCGTGGTAGATCTCGCAACGTACGCCAGTGCCCCTGAGTTGTTGCATGAGGACAAAGGCGGCCTTGCTTTCCTGGGCGCCGAGGTTGAAAAACAGGACCTGGGTGCCGGTATGTACGGCGTCGGGGAAAAGCTGGAGGGCTTCGATGACGTCGTAGATGCGGTCCACGCCAAAACTCACGCCCACACCGGGGACGCCGGATACGCCGAAAAGACCGGTGAGGTCGTCGTAGCGGCCGCCGCCGCCGATGCTGCCGATGGTGACGGTAGAAGGCGCCTTGACCTCGAAGATAAGACCGGTATAATAGTTCAAACCACGGGCGAGGGTAAAGTCGACAACGAGGTTGGGACTGGTGCCCGGGGCATGGTTACCGCCGGTCAGGTGATCCAGGAGGAAACGGAGCTCTTCGAGACCGCGGCTCCCGGCGTCGGTGTGGCCGATCAGCGTGGCGGCCTGCTGCATTTTTTCGGCATTGGTACCACCGATCTCCAGGTAGCGCTGGATGCTTTGGATTTGTTCGGGCTGGAGACCGCGGCCTGCGAGCTCGGCCTTTACTTTGTCCATGCCGATCTTATCGAGCTTGTCGATGGCGATGGTGATGTCGGTAAGTTTGTCGGAGCCGCCGCAGATCTCCGCAAGGGCGCTGAGGATCTTGCGGCTGTTGATGCGCAGCTCGTACCCGTACAAGCCGAGGCGGGTCATGACGGAGTGATAAATAACGGCGAGCTCCACTTCGTTGAGGAGGCTGTTGCTGCCGACCACGTCAACGTCGCACTGGGTGAACTCCCGATAGCGGCCTTTTTGGGGCTTGTCGGCCCTCCAGACCGGTTGGATCTGGTACCGGCGGAAAGGGAATGTGAGCTGGCCGTGGTTCATGGCGACATAACGGGCAAAGGGGATGGTCAGGTCATATTTGAGCGCCTTTTCCGTGAGGCTCGTCGAATTCCTGCCCTCCAGGACCTTTTCAAATCCTTCGCGCGCGCTTTCCTGTTTGTCCGGTTCATCCAGACCGTTATTGAGGATTTTAAAAATCAATTTATCGCCCTCTTCACCATACTTGCCCATCAGGGTGTCGAGGTTTTCCATGGCGGGGGTTTCCAGTGGCTGGAATCCATACAATTCAAAAACACCCCGGATGGTATCGAGGATGTAGTTCCGTTTTCTAACGACCTCGGGTCCGAAGTCGCGGGTACCTTTTGGGAGGGAAGGCGTGGGCTTGGCCATAGCGTGTGTTTAGCTGTACTTCTTAATAATATTCTGGCAGGCTTTATCGACCATGCTGTACACGGCGTGATAGCCGTCTTCTTCGCCGTACCAGGGATCGGGTACGGCCCGGTTTTCCCCGGGATAAAGTTCGTTGAGGAGTAGGTCTACCTTGGATGGATCCCATTTATCACCCGCGGCGCGGCGGACGTCGTTGTAGTTTTCGCTGTCCATCACGTATATACGGTCGAACCGGTCCATATCCTCCTTGTGGAACTGGCGGCCTTTGTGACGGCCGATATCGATCCCGTTCATCCTGGCCACCTTCTGGGAGAGCCGGTGCGGGGCCTCCCCGATGTGATAACCCGCCGTGCCGGCACTGTCCACCTGCATGCTCAGACCGGCTTCTCCGGCCTGGTGTTGTAAAATCCCTTCTGCCAGGGGACTTCTGCAAATGTTGCCTAAGCATACCATTAATACGCGCATGGCCGCAAAGGTACGAATGTTAAAGTTTTCCTTATGTGCCGAAAAGTTTATGGAAAATCGAGGGGGTGTGTATCTCTATAAAAACCATATAATGATGCTCAACCAAAACACACTCCACGGGGATGTGCTGGACATCCTTTTTGCCAACCGTAACAAGCAATACGGGGCTTATCTTCTGAGAAGAACCTATCCGGACCGGCTCAAACGTAGTATCGGCCTTATGTTGGGCGCGGTGGTGTTGTTGTCGGCGGGGTTTTTGTGGAAACAGCGGGGGCACAAGATTGAGCTTCCCCTTGAACGCAGGCCCATTGTTGAGATTACCATTCAACCGCCGCCGGCCGATCCCAAACCGATCGAGAAACCGATCGTGCAGCGGGTGCACCGGACAGTTGCCCCACCGCAAGCTGCTCCGCCGGTAGTGACGACGCCGTTCACGCCATTGAAGCTGGTGGACAAAGTGGATCCCACTAAGGCCTTACCAGACATGCCCACGCTGGATAATAAGCAGATCGGTCCGGTGGCGGCCCCGGGCCCGGCAACGGGTGTGGTGCAACCCGGCGGCGGGACAGCAGCGACAGGCGGCGGGAACAAGGGAGATGAGGGAGTCTATGACCTGAAGGTCATCGAAAAAATGCCCGAATTCCCAGGCGGTGAGGAAGCGTTGCGGCGTTTCTTTATGCGCTACCTCCAGACGCCGGATGACATGGAGGAAGGCGCCCAGGTGCGGGTGGTGATCCGGTTTGTGGTTGGGAAGGACGGCAGTCTAAGCGCATACGCCGTGGAAAAGAGCGGGGGAGAGGTGTTTGACGCGGAGGTCATCCGGGTACTGAAAAAAATGCCGAAATGGACCCCGGGTATCCAAAACGGCCATCCGGTATCGGTATATTTTAATTTGCCGGTGACCTTTATGCATCCTTGAGCCTAATTTTTCCTTATCTTGCCCAACTCAGGAACAGATATGGACATTCATGACCAACAGGATAAGCGGCGACGACTCAATGATCAGCTGCATGCTGTCCGGGACTTTACGATGGGATTGTTGTACGTGGCAGCCGGTCTTTTCCTTTTTCTCTACAGGCGTTGGGGGCTACAGATAGACCTCATTTCAAGACCGATAGAGATCAGTTTAGGGGTCATCGTCCTTGTCTATGGCATATGGCGCATCGTGAGGGGCATCCAAAAAAATTATTAATGAGTCGGCTTTATACGTGGGGATGGGCAGTTCTTTGTGGCGTAATAATGGTTTCATGTAAACAGCAAGGCGGGGAAGCGGGGTTGGAAAAGCCTGCGGATTCCCTTTCGGCGGGCAGGATCAACATCAGCGTGGATGAGTCTTTCAGACCGGTGATGGAAGAAGAACTGAAAGTATTCCGGTCGTCCAATCCGAGAGCGGATATCCGGGTGTCGTATAAGCCGGAAGCGGAATGTCTGAAAGACCTGCAACAGGACAGCGTCCGGATGGTTTTTGTAACCCGGGAGCTGACGCAGGAAGAAGAAGCCTATTATAAGGATAGATTGAAATATGATCCGGTTTACGAAGTACTGGCTTACGACGCTGTGGCCGTCCTTGTAAACCGAACCGCCCCCGATTCCGTATTCACAAGAGAGGAGGTTGCCGACATCCTCCGGGGGAAGGGCGGGAAAATGGCTTATACGCCTGTCTTCGACGGGTTGAATGCCACTTCGACGATTCGCTTTGCCATGGATTCGATCCTGAAAGGGGGTGCCTTTGACCCCGGCCACGTATTTGCTGCTTCCAATAGTACGGGGGTAATCGAATATGTTGCGTCCCACCCGGATGCGATGGGATTTGTCGGGGTCGATTGGATCGGGAACCCGGAGGATACCCTCCAGGCAGGTTACCGGGATAGGGTCCGGATCACCGCGATCCGGTGTGACGAGTGCCCTGGAAAACCCTATGTCGCACCTACCCAGGAGAAGATTTTAACAAAAAGTTATCCTTTCACCCGTGGTTTATATTACATAAAGAAGGAAAATTATGACGGGTTGGGGACTGGATTTGTGGACTTTTTGAAATACCAGAGGGGTCAGCTGATTTTCAGGAGGGCTTATCTGGTACCGGCAATTATGGCGTTTATCGTCCGGGACGCCAAGGTGCAGTAGGGAGCAGACGCCAAGGTGCGGCAGGTATGGGAAACGAATTGTATACCATAAAATAGAACACTCACTTAAAACGAAATTGACAATGAAAATGAGAGTCAGCTTAGTTGCGGCAGCGCTGATCCTGGGTAAAGCCACCTTTGCCCAGAGCGTGGAGGATGGCAAGCGATTCCTGTATTACGAACGGTATCAAAGTGCAAAGGATGCCTTTCAAAAGGCATTGGCGGGCAAGCCGAATGACGGGGAGATCACCTTCTGGCTGGGTCAGGCTGAAATGGGTTTGAAAGATTCTGTGGGGGCAAAGGACCTGTATCAGAAGGTCTCTACCAATACCAATGATCCCTGGGCGCTGATCTGTGCCGGGGAACTGGAGTTGAAGGATGGCAAGAACGCAGATGCCCGCAACCACTTCGAGACGGCGATCAGCCTGACGAAGGCGAGGGACGCCAATGTGCTGGCCGGGGTGGCAAAGGTCAATATCGACGTGCCGTCCGGTGATGCCAACTATGCCATCGAAAAACTGAACCAGGCGATCGAGCGGGAAAAGAAGCACGTAGAGTCCGCCCTGTACGTTGCCTTGGGGGACGCCTATGCGAAGCTGATCGACGGTGGGAACGCCGTTACCAATTATAACAACGCCTTGCAGGCCGACCCGAAGTATGCCGCCGCACACTACAAGATCGGGTTGATCTACGAAACACAGCGGAACCCCACGCAGTACGTGCCTGAGTACGAAGCTGCCATCCAGGCCGATCCGAACTTCGCTCCGGCTTACTACCGGCTGTATGTCCACTACTATTCCAGGGACGTAGAGAAGTCGAAAGACTACCTGACACAGTATACCGCACACGCCGATCCGGGACCCCTGGTAGACCAGGCCAACGTGGATATTCTGTATGCCAGCCAGCACTTTCAGGAAGCCATCGACAAGAGCAAGGCGTTACTGCCCAACACTCCGGACGCCTTTAAGCCGCACTATTACAAGCTGATGGCGTATTCGGACGATTCCCTGAGGAGCTATAACGATGCCAAGACCAATATCGACACGTATTTCAGCCATCCGGACGACAGCCTGACGGCAAAGAACTACCAGGAGGCGGCGCATATCTATTACAAGGGCGGGTTTAGCCAGGACTCTATTTTCGCCTTCCTGAGAAAGGCCATTGCCATGGACACGCTGCAAGCCAACAAGGACGCCTACGTCCAATACGCCGCGGCCCTGTCGGATTCGCTGCACGATCCTGTTCAAAAGGCTTACTGGGTCGGCCAGGTCTACCTGATGGACAAAGAGCCAAACCCCAACGACCTGTACAACTGGGGCAGCCAGCTGTTTACGACGGCAGATACCCTCCGCGCAAGGGACGTACAGGCGACCGGGATCTCCAATCCCTACTACATAAAGGCGGACAGCGTCTTTGGTATGTACATTGACAAGTTCCCCAACTACTCCGTATACGGTTATTATTGGAGGGCCCGCGCCAACTGGGCCCTGGATACGGCCATGGACAAAGGGCTTGCCGTGCCTTATTTCGAGAAAATGATCACCACTGCCACCTCTTCCAAAGACTCCGCTACCTTCGTTCAGCAGATCGAGGTAGGGTTGCAGTACATGATCCAGTATTATTTCAAGAAGAAGGACTATAAGAACGCCCTGGACTACATCAATAAATTCCTGGTGTACGATCCGACCAACGAAACCTTCAAGCATTACAAGGACGTTTTGGAAAAATACTTCGCCCGGCAGACCGGAGGCGGTGGAAAATCCGGTAAGTAATGAGAGGCAAATGCCGATAAATACTTGGAAGGGCCCCATTTGGGGGCCCTTTCTTTTTGGGTTTTTCCCTGCTACTGTCTTATTTTTGTCAAAAATTAATCCTACTGAAATGGATGACTTATTCCTGCAGGCCCGGAATGTCGTTGTCTCTACTGACCCCAGCAGCGCCGTCCACTACTTGCCCATCGTCCTGCAATTGCTCGTAGCCATCGGTATCGTTGTCCTGATGATGGCCGGCACCCACCTCCTTGGCCCCAAGCGCAAGACGGCTGACAAGCTAAAGAATTTCGAGAGCGGTATAGCATCGGTAGGCGACGCCCGTCATCCGATGGCGATCAAATACTTCCTGGTAGCCATTCTGTTTGTGTTGTTCGACGTGGAAGTGATCTTCTTTTATCCCTACGCCGTCAACTTCCGGTCCCTGGGATGGGAAGGGTTTGCGGCTGTCCTGGCTTTTGTGGGTTTCTTCCTGGTAGGGTTTATTTATATTATTAAAAAAGGCGCCCTGCATTGGGAAGAATGAGTACGCCCTAAATTCATGTATCATGGCACGCCCCGTTCGATTTAACGTTCATGCGGAAGCAGATGTAAAGCTGGTAAAGGATGGCCCGGAGGGCTATTCCGGTGAAGGTTTTTTTGCCACGCGACTGGATAAGGTAGTGGGTCTGGCCCGGAGTAACTCTATGTGGCCCTTGCCGTTTGCTACCAGTTGTTGCGGGATCGAATTCATGGCGACGATGGGTGCCACCTACGACTTTGCCCGTTTTGGTGCGGAAAGGGTAGGGTTCTCACCCCGCCAGTGCGACCTGCTGATGGTCATGGGGACCATCGCCAAAAAAATGGGACCGGTGGTTAAACAGGTATACCTCCAAATGGCGGAACCGCGTTGGGTGATCGCTGTGGGGGCCTGTGCGTCCTCGGGTGGGATATTCGATACCTATTCCGTGCTCCAGGGTATCGACCAGATCATCCCGGTCGATGTGTATGTGCCGGGTTGTCCGCCCCGGCCGGAGGCCATCCTGGATGGATTTATGAAAGTACAGGACCTGGTCCATAACCGGGAAATGATCCGGCGCCGGACCTCGGACAGGTACAAGGAATTGATGGAAAGCTACGGGATTCAATAAAAGATATTATGCCCCTGACGAACGAGACCATTACGACAAAACTGAAGGAGCACTTTGGAGACCAGTTGACGGACTACGAGGAGCCTTATGGGCTGTTGACCTTCGTCGCCCCGAAAGACTTGAACCTAAAAGTAATGCAGTTCCTGTATGACGACCCGGAACTGAAATTCCGTTTTCTGACCGACCTCACGGGCGTGCACTACCCGGACAAAAAGGGACAGGAGCTCGCGGTGGTCTATCATCTCCACAACCTGGAAGATAATGTGCGGGTACGCTTTAAGGTATTCACCGACATTACGAAGCCGGATGTCTTCACCGCTACCAGCCTTTTTGCAGGCGCTAATTGGATGGAGCGGGAGACCTACGACTTTTTCGGGGTCAATTTCGTGGGGCATCCCAACCTGAAACGAATTCTGAACGTGGACGAAATGGATTATTTCCCGCTCAGGAAAGAATATCCCCTGGAAGACCAGACGCGTATAGACAAGGACGACGAGATGTTCGGACGCGGGGGGCATATAGGAATATAAACCGCAGTTATGTCAGAACAACACCAACACGTTAAATTGCCGGATGGGTCGATCGAAAAGACGACCACCACGCTCAATATGGGGCCCACCCACCCGGCAACGCACGGGGTATTCCAGAATATATTGGAGCTGGACGGGGAGCGGATCGTGTCCGCGGAGTCGACGGTGGGCTACATCCACAGGGCTTTCGAAAAGATTGCCGAGCGTCGTCCGTTGTACCAGATCACGCCCCTGACGGACCGTCTGAATTATTGTTCCTCCCCCATCAACAATATGGGTTGGCACCTCACCTGCGAAAAGCTGTTGGGGGTCAAGACTCCCAAACGCGTGGACTACCTGCGGGTGATCATCATGGAGCTGGCGCGTATTTCGGATCACCTGATCTGCAACTCCATCGTAGGGGTGGACGCGGGCGCCTATACCGGCTTTCTGTATGTGATGCAGTACCGGGAACTGATTTATGAGATCTACGAGGAGGTGTGCGGGTCGAGGCTGACGACAAACATCGGCCGGATCGGTGGTTTCGAGAGGAACTTTACCAATACCGCGTTTACAAAGCTGGAAAAATTCCTGAACGAATATCCCGCCGTACTCAAGGAGTTCGAGAACATGTTTATGCGCAACCGCATCTTCATGGAACGGACGATGGGAACAGGGGGCATCTCTGCGGAAAGGGCGCTCAACTATGGGTTTACCGGGCCCAACCTTCGGGCGGCCGGGGTAGACTATGACGTGCGGGTCACGCAACCTTATTCCTCTTATGAGGACTTCTCCTTTACCATACCGGTGGGTTCGACGGGCGATAACTATGACCGTTGGCTGGTGAGGGAACAGGAAATGTGGCAATCGCTTAGCATCCTTCGCCAGGCATACGAAAAAGTACAGTCTTTCAAGGGTGCTGAAGCGGAAGTGTACCACGCCGACACCCCGGAATATTACCTGCCGAAAAAACAAGACGTATATACGAAGATGGAGGCCTTGATCTGGCACTTCAAAATTGTCATGGGAGAGGTGGATATGCCCAAGGGTGAAGTATACCATTCCGTCGAAGGCGCGAACGGAGAACTGGGTTTCTACCTGATCAGCGATGGAGGCCGGGCGCCTTTCCGGTTGCACTTCCGGAGGCCTTGTTTCATTTACTACCAGTCGTACCCGGAACTGACCCAGGGGAGTATGCTGAGCGACGCGGTGATCACCATGAGCAGCCTCAACCTCATCGCGGGAGAAATGGACGCTTAATCTGATTCTTATTAATGATGATACAGTTTTCTGAAGAAACACTAGCCAAGGTCAAAGAAATCGTTTCCCACTACCCGGAGGGAAGGCAAAAAAGCGCCTTGATTCCTGTTCTGCATATTGCCCAGGATACTTTCGGGGGATGGCTGGATGTGCCGGTGATGGACTATGTGGCGGGCCTCCTGGAACTGGAGCCCATCGAGGTGTACGAGGTCGCGACCTTTTATTCCATGCTGAATACGAAACCGGTGGGTAAGTACGTACTGGAAGTCTGCCAGACGGGACCTTGCATGTTGAACGGAAGCGACGACATCATTGCCTACATCCGGGAAAAGCTGGGGATCGCTCCGGGGGAAACCACGGCCGACGGTCTGTTTACGCTAAAACCCGTGGAATGCCTGGGGGCTTGCGGATACGCACCCATGATGCAGTTGGGCAATACCTACCGGGAACACCTGACCAAAGAAAAAGTCGACCTGATCATAGATGAAGCGCGCTTAACTCGCTAAAAAAAGTGTGTCTTCAATGATAATCAAAACCAAAATGAAGAGAACAATCCTGATTCTGTTGTTTGTCGGAGGCTTGGGCTGTTTTGCCCAGGCGCAGTTGTTGAACCCGGGTATTGAAATCGGGTACGGTGGTTTTACGCCCCCCATCCTGTCGGGAGATGCCAAGACACGTGCCGAATTTTTCTCCAACTCCGTCCGGGGTTCCGAAACGGTAACGAGCACCGGCGCCTTTCACGCAGCGGCATTTGCAAAGATCTGGCGGGTTACCGTGGGTGTGGAAGGCTCGTATGAGTCGATTCAGATAAAGAACAACTTCAGTTATTTCTCTACCTCGATCAACCAGGAGGTGTACGGAGAGGAAAAGACAACGCATGGTTATTGGACGGCCATGGCCAGGGTCCAATGGTCCTATTGGAGCTTTCCCGGCTTCAAGATGTATGGCGGCCTGGCAGGCGGTGTATACGGTGTACACTCCAAGCTGACGTACAACAGCTCCAACGAAACCCCCGACAACAACACGAAAGGATCCGGTTTTTCTTACCAGATCACCCCGGTGGGGGCAGAGGTCGGAGCCAAGGTCAAGTTCTTCCTGGAAGCGGGTTACGGCTACCTGGGTCTCGTCAGCGGCGGGGTCCGGTTTAAATTATAGATAGCATCACAATATAGATATGGGACGCAAACTGTTATTGGAAAAGGCACACGTGGAAGGCATCCGGTACTACGATACCTATCGCAGGGAAGGCGGCTATGCCAGCGTGGAAAAAGCCTTGAAGAACCTTAGCCCGGAACAGGTCGTGGAAGAAGTGAAGAAGAGCGGTCTCAGGGGCCGCGGGGGTGCGGGCTTTCCGACCGGGATGAAGTGGAGCTTTATCGCCAAGCCGGAAGGTGTGCCCCGTCACCTGGTTTGTAACGCGGATGAGTCCGAGCCCGGTACGTTCAAGGACCGTTACCTGATGGAGTTCCTTCCGCACCTCCTGATCGAGGGGTTGATCGTGTCTTCCTATGCCTTGGGTTCCAACGCAACCTATATCTATATCCGGGGTGAATATGCCTGGGTGGCAGACATCCTGGACCAGGCCATCGTTGAAGCAAAGAACAACGGCTGGCTGGGGAAAAATATTCTCGGTAGCGGTTTTGACTGTGACATCTATGTTCACCGAGGTGCAGGGGCGTACATCTGCGGGGAAGAAACGGCCCTGATCGAATCCCTGGAAGGGAAACGGGGGAACCCGCGTATCAAACCGCCCTTCCCGGCGGTCAAAGGCGCCTGGGACCGGCCCACGGTGGTGAACAACGTGGAATCCCTGGCCGCGGTCGTCCCCATCATCAACATGGGCGGGGAAGAATACGCCAAGATCGGGGTGGGCAAGTCCACGGGGACAAAGCTGATCTCCGCTTGCGGGAACATCAACAAACCGGGTGTATACGAGATCGACATGACGATCTCGGTGGAAGAGTTTATTTATTCTGACGAATATTGCGGCGGTATCCCGAAAGGGAAACGCCTGAAGGCGTGTATCCCGGGCGGATCGTCGGTGCCCATCCTCCCGGCCAACCTGTTGCTCAAGACCGCAAAAGGGGAAACGCGCATGATGACGTACGAAAGCCTGGGCGACGGTGGTTTTGCCACCGGATCCATGATGGGGTCCGGGGGTTTTATCGTCCTGGACGAGGACCAGTGCGTGGTCCGGCATACGATGACCCTGGCGCGTTTTTATCAACACGAGAGCTGCGGCCAGTGTTCCCCCTGCCGGGAAGGCACGGGCTGGATGCACCGGATCCTCAAAAACATCGAATACGGAAAGGGCCAAAAAAGTGATATAGACCTGCTTTGGGACATCCAGCGCAGGATCGAAGGAAATACGATTTGTCCATTGGGAGACGCGGCCGCGTGGCCGGTGGCTGCGGCCATCCGTCACTTCAGGGACGAGTTCGAATGGCACGTGAACAACCCGGATGAGTGCCTGAAGCGCAACTACGGGCTCGCACATTATGCGGATCCCCGGCCTGTACCAGCTGCCACGGCTTAAATTTTTTTTCTATGAGCGACGAAAAAAAGATGTTCAAGGTTACGATCGACAACATAACCATAGAGGTGGAACCGGGGACAAGCATTCTCAACGCCGCCCGGATGATCGGGGGCGAAGTAGCTCCACCGGCCATGTGTTACTATACCAAGTTGAAAGGTAGCGGCGGTAAGTGCCGGACCTGTCTGGTGGAAGTGGCACAAGGGAGCACGGCCGATCCGCGGCCGATGCCGAAGCTCGTGGCCTCGTGCCGGACCAATATCATGGACGGGATGGTTGTCAAGAACATCACCAGCGAAAAGGTGATCGATGCCCGTAAAGGCGTGGTCGAGTTCCTGCTCATCAATCACCCCCTCGATTGCCCGATCTGCGACCAGGCCGGGGAATGTCATCTGCAGGACCTGAGCTACGAGCATGGCGCGAGCGGGACGCGTTACCAGTTTCCGAGGCGCACGTTTGAAAAGCATGACCTGGGGCCGTATATCCAATTGCACATGACGCGGTGCATCATGTGCTTCCGCTGCGTATATACCGCGGACCAGGTGACCAACCGACGGGTGCATGGGATCCTCGACCGGGGCGAACACGCGGAAATCGCGACCTATATCAAAACGGCGCTGGACAACGACTTTATCGGGAACGTCATCGACGTTTGCCCGGTGGGGGCGCTTACGGACAAAACGTTCCGTTTCAAAAACCGCGTATGGTTCCTCAAACCGGTGGACGCGCACCGCGACTGCCCCAAGTGTTCGGGCAAAGTACAACTGTGGTACCGGGGGGACGAGGTGTTCCGCGTGACGGCGCGTAAGGATGAGTTTGGGGAAGTGGAGGATTGGATCTGTAACGACTGCCGCTTTGAAAAGAAAAAAACCGCCGACTGGGTGATCGAAGGGCCTTCGAAGATCGACCGGCATTCGGTCATTTCGGCCAACCATTATGTGGGTGCCCACAAACCGACGGAGATCGAACCGGAAGTCATGGGACGTCCGCCCCGGCTGCTGATGGATATACACAGCGTGAGCCAGGTGAACCAGCCTTCTGTAGACCTGTCGCTGTTGCCGGGTCCGGCGCATTCAGACGATTTTAACGGGAAAGAAAAATAAGTTTATGCATCTTTTAGCGATTGATTGGATGTTTCTGGTAGAAAAGCTGGTCCTGATCGTAGTGATCATATCGGTCTCTCTTGGCGTGGCTATGTATTCCACCTGGGGAGAGCGCAAGGTCGCTGCCTATATGCAGGACCGGATCGGGCCCAATCGTGCCGGTCCCCTGGGTCTCCTGCAGCCCCTGGCGGATGGTATGAAGCTCTTTATGAAGGAAGAGATCTTCCCTGCCAGCTCCAACAAGTTCCTCTTTCTCCTGGGGCCCTGCCTGGCGATGCTGACGGCGATGATGACGAGTGCCGTCATCCCCTGGTCGAGTCCTTTAAAGGTATCGGGGCACGACGTTCCTTTGCAGATCGCGGACGTGAACATCGGGATCCTGTATATATTCGGTGTGGTGAGCATGGGCGTGTATGGAATCATGATGGGCGGCTGGGCGTCGAACAACAAGTTCTCGTTGCTCGCCGCCATCCGCGGGGCATCCCAGATCATTTCCTATGAACTGGCCATGGGCCTTTCGCTGATTGCCCTGCTGATGCTGACAGGTTCGCTTTCGCTCAAGACGATCGTGGAACAACAATCACATGGACTATGGAATGTGCTGTATCAACCTTTGGGTTTTATCATCTTTTTTATCTGCGCACTGGCGGAGTGTAACCGCACGCCCTTTGACCTGTCGGAAGCGGAGAACGAATTGAACTTCGGTTACCACCAGGAGTATTCTTCCATGAAACTCGGCTTTTACCTCTTCGCCGAATACGTCAATATGTTTATCAGCAGTGCGATCATGGCGACGCTCTTCTTCGGGGGCTACAATATTCCCTATGTACACATCGCCGACCCGAACGTGGCAGCGATCGTGGGTGGCCTGGCGCTTTTTGCAAAAACGGTCTTCTTCATATTCGTATTCATGTGGATCCGCTGGACGATACCGCGCTTCCGTTATGACCAGCTGATGCGGCTGGGTTGGAACGCGCTGATCCCCCTGGCGCTTCTCAACATGGTGATCACGGGGGCTGTGATCCTGTGGCTGAAAAAATAAAAATTGTTTATGAACGCACTCACCAATAAGGCAAAAGCAGTAGACCGCCGGCCGATGACCTGGCTGGAAAGGATCTACCTGTGGAATATCGCGAAAGGGATGGCGATCACGCTGCGCCACTTTTTCAAGAAAAAGGCGACGATCAAGTATCCCGAGGAAAAACGCCCCTTCAGCCCTGTGTTCCGCGGAACCCAGGTATTGAACAGGGACGAGGAAGGTCGTGAACGCTGCACCGCCTGCGGTCTTTGCGCCGTGGCCTGTCCGGCGGAAGCCATCACCATGGAAGCCGCCGAGCGCAAACCCGGCGAAGAACACCTGTACCGGGAAGAGAAGTACGCGGCCCGGTATGAGATCAACATGCTTCGCTGTATCTTCTGCGGTCTGTGCGAGGAAGCCTGCCCCAAGGACGCGATCTACCTTTCCGAAACGTTTGCCCCCGCGAACTATCAGCGCAAGGGCTTTATTTATGGCAAGCCGGAGCTCCTGATTCCGGACCCGAAGACACAACCGGAGGAATACGCAAAGGCCAAGGGGCAACACTAAACCATACTGACGATGAGCATTACGCAAATATTATTCTGGTTCCTATCCATCCTTACCGTTTTCGGCGCCCTGATGGTCATTACGCGCAAGAATCCGGTCTATAGCGTTCTTTGGCTGATCATCACCTTTATGGCCATATCGGGACACTATATCCTGCTGAACGCGCAATTCCTGGCTATCGTGAACGTGATTGTGTATGCCGGGGCGATCATGGTCCTTTTCCTGTTCGTGATCATGTTGATGAATCTCGACGCTGACGCGGAGCCCCAAAAGAACAAGTGGCTGCAACTGGCCGGTGTGGTGGCGGGGGGCTGTCTCCTGCTGATCCTGGTCGCCTCCCTCAAGGACGCGGAGACGAAGTCGAAAATGGCGGAGCTTGGCACGGGGTCGATCGGGTTGATCCAAAACCTGGGCCAGGCCTTGTTCAAGACGTATGTGCTGCCGTTCGAGGTATCGAGCGTGTTGTTCCTGAGCGCCATGGTCGGCGCGGTGGTTATAGGGAAGAAAAACTAAAGCGACTATGCCAATCAACAATTATATTTTTCTCGGGATCATCCTTTTCTGCATCGGCGTCACGGGCGTACTGACCCGGCGGAACGCCATCATCATCTTCATGTGCATCGAATTGATGTTGAATGCGGTGAACCTGTTGCTGGTGGCCTTTTCCAAGATGCACCACCAGGTAGCAGCCCTGCACCAGGGCGCGGCCTCGACGGTGGGTACGGAAGGGCAGATTTTCGTTTTTTTCATCATGGTCGTGGCGGCAGCGGAAGTGAGTGTGGGTCTGGCGATCATCGTCATGATGTACCGGAATACGCACTCGGTGGACGTTAACTTCTTGAACCGGTTGAAACACTAGATATGAGCCAATTTGTTTACTTAGTACCGCTGTTCCCGCTCGTCGGGTTCTTGGTGATCGGCCTGGGACGCAACGTCTTGTCCAGGACCCTGACGGGCCTGATCGGCTGTGCGACAGTGCTGGCCTCCTTCGTGGTAAGCGTGATGATCTTTAACGAAGTCCGGACGCCGGGCTTTATGCCGGTGACCGTCCGGTTGTTCGATTTCATCCACACGGGTTCTCTGAACATCTCTTTTGCTTTCCAGGTGGACCAGCTTTCTTCGCTGTTCCTTCTCATCATCACCGGGGTCGGGTCGTTGATCCATATTTACTCCACCTCGTATATGCACGAGGAGAAACCGCACCATTTCGCGCGTTATTTCTCCTACCTGAACCTGTTTGTGTTCTCGATGCTCCTGCTGGTGCTGGGCGCGAACTATGTCATCCTGTTTATCGGTTGGGAAGGCGTCGGTTTGTGCTCCTACCTCCTGATCGGCTTCTGGTTTACCAACGGGGACTATAACTACGCCGCCAGGAAGGCATTTATCATGAACCGTATCGGGGACCTGGCGTTCCTGATCGGCATCTTCTGGATCCTGGCGCAATTCGGCTCGCTCAATTATGCGGATGTCTTTACCCGCTGCCAGGGCGGCGCCACCGCCCCTGTGCTGACCGGCATTACCCTGCTGTTGTTTATCGGGGCCACGGGTAAGTCGGCGCAGATCCCCCTCTATACATGGTTGCCCGACGCCATGGCGGGTCCCACGCCGGTATCCGCCTTGATCCATGCGGCGACGATGGTGACCGCGGGGATCTATATGATCGCCCGGAGCAACGTTATGTATACGCTGGCCCCGGCCACACAAGCCGTCATCGCCGTCATCGGTCTTTGTACGGCCATCCTGGCGGCGTCCATCGCGATCCAGCAAAACGACATCAAAAAGGTGCTGGCGTATTCCACGGTCAGCCAACTGGGCTATATGTTCCTGGGGCTTGGCGTAGGTGCGTATACCGGCGCCGTCTTCCATGTGATGACCCATGCCTTCTTCAAAGCCCTGTTGTTCCTCGGCGCGGGGAGCGTGATCCACGCCATGGGTGGGGAACAGGACATCCGTAAGATGGGAGGGCTACGCAAATATATGCCGGTGACTTATTGGACATTCTGGGTCGGGACCTTTGCCATCGCCGGAATTTTCCCATTCGCAGGGTTCTTCTCCAAGGATGAAATTCTCTCACACGCCTATGCACACAACCCCGTGTTGTATGCTGTTGGCTTGTTGGGGTCGTTATTTACAGCATTTTATATGTTCCGGTTGCTGAGCCTCACTTTCTTAGGTAAGTTCCGGGGTACGCACGAGCAGGAACACCACCTCCACGAAAGCCCTGCCGCCATCACGATTCCCTTGGTGATCCTGGCGGTGCTGGCGATTTTCGCCGGTTTCCTGGGTATACCGGAATATATAAAGCCCGACGCGCACATCCTGGAGAAATTCCTGGCGCCGGTGTTTGCCTCCTCCCAGGAAATCGCCGCTTCCGCCAGTCCGGCTCCCGGAACGGAATGGGTGTTGACGATCGTGAGCTTGCTGTTGATCGCGGCTGTCTCGATCTGGGGATGGACGAAGTTCAAAGGCTATACCGGTCCGGCAAAAGAAGCCACGGGTTTTGCAAAGATCCTGGAGAACAAGTGGTATGTGGACGAGCTCTATGATGCGGTCATCGTCCGGCCGATCAACGCGCTGGCCGGTTTCCTGAACAAGTACGTCGAGCGGGGGTTGGACGGGATCGTCAACGGCGCCGGGAGGCTCGTGCAATACAGCAGCCGGCAGATACGCCTCCTGCAAAGCGGGCAGGTGGGCGCTTACGTCCTGTTGATGGTGATCGGGGTGATCATTCTTTTTATCGTACAAATTTTTCTATAAAACCGGGTAGGCGATATGTTAGCATTGTTACTTTTTCTGATCCCTCTCGTAACCGGGTGCATCGCATTCCTGCTCAAACAGGGGAATGCCGCAAAGATCTGGTCCTTGCTGTCTTCCCTGGCAACCCTCGGCGTTTCCGTCGCGGCAGCCATGGATAAGAGCGCCACGGCGCGTAGCTTTCACGCGAGCTGGCTGCAAGGCCTGGGCGCCTCCTTCACGCTGTCTATAGACGGCATGGGCGCCATCCTGGTCCTCCTGACCGGCGTCTCCCTGGTGCTGGTGCTGGTCTCCACCTACCGGAATACGTATAAGAACCCCTCGGTGTACTACGGGCTCCTCCTGTTGTCACAGGCGGGTCTGATGGGGGTGTTCCTGGCGATGGACGGCCTGCTGTTCTATTTCTTCTGGGAACTGGCCCTGATCCCCGTATACTTCCTTTCCTCCGGCTGGGGTGGGGAACGCCGGATCCAGGTCACCTTCAAATTCTTTATCTACACCTTCGTCGGCTCGCTCATCATGCTGGTGGGCCTGCTATACCTGTATGCACTCAACCCGCAGGCCTCCTTCGCCCTGGAGTCGCTCTATAAGGTGAAGCTGAACGCAGACCAACAGGATATCCTGTTCTGGATGTTCTTCGTGGCGTTTGCCATCAAGATGCCTATCTGGCCTTTCCACACCTGGCAGCCCGATACGTATGAACAATCCCCCACCTCGGTGACCATGATCCTGAGCGGGGTGATGGTGAAGATGGGTCTGCTGGGCGTCATCCGGTGGGTCGTTCCTATTTTCCCCGAGGCCGTTCATCATTTCGAAAATGTGGTCATCGGTCTTAGCGTGGTCGGGATGGTGTATGCTTCGCTGGTGGCGCTCCGGCAGGATGACCTGAAGCGGATGGTGGCTTATTCCTCCATCGCCCACATCGGCCTGATGTGCGCGGCGATTTTCTCCGTCAACCAGGAAGGGTTACAGGGAGTGATGGTTCAGCTCTTCAACCACGGCATCAATATCATCGGGTTGTGGATCGTCATCGACGCCATTGAACAGAAGTTGGGCACCCGAAAGATGAGCGAGCTGGGGGGGATGGCTGCCAATGCACCCGTCCTGGCCATCCTGCTCGTGGTCATGTCGCTGGCCAACGTCGCGCTGCCCCTGACCAACGCCTTTATCGGGGAGTTCCTGATGTTTAACGGACTGTACCACTTCAACGTATGGTACATGGCCTTTGCCGGGCTGAGCATCATCCTCGGTGCGGTCTATACCCTGCGTATGGTACAAAAGGTGATCTATGGGAAGGAGAACAGCCTGACGGCCGCCATGACGGATCTTACGATAAACCAAAAACTGATGCTGGCGGGTATCACGATCCTGATCATCGTCTTCGGGGTATATCCCGACCCCTTGTTCAAGATGACCCAGGACACGGTTCACGCCATTATCGCACAGCATATATAATTTTCGAAGCAACATGAACGTACTAATACTGTCAACCATCTGGGGCATTGTGATGATGTTTAGCGGCCTTGTTTTCAAAAAAGGCGGCTATGCTACGTACCTCGCCATTGCCGGCGCCCTCGTTTTGCTGCTGGGCTCGATTGGCGACGTGAGCAATGTGGTGATCACACACTCGACCTTCGGTGGAATGCTGTCCTTCGACGGGTTCACCGAGCTGTTCCTTTCGGTGATCCTGGTGGCGACCTTATTTTATTTCCTGTTGTCCGGACGGGAAATCGAGGCGGTGGGCAACGGGGGCTTTGACTACTATGCGCTGATCTTTTTCGTTATAACGGGGATCACCCTGTCCGCTTCTTACAATAACCTGCTGATGCTTTTCTTAGGCATCGAGATCCTGTCTATCCCCTTGTATATCCTGACCGGGTCGGACAAAAAGAACCTGAAAAGCAACGAGGCTTCCCTGAAGTATTTCCTGATGGGGTCGTTCATCACCGGCGTCATGCTGCTGGGTATCACGCTGATCTACGGGGATACGGGCAGCTTTAACCTCGGACCGGCCGCTTCTCCTTTCGGGATGATGGCGGCGTCGCTTCCCGTGTTGTCGAAGGTGGGTTTGCTACTGCTGATGTTTGCCATGGCCTTTAAGGTCTCGGCCGCACCCTTCCACTTCTGGACGCCGGACGTGTACGACGGCGCCCCCACGGTGTTTTCCTCTTTTATGGCCACCATCGTCAAGGCGGGTGGTTTTATCGCTTTCCTGAGGCTTTTCGGGGACGGTTATGCGAACACCCAGTATTCCTGGGGCAGCGCCATGCTGGTCCTGATCGTCCTCACCCTGCTGATCGGCAACCTGACCGCGGTTTTTCAGCAAAGCGCCAAGCGGATGATGGCCTATTCCAGCATTGCCCAGGCCGGTTTTATGCTCATGGCCGTGTACAGTCACAATACCGAAGCCACCGACGGTTTCCTGGTGTACACCGCCTCCTATTGCCTGGCGACGGTCGGCGTCTTTGCTACCTTGAGCAAGGTGAAGGACCATGCTTATGAAGGCTTTAACGGACTTGCCAAAAAGGAGCCGCTCCTGGCGCTTACGACGGCGATCTGTCTGTTGTCCCTGGCGGGGATACCGCTCACGGGCGGATTCCTTGGGAAATATTACATGCTGTATGCGCTGATCAAGAGCGGGCAGGGGCCCTATATGCTGGTCTTTGCGGTCCTTTGCGCGGCGGTCAGCGTGTATTACTACTTCCGGCTGATCCAGGCGATGTACTTCAAGGAAGGCAATCCGGCGACGGCGCCCGTCAGCACCGGGCTGAAGGTCGGTATGGTCGGGTTGACCGTTTTGATCATCCTGCTGGGGATCATGCCGTATGACCTGCTCATCAACTGGAAACTTTTCTTCTAGCGATCTTTTGGTATTTTAGAGGGACATAAAGACCCTCATGAGGTTTTCAGATACATTTTCGCTGGCATTTCATACGATCAAGGCCAACCGGCTGAGGGCCGGGATCACGATCTCTATTATTGCGCTGGGTATCACGGCCCTGGTGGGGATCATGACGGCCATCGAGGCCATGGATAACAGTATCTATGAGAATTTCACGCTTTTGGGCGCCAATACTTTTGTGATCCATTATAGGGCGCACGATTTTTTGGGGGACGATGGGAATGATGTCAAAAAGACGTCCCGCAAAAACGCGGAAAAGGTAAAAAAGTCGCAGGAAGGGCAGGTGATCACTTTTTACCAGGCCAAGACGTTTAAGGACCGGTTTACTTTTCCAGCGGCGGTCAGCATTGCCCAAACGGGTGACTTCAATGCCACGGTTTTTTACGGAATACACAAGACCAACCCCACCGTCCGGGTGATCGGCGGGGATGAAAATTACCTTTACAGCAGTGGGTATACCCTGGAGGTGGGCCGGAATTTTTCTCCCCTCGACCTGGAGACGGGGCGTGACGTGGCGATCCTGGGCATGGATGTGGCCAAAAAGATTTTCGGGGATGCATGGCGCACGGCGGAGAACTCGATCATCCGGGTGGACGGCGCCCGCTACCGGGTGATCGGAGTCCTCAAGGCCAAAGGGGCAAGCTCCTTCTTAAGCCTGGACAATATCGTGATCACCACCCTGAACAACGTCCGCCGGGTATACCAGGGTTCTTCCAACACCCTCAACCTCAGCGTAACGGTCCGGGACATCCAACAGATGGACGCCGCGATCGGGGAGGCGACCGGCATTTTCCGCCAGGTCCGCGGCCTGAGCGTTACAGAAAGCGACAACTTTTACATCGACCGCAGCGATAGCCTGGCCAACCAGCTCAAGAACCTTCTTTTATATGTGACGATCGCGGCCATCTTCATCGGGTGCATAACCCTCATCGGCTCGGCCATCGGCCTGATGAACATCATGCTGGTCGCCGTCAACGAGCGCACCCGGGAAATCGGGCTCGTCAAATCGCTGGGCGCCCGCCGCGGCACGATCCGCAGCCAGTTCCTCCTCGAAAGCATCCTCATCAGCCTCTTCGGCGCGTCCCTGGGGATCCTGCTCGGCATGTGCGTAGGAAACCTCTTTGCGGTCTTCCTGGGGACGGGTTTCGTCGTCCCCTGGCTATGGATGTTCCTCGGGATCGTGATCTGCTCCCTCACGGGGCTCCTCGCGGGGCTCTATCCTGCCATCAAGGCGGGCGGCCTTGATCCAATCGTAGCGTTGCGGTACGAATGATGTGTTGACTCCTCGGTTTTACGAACTCTTGCCCCCCTTACCGTTTTGCCCCCAGTCCCGACCGCGCCGCGCGCGAAGTGGGTTGTCCTTTTACTCTCTTTTCCGTGGGGTTAAAACCGGAATTGCATTGCAGGCCGTAGCCCCACGGAAAAGAGAGTAAAAGGACAACCCACTTCGCTGCAACACGGGGCGGTAGGGTATGCTGGGGGTGGGGCGTACGGACCGGTTTGTGTTGTGTTGTGTTGTGGTGTGTTGGGATGGGTAGGGTGGGGGAAAAAAAACGGGCCTCGTGGTGAGGCCCGATTATTTTTTTCCTAAAAAAAGATATTCTACTTGCGCGGTTCGAGGGCGTCGGTGATGTGGTCGGCAAGGTATTGAAGGTGGTTACGGGTCAGGGCGTCGTGGGCGCCGGGGATGGCGGCGCGGATGCGGGCGCGCAGGCTGACGAGGGCCGCGCGGGCTTCCGCGGGGACGTCTGATTTCATGGGGTCTTCACCTTGAGAGACACTGAGGCTGCGGCCGTTGAACGAGATGCTCATGCCGGGTTTGGCGTCCAGCAGGGCGATCAGGCGCTCGGTGTAGCTTTTTTGCAGGTTGCGGCGGTAGCTGTCGATGGCTTTGCCGGTGCTGAGCTCGCTCCATATACCCTTATTGAGGTCGGAAATGAGATCCTCGATGCTGTAGGGGTCGGCGGTCCGGTTACCGGCGATCTCCATCCTTTGCAGCCGGGCTGCGGAGAGGATGGAGCCCAGCGCGGCGTCCTGGATGTCGCTGATGGACTCCGTGATGGGTTGGGAGAACTTGTTGAGGATGTTTTTGTCCAGCAACCAGGTAGGCGTGGTGAACAATTGCTCGTTGAGGAATGCAACGGCTTCCTGCTGACGGGCCTTGGGGGTCACTTCGTATACGTCCCCGCTTTGCTCGATGCTCTTCGGGGTTTCGTAAATGCCGCCGATGTTTTTGATCACGTGGAACATGTAGCGCTGATACTGGATAAAGAGCTGCTGGTACATTTGCTGCAGGTTATTATAGGTATCCGCTTCCTCCTTGGTCCAATCGGGCAGCTTTACGATGATCCGCTTCAGGTTCTTGATGCCGTAGGCGCTTGCCTTCATGCTGTTGTCGCCCAGATCCTCGGTTTGCTCCCGGGGATCGAACGGATTGCTTTCGGTACCAAAAAACAGGCGGGGGTTGTGACCGACGCTGTCAATGATGAGCTTGGATAGGATTTTTTTGTCTTCCTCTTCGTCCTTTGTGCCGGGGATCACGTGATAGCCCCATTGGATGGCCCAGCGGTCGTAGTCGCCGATGCGGGGGAAAAGACCGGCCTCGGTGATGTTGTCCTCGGGCTGGGCTACGTAGTTGAAACGGGCGTAGTCCATGATGGAGGGCGTGTGGCCGTTGGCTTCTACAAAGGCTTTGTCGCGCAGCTTTTCTACGGGGACAGTGCTGCTGGAACCCATGTTGTGTCTCAGGCCGAGGGTGTGGCCGATTTCATGTGAAGACACAAAACGGATCAGGTTGCCCATGAGCTCATCGTCGAATTTCATTGACCTGGCCCTGGGATCGACGGCGGCGGTCTGGATAAAGTACCAGTCGTGCAGGAGCTTCATGACGTTGTGGTACCAGCCGACGTGGCTTTCCAGGATCTCCCCGCTACGCGGGTCGTGGATGTTCGGACCATAAGCGTTTTCGATGTCGGAGGCGAAATACCGGATGACGGAGAAGCGGGCATCTTCCAGGCTCATGGTGGTGTCGCCTTCGGGCCAATCCTTGGCGATGATGGCGTTTTTGAAACCCGCCTGTTCAAAGGCCTTGTTCCAGTCGTTCACGCCGGCAATGAGGTAGGGACGCCATTTTTTGGGTGTCGCGGGATCGATGTAGTAAACAATCTGCTTTTTGGGTTCGACCAGTTCACCCCGGTTAAACCTGTCCAGGTCTTCGTCCTTTGGTTCCAGGCGCCAGCGGGTGATAAAAGTCGATTCGTCCACCTTTTGCTGGTCGTCGGTGTAGACGGTATAGTCGTCCGCGAAGAAGCCGACCCGGGGGTCAAACAGGCGTTTCTTCATGGGAACCTTTGGCAACAGGAGCATGGAGGTGTTGATCTCAAAGGTCACGGCCCCGGCATCCGAAGCGGCCGGGAACGCACGTCCTGCACCGGGCATAGGCGGGAAGCTCGCAGGTGCGGGGCTGGAGGTCCAGGTCTTGATGGTCCGGATCTCGGTGTTGATGGGATAGGTGGTGATCCTTTCGATGTAAGACCGGTCAGGGCTCAGACCTCCCAGGCTAAACCGCCTTTTGTCATTGGGGTCAAGAGAGACCACCTGATTGTCTCCTTTAAAGAAGTCGGTGACGTCGATGACGGTGCTTGTCGAATCGGGTCCGAATGCCTTAATATCAAAAGCGGCGGCAATGGGATCGAGATAGGAGTTGCGGACGGCACGGTAAATGGGTTCGGTGCTGTCCTTGGCAATGCTGATCAGGGTAACGGTCCGCAGGAAAAGTTTGTTGTCCGGTCCTTTTTCCCAGCGCATCGTTTGCTGGTTGGCGACTTCCCCTCCGTAGATACCGGCCCCGCCGGGGGTTTCGGAATAACGGGTAATGGCCATGAATTCCCGGCCCAGGATGGAGTCGGGGATCTCGAAATACCATTTATCGTCCACATGGTGGACGGTGAAAAGCCCTGATTTTGAGATGGCTTTGGCGGTAATGACGTCCTTATAAGGTTTGACGGAAGACTTGGGTGCTTCTGCGCCCTTTGGTGCCGCACCGCCCGGGTGGGCCGTGGTATCCCCGGGGGTTCTCCGGTTTTGTGCTTCCGTATGAAACCCGGCCAGGCACAGCAACACGGTCAAAGGCAATAGCAATTTTTTCATGCGCTAACTGATGGTTTTGGATGTTTTCCGGGACGCAGCAACCAGCGAATACATTGATACTGACGGCCGGAAGATTAGAAAATGATGTTTAAGCGTTGAAATTATGTAATGGGGGACTCATTGGGTTTTACTTTGTACAAAAGGGCACAGGAGCAGATGACTGGCTGCTTTCCCGCGATTTATATTTCGGAAAAAACTAATCTGTACCCCTTGTGTGTACGCTTTTATTTATTAACTTTCGAGGCTACTCATAAAAATATTTGTTTTTGGAATTTGTTCATTAGAGACATTTTTTCCTTAGAATTGCTGTACTAAAACCATTTTTACAATTTCATCAACATTGAAAATTCAAAGATCATGGCTGAAACTAAATCAACTGTAACTGCTGCGGGTGCAACTGCTGCAAAAGCCGGAACCTCTGTGCAAGCAAAAAAATCCAGCAATGCGGTCTCCTGGATCGCACCGGTGATTTGCTTAATCGCAGGTGTCTCCTTTTACGTATTTGTACTCGGTAACAGCGGCAACTTTGTGAATGGAAAGGGATCGAACTGGATGGGTAAAATGCACGAAGGCGGCCCAATCGTGCCGTTGTTGATTACGCTTTTCCTGATCGTAATTGTATTTGTCATCGAGCGCTTGCTGACGATCACAAAGGCTCTTGGTAAAGGCAACATCGCCGATTTTGTACGCAAAGTACAATACCATCTCGCTAATAGAAACGTAGACGCTGCTCTTCAGGAGTGCGACAAGCAACAGGGTTCCGTAGCCAACGTCATGAAGGCCGGTCTGCGCAAGTACAAAGAAATGATCGGCAACAGCGAACTGGACACTGAACAAAAGGTCCTCACCATTCAAAAGGAAGTGGAAGAAGCCACCGCCCTCGAACTGCCCATGCTGGAAAAGAACCTGGTATTCCTCTCCACGATCGCTTCCGTGGCTACCCTGATCGGTCTGCTCGGTACGGTTATCGGGATGATCCGCGCTTTCAGCTCCCTGGGTGAAGGTGGTAGCGGTGGTTCCAGCGCAGCAAACGACCTCGCAAAAGGTATCTCCGAGGCCCTGTACAATACCGCCCTGGGTATCGGTACTTCTGCCGTATCCATTATTATGTACAACGTATTCACGACCCGTATCGACAGCATCACCTACGGGATCGATGAGTCTGGTTTTACGCTGACCCAGAGCTTCGCCTCTAACTATAAATAAGTCCTTGGTTGTCAGCCATTTGATGTTTATCCAAGGGTTGGCAAAAAAAAAGTTGGACTTTTTTTATGGAAAAATGAGGTAATGAGCGTCTCTATATAGAGCAGCTCATTTATTTAGTATCTAAATCAGCAAAAAAACAGACATGCCAAGAGTCAAAATACCAAGAAAGAGTACGACGGTGGACATGACCGCGATGTGCGACGTGGCGTTCCTGCTGTTGACTTTCTTCATGTTGGCGACCAAATTCAAACCCGATGACGTGGTGAAGGTGGCTCCGCCCAGCTCGGTGTCTTCTGACGATGTGCCCGACAAAAACGCTTTCCAGGTCATGTTCGACAAGGATGGAAAAGTATTCTTTTCCTACAATGACGACGAAAACCTGGGGCCGTTGATCGACGTCGTCAGCACCCAGCAAAATCTGGGGCTTTCCCCTGCCGAAAAGAAGAACCTGGCGCACATCCTGGCTGCAGGTGGTGGTTTGGGAATGCCTTTCGCCGAATTGAAGCAAGTGCTGGATCTTGATCCCGATTCCTACAAGGCGTTCAAACAGCCGGGGATACCCGCCATCGACTCCGCTCACAATGAGCTGAGGACGTGGGTGACTTGTCTTTTGCAGGCCAATGGGGGCAGGACGCCCGATAACGTCCTTATTAAAGGGGACAACGGGGCCAAATATCCTGCCTTTAAGGAAGTGATCCGTGCCTTTACGGACAACAAGGTGTTCCACTTCAAGCTCGTGACCGCTATGGCCGACGCCCCTCCCGGCACCGCCCTGTGGGACGAACGCCACAAGAAGTAATTTTATTTAACGTATTTAAACTGATACGATTATGGCAGAGATGGAAGTGAAATCGGGGGGAGGGAAAAAAGGCCCAGGTGTCAAAAAAGGCAAGAAACAGTCCACGCGGGTCGACCTGACCCCGATGGTGGACCTCGGCTTCCTGCTGATCACCTTCTTTATGTTCACCACCACCCTGAGTTCTCCGACTGCGATGAAGCTGAACATGCCGGATGAAACCGCCAAACCGGAAGAGCAGAACGAAGCTGCGAAGTCCGGGGCGTTCACCGTCATTCTCGGCAAAGCCGACCAGGTTTATTATTATGAAGGAGACGATCCCAAGACCATGCAGGTGACGAACCTCAAGGGTATCCGGGACAAGATCCTTGATAAGAAGAGCCGCACCCCCGCTGACAAGCTGGTGGTGATCATCAAGCCCGACCAGGATGCAACCTATAAGGATGCGGTAGACCTTCTGGATGAAATGACCATCAACGAAATTGGAAAATACGCGATGGTTACGGTTCGCCCGGATGAATACTCCCTTGTTCAGCAGACTGAGGTGGCGAACGGTATAAAGTAATAAAAAAGAAACTCATGGAAGCTAATAAAATTTTATCAGCCGACATCCTCGATATCATATTCGAGAAGATGAACAAGGACTACGGCGCCTATAAGCTTCGGAAGGAGTATAAAAAGCGCCTGACGCTGGCCTTGATCATAACGGCGATCGTGGCGTTTCTTTGTATCGGCGGGATGGTTTTCTCCAGCTGGTACAGCAAGTACCTGGGGAAAAAACAGGTGACCATCGCCGATGTGACCCTGGCGAATGTGGACAACAAGCCTCCGCCTCCTCCCCCGGTACCGCCGCCCCCTCCCCCGAAGGTGGAACCCCCCAAGATCGAGATCAAGAGCTTTACGCCTCCCAAGATCGTAGATCAACCCGATCAAAAGAAAGAAGTCAAACAACAAGACGAGCTGGACAATACGACCATCGGTCACATCGACCAGGCCGGTATCAAAGCCCCTGACGTGGTCAACCCGCCGAAGGTGGACCAGGGCAGTAAAGTTGTTGCAGCCCCCGCGGACGACGACAACAAGGTCTTTACGAAAGTGGAGATCGAGGCTGGTTTCCCCGGTGGTGACGGTGCATGGAACAACTACGTTCGTACAGCCATCACGTTACACATGGACGAGCTGACGGACGAAGGCAAGAGCGGTACCTGCGAAGTGCAGTTCATCGTGGACAAGGACGGCGCCGTGAGCGACGTACAAGCCCTGACGATGCAAGGCACCAAACTCGCCGAAATCGCCGTTAACGCCATCCGCCGCGGTCCCCACTGGACCCCCGCCCAGCAAAACGGCCGTAAGGTAAAAGCCTTCCGTCGTCAGAAAATCACCTTCCAGATGCCGGATGAGTGATCCTGATACTTTTACAGTAAGTACCTTTTTAATAAACATGGCCCCGCTTTTCTAAGCGGGGCCTTTTCTTTTCCTCCTCCTCCTCCTACTACTACTACTCTGACCGGTCCGTGTGCCTACCTCGTCGGCCCGACCGCGTTGCCCGCGAAGTGGGGTGTCCATTTTACTTCTTTTCCTCAGGGAACCGAAACGACTTGACATCGTTCGAATCACCTGAGGAAAAGAAGTAAAATGGACACCCCACTTCGCTGAGACACGCACCGGTCCGATGATCTAGGGATGGCGAGACGGTATGGAGTCCTATGTCCGTGGGGTAAAGCGTATTTTGAAGAGGCCATACCAATTGAAAAGGCCGCGCCAGCTCCGTACAAAAACGGAATTTTTAAAAATAATTGCCGGTTTCGTGTGGAAAAATGAGGGGGTCGTTATCTCTATATAGACGACTATTCGATTGAATTTTCATTTGCATAAAAAAGGCGAACCGAGCGGGGCCGGTGTCTACCGGTCCCTTACTTAGACGATTGGCCGAAAGGCTTTTGATAAAGAGGCGTTTTGCTTGACTTATTGGCGACGATCAGGGACGGCAGGAGTAGAGGTAGATAGGATCGTTGCACATCGGGCTGGTGTCTACCAGCCCCTTCATTTCGATTAGTACTAAAAACACAAGTATATGGCAGAAATGAACCTTACCGCATCGTCCTCGGGGCGGGTCCTCAAGGTGGACCTGACGCCCATGGTGGATCTTGGATTTATCCTGATCTCCTTTTTTCTGTTTACCACGACCTTGTCGACGCCAAAGGCCTTTAAGATGGTGATGCCCGACCAGTCGACAGAACCTGTTATCGACGCGCCTTCGGTGGCAACGCTAACGCTGTATGCGGATGCTAAGTCGGTGCGTTATGCGGAGGGAAAGCCCGGGGAGCATCCCGAGCAGGAAGCCTTTCTCCGCCAAATGCCTTCGCTGAGAGCGGAGATACAAGACTTGCAGGAACGGCTGGATCACAGCGGGCGATTTACAAGAAGCGACCTCACGGTGTTGATTCACCCGGGAGCGGACCTTTCTTACAACGACCTGATCGGTGTGTTGGACGAGATGCGGATTTGTAAAGTGGGAAAATATATGATCATAAGATAAGGGTTAAGTTTGCGCATATGACCATCATCGGGGCTGGTGTCTACCAGCCCCTTGTGCTATTCGACCTTGGCGACCCGAAGGGCCCATCATTAGCGGTGGTTCCGCAAAGGCCTAATTTTCCCCTAAAGGCCTTTGCGGAACCACAATTTTAGTTTCTTTGTGGAATGAAATCCGCGTATGGCAAATAACCTGGAGGGGTGGGACGATACGATCGTAGCCCTGGCCACGCCCCCGGGCATCGGCGCCATAGGCGTCATCCGTTTGAGCGGCTCCAGGTCCTGGACGATTGCTTCGGCCCTGTTCCCGTCCAAGGATCTGCTTCGCCAGGCAACCCATACACTACACGTCGGTTTACTAAAGGACGGCGACGTGGTCCTCGACGAGGCCGTCGTTTCCCTGTACAGGGGCCCCCGTTCTTATACCGGGGAGGACGTGGTGGAACTCTCCTGTCACGGCTCTCCTTTTGTCCAGCAACAAGTCATCCAAGCCTGTATCCGCCAGGGCGCCCGGCTCGCCCGCCCCGGTGAGTTTACCCAGCGCGCCTTTCTCCATGGCAAAATGGACCTGACCCAGGCAGAGGCCGTGGCTGACCTCATTGCAAGCAATACCGAGGCCTCCCGTCAGGCCGCCCTAAAGGACATGAGGGGAGGTTTTTCGCACGTGCTCAAGGGGCTCCGGGAGCAGCTGATCCGTTTTTCCGGCCTGATCGAGCTGGAACTGGACTTTTCCCAGGAAGACGTAGAATTTGCCGACCGTACGGCCTTTTACCGGCTTATCGACGAGGCCGCCCGCACGACACGCGGCTTGCTGGAGTCTTTTGGTTGGGGGAATGTCATCAAAAACGGGGTCCGCGTCGCGATCGTCGGCAGGCCCAATGCGGGGAAATCGACGTTGCTGAATACACTCCTCAATGAAAACCGCGCTATCGTCAGTGACATCGCCGGGACGACGCGGGATACCATCGAAGAAGTCCTGCAGATCGACGGGATCCTTTTCCGGCTGGTCGATACGGCGGGGATACGGGAGCATACCACCGATGTCATCGAAAGTATTGGGATCGAGCGGTCGCGGGCGGCGATGGAGGCGGCGGATGTGATTGTGTATCTCGTGGATCTTTCTTCTTCAGAGGTTGCTTCCGAAATTTTTGATGTCCGGGGGGCGCTTGCCCAGATGGGGAAGCCGTTTTTGGTGGTGGGGAATAAGGCGGATCTTTTTGCAACTGGGTCGCTTTCGGTTGATCTGGCGATGAGCGCACGGGAGGCTGGCAGCGTGGGTCTTTTGAAGGCCCGCTTGGTGTCGTTGGTTTCTTCCGGCGCCGTTGCTAAAGAAGACGTGGTTGTCACCAATGCCCGGCATTATGCGGCCTTGCAGGAGGTGGAGAAGTCGCTTTTGGATATTCGGGCTGGGCTTGATTCTGGGGTGCCGGGGGATTTGTTGGCGCTTGATATCAGGCGGTGTCTTTATTACCTTGGGGAGATTACGGGGGAGGTGAGTAACGAGGAGGTGTTGGGGTTTATTTTTGAGAGGTTTTGTATTGGGAAGTGAGCTACGAATACGGGTATCAACCAGCATCGTTTGGCACATTGCATTTCTTGGGGCTCAGGATTAAGCGTTATTTGCGTAATTTTTTTGCCTACCCAATTTAAAGACACTTGATTTTGGCGTAAATAATTGAATATCAATTAATTTTAATTATTGCATGATTTGTTTTCATCTTAGATAGGTAGCGATAAAGAGACGAGAATTGGCTAAATTTATCTAAACACATTCTTTGAATATTATGATATACACTGATTTCATAGAATCGAACGCAGATGTTATGCTGGGAAAGCCGGTTATCAAGGGAACCCGGATAACTGTGGCTTTGATCTTGAAGAAGCTATCAGAGGGCGCCACCATGCAGCAAATGATTGCGGGTTATCCCAGCCTTTCTGAGGCGGCCATAAACGCGGCGTTAGCTTATGCGTCTGACGTCATTTCCAACGAAACGGTAATCGCAGTTGCATGATCCTTGCTGATGAGAACATTCCTTTTGAGATTATTAAATCGCTTCGGGAGGTAGAATTTGAGGTGACCTCGATTTATGAATTGAAAAGAGGGATTAAAGATGAGCAAGTAATTGAAATGGCCATGAAATATGACTACCTGCTTCTCACGGAAGATAAAGATTTTGGTGAGTGGGTATTTGCTCATCATGTGAAAGGGCTAAGTGTTATATTTTTGAGGTATTCATTTAGCGAATTGCAGGAGATTATCCAGACGCTCATTTATCTGTTGAAAAATAAAACCCTGCAGCGGCCGGTTTTTGTAACCATTACGCCCCAAAAGATAAGGATTCGACAGTTGTGATTTTTGAGCCTGCGTCAAAACCTTTGGCGATGCAAAAACGGACTGCGTTGAGACTTTTCCTTCTAGTATTTCTCCTTCCCCTTTTGAACGTGAAGGCCCTCTGCCAGCGCACCGGCGGGGACCCCATTGCCATCGATATCCAAGCCTCCGCCGAGCACCGCTGGCTGAATAAACCCGTCCTGGAAAGCCGCTCCCTGGATCAGATGGAAGACCTCAAAAACTGGAGCTCTTTTACGACCAGCGGAGGCGCCATTGTCGACGCGCGTAAGGTGATGAAGATCGTAGATTCCAACGTCAGTGTGGCCACGATTGGGCTCAGCAAGGAACAGGTTCACCAGGGTGACTGGTCGTTGCTGATGTCTACTCCTACGCGTCTGCCGGGACCTGGTCCGGCGACCGGCCGGGGATGGGGGCGCTCGGGCATCCGGCGACATTTTGATGGAGAGGATTGGACGGGGTACAACCGTATTTCGTTTTGGATATATCCCGATTTGCCGGGGTTTTTCACCACGGCCCTTGACCTGCAGCTCTACAATGAAGGGCAGGAAAAGCTGCCGGCACTCTTTGGCCAGGAAGGGGAGACCTCGTTGATCTTGCGGAATCATGAGTGGAACCATGTGGTGTGGGAGATTGGCAATGTCGCGCGGGATAAGATTACGGGTTTTGAGGCTTCCTATGGGCTTTCGGGGAGCGCACCAGGGGAGGCGGACAGCATACGGTTCTTTTTTGACGACCTCACCTTGCAACGGGTGGTGCCGGACAAGATAGAGGGTTGGGATGTTTGGAGCAACCGGATCGCTTACAGCCAGGATGGCTACCAGACAGGCGCGCCGAAAAGCGCCATTGCGAATGGACTTGCTGCGAAGACCTTTCAGGTGATCGACGCGCAGGATGGACGTGTGGTGTTGACCAAAGCCCTTAGCAAGGCCACAAGCGCTATTGGGGACTTTAATGTTATGGATTTTTCCGAGTTGCGGACACCGGGACGTTATGTATTGTCAGCGGGAGACGTGAAGACGCAACCCTTTTCGGTGGACGCCAACGTTTGGGAGGAGAGCATCCGTAAGGTGCTGAACTTTTTTTATATGGAACGGTGCGGTATGGAGGTGCCGGGGGTGCATGGGGTCTGTCATGGGGACTGGACTTGCGTGCATGGAGAAAAAAGGATCGTCATCAACGGGGGCTGGCATGATGCCGGGGACCTGTCTCAACAAGCGGAGGCTACGGATGAGATCACTTATGCGCTTTTTACTTTGGCGGAAAATCTGCATGCGCGGGCGGGCAATCAGGAGCTATATGACCGGGTGCTCGCAGAGGCCAGGTGGGGGCTGGACTGGGTGTTGAAAACGAGTTTTGGGGACGGATACCGGGATGTGGGATCGATTAACAGCCGTCGGACGGATGGTGTCATGGGTAACGATGATGATATAACGGTCACCGCGCGGAATAACCCCATGACCAACTTCGAAGCGGCGGCGGTGGAGGCGATTGCTTACCGGGTTTTAAAGGACGTTGATGCCAGGTTGGCTGCATATGCCCTGCAGATGGCAAGGATGGACTGGCGGTTTGCTATAGAGGGCCTGCCCGGCATCGTTAAGACGTCCAATCTTTTCCGTGGGAATTTCGACTCGGACAATGTGGAGGATGAACTGCCGTCGGTGGTCATTCAGGCTGCTATAGATCTTTGGAGGGCTACGGGCGACCGGCAATTTGAGGGCAAGGCGGTGGCAATGGCGAAGTACATCACCGGCGCCCAGCAACGCGTGCGGCCCGATTGGGATGTCCCGCTGACGGGCTTCTTTTATACCAGCACGGCTAAAGACCGGTTGCTTCATTATTGCCATCGGGGGCGCGACCAGGCACCTATGCTGGCGCTGACAGCGCTGTGCCGGGCTTTTCCCGGGCACGCAGACTGGATGACGTGGTATAGTGCGGCGGCCCTTTATAGTGAATACCTGAAGACGACTGCTGCCTATACAGGTCCCTATGGCCTTTTGCCGGCTACTATTTATGCGGATACCGAATACCTTCATGTGCCTGAGAGCAGAATGGAATCTTACCGCAAACAGGTATTGAACGGCATCCCGCTCGGCCAGGGACACTATCTCAGGCTGTTCCCCGTGTGGATGGACTACAGAGGGCATTTCGGTACCATTTTGCCCCAGGCCCAGGCCCTGGCGGCCGCCGGTTTTCTACGCAACGACCAGGCGTCGGTGGACCTCGCTGTACACCAATTGGAGTGGATCCTTGGGAAGAACCCTTTTGCGGAGAGTACCATGTATGGGGAGGGACACGACTTCGTTCCTCTTTATTCGCCGTCTTCGGGCCAGATGGCGGGGGGGCTGCCGGTAGGGATAGAGACTAAGGGGGAAGAAGACGTACCGTATTGGCCGGTGCAAAGCATGTGGACCTATAAGGAGATTTGGGGACATCCGGCGACGAATTGGCTATGGCTGTTGTCGGCCGTCGGGGGGCCGGCCTTTGTCGAAGGCCAGGCCGATTCGGTGGTATATTTTATCTCGTCGTCGGATACGGTCGTTGTACAGCGACAAAAACATTTTGCGATAAAACTGCCGGAGGGGAGGTATCGTGTGCGGAGCGCCGGGTTGGAAGAGGAGCGGGTGTTTTTGCCTGGTGGGGCGTATGCGCTTGATATGCGGGTGGACAGCCTCCTTGACATGAAGGTGGTTTCAAGTGCGGCATCGGGAGGGGCCGTGACCATCCGGGTTGCGGTGCGGGGCAAAGGGACGCACCGGGTGACGGTCCGTGCGGATGGGATCATCTTTCCTAATGTCACAAGAGAAGTATACTTGAAAGACGGCGTGGAAACAACGGTAGAATTCCGGGGTAAGCCTGTTTCAGCTAAAGAGCCTTGGGTCGTCCTGGTGGTGCCGGATGGGCATTGGGAGGCGGGCAAGGAGGTTCGTGGGGAGTAACAAAAATCCAGGCCCGATGCAACGCTCCGCACGTTTTTGCCATCATTCGGGTATGAAACCCCTCCACTACGCCTGTCTCCTCCTCCTGTTGGCATCCTGCCGCAAACATTCGCATACCCCGACAAACACCATTAACCCGGGAAATCTCCCGGTCATTTACGTCACGGGCAGCAACGGCACCAACCCCGTACTTTGGAAAGATGATTCCGCCGAAGTCCTCTCCACATCCGCGGGTTACGGAGAGCAGGTCCTTGTGGCCGGCACCGATGTGTATGTTGCCGGTGTTTGCAACGTAAGCAGCGAGAGTACGCCCGCAGGCCCCTTCGGACAATACCTCTATTGGAAGAACGGCACACCGCACAATTTCGATGGGTCGATGGAGCTCCTGTACGCCAGTTCCATCGCCGTCAACGGAAACGGGGTTTATTTTGCAAGCCATGCCCTTTGGGAAAACGGCAATGTGCTGTCTTTGCCGGGCTGGGGGACCGCCTCCCGCATCCGGGCGATGCAGGCGGTGGGGGGAGACCTCTATGTGGCCGGATCGGATAGCGTGGGGGACGCCGTTTATTGGTTGGACGGGGTGCTGCACGTCGTATCCCAGGGGTACTATCCGCGTTTTTCGTCCGGGGGGGACCCGGAGGTGGGTGCTTTTTATGTGTCCGGGAGCGACGTCTACATGACCGGCTTTGATATGAACCGTGTCCCGGTGTATTGGAAAAATGGCATCCCCGATACCTTGAAGACGGCTGAGGAGTATATTACCCAATTGAACTCGATTTTTGTGTCGGGCTCAGATGTCTATGTGGCGGGGAGCGTTTTGGGGAGCAAGGGCTGGAACCTCCCTGTCTACTGGAAAAACGGGGTCGAAACGGTCTTACCTTTTCAGGGCACGATGTATGGGGGGAGTGCCAACGCGATTGTCTATTACAGTGGGAACGGCGGCACGCATTTGTTCGTCGCCGGTGATGACGGGAACGGGGCTGCCCTTTGGGAGGACGGGATAGAGACGATGCTTTCTGCCAAAGGGGTGGCCAATGGCATTTATGTAGCAGCAAATTGAGTATATTGGGGCTCCTTTGTGAAGAACACCTTATGGAAACGCCCCTGAATATTTACATTAATAAGAAAAATACCGTTAAGAAGATTTTTCTGTACACATTAGGATTTCTCTTCTTTGTTGCATGCTTTTTGTTGGGAATATACTTCTTTCCGGATGACTGGAAGGTGGTCATTATGCCGGTATGTGCCATTACCATGGCTGTATCGGTCGTCGCCTATATAAGGGAATATAACCGGAAGACGCCTGTTGTCGCCGTGGATCATGGGGGGATAGAGGTTTTTGAAAAGATGTTTGACGGATTTGGGCGGGTGTTGTGGGCGGACATTACGGGCTTTCGGGAGTTGGCTTTAAATGGGAAAGACAGACGGCTGATCTTGTTTGTCAGGAACCCGGAGCGTTATATTGGAAACCTGGACGGCGCAAAAAAGCGGAACCGGTTTCTCAAGGCCAGCGGGCAGAACAGCAATGGGTTGCTGTGGATCGACATGAGCCGGATAGCGTATGACCATGGAGCATTTAAAAAGATGCTCGGAGACCACATAAAGAAGTAAACATCTATGGAATTCAAGTATTTCAAGCACAGCGACGAGGGCTACAAGCTCGTCAAATCCACCGTTTTGTTGTATGTTGTTATGATTTTGTTCGGCCTTATGGCGGCGATTGGCCTTTGGCTTGTCGTCTCTACGGGTAAGATGGAGGGATTATGGTGGGCCTTGTTCTGTTTCGCCCTGATGGGCGTCGCCTATTACCGGCAACGGTTTATTAACGTTTTTATACAGCCGGAATCGGGTATGATCATCGTTAAGCGGGGAAGTAAGGTGCACCGGGAATATCCGGTCGACAAGTTTATGAATTTCCAGAAGACCCGGGTCAGGACGAATGGTATTGCCAGCCAGTGGCATGTCTCCATGTACGTGGACGACAATGGGAAGAACAAAAATATTTTGCTGGGAGTCGTCTTCCGTCAGAAGGCGGCGGACCGGATGATCGCGGAGACGGAGCGCTTACTTCAGAAAGACCTTAATTCCCGACCCGCTTTACGGGCCCAGGGGGCGTAGAGGCGGCGGACGTAGCGGGGCTGGAGTTCCATATCTTCGCGGATGGCTTTAAACTGCTCCCGGGCTTCCTGGGCGCGGCCTTCCTGTTTGAGCAGTTGTCCATACCAGTAGCGCGCTTCCAGCGAATGGTGGCGGCGGATCACTTTCTGATACATTTCTTCGGCAACCTGTTTGTTCCCGGTCCCTTCCATGGCCCGGGTGTACATGACTTCATCTTCCATGCGGTTCATGCCGCTGTTCTCCGGGTGAAGCGCACGGGAGAATAGGGCTACGCTGTCGGTGTACCGGCCGGCTTGGAAATAGAGCCGCGCGAGCCGGAGCATGAGGTCCTGGTCGGAAGCGTACATATCGGTCATACAGGATTGGACCAGCGATATGGCGTCCTCAAAACGGCCTTGTTCCGCGTAGGCATCGGCGAGGGCCAGCCGGTTGGTCACGGAATCGGACAGCTTTACCCGTTTTTCCCGGTCACGGATACGCGCTTTTGGAAAAAAGGTCAGCTGGAAACCCGAGGCAAAAGTGCCCCTGCGGATATCGGGGAGGAGCTCCACGATAAAATAGGCAAGGGCACTGATGCCGGGGAAAATAATGAGTATGAAGATCCATTCCCGCCTTCCGGTCCGGATGGCGTGGACAAGACAGAAAAGCCAAACGATCAGAAATAAGAAATAATAGTTGCTCCAGAAAAAGAACATGGTTTTCAGGGGTTAGGCCAGGACTATCGTTTCGACACAAAGAGGCTGTCGACCAGTTGTTGATCGATATGGCTTTGGATGTCACCGGTAACATTGTGGTAAATGGCGCTGACAAATATGGTGCGGGCAGCGCTGATGATCGCCGAGAACAACAGGAAGGCCAGGACCGCGAGGATGACACCCACCACGGGATGTATAAAGAAGCCGATGGCGAAGATGGCCAGGATACAGACGATCCCCAGGAGGTACACCAGCCCGAAGCTGAACCCGGCGCCGAGACCCTCGCCCCATTTCTGGTGGACGATTTCCTTGGAGCGGGCGATGGCCTGAAATGGACCGACGTTTTCGTAGGCGATCACCGGAACGACAAAAAAAGTAAGAATGCTCCAGGCCATGCCGAGGAGGCCGACGACGATTTTGCCGATGGAGCCGAGGTTGTCCTGGAGAACCTTTAGCACCGTGCCTACTGTGGCGGCCACGGCAGCCCAGCTGAAAATGGCGCCTAACCGGCTGACACTGAATTGAATGCCTTCCTGGATACTGACCTCGCCGCCTTCCAGGTAGCGCTTGGTGCAGTGTATCAGGGCCATGTTAAAGAAAATGACGATGAAATAGTTGACCAGGTAAAACAAGAACAGACAGGCAATGGCGGGCGCCTGGCCATACCGGTCAAAAGACTGTTCCAGCAAATCGGTACCCCCGCTCAGGAAAAGAACCAGAACAAAGGAGCCCAGGATAAGGGTCATGGAAACACCGGAAAGGATGGGTAGTACGATGAGTTGTTTGTTTTTCTTGAGAAGGTCGAGACTGCTCATGGCAATGGTCCAGCCATTGCTGAGACGGGAGGAAAGGGACATAGGAGTTACGTTTTAGAAGGTTTCAGGTTTTCAATATAAGGATATTTTCCCAAAGACAGGAAGGCTTCCTGTAATTCTTTCAGACGCTTGTAGGGAACGTCAAAGTCTTTATGGGCGCTGATGTAGGGGAAAAGTACCATCTTGTTGCTGGTCATTTCAGAAAGTACGTCGTCAACGAGGGTGGTCTCGCTGAAGGGCTCCTCCAGGATCAGGTGAAAGACCTTTTTGTACAGCACGGTAAAGGGGGCGCGCCAGAAGGCGTCTACCCAGAAGCGATTTTCCGTGACGGGCATCGCGTGGCTGAACCTTGTCACACCCCCCAGAAGGATACCCGCACCCTGGCTATGTGCTTCTATGATATTCTTTATTAAGTAGACCGTGGCATAGTCTTTCGAAAAGACCTGGTCGTCTTCGCATAAGATGACCACATCGTCATCTGCCTCTATTGCCTTTTGAACGGCGCTGCATATTCCCCGCCATCGCCTGAGTTCTTCGGAGGCAAGCTTTGGCGTTTCTTCGATGAAGACCTGAAATTCCTTTTTGCCCAGGAATTGCTTCTGAACAGGCCGCTGGTCTTCGCGTGACAGAAGGACATAGACCGGGAGTGTGATATTGCTGTAATCATCGTCGGATATGTCGGGGGCACTCCTATAAAATGAGCTTACCTGCTTCAGTTTTCCCAGCAGGTTACTGCTCCCGCTAAAAAAATTTTCTACAACCCCCCGGTGACTATTGATCGGGGTAGCGTCGGAGTAGCCGTAGTCCTTTTGAATGGAGCAAAAAGGGTAGGTGACGAATTTGTGTTGCGTGTGCTCCGATATCCAGGCATCCGCGGCATCTTTTGGACCAAAGTCTGTGTTGAGTAAGGTGTCGAAGCATTTTCTAAAAAGGATGGTGAACTGCAGACCGGAGAATTTCCGTACCCCAAAAAGGTTTTCCGAGGCCAGAAAGCAGTCGTCAAACCAGCTTACGCCTCCGGAAAGGACGTCTGCGTCTCTTTCCGCTGCGGCGTGAATGGACTTCCTCAGGTATTCTTCCGTATAATGTTCAGTGAATTGGTGGTCGTCTTCACACAGAAGAATAAATTCATCCCCGGGCGCCACCTTGTTTTGCAAAATGTCTTTAATGGTCAGCCAAAGCCCGGTGGCACCCCTTTGATGTTCGATGGCCTCCACTATGTCCACTTTGAATTCCTCACGGCCCGCAAATTCCCTCAGGATGTTTTCCTTCCGGTCCGTTCGTCGTTTCAGGTTGATCACGTAAGTGGGGATAGGAACCATGCTTAATAAAATGAAAGGCCACAAAGAATTGCGGCCTTTTGAATCATCTAAATGAGTTTTGACTATCTAGCCCAAAATGGAATACTCTTGCGAGCATGTCGCAGTTTGACCGGCTCCACAAATGGAACCCGACTTTGCCGCGCACGCTGCTTCAGTACCACCAAGGCACTGATAGAAATCGCCATCCGGACAGGAACACAGCCAGTAGGGGCCGATGCCACCGATGACGCTTTTCAGTTGTTCTCTGGTAAGGGCTTCATGGGCTCCCAGGCCTGGGGCCTTCAGATTAAGTTTTTTCATTGCGAATGAAAGGTTAAGTGGTGATAAATGATTAGCTATACTGAAATATAAAGATTATTCCTGATAAATAAATAATTTTATAAAATGCGTATTGCTTTTTTATTCCTGTTTAACTTATTGCTGGGACAATGTACCGCCCAGATAATTATCAATAACAAGGACACACATATCCACTATATGGGGCGCGTGGATATAAAGGATTCGGCTTCGGTGATCGCATGGCCGGGTACTTCGTTAAGTATACGGTTTACGGGTAGTGAGGTGAAGGCCTTGCTGGACGATGAGCGTGGGGATAACTTTTTCAATATTGTCGTAGACGGTAAAGTTATCGGGAAGCTGCATCCGGATGCAGGGAAAAATGAGTATGTACTGGTATCCGGTTTGGGAAGGGGTATACACACCCTTACTTTGTTTAAACGAACCGAGTGGGAAAACGGGAAGACGTGGTTTTACCATTTTACCTTTGATAAAGGCGCCAAGGTGTTGGCGGCGCCGCCAACAGGCAAACACAAACTGGAGTTCTTTGGCGATTCCATCACCAGCGGCTACGCGGTGGAAGACTCGACGGGCCAGGACCGGGGAAGCAGTCCCTATAAAGACAACTACGTGAGCTATGCGGCCATAACGGCCCGGCATTTTGGCGCCGAATACCATTGTACGTCAAAAAGCGGTATCGGCATATTGGTCAGCTGGTTCCCGCTGGTGATGCCGGAAATGTACGACAGGCTGGATGCCACCAACCCGGACAGCAAATGGGATTTTAGCAGGTATACCCCGGATATCGTCGTGGTCAACTTGTTTCAAAATGATTCCTGGTTGACAAAAATGCCCGCAAACGATCAGTTTAAAGCGAAATTTGATACAACGCCGCCCACCGGTGATCAGATTATTTTGGCCTATGCCCGTTTTATCAGGCAGGTCAGGAGTAAATACCCCGATGCGCATATCATTTGTGCCCTCGGTAGTATGGATGCCACCCGGGAAGGGGCGCCCTGGCCGGGATACATCACAAAAGCAGTGGCTTCTTTACAGGATAAGAATATATATACGTGCTTTTTCCCCTATAAAAATACACCGGGTCACCCGAATGTGCGGGAGCAGCAGGATATGGCGGAGCGGTTGATTGGGTTTATTCACGGAACGTTTGGATGGTAGCGTTGACGACAACGGGTAAATTCATTTGGTGGTGTCTTTGTAGTCTACTAATTTAGTAGGGTAATAATTGATCACCATGCGCGTCGCTTCTTTGACAAAGACCTTGATCCTTCTGATAACCCTCTCGGTTGCCGCCGGACGTGCATGGGCGGGAGCCCCGGGAGACTCATTGCTGCCTCTTCCGCCGATATTGCGCTGGGAGGGGACGGCTACCTCGGAACTTTCGGAAATAGAATCCGGGTACCGGCTCACCGGTAACCACCGGCAGGCCTTTGCCCGGTTGCTGTCCATGCTCGGTTCGGGTTCCCTCGGGTGGACGGGGAGGGTGCGCTTCCGTTTGTTTAGCGACCTGGCCAGGGTTTCGGCGAGGATGCGGCTTTATCCCGTGGCCATGAAGTGTTACTACAATACGGGCCAGGAGGAGGACCTTCCCAGTGACAGTGCCTTTTACCGGGAACTGCCGGTAAGGGAATCCGTACCGGTCCCTATCGATTCGCTGCGGGCCGCATTTGAGGATGGAAAGGAAGCCGGCGCCTATGCCTTGCTGGTGCATGTCCAACAGCCTTCGCCCGGGAAACGAAAAATATTCGTACACATGGGCCGTGTGGGACATACCTTTATCACGCTGATCAAGTATAATAAAGACAACAGCATCGTCTGCCGGACGTTCGGTTTTTACCCGCATAAAATGGGTTTTTTGTCGGCGACGCCGGTGCGTCCCACCGCTCCGTCGGTGGTCAAGGATGATTCCCGGCACGATTGGGACGAGACCGCCGGTAAATTCATCTCCTCCCGGCAATTCAAAAAGGTCATCGATGCCTTGCAGCGCTATGGCTGTCATTTGTATAATTTAAACCGGGACAATTGCACCGATTTCGGGTTGTCGATTGCGCGGATCGGGGGAATCGACATCCTGAATACGCGGGGTTATTGGCCGCTGGGGGCGGGGAATAACCCGGGGTTTGCGGGGCAAAGTATCCTTGAGGGGAAGGTGTATAATAGGGATGCGGGGGCGTTGTTTGTGGCGACAAATCACGTTCCTGACTTGAATTACGGGTATTGAAGCAAATGGTCTATATTTAAATAAACCAAGGCCATGGCATTTAAAATAACATTTTGCGACCCCTTTAAAAAGGACATTGTCGACTTGGGCGAAAGCGCCGGCGATGATGTCGTTCAGCGGTTTGAAGGTACCGACTGGGCCGGTTATTTGTCCAGGATGAGTAACGCAAGTGAAAGCGACATTTTCTATTCCCCCTCTTTTGGTGTTGAAAATATGGAAAGCCGTCATGGCCTGTCGATTTCGGCGGTTGGAGAACCTGGTAGCTACGAGTTTTACATTTTCTACAAGCGCCCTAAGAAGGTAAAAAAACTATTTGGGCTGATGGAGAAGTTGGATGACAATTATCTTTCAGATAGGACAGGACAGACCAAAGAAGATGCCATCGAATGTTTGCGGGCTTTGCTGGCAAATAATGCTGATCTGCTGGCGGTGAAGATTGGTGAATAGAATATTATCGCTCTTCGTGAAAAAAATAACTATCGATGTCCTGTAGATAGTCCCCGCTGTGGACGCTATTATAAGAAGTGTAGATAGACTTGCCCTTCGCCGAAAGAATGATGCCGTAGCTTACGGTATCGCGATCTACGAGGAGGGGGCCGCCGGCGCAGTCCTTTATAAGAATGTAGCGATCCATGGAGACGAGTCCCTGGATGTTTTTGTATTTGGGGTTTGCTTTCAGTGAGTCGAAGGTATTGCTGATGCCGACGCCGAAGTCGCTGTCGGCTTCGTTTATACCGTTGTCTTCCTTTTCAGAGGCGGAGTCATAAAAGTTGAAACGGGCTTCATTGGGCCGGAGGAAAAGGATAAAAGAGCCCCCGGCGAAGGTGGTGTCAGTCAGGTGGGGGCCAAGGGGAAGGGGCCGGTCGGCTGTCGCCGGGACAGTGTCATGGGGGCTCACGGTGTCGCGGGCGACCAGTGTAGTGTCGTTGGCCTTGGGAGAGTCGGTCTTGGCGAAATGGCAGGCGCAGAGGAGGATCAGAGGGAAGATGGGAGCTGGGGAGATTTTCATAATATTGAATATAGAAATATTTTACAGACGATGAAACGATTGCATATCTATCTATTGCTCCTGGTTTTGGCAGGGGCGGGGTTTGGGTCGCCGCGGCGACCGCTGGTCATTGTTTTTCTGGGGGATAGCATTACCCATGGATCCCGGCTGGATAGCCCGGGGACGCAGGCGCCTCCGGTTTGGGCGGCAAAGTACCTGGAGCGGAAGGGACGGGACGTGGCTTTTTCAAATCAGGGGGTGAGCGGGCATACGACGGTGGATTTCCTGCCGGCGACGGGGAGGGATTTTCCGAACGTGGTGGCGGCGGCAAATGACATGGCCAGGCGGGATGCGACGCTGGTGTTTTCGATCATGTTGGGTACGAACGATAGTGCGGAGCAGGGGCCGAATGGGTCGCCGGTATCGCCGGCGGGGTATAGGGCAAATCTGAAGACGATCATCGACAGCTTATTAAACAGGTTCCCGGAGGCGGTCATTGTTTTGAACAGACCGATCTGGTATAGCCCGACGACGTATAATGGGGCGCGGTATTTACAGGCGGGGCTGGACAGGTTGCAGACGTATTTCCCGGAGATCGATACGCTGGTGGCGGCGTATGGGGGGCGTGTGTTTGCAGGGGATAAGGAGGCGTTCGGATATTTTGAAAAGAATTACCGGACGGACCTGGGGGAAGAACAGGGGCATGCGGGGGCGTTTTACCTGCATCCCAATGCACAAGGGGCAAAGGCGTTGGGGTTGTATTGGGGGAGGGCGATCGAGCGGGTGGTGCGTTGATTATTTCAGTACCTTCAGGAATAAAGCGAGCCTTATGCGATTGTTTGTTTGCCTTCTCCTTTTTTTCTCCTACCTGGAGGCGTTGCCTGCCTCGGCTCAGGTGTCGCGGTTTAGCGCCAATAATTTTGTGGATGAAAACGGGGATACCCTGAGGTACCGGTTGTTGTTTCCGGATGCAAATCGTTTTAGAAAATATCCGTTGGTCATTTTTCTGCACGGGTCGGGGGAGCGCGGGAGTGATAACGAGGCGCAATTGCAGTGGGGGGTGATGAATTTTGCGACGGATCAAAACATGCTGGCGCACCCGGCGATCGTGGTGGCGCCGCAGTGCCCGGCGCGTCAGTCCTGGGCGAATGTGTCGCAGGATAAGGCGAGCGGGACCCTGACGCTGAACCCGGAGCCGGCGAAACCGATGGCGTTGGTGATCAAGCTGATTGCGCAGTTGGTGCAGACCCTGCCGGTGGATACGGACCGCATTTATATTACGGGTTTGTCGATGGGGGGATATGGCACTTATGATGCGATCGAGCGTTATCCGCATCTTTTTGCGGCGGCTGTTCCGGTGTGTGGGGGTGGGGATGTTACACGAGCGGCTAGCATTGCGCATATACCTATGTGGATCTTTCATGGAGCGGAGGACCCGGCCGTTAATCCTCTTTATAGCCTGCAGATGTTGGATGCGCTGACAAAAGCGGGTGCGCATCCGGGTTTCACGATGTACCCCGAGGTGGGTCATTTCTCCTGGCTGGGAGCATATAGCGATCAGCTATTAATGGAGTGGTTGTTCAGACAGCACAAGTGAATTAGGCTGAACAGATTGAATCGTTGCGTTGTATTGATAATAATTATTTTTCCAAAAATCATTGTTGGTTTTTGTGTTTTAATATTATCTTGGCAGTACTAACGATTGAGTCTTCATACGCGCTGATAAACCTTATAGTGATATCCTTTGAATAACTGTATAGCGCATGTCTCTAACCGGTTCCTATATATACCGGGCCTTTCCTATGTCTTTCAAACGATTGTGTATGTGTTTGTAGTGGCGGCGGCTTTGCCGTGAGATGGCCTCTGTCTACAAATGGTTGACCTGTTTTCCCGGTCGGGGAGGTGGGTCATTGGGAAATATTTTTGCCTATAAAAAACACTCTTCATGAGAAAGACAAACCTAATTGGAATAACACCTTTTGAAAAGCCTGATGTGGGGCTTGCAATCGCCCTGTCGAAGACCGGGGCCTTCCCGGTACTGCACCTCGGCCGTAACCGCGACAAAGCGGTGGAAGCGCTGGACGCGATGGTCGGGGGTACGCGCGAGCCCTTTGGGGTCTGCATGGTTTCCGATACGCTTTCCGGCATCTCTTTACCTTCTCAGGTTGAATTGGTCATTGCGCCCTTTCGCGTGAAGGCCATGTGGTTTTGCCAGGTACATACCGTTGCGGAGGCACAAAAGGCAAAGGCGGAAGGGGCTTCGGCGATCATTGTCAAAGGGAATGAAGGTGCAGGACGGGTGGGAGAGGAGTCGACCTTTATATTGTTTCAGCGGATCATTCGCGAGGTTCGTGGTATAGATATTTGGGTACAGGGAGGCGCGGGGATCCATACGTCGGCGGCGTTGGTCGCCATGGGTGCGAGCGGTGTCGTGCTGGACAGCCAACTAGTGTTGTTCCCGGAGTGCGGCGCGTCAAAAGAATTCAAGGACGTGTGCTCAAAACTGACGGGGAGTGAGACAAGGGTGATCGATGGGGTCAGGGTGTTGGACCGTCCGAACCTGGAAGAGGTTCCCATAGGGCAGGATATAGCGATCGCGGGCAGCCTGGTTGCACGGTATGGGAAGCTGGACCGGATGGTAACCGGGCTTCATGAGGCGATGCGCGGGCACCTGCGCCAGGCGAAGGCGGGGAAGGTGTTGGGACCCGGGAATACGTTGAGCACAGCTTTGGGTACAACTTATCCTATAGCCCAGGGACCGATGACGAGAGTGAGCGATGTGCCTGCATTTGCGGGTGCGGTTGCGGAAGCCGGCGGTCTTCCGTTTGTGGCTTTATCCCTGTTGAAAGGAGATCAGGCAAAACAACTGATCCGGCAAACGCGGCAAACGGCAGGGGAAAATGCCTGGGGCGTGGGCATTCTGGGTTTTGCGCCACAGACATTGCGGGATGAGCAACTGGAGTACATCCGGGAGGAAAAACCGCCGTTTGTGTTGATCGCGGGCGGACGTCCATCCCAGGCGAAATCGCTGGAGGACATCGGGATCAACACTTTTTTGCATACACCTTCTCCCATCTTGCTGGACCTTTTCCTGAAGGAAGGCGCGCGAAAGTTTGTTTTCGAAGGACGGGAATGCGGAGGACACGTTGGGCCGCTGTCGAGCCTGGTTCTTTGGGAAAAACAAATCGAACGCCTGCTGCAGGAAGATCATGCGGATGCGCTACAGGTGTTTTTTGCCGGTGGTATCCATGACGCCTTTTCGGCGGCCTTTGTCGCGGTGATGGCGGCGCCATTGGCGATGCGGGGCGCCGGGGTGGGCGTGTTGATGGGTACGGCGTACCTCTATACAAAAGAAGCGGTTGATACAGGGGCGGTCCTCCCGCAGTTCCAGGAAGAAGCGATCCGGCAAACGGATACGATATTGCTGGAGACGGCACCGGGGCATGAAACACGTTGTCTGGACTCGCCTTTTGCGGTGTTTTTCCGGGAGGAAAAGGAACGGTTGCGGGAGATCGGGATGGACCGGAAGGCGATGTGGGACCACCTTGAGCAATTGAACGTGGGCCGTCTGAGGATCGCCACCAAGGGCATGGAAAGAAAAGGCGAAAAGGTGCTGCCGGTATCCGCGGAAGAACAGGCGGAGAAGGGTATGTATATGATCGGCCAGGTGGTGGCACTGAGGGATAAGGTGGTTACGGTGGAGGCGTTGCACAAAGACGTATCCGAAGGAAGCGTGACCTTGCTGGACGCCGTACCGGCCATGGCCGCGCGCCGTTTGGAAGGGCGGGACGTGGCCATCGTCGGCATGGCGTGTATTTTCCCGGGGGCTGGAAACCTCGATGCATACTGGAGCAACATCCTCGGTGGCAGGGATTGCATCACCGAAGTGCCGGAGGACCGTTGGAATAAATCGTTGTATTATGACCCGGCTTCGACAAGCGGGGACCGGTCGCATTCCAAATGGGGCGGCTTTATCCCCGACACGGACTTCGATCCGGTGGTATTTGGCATACCGCCCCAGGCCCTGGCGGCCATCGACCCAACGCAGTTGTTGAGCCTGCTGGTGGCCAAACGCGCCCTGGACGATGCCGGTTATGGAGGGAAGGATGTGGACGGAGGGAACGTATCGGTCATCATCGGGGCGGAAGGGGGGCATGACCTGGCCAACCTGTATTCCTTCCGGGCGATGTACCGCCAGTTGTTGGGGGAACTGCCGCCCGAGCTGGACGCCGCCCTGCCGACACTGACGGAAGATTCTTTCCCGGGGATACTGGCGAATGTGATATCCGGTAGGATTACGAACCGGCTGAACCTGGGGGGACGGAACTATACGGTGGACGCGGCTTGCGCGTCTTCGCTGGCCGCGGTGGACCTGGCTTGCCAGGAGCTGGCAACGGGCCGGTCGGATATGGTGCTGGCCGGTGCGGCCGACCTGCACAACGGGATTACCGATTACTTGTTGTTTTCCAGCACGCATGCGCTGTCCAGGAAAGGGCGGTGCAGCACATTTGACGCAGGCGCGGATGGGATCGCTTTGGGTGAAGGGGTGGCGATGCTGGTGCTTAAGCGTTATACGGATGCCGTTCATGATGGAGACCGGATTTACGCGGTGATAAAAGGGGTCGGCGGGTCCAGCGACGGTAAAAGCCTTGGACTGACCGCCCCCCGCAGGTCCGGCCAGGTAAAGGCCCTGGAAAGGGCGTACGAACAGGCGGGGGTATCGCCTTCCCTGGTGGGTATGGTAGAAGCGCACGGGACGGGGACCGTGGTGGGAGACAAAACGGAGCTGAGTGCCCTGTCCGATCTTTTTAGCCGTGAAGGGGCGCTGCCCGGGCAGGCGAACCTTGGGTCCGTCAAGACCCAGATCGGGCACACCAAGTGTGCCGCGGGTCTGGCGGGGCTGATCAAGGCCGCCCTGTCGGTGTATCACGGTGTAAAACCACCCACGCTTCACCTGTCGACGCCCAATGCTTACTATACACCGGCCTTTAGCCCGTTTCAGTTTTCCCTGCAGGCGGGTATCTGGACGGAAGACAGGCGCCTGGCCGGTGTCAGCGCTTTTGGATTCGGAGGAACCAATTTCCATGCGGTGATCGAAAATCACCTGGAAAATACACCGCCCACAGCGGCGTGGCCGGCGGAATTGTTGGTGTTCAGGGGCGACAACCCGGAGGAAGCCCTTGCGCTGTTGGACACGGTCCGCGCTATGGTACGGGACACGGACGAAATATCCCTGAAAGACCTGGCATATAGCCTGGCGCTGTCTTCCGAAAAACCGGTACAACTGTGTATGGTGGCGGAAGGGCGGGAGGATTTATTGAATAAAGATGTTTTGTACACAAAAAAAGTAGAGGGCAAGATCGCGTTTCTTTTCCCCGGTCAGGGAAGCCAGCGGGTGAACATGGCGAGGGAGTTGATGGTGCATATCCCTTCGCTGCGCCGGTGGGTCAAGGGGCGGCCGGAGTACGAACAGGTACTTTTCCCCCCGGCCGTTTTTGACGAGGACGCCCGGCGCCGGCAAAATGAACGGGTCAAGGATACCCGGCTGGCACAACCGCTGCTGGGTATGGTGGACATGGCCATTGCTTCCTTGTTGCGGGACCTGGGGATCGAACCGGATATGCTCGCGGGGCACAGCTACGGCGAACTGCCCGCGCTTTGTTTTGCCGGGGTTTTTGAAGAAGACCAACTGGTATCCCTGAGCGAAAAAAGGGCGGCAGCGGTTTTGGAAGCCGTGGGCGACGACAAGGGGGTGATGGTTGCGGTCAGTTGCCCGCAGGGATCGCTTGGGGATATTGTTGGTGAAGGTGTGTACGCGGTGAACCACAACGCTCCCCAGCAATGGGTGCTGGCGGGGGATACGCCCTCCATGGAGCGGCTGAAACAAAAATTATCGGACCTGAAAATAGACTACAGGCCGCTGGAGGTGGCGTGTGCTTTTCATAGTCCCTTGCTGGCGGGATCCCGGGAATTGTACCGGTCGGCCCTGAAGGGTGTGCCTTTCCGGAGGCCAACGCTCCCGGTGTGGTCCAATACCACGGCCGGTGTGTATCCCGTATCGCCGGAGGCGATCAAGAACAGGCTGGCGGACCACCTGGTGCAACCGGTCCGGTTTTGCGAGGAAGTACAAAAGATGTACGAAGACGGCGCGCGGATATTCCTGGAAGTCGGACCCGGGAAAGTATTGACGGGGCTGACCCGGACGATCCTTGGCAAAGAAGTGTTGCTGTTGCATACCGAAGAGAAAGGGCAGTCGGGTCTTTCGCGGTTTTTGTCGGCGCTGGCGGGTGTTGTCGCCAGCGGGCGGGAGATCCGGTGGGAAAAGTTGTTCGAAGGGCGGGGGGCGCGACAGGTGGACCTCGATCCTTCCGCTTTTCGCCGGAGCGCGTCCACCTGGGTCGTCAACGGACAGTGGGCGAGACCGTTGTCCGGGGACCTGCCGGTCCGTGCACCGGTGGTTACGCCCCTGGAAATCATGGGAAACAAAACATCTTCTTATATGTCAAACGGAGGAGCGGAACACATTGTTCAGGAATACCTGCTTAGCGTCCGGCAGTTGATACAGGCACAAAGGGATGTGATGCTGGGGTATTTGGGGCAGGCCGTGCCGGGGGCGTCCCTGGGGGACGCGGTGCTGGTGCGGCCGGCCGCTGTGACCGGCCCGGGCGTGGCCGGGCCGGGCTTGGAGGCGCCGGCCGCGGCATTGAGGCCCGCCGCCGCGCCGGTACCCGCTACCGCAGCCGCGGCGCCCGCTGCGCGCACCGAACCGGAGCTCCGTAAACTGCTGCTGCAGGTTGTCAGTGAAAAGACGGGTTACCCCTCGGACATGCTGGGGATGGACATGGACCTGGAGGGCGACCTTAGCATAGACTCCATCAAACGGATGGAGATCACCGGGGCGCTTCGGATACAGCTCGGGGGGCTGACCGCACCGGGTAAAAGCGAGGACGCCGTCGTGGAACAGCTGGCGGCGCTCAAAACACTCAACGGTCTTTTGCAATGGATTGTGCAACATACGGGAGAGGCAGTGCCACCGGCACCGAAATTGTCCAGGCTTCGCTTTGAATTGACGCCCACGCTGTTTAGCGCGACAAGCCGCCAGGACCTGAAGGGACAACGGTTTGCGATCACCGACGACGGGGGCGCGATTGCCCCGGCGATCAAGGAGCGGTTGGAAAAATACGGCGCGACAGCGACGGTGGTATCCTCCGGGGATGCGCTGGAGACGTATGACGGGTTGATCTTATTGGATGTTTTTGCCGCGGTAAAAAAGCTGACCATAGACGAATCCTTCGGAATGGTGAAGAAGCTGGATTTGAACCGGGTGAAATGGATCTACGCGATCTCGGACTTGGGTGGGTATATGACGCTCCCCGGGGAGGCCAGGTTCCTCCGGCATTTTCAAGGATTCCCGGGTTTTCTGAAAAGCCTGGATAAGGAATGGGAAAAAACAAAGTGCCGGATGATCAACCTCCAGAACAAATTGTCACCCGATGCCATCGCCGGGATTGCCCTTGACGAGATCCTAAACCCCGACCATCCGTCGGAAGTATTTTATGACCATACCGTCCGGCATACGCATGAGCTGGTCCCCAGCCGGCTGGCCGAAGGGAACGTATCCGATATCAACCTCGATAAAGAGGCCGTGGTGCTGGTGTTGGGTGGCGCGCAGGGGATCACGGCGGAGTTGATGACGCGGTTTTCCAAGGACTACCCATGCCGTTACGTGCTGGTGGGCCGCTCTTTGGATCCCCGCCTGGAAGGGCGGGACCAATACCGCTTCCTGAAAACACGGGAAGAGATCCGGCAGTACCTGCTGGCCCGGGGAACGGGGGGAACGCCCGCGGAAATTGAGAAAAGAACAGAGGAGATCTTCAAGTGGAACCAGATCCTGAATACCCTTTCGGCCATGGAGGCCAATGGGGCGACGGTGATCTATCATTCCCTGGACCTGAGGGATGAGGAGGGTTTGCGTCAATTTATGGCGGGGGTATATGCCACCCACGGCCGCGTGGACGGAGTCGTGCATGGCGCCGGGTTGCTGGAAGACAAACTGTTTCACCAGAAGACCCTGGAATCCTTCGAAAGGGTTTTTTCCACTAAGGTCACCCCGCTGCGGGTGCTGGCGGAAGAGCTGAGGAGCGACGTGCAGTTTGTCATCCTCTTTTCCAGCGTTGCGTCGGTGTATGGCAATCGTGGACAGACGGACTATGCGGCAGCAAACAGCGTGATCGACCGGTATGCGCGGGAATTGAAAAAGTTGATCCAGGGGAAAGTGCTGGCGATCAACTGGGGACCCTGGAAGGGCGCGGGTATGGTCACCCCGGGTCTTGAAAGAGAATATGAGCGTAAAGGTATCGGCCTGATCCCGCTGGAAACGGGGAAGGAGTCGTTCCTGAATGAATTGAAATACGGACGCGAAAGCCAGGTATTGATCATGGCGGAATAAGTTCAACCCCTAACTTATGCAGAAACCCTTGGAAATTGCGATCGTCGGTATGTCGGGGATTTTCCCGGGGGCAGGTGACGTCCATACCTTCTGGAGAAATATCCTGGACAAAAGGGACGCCATTCAAACGGCGCCCGAACACCGGCTGGACCATAGTTTTTTTGACGACGCAGGGCCGGCGGCGGACCGCTTTTATTGCCGGAAGGGTGGCTTTATCGACTCCTTTGCCACCTTCGATCCTTTGGCGTTTGGGCTTTTGCCGCTGGCGGTCGAGGGCACCGAGCCGGAGCAATTGCTGGCGCTCCGCCTGGCGCAACAGGCGCTGGCAGACGCGTCTGTTTTCGATAAGCGGCTCCCGTTGGACAAGACGGCCGTCATTTTGGGCAAGGGCAATTATATGAGCCCCGGCGCCACCCGCGTCGCCGATATCGTGCGCACGGGCGAACAAATCGTTCACCTGCTCCGGCAATTGTTACCGGAAGCCAGGGAACAAGAGATCCAGGAGATCAAAAGAGACTTTCAGTCGAAGAAGGGACGTTTCGGACCCGACGTGGCGATGGGGCTTGTGCCCAACCTGGCGGCCTCGCTGGTGGCCAACCGGCTGGACCTGGGCGGGTCGGCCTATACCGTGGACGCCGCCTGCGCCAGCTCGCTGGTGGCGGTTGACCATGCCGTCCGGGAATTGAGCGCCGGCCGGTCCGACATGGTGATTGCCGGTGGGATCCATGCCGGGCAGAACGCACCCTTCTGGAGCATATTTACCCAACTGGGCGCGTTGTCCAGGCGGCAGCAGATCCGGCCCTTCGATCAGCGGGCCGACGGCTTGCTGATTGGGGAGGGGTGTGGGTTTGTGGTGTTGAAGCGTCTGGAGGACGCCCTGGCGGGAGGACACAGGATCTACGCCGTGATCCGCGGGGTCGGTGTTTCCAGCGACGGCGCCGGCACGAGCGTCATGAGTCCCTCGGTCAAGGGCCAGTCGAAGGCGATGGAACAGGCCTGGCAGCAGGCGCAGATGGCGGTGCGGGACATCGGCTATATCGAAGCCCATGGTACCGGTACGCCTTTAGGCGATAAAACGGAACTGGAAACCCTTGCCCGGGTGTTTGGTAACGACAATGCGTTGCCCCGGGCCGGGATCGGGAGCGTGAAGTCGATGATCGGACACGCCATGCCGGCCGCCGGTATCGCGGGCCTGATCAAGACAGCGCTTGCCCTTTATCATGAGAAGATACCGCCCACGCTGCATTGTGAGGAACCCTTGGAACAGTTGCGGCAGACGCGTTTCGAACCCGTCCGGGAAACCCTTGACTGGCGCCAGACGGACCTGCCCCTGGTGGCGGGGGTGAATGCGTTTGGGTTTGGGGGGATTAATGCGCACGTGGTGTTGCAGGGGGCGCCGGGGGCGTCGACCGGTCGTCGACGTCCGCGCGTCACCAATTCAGGTATGGATTCCGTACGGCTACTGGCCCGCGCGACCGGGGATGCCCTGATCGAGGCCCTCGAAAATGGGGAGACCGATCCGGGAGAAGGGCCCTGCCGGCTTGCCCTGTTTGACCCCACGGAAGAAAGAATCCGCAAAGCGATCAACATCATACGCCGGGGGACACCCTGGCGGAACAAGCAGGATATATGGTTTACGACGACGCCACTAGTCTCCTCCGGGGGCAAAGTCGCTTTTCTTTTCCCTGGTCTTGACGGGCTCGGTGCGGGGGAGACGGAGAGCGTGGCTTCGTATTTCGGTATCGAGCCCGCACGGTACGGGGTATCCTCGGAAACGGAATTGTTCCAGGTGGCCTTTCAGGCCATCGAGAGAAGCGAGACCCTGGATACGGCGTTGAAAAGACTGGGTATATCGCCAGACCTGAACGCAGGCCACAGCCTTGGTGAATTCCTGGCGGCCCGTTCTTCATCGCTCGCATCACCGGAGGCCGTCGCGCGTATGCTGGGGGGATTGAACCCTGCCCTTTTCGATATTGAAGACGCAGGTTTTCTGGTGGCGGGTTGCGGGTATCCTGTAGTGGCACCGCTGCTTTTGGCGGTGGAGGAGGTGTACCTGTCCATAGACAATTGTCCGCAACAGGTGATCCTTTGTGGTAGGAAAGCCGCTTTGGAAAGAGTGGAAGACCAGTTAAAAGCACAACAGGTTTTTGTCCAGCGGCTGCCTTTTCAATCGGGGTTTCACTCGCCGTTTATCGAAGACCGGCTGGAGGGGTTGATGCAGGTTCTGAGCCAGGTTCCCTTTCAAAAGGCGGCCATCCCCCTGTGGTCCGCCACGACAGTCGCCCCTTACCCGGACGATGCCGAGGGCGTGCGGCAACTGACCGTTGCACACCTTCTTCAACCCGTGCGTTTCCGGGAATTGATCGATCGTCTTTACGAGGAAGGAACGCGGGTTTTTATACAGGTGGGTTCGGGAGGGCTCACGGGATTTGTCGACGATACACTCAAACAGCGTTCTTACAGCGCCGTAGCGGCCAATGTTCCGCACCGTTCGGGGCTTTGCCAGTTGCAAAGGGTGTTGGCGGCTTTATTCGTGGAAGGCCGTGCGGTGGACTATGCCTTTATGGGGGTGCCTGTCCGCCCGGCGGGCGTGTCTTTGCAGTTGGGGTCGCCCGCCGTGAAGGAGATCGCGGGGTTGGAAAAGTGGAGGCGCGCCGCGGGGGCAGCTTCCGTGGCATCGGGGCCCGTGGGGCCCTCGGGGCCTGCTGCGATGGCGACTGCCGGAGCGGCCGCCGGGCCGACAGGCTACGCGTCGTCGTCGCCGCTGATGCAGTCTTTCCTCGAAAATTGCCAGGAGTTGACAGAGGCACAGACGCACATTCTTGATTTGCTGGCGCCGCGGCGCCCGAATTTCACCCACGCGCTCGATATATCCCTGGAGAATACACCCTACCTGATCGATCATTCGCTGATCCGGCAAAGACCGGGCTGGCCCCATCCCGATGACAGGGAGCCGGTGATACCGATGACCATGGCCCTGGAGTTGTTTTGGGACATCGCGGCGGAAAAGGGGGCGCCGGGGAAGGTGCGCCGTCTGCAACAGGTTGCCGTTTTTCAGTGGATGAATGTGGCGGCGCCATTCCGGGAAAGGGTGACGGGTTCCTGGAAGGGGCGGGACGTGTTGGAGATGACACTGGAAAATTACGCGCGTGCGGAAGTGGTGCTGGCGGCAACCTATCCACAGACGCCGGATGTACACTTCGATATTGGCGAGGTACTGGACATCCGGATCACGCCCGCGGAGATCTATAGCCGTATGATGTTTCACGGGCCGGCCTACCAGGGGATCCGGGAGGTCGTGTCCGTAGGGAAGGACGGCATCCGGGGCTGGATACAAGGGGGCGCGGGAAAGGGATCGCTGCTCGATAACGCCGGGCAATTGTTCGGGCTTTGGTTGCAGCTCACCCTGCCAAAAGACAACGTTGCGTTCCCCGTCAAAATAAACGAGGTGGAATTTTTTGGCGACCCGGGCGACCAGGACGGGCTTTTTGAATGCACGTGCCGGTTGATCCAGTTGCAGGACGAATTTGCCACCGGGGATATCCTGCTGAAAAGAAACGGGAAGACCTGGTGCGTCCTGAGGGGTTGGCAAAACCGGCGGTTGGACGTGGACGAACGGTTGTGGCGGGTGTGTATGGACCCTCTACATCATGCCCTGTCTGTGGAAGTGGCCCCGGGGGTTTGGTGGTTTCACCACACCTATCAACGCATCGCCACCTGGAACTTTATCCTGAAACGCTACCTGTCGGGTAAAGAACGCAGTTACCGGGAAACCCTGTCGCTTCCCCGGCAAAAGGAGTGGGCCATCGGCCGTATCGCCGTCAAGGATGCCCTGCGGGGGCTGCTGACCCAAACCGGGAAGGACAAGTATTACCCCATCGAACTGGAAGTGGGGACCGATCCGTTGGGGAAACCCTTGTTTAGGGACGGCATCGGGGTGTCCCTGGCGCACAAGGGTTCTTTTTCGGTGGGCGTCGCCCGTGCCGGGAGCCCCGTGGGGATCGACCTGGAAGTCATACAGGAGCGGGGGCCGGGGTTCGAGGCGGAAGCTTTTACACCGGAGGAGCTGGCCTTGGTTCCTTCCGGCGGGCGGCCGGAATGGATCACCCGCGCATGGGTGGCCAAGGAGGCGTATGGGAAATACCTCGGGAAGGGATTGCAGGGCAACCCCAAACGATACGTCATCGAGGCCATAGACGATCACGTCTTCCGCATCGGAGACGTCCGCATACAAACAATCGAGCACCAAAACCATATCATCGGATGGACACTGTAACAATCCCTGAGAAGTACAACGGCGAGCAGATTTTTGCCGTGCTGAAAAACATCATCGCCGACATCGTCGGTGAGGAATTCGCTTTGGAAATGGACATACAAGCGGACAGTTCTTTTGCCCGGGATCTCGAAATGGACAGCATCGAGATCGTCACCTTGTCGGAAAAGATAAAGGACCATTTTGGAAAGGACATCGATTTTACCGGATGGCTGTCCGGGATGGACATCGATGAACTCATCGCGCTAAAAGTCAATGACGTCATTGAATATATCAGACTATGCCAATCATAACCATCAACCACCACCGGGTTCATTACCAGGAAATGAATCCCTGCGGCCGGGAAACGGTCGTGATGATCCACGGGATGCTGAGCAACCTGTCGGTCTATTATTTTCATATCGCGCCCCTGATCGCCGAGCATTATCGCGTCGTCCTGTATGACCTGAGGGGGCACGGGCGCAGCGAACGGGCCAGTACGGGGTATGGGTTGCAGTCGATGAGCGAGGACCTGCTGGCGCTCGCGGACGTCCTCAGTCTGGATACGGTCCACCTGGTGGGCTACAGCTTTGGCGGGCTGGTTGCGTTGAAAACGGCGCTCCTTGCGCCCGACAGGATAGGCAAGCTGGCCGTCATCGAAGCGCCCGATCCGGCCGACCGGGACATCGTGGAGGTTTTTGCAGGGTTCTCCCGGGAAGTCCTGATCGATGGCATCCGTTACCAGGCCGGTCAGGCGGGTCGTTGGATGGGCAAGCGGCAGTTGGAACGGAACTATGATGTCTACCGGTTCCTGTTGCACGAGACGTCCTTCCGTTCGGATACGGCCGCGGACACGGACTTTCTGTCGGAACCCGGTCTCCGGCATATCCGGAAAGACGCTTTGCTCATCTATGGCAAGAATTCGGCTTGTGTGTCCACCGGAAACCGGTTGTGGCTGAAAATCCCGAGGTCGAGGCTGGTCTTTCTTGAAGGGGATCACAATGTCCCCGTACAGGAGCCTGCGGGGACAGCGAACGCGCTGGGCCGGTTCCTGGGGGTGCGGCAGCACTCGGAGATGGTGGCGTTTTAACGGCGCCGCCGCACAAAATTTGATCGCATGGCAAGATTCGTATTTATTGTTCCGCCCCTGTCGGGACACGTCAACCCCACGCTTAGCGTAGGCTCCGAATTGATCCAACGGGGGCATACGGTGGGCTGGATCAGCCTGGAAGAGTCGTTGGGCAGCCGTTTGCCCAAGGGCGGGACGCTTTTGCTGGCCGGGACCCCGGAGGAGGATCAGGCGGAGTACCTGACAGGTATTTCCCAAAGAGACGTCTCGGGGATCGAAAGCATCAAATTCTTGTATGAGGAGGTGCTGATCCCGTTGAACCGTTATATGTTCCCGCGCATCGCCGGCCAGTTGGAGGCGTTTCGCCCCGACGTCGTGATCAACGACCACCAGCTGTTTGCGGGGGCCATGGCGGCACACCGGCAACGGATCCCGTTCGCCACCACCGTGACCGCGCCCGCGGCTATCCGGGAAGATGGTGGAAAAGCCAGTGAGTGGGGGGTACGGAAGATCGCCGATCTGCAAATGGAGCTTGGCCTGGCTGCGGACAAGCCGTTGGTTTGTTCGGACAGCATGGCTTTGGTGTTTACCTCCAAGGCCTTTTTCGGACCGTCTTCCCTGCCCGGTCATTTTCACTTCGTGGGGCCCGTCCTCCAGTACCGGCCAAAGATGACGTCTTTCGACTGGGAACGGTTTCATCGGATGAAAGACAAACCCCGGATCCTCGTGTCGATCGGGACAACCTTTGATCACGCGCATAAAATTGATTTTTTCCGGAAGGTGATCACTGCGTTTCAAAACGCACCGGTGAACGTGCTCGTTGTTTCGGAGCCGCACCTGCTGGGGGATTGGCCGGACAATTTCCTTGTCCAGTCAAAGGTTCCCCAACTGGAGGTATTGCCTTACCTGAAGGCGGTGGTTTGTCATGGAGGACACAATACCGTGTCGGAGGCGCTGACCCATGGTCTGCCGCTGGTCGTCCTCCCCATTGCGTATGACCAGGCGCACGTGGCCGCGCAGGTGTCTGCCGCCGGGGCGGGGATCCGGCTTCATTTCAAAAGGTTCAAGCCGGAGCATTTGGGCGCGGCGGTGCGGGAGGTGTTGGCGGACGCCAGTTATAGAGAAGCCGCCGGGCGGATCAGGGCTTCGTTCGAGGAGGCCGGCGGGACGGCGAGGGCTGCGGGTTTGTTGGAAAATATGGTGCCACTCTAAATAGCATTTATGTCAAAATTCCTTTTCGTCGTCCCCCCCTTCTTCGGACACATCAGCCCGACGCTGAGCGTAGGCGGCAGCCTGATCGAGCGGGGGCACGAGGTGGTCTGGGTGGGTCTGACCCCTATTCCGGACATGCACATCCCCGAAGGGGGCAGGTTTATCGTTCCCCCCGAGCTGGAGGAACACCGGGAGGCCATCGGGCGCATCCTGAAAAGACAGGATGACGGTCCCTATATATCGGGGGCGGAGGCCTATAAGCTGGGGATGGAAGAAACCTATATTCCGTTCTCCCGGTTTATCAGGGAAGGACTGGACCGGGTCGTCGACGCCTATCAACCGGACGTTCTTGTCAACGATTGCCTGATGTTTGCGGGCACCCTTTGCGCACACAGGAGAGGCATCCTCAACGCCACGACGACCCCGGTGCCCCCTGACCTGGGCGTGGACTTTGTAAAGGCGCCCAAAATATTTGCCTGGCAAAGGGACCTTATATTGGGTTTGCAACAGGAGTTTGGCATCCATACGGATGCATTTCACATCCACTCCGACCGGATCAACCTGGTCTTTACGTCCCGCGTATTTGCGGGAAGGGACGACCTCCCGGCACACCTTAAATTCGTAGGCCCGGTACAAGGGAGACCGCAACCGGCGTCCTTTGATTGGGCGCGGCTGGCGGAGACACCGCGCCCCCGGATTTTTGTTTCTCTGGGCACCTTGCTGGTGGACATCCGGAGGGCCTTTTTCGAGAAATTGAGGGCAGCTTTTGCCGATGAGCCTTTGACGGTCGTCGCGGCCACCGATCCCGGTATTTTCGACGCCTGGCCGGACAATTTCATCGTACAGGGTTTTGTTCCCCAATCCAGGCTGCTCCAGGAAATGGATGCGGTGATCTGTCATGGGGGCTTTAATACGGTCAACGACACCTTTCTGCATGGGTTGCCCATGGTGATTACCCCTATTGCCTACGACCACTTTCACACGGCCTCCCTGATCGAAAAGGCGGGTTGCGGTATAAAGATCCGGTACAAGCGGTTGACGGCGGAAGGGCTGAGGGAGGCCACCTGGGAAGTCCTGAAAGAAGACCGGTACCGGGCGAACGCGCGCCGGATCCGGGAAACCTTTATCGGGTCCGGTGGGAATGCGGCGGCGGTGGAACACCTGGAGGCATTTGCATGGTCAGGTAAAGTATTGGCGGAATGAGACGGCCCTTGTCTGTTCCCGAACGGTTTATGTGGGGGGACGGGGTCAGTCCCTTCAACGGCGTACTGACGGCACGCATCAAGGGCGAATTGACCCTGGAACGCCTGAGCAAGGCGGTTTACCGGCTACAAGAGATACATCCCCTGTTGTGTTCCGTAATCGTGGAAGACGACAAAGGGGTTCCCTTTTTCGAACGATCCGACGCACCGGCGTCCATACCCGTCCGGGTAAAAGAAAGGCAGACCGACGACGACTGGATCGGGACGTCCATGGAATCATGGACCACGGTCTTCGACGGCCGGAAACAACCGATGATGGACCTGGTATGGCTTCGCGGGGCGGGTGTGTCGGAGTTGCTGATGACCTTTCACCATTGTTTCTGCGATGGCCGCGGCGCGTTGCGGTTGATGAACGACCTGCTGACTTTTCTCGACAAACCGGAGGAGACGGTGTGCGCACCCACAACGCTGGTCGCCCTGGACGACCTCATTCCTGCGCACATACGAAAAAGCAACGGACGACGGATCCGCGCTTACCTGGTGGCACAGTTGATCCGGGGCTTCGTCGGTGCATCCGGGCGGCGGGCGGCGCCGATTCCCAGGGACAAGGACTATTTTATTCACTGGCGGTGGGAACTGGAATCGTCGGTCCGCTTGTTTGAGACCTGCCAGCGGACCGGTGTGACGGTCAACACCGCCTTGTGTGCTGCATTTTTAACCGCCTTCAGGACGGTTAGGGGCCGGAAGGCGCACAACCGGCTCACCTGTCCGGTCGACATCCGCAAGTTCCTGCCCGGGATCGAGGATACGCTTTTCCCGATCGGTCTTTCGATGACCCTTTCCCTGAGCCCGGGAGCTTCCTTCTGGGACCAGGCCAGGGACCTGCAACAAGTGGTGTCCAGGAAGGTGAACCGATTGGATCCATACGGGTTCCTGATGACCATGGAAAACCTTCACGGCTCCGTCCGCAGGATCCGGGAATCACTCGTCCATGGAAAACCCAGACAGGACTGTATGTTGTCCAACCTGGGCCGGTTGAACATTCCGTGGCGGTGGTCCACCTTCGAGCTGGAGACCCTGTACAGCTTTACGGTCATGGGTCCATTAGGGGATCCGACCACGGTCGTCACGTCCACCTACCGGGAGCGGTTGGATTTTGCGCTGGTCTCCAACGAAATATTCCTCCCCCGGGCCGAGGCCCTTGCCATAAAAGGGGAGGCCATGGATATACTCCAAAAAGCAATGGTATGAAACGGAAACTGATCTTCGGTGAAAGGATCATGTATGTAGATGCACAAACGCCGCTCAACGCTGTTTTCACGGTCACGTTGAGGGGTGCCGTCTCCCCGTATCATCTTCGCGCCGCCTTGTTCAAGATGCAACAAAAACACCCCTTGCTGAGGGCACGGATTGAAGAAGACGCCAGGGGGACCCCTTTTTTTGTCACCAGCGACGTCGTGGGTGAAATCCCTGTTCAGGTGCTGGAACGCCGGTCCGGGGAAGACTGGGAAACCGTTTCCCGTTTGGAATGGGAAAAGCCCTTTGACAAAAAGTATGGCCCGCTGGCGAGGGTGGTTTGGCTGCGGTCGGGAGAAATGTCCGACCTCCTGTTGGTCTGTGCCCATTGTATTTGCGACGGGACATCGTTTGTCACCCTTATGCGGGAACTGCTGTTCTTGTTGGACCGGCCGGAAGAAAACATGACAGGTTATTTGTCCTTCGGATCCGTCCGCGAACTGCTCGCAGGCAACACGCCGGCCGAGGGCCGGATCCGGTGGAAGGGAATTTTTTGGGCCGCCGTCGCGCGGCTATTCCTGGGGCTCAGGACGGCCCGTCCGGCCGCCGGTCCTGCCAGCCCGTACCTGTTGCACTGGAAGATAGACGCCGACCATTCCAGTGCCTTTACCAACCGGTGCAAGGCGATGAACACCACCGTTCACGCCGCCCTTGCCGTCGCCTTCCTGGAAGCCTTTGGCCATGTGTTGGGCGAGCGCGCCAAGGGAAAGCTCCTTTGTCCCGCGGACATCCGCCGATTTCTTCCGGAGGTCAGGAAGGACATGCTTTTTGCTTTTGCCCCCATCATCGATCTATACCTCGATAAGGAACCGGGTCTTGATTTCTGGACACGGGCTGTGCGGCTCAAAGAGACCTTGTCCTCAAAAATGGCGGCGCTGAACGTGGACGACATGCTGCTCACCAGCGAGTACCTCCATGGATCCATGAAGGCGATGATCCGGTTTCTTAGAACGACACGGGGGACCCACGACTTTACGTTTTCCAATATGGGCCGCCTGGACATACCGCCGGACTACCGTTTCTTTTCAGTAGACGCCATCCACAGTCCCTCCGTTGCTTTCCCCTGGCGGAATGCCAATACCCTTGTCGTCAGCTCGTTTAATGGCCGGATGGATTTTATGTTGCTGTCTGACGAGCGTTGTCTGCCTTTTGTGGACGCCTGCCGGATCAAGGAGAAGGCGATGGAACGGCTGACGGCGTATGCCGATGCTAATAGGGATAGTTATCGGGCTTAAACCGGTTGGCCAATAGCCCAGTGGCCTGCAGGGGATCGATGTCGGCGACGATGACCCCCGGCCGCCCGTAGGTGCTGTGAATGAGACAAGTGCCGTCGGGCGCGATGACGGCGCTGGCGGATTCCGGATACGCGGTCCCGTAATTGCTGCTGGCAAAGAAGATCGTATTTTCCAACGCCCGCATCATGATCGCCTTTTCATAATATGGGCTGTCCATGCTGCCCCACTCCTTTGGGCACACACCGGTTGTTTCGCTTCCGTTGGCGTGCGGATGAAAAACAACTCCGGCGCCGCGGCGCGCCGCCCAGCGGACGGACTCGGGGTAGCGGAAGCCTTCGTGGCAAATCGTGATACCAAAGCGGAGGCCGTCGATTTCGAACAGCCTGCGCTCCGTACCGGCCTGCCAGATCGTGTCCTCGGAGGGGTCCAGTTGGTTCTTTGTCTGGTAGCCGAGGACTTCCCCGCTGTTGTTGATCACAAAAGCGACATTCAGGAATTGTGCGCCTTCATACCAGTCCATAGGCACGATTAGGGCGATGCGGTGGGCCTTTGCGATGGCGCCTGCTTTTTCGAGCGCGGCCTTTAGCTGTTCCGGTGTGCGTTCATCGGTAGTGTGTTGCCCAAAGGGGTACCCCGGGATAAACGTTTCGGGGAAGCAGACGAGCTCCGCTCCTGCCGCCGAAGCCTCCCCGGCCTGTTTGTCCAGCCAGGAAAGGGCTTCGGCTATGGAAGAGGGAAACGGAGGCGAGGCGAGGGCTATTCTCATGATGAAGCAAAGGTAAGTTTCTCACGGGTGTCGGCGAGGAAATCGAGGGACCTTCGGCCGGCTCCTTCCAGCAACAGGAAAAGACAGACCATGATCTGGGCGTAGTCGGCCCGGATCTCGTGCAGGACCGCCCAAATGCCCGTTTTCGGGGGAGCGGGTGGGAGCGGCAGGGGGCTGGTGCCTAAGTAGAGGCTTATTTTGGTGGTCAGGACGGCCACGATCATTTGCACGATGAAATAAAGCGCAACGATCCTGGTGAACAGCCCCGCGATCAGGAGAAGCCCCCCCACGATTTCTCCCACGGCGATCCAGTGCGCGGTCGCTTCAGGGAAGGGGAAACCCAGTTTGGTAAAACGCCCGACACCCTGGTTGGGGTAAACGAACTTCAATATCCCTTCCCAGAAAAATACGCCACCGGCCATCAGCCGGAGGATGACGATGCTGGACGGGCCCGTTACGGGCGGGTGGAGCAACCAATGGATGATCTTTTTCATTTTTTTTCTATAAATATCCGGCACGGGCATTCCCCGGGCGGCTGTTTTACACGATCCACGGGTTTTTCTCCACGAACCATAGCCGGTGGATCCGGAGGGCTTGCTACCTTTGAAAAAAATAGGGGCGTTGACAAAAAAGGCCTTTATATATCACCTGCTGTTTTGGCTGGGGATGTACGGTTTCTGGTTGATTTTTTTCCGGAACTATACGTTCACCCTGACCAGGAACCTGTCCGTTCAGTTTTGCTACCTGGTTTTTATTACCGCGGATTACTACCTGTTGTATACGCTGGTCATACCCCGTTTTCTTCTGAAACGGAAGTACTTCCTGTTCCTGGTGCTTTCGCTGGGGATCCTGATCCTTTCGGCGGTTCTCCGGTCCCTGGTGGCCTGGAGCCTGTACCCGATGCCCGCCGGCCGGTTGCTGACCGGTTCTATGGTGAATATTTCCATCTGGGTTTTTTTGCTGACCGGTGGGCGGATGCTCCTCGACCGGATCCGTCATGAACAGCAGTTGGAGCGCGTGGAAAAGGAAAAGGTGCGGAGCGAGCTGGAATTCCTAAAAGCCCAGGTCAACCCGCACGCACTTTTCAATTCCCTCAATACAGTGTACGGGCAAATCGACAAAAGCAATACGATCGCCCGGGACACCCTGTTGCAGTTCTCGGAGTTGTTGCGCTACCAGTTGTATGATTGCGGAACGGACAAAGTGAACCTGGGTAAAGAGATCGCGTACATCCGGAATTATATAGACTTTCAGCGGCTCCGTAAAAACGACCGGTTGAGGGTGGACGCAGATATCCAGGAGCCCCGTCCCGAATTGTCGATCGCCCCGTTGTTGCTGATCGTCCTGGTGGAAAACGCATTCAAATTCGTCAGCAATTTCCCCGACAGGGAGAACCGGATCTCCATCCGGATCTGTACAAAGGGAAAAGTGTTATACTGTTCCGTCGGCAATACCAAAGAACGGTTACAGGCCATCCCCACCCGTAACTCCAACGGCATCGGGATCGCCAACCTCAAACGAAGACTGGACCTTTTATACGAGGGGAAATACACCTATGCAACGGAGACGGAAGACCATCTGTACATTACAAAACTGAAGATCGACTTGTCATGAACTTAACGTGTGTGGTGATCGACGATGAACCGGTGGCCCGCAAGGTGCTCAAAGAATTTATCGCGGACGTGGCCTTCCTGGAGCTCGTGGGCGAAGCCGAAGACCCCTTGCAGGCCCTGCCCCTGGCGGGCCAGGTCGATGTATTGTTTCTGGATATCAATATGCCGAAGATCAACGGCATGGATTTTATCCGGGGGCTGTCCCCTGGTCCAAGCCTCATCATGACGACGGCTTACCCGGCGCACGCAGCGGAAGCTTATGGTCTGAATGTCCTGGACTACCTCGTCAAACCGATCGCCTTCGAACGCTTCCTAAAGGCGTGCAACAAGGCGCTGGAATGGAAAACCCTTCATGCCGGGAGTGGGCCGCAGGACCATTTTTTCGTCAAATGCAACAGCCAGATCGAAAAAGTCCTCTACGATGACCTGGTCTACGCCGAAGCGATGATGAACTACGTGATGTTGTACACGACCGCCCGGAAAATGCTGGTGTATGTGACCATGAAAGCGCTGGAAGAACAGCTCCCGGCGGAGCGCTTTATAAAAGTTCATAAGTCGTTTATCGTCAATAGAGATAAAATAAAGAGCATCGATGGGCATGTCCTGGATATGGGGAGTGCCAGGATCGCCATCAGTCAAAGCCTTCGGGAGAAGGTGATCCAGGAAATTGTCAGGGACAGGATGCTCCGGCGTTAACGCGCATACTGCGCATACAACTGCTCGAAGGCATCCACGGTCTTGTGGATGTCATGGACGCGGGCCAGCTCGATGCTCCGGCGGCCCATGCGTTCCGGAAGACCAGGGGTATTGAAAAGGGTGTTGATATGGTCTGCCAAAGCAGGAACATCCCCCGAGGCATAAAGAAAACCATTGTCCCCGTCGCGCACGATCTCGGACAGGGCGCCGGCGTTGACGGCGATGACCGGCAAACCGGAGGCCATAGCCTGGAGCGTCGCCAGGCTCAGGAGTTCGGCGATGCTGGCGATGGCAAAACAGTGGCTGGCCTTGTACAAAAGCGGAAGGTCCTCGTCGGGTACGAAACCGGTGAAGATAATGCGGTCCGTAAGCCCTTCCGACCTGACCTGGGCTTCCAGGGCGGCCTTTTTGAGGCCCTTGCCGACGATGACAAAACAGAGGTCGGTTTTTTGGGAGGCGAGGGCCACGGCCTGGATGATTTCGTCGATGTGTTTTTCGGGATCGATGCGGCCCACGAAGATGAGCAGGGGCTTTTCCGGGATGCCGTATTTGGCTTTGATGTCGCTGCTGGCGCCGAAGTGGTTGAATTGGTCGAAGTCGATGCCGCTGCTCAGCGCCGATACGGCGGTACGGAGCCTTGGCCGGATCAGGGCGGCGCCGGTTTCGGTGGGGGTGGTGACCTGGGCCACCTGGTTGAAAACCCTCGAAAAGCCCGTCCACAGGAATCGTTCCATAAGGATGCGCATGCCCCTGGAACGAACGAGGGCGGTGAGGTTTTCGGGCATGAAGTGGTTGGTCCCCACAATGGGGATGCCGATGTGGCGGTTGACCCGGACAACGGCTTTGCCCAGGGCGAAGTGGTCCTGGATATGGATCACATCGGGTTGTATGGTTTGTAGCAGGCGACGGACCCTTTGTTTAAGGCGATAGGGGTTGGGGACGCGGAATTGGGGATAGAACAGCGTGGAGAGAGAAGGGACGCCATGGACCTCCAGGTTGTCGATGGTGGCCAGCGTGGGCTTGTTGGTGGGGGAAGGGGCGATGACCGTCACCTCGTGTCCCTTTGCCTGTAACAGCGGGCCTATGCGGCAGACAAAGTAGTACACCCCGTTCAGGTGTGGATAATACGTGTCCGATACGAAAAGGATCTTCATGCTTTGCGCAATTTTCTTCTGATCAACAATAATACGACAATCGCCAGGGCTACGACGATGATCAGGGAGGCGGCGTCGTTGAGGTAACGGTTGATTTCCCTGTAGGCCCCGCCGAAAACAAATCCGATCGTCAGGTACACGAGGTATTGCAAGGCGGAGGTTGCCAGGCATATCCGGATGAATTTGGGATAGGGAACCTTTGTGTTTCCCGCCAGGTAGATACCGGCCACGCCTATGCCCAGCGTGATCTTTGACAAGGCGATGGTCTTTATGGGGTGGGTATCGAAAAAGGTCCGGACCCGATCGACGTTCTCTTTTTTAACGCCCAACAGGAGGGCGAGCCTTCGGATGGGTTTGGGGACGCCCCAACGGCCAAGGGTATAACAAAGGGAGTCGCCTATGACGTCTCCGCAAACGATGATGGGAAAGACAAACAACGGATTGAGCACGCCCGTCGTACAAAGAAAGCCGGCGATAACGGCCAGGATGGGTCCTTCCACTATGGCCAGGGGAAAAAGAAGAAGATATTTGTAGTGACTTAGTAAATAGACGATGTGTTCCATATATCAGAAAACCTCTCCTAAGTTGCCGGCGAATCCGCGGGATCCCTTAGTGCCTATGCCGTAATCTATACAGGCGTTGGTGTTTGAAAATTTATTGAGCTTTATGCGAAGACCGATCCCGAACCCGGGAGAGATCACCTCGAATCTATTGCTTGCAAGTTCGGAAAGGGATTCGGCGTTGCAAAAAACAACGCCCCCGACCAGGCCGTTCCGGGTGATGCCAAAACGATACTCCGCTTCCAGGTCAACCATCTTTTTGCCGATGAACCGCCCTTGCTCATAACCCCTGCCGGTATTGTTATACGTGTCGTTCCCGGTACCCGGGAGGTCGAGGTAGGGCGGATTCCCGTTCAACGTCAGCACGCTGTAAAACCAAAAGGCGAGGAGGGTATGGTGTGGCAGGCCCAGGTATCTCCTGACGTCGATCAGGACGGAGTTGTAGGCATGATCCGCCCCCAAAAAAGTAAGGTCTGTCAGGAACTGGATGTTGGCGTACATATCCCCCCCCTCGGGATAGATCGCGGACTCCCGGGTATCGTATAAGATGTCCAGCGCGATACCCGAAGAGGTGGAATGGTCGCTGAATCCGTATTTCCGGTAATCGGTGACGACCCCCGGCGGTACATCCAGCTCGGTGATCCGCCAGTGGTGATCCAGTTGATAGCCGCCGCCTACGTAGAAGGATTTGGCCACGCTCCGGAGCGCATATTCGTAAAAACGGATATACCGGTAGTTGACGGTATACTTGTCGTTTAGGGTTGTATAACCGCCAAAACCGTAAGTGTCCTGGGGATAGTTGAGAAACCGCCAGTCGCCTAAGAAGTTATACTTATTCCCGGCCGACCAGACGGAGGACTGTATGGGAATAATCGTTTGTTGCCGGGTGGTATACTTGAAGCCGCCGAGGAAGGACGACGTATTGGTTTTCCGCCGGGCGCTGGTCTTAAAGGCAACACTGGTCGCAACCCCCGGCGAAAAACCGGTGGCAATCGTGTATTCGACGATCGGTGCGACCACGAAATAGACATTGGTATTGGTGATCCCCGTGCTGTCCACGCGGGTATCCGGGTCCTTCCCCACCAGCTTGTAGGTCAGGTCTATCAGGTCCCGCTGGTGCTGATAATAGTTCGCTCCCTTCGGATAAGTGGTATCCAGGACTTTACTGGTGAGCAAAATCACGATTGTTTTTCCTACGCCCCATAAGTACATGCGGTGTACAATATAGGCATATTCTTTATATCGCCAACCAGGTTACCCCCAGCAAAAAACTGAGGAAGGCGACGATCGAGACGTTAAACAACACCGTGGCGTTGCGGATCATCCTGATGTCACGGCGGTCCGTGGCGTATTGCCGGGCGCTTTTCAAAATACTCGTGCCAAGGCTCCAATTGGAATGAAGCAGGCCTTTGTGGAAAAGGCGTACCTGGACATAACCAACATAAACATTACAACCGATGACGATGGCCCAGATGGACAAAATAGCGAGCCAGACAGTGGAGGGCTGGAGGTACATGGGATACGGATTTATATGCTAAATATAGGTATTTTCCAGGAAAAAATGAACAATATGTTCAAAGTTCCGTCCTACGAGGAGGTCACACCGGAAGCCCAGGCGACTTTCGACCAACTGAAACGCGCGGCAGGGAAGGTCCCGAACCTGTATGCCACCATCGGGTATTCCGCTAATGCCCTTGGCTCTTACATGGCCTTCGTACAGGCGCAGGCCAAAGGGTCTTTTCACGGCAAGGACCGTGAAGGGGTGTACCTGATCGTCTCCGAGATCAACGGGTGCGAATACTGTCTGGCCTCGCACACACTCAGCGCGATCCGGAATCACTGGACGGAAGAGGAAACGTTGCAGCTTCGGGCGGGTACGCTGCCGGACCCCCGGTGGAAGGCCATCTATGCCATCGTCCGGTCGGTCATCGAGCACCGGGGGGAGGTGGCGGAGGCAACGCTCCGGACCTTTTTCGATACGGGTTTTTCGGAAGCGAACCTGATGGACCTGATGGTGCTGATCAACGTGATGAGCTTTACCAACTATGTGTACCGGATGACCAGGATTCCCCTGGATTTTCCACCCGCTAAACCGCTCGTGTAAAGAAGCGCTCCGGGCCTCCCGGTTTATAGTATATTACCGCCCATGAGAAAGATCTACGCGATACTCTTGCTATGCGGGTACTTTACTTCTGTCCACGCCCAGCTGACGGCAACCGACTACGCACACGCGGAAAGCATGATGAGCTACAACACGGAGCCCCTGGTGGACCACGGGAGCGTGCGTCCGAACTGGCTTCCGGACGGGCGGTTTTGGTTCAGGGACGGGGGTGCCTTCGTCCTGGTGGACCCGGTGAAAAAGACACAATCCCCGGCGTTTGATCAGCAAAAGCTGGCCGCGGCACTTTCTACGGCGAGCGGTTCGACCTACGAGGCCGGGCGGTTGCCCTTTCAGAGCTTCGCCTACACCCCTGACGGCGGATCCATCCGGTTCCGCGCGGACGGGAAGCGCTGGAAGTGCGACCTGAAGACGTATCAATGTACGGAGGATACCGGGGCGGGTGACGAACCCGCGGGCGGTGAATTCCGCCGCCGGGGAGCCGCGGACGTCGTGGCGTCACCGGACGGGAAAAAAGAGGCGTTTATAAAAGACTATAACCTGTGGGTGCGGGACATTGCCACCAAACAGGAAACCCAACTGACCACCGACGGCGTAAAAGATTTCGGTTACGCCACGGACAACGCGGGCTGGAGACACGGGGACGGTCCCGTCCTTCGCTGGTCTCCGGATTCCCGGAAAATCGCGACGTTCCAACAGGACCAGCGGGGCGTCAATGAGATGTACCTGGTGACGACCAATGTCGGCGCGCCCACGCTGAAAGCATGGAAGTATGCTTTCCCCGGGGATAAAACGATCATTACCATCCAGCGGGTGGTCATCAACGTGGATACGCCGCAGGTGATCCGTCTCCAGGTCGAACCCGATCCACACCGGGCGACCTTAAGCGACGACATCGCGAGCAGCGGTACGTTTGACGATGTGGATTGGAGCCCGGATGCCCGGGAGCTGGCTTTTGTGTCCACGTCGCGGGACCATAAGAATGAAAAGGTCCGTATCGCCGACGCCGCCACGGGGGCCGTCCGGGAAGTGTTTGAGGAAACCGTGCCCACCCAGTACGAATCGGGCCAGGGGACCATCAACTGGCGTTACCTCCCGGCTTCGGGTGAATTCATCTGGTACTCGGAAAGAGACAACTGGGGGCACCTATACCTGTACGATGCAAAGACAGGCCAGGTAAAAAACCAGATCACCAAAGGCGACTGGGTCGTGACAAAGTTGCTGAAGGTGGACGAAAAGAAACGCCAGTTGTATTTTATCGCCGATGGCCGGCAACCGGAGAATCCATATTTCAGCCAATTGTACCGCGTCAATTTCGACGGCAAAAACCTCACCCTGCTCACCCCGGAACCAGGGAACCACGCGGTGACGCTGTCCCCCGACGGGAATTATTTTATCGACAGCTATTCAAAACCCGACGTACCGGGTGTGACCGTGCTGCGTGGCATAGACGGTAAGCTGATCGCCACGCTGGCCAAAACGGACATCAGCCGGCTCGTCGCGGCGGGTTGGAAACCGGTGACGCCTTTTACGGTAAAGGCGCACGACGGCACGACCGATTTGTATGGATTGATGTTTACCCCTACGCACCTGGACCCCGCCAGGAAATATCCCATCATCGACTATATCTATCCCGGGCCACAGGGGGGTAGCGTCGGGAGCTGGTCTTTTGCTGCCTCCCGCGGGGACAACCAGGCCCTGGCGGAGCTCGGCTTTATCGTGATCGCACTCGAAGGCTCCAGCAACCCGCTCCGGTCAAAGAGTTTTCACGACATGAGCTACGGGAACATGGCGGAGAACACGCTGCCCGACCAGGTGGCCGGCATCCGGCAACTGGCGGCGCGGTATGCCTATATCGATACGAACCGCGTAGGGATCTGGGGACACTCCGGCGGCGGGTTTGCCACGGCGGACGCCATGTTCCGCTACCCCGACTTTTTCAAGGTGGGGATTGCAGAATCCGGCAACCACGACAACCGCAACTACGAAGACGACTGGGGCGAGCGGTATGACGGCCTGGCCGGCGCATCGGACTACGCCGCCCAGGCCAACGAAAACTACGCCAAGAACCTAAAGGGAAAGCTGATGCTGGCCCACGGGTTGATGGACGACAACGTTCCCCCGGAAAATACACTCCTGGTCGTGGAGGCGCTGGAAAAAGCGAACAAGGACTACGACCTTGTTGTTTTTCCCAACAGCCCGCACGGGTATGGTGCCTATTCGTTGTATATGACGCGGAAGCGGTGGGACTACTTCGTCAGGAACTTACTGGGGGTGGAGCCGCCGAAGGAGTATCAGCTTCGGAATAAAGGGGGACAGTAAGATGAAACCCGTTTCCGGGAACTTGAAAAGGATCGAGCAGGATGAGCTCGTCGCCATGGACTGGCCCTCGTCTTAGCCCCATCCCCGGGGATAGCCAAGCTGTTCGGGATGATCCTTTTTGCCGTGGGCCTGGTTCTCGCACTTTGGTTTGTCAAATCCTACTTTTTCAACGATACGCTCAACTACAGCATTCACATAGATGTGAACGGGATGACCATTGACGACATTTTATACAAGTGGAGCGAGGTAGATGAAACCGCCATCCTGGATCGTTCGGCTACACGCGGAAGGTCGATCCATACCGAGGAACACCTTGTGCTGACGTTCAAAAGCGGCGGTTACCAGAAGTTCGACCTGAGACACTTTGTCGTATTCTGGGGAATTACCGGGGAGCTCTCGCGGTATATCGAATTTTTCAAGGCGAAAGCTACCGCACTATGTGCCGCTGAAACTCCGACGTCCGCGCACAGCAGATCTGTTCCATGACCTGTTGGAGCTGGGTTTTCAGGATCGAGATGGTGTGGTGGCCACCTTGTTGACCGAGCGCGGCGACGCCGTACATAAACGACCGGCCCATAAAGGTAAAGGCGGCTCCGCTGGCCATGGCGCGGGCGACGTCGGGGCCGGAGCGGACACCGCTGTCCATCATGATCTTGATCCGGTTGCCGTATTTGGCGGCAATGGGGACGAGGGAATGGACGGCGGATTCTCCCGCGTCCAGTTGGCGTCCGCCGTGGTTGGAGACGATGATACCGTCCAGGCCGAGACGGATGGCTGTCTCGGCGTCTTCTTCGCTGGCGATTCCCTTGATGACCAGTTTCCCTTTCCACATGTCCCGGATGGGCGCGATCTTTTCTTCGTTGAGGCGGCCGGCAAAGGTTTTGTTCATCCAGAGCCCGAGCTGTTTCATGTCGAGTCCTTTGGGCATGTATGGCTTCATGGTGGCAAAGGCCGGCTGGCCGTGAATCAGGGTCCGGAGCGCCCATTCAGGCCGGCCCGCGATCTGGAGCATGTTCCGGAAGGTCATGCGGGGGGGCATGGCCAACCCGTTGCGGATATCCCGGGGGCGGTAGCCAAACGTGGGCACGTCGGAAAGAATGACCAGCACCGGGTAACCGGCATCCCCGGCCCTTTTGAGGATGTCGTCCCTGAGCGTGTTTTCCGCCGGGTGGTAGAGCTGGAACCAGGCACGGCTCTCGGTCAGCTCGGCAATCCGCTCGATGCTGGACGTGGTCACAGTGCTCAGGATAAAAGGAATATTGTGTTCAAACGCGGCCCGGGCAAGGATCTCGGGGGCGTTTGGCCACATCAGACCCTGGAGTCCCACGGGGGCGATGCCGAAGGGCGCGTCGTAGGTGTGTCCGAAAAGCTCCGTCCGCATATCCGATCCTGTATGCCTGGTGAGGTAGTAGGGCTTTAGCTCCACTTCCCTAAGCTCCGCGGTATTCTTGTAGAGGTTGACGTCTTCGTTGCAACCTCCGTCGAGGTATTCGAAGGCGAAGCGGGGGATCTTTCGTTGAGCTTTGTCACGCAGATCGTCGATGGATGGATAGCTGGTATTGTAGGACCACTTCATAGGTCCGCAATTTAAGGCATTCGTACAACTTTAACTTTTAGTTGGGGGCGCTCTCGTCTAGTTTAACTGAAAATCATTTTTATGAAAAAGTATTGGGCCGTTTTACCGGCACTTCCGCTTGCCCTTGCCGCCTGTTCCCCCAACATCCCGATCCAGACCGCGAAGGCCCAGAATAACCAGACGTATAAGGTGTCTTACCTCTTTGAGCAAGATGGATGCAAGGTGTACCGTTTTTTCGACAACGGCAACCCGGTTTATTTCACGAACTGCAACGGGGAGACAACCAAATTGGGGGACAGCACGCAGGCGCGGACGACCAGCATCACCCACGCGCAGTAGTCACCAGCCTATGCCGTAGTCCTCGCCGTTATTGCTGCTGCCACCCCAGAGGGTGCCGTGTCTGGCGTCGATAAAAATGGCATTGATCGGGCCGCTCGTCCTGTCTCCGGAAGTCAGGGTGTAGCCCATCTTTCGAAGCTCCTCCCGTACATAGGGTGGGGTAATGTTGCCTATGAGGACACGGCCGGGGCGGGGGCGCCGGTCTTCTATGTGTTCTCCGCCCAGCGACAGCCAGAGCTGGTCGGAATTGATATTGGGTGCTTCCGTGGCTTCCTGGACGGTCATCCCGAATTCAACCATGTCCAAAAAGAACTGCAGCAGGTTTTGGTCCTGGGTATCCCCTCCCTGTACGCTAAAACAAAGAAAGGGCTTGTTGTCCCTGAGTGCGAGGGAGGGGGTGAGGGTGACGCGCGGACGTTTGCGGGGCGCCACCACGTTGAAGGGGTCGAGGACGGAATCCAGGACAAAACTTTGCATGCGCTGGCTCATGCCCACGCCGGTATGTCCCGCGACGCAGGCAGGGGGCCAGCCGCCGCTGGGCGTTACGGAAATGACCCAGCCGTCCTTGTCGGCGGCCTCGATGCTCGTGGTACCCCGCCAAAGCCGGTCGTGGTAAAGGGATTCGTCCAACGCAAGGGCGTGGGAAAAATCGAGGTGGGCCCTTTGTTGCAGCAGGCTGTTGAAGGGGTTGGTCCTGCCCTCGTAGGGGTAGGGGTCGCCGGGCGCTGCCGAGGCGTTATTATGGTCTTTGTCTATGGTGGCCGCCCGGTCCTTTGCATAGGCCTTGCTCAAAAGACCCTGCATGGGTTGCCCGGTATTGGTGTAGGGGTCGCCGTAATAAAAGTCCCGGTCGGCAAAGGCAAGGTTCATCGCCTGGTAAATGGTGTGGATGTAGCGGGCGCTGTTGTAGCCCATATCCTTCAAGTTGAAATTTTCGAGGATATTCAGGGTTTGCAGCATGGTGGGACCCTGAGTCCACTGCTGGAGCTTGTAGACTTCCACACCGCGGTAGTTGGTGTGCAGGGGTTCTTCTTCAAGGGGTTTCCAGGCCGCCAGGTCTTCCATCGTGATCAGGCCGCCCTGCTCCTGGCAGCCGCGCACGAATTCCCGGGCGATGTCTCCCTTATAAAAGCGGTCGTAAGCCGCGTAAATGGCTTCTTTGCGGCTTTTGTGATGACGCAGGGCGTCCTGTTCCGCCTCCACCATTTTGGTCAGGGTGGCCAAAAGGTCTTTTTGGACGAAGACTTCTCCCGCTTCCGGGGCCTCTCTCCGCTCCCCGGGATGGGTAAGGAAAATGGCCTTGCTGTAGGGCCATTGTTTGAGCCTTGCTTTCTGGCGCTCAAAACTGTCGGCCGTTTCGGCCTCGATGGCATAGCCCCCGGCCATCTCCATCGCCGGGGCAAGGACCTGCTGAAGGCTTAGAGTACCGTATTCCGCGAGCATATAACAAAGCCCGCCGGGTGTTCCCGGGGTCACGGCCGCCAGGGGGCCGTATTCGGGGGGAAAATCATAGCCTTTGCTTTTAAAAAAGGCCGGTGTGGCGCCGGTAGGGGCAAAACCCAGGGCGTTGATGGCGATCACCTTGCCGGTTTTTGGATTGTAGATGAGGGCCTGGGTTTCCCCACCCCAGCTCAATACATCCCACATGGTGCATACGGCGGCCAGCATGGCACAGGCGGCGTCGATGGCGTTGCCACCTTGCTGGAAGATTTGGGCGCCCGCTTCGGCGGCTAGGGGTTTGCCGGTGACGGCCATCCAGTGGGTGCCGTGCAGGGGAGGTTTTTGGGTTTGCTGGGCTGCCGCGGGAGCGGCGAAGAGGAGCGCCGCGGCGAGTGGGAGCAGCGCGGCGGCGGGCAGGCGGCGATGGGCGGCCTGCGGCAGGTGGCGCGGCGCCCCGCGGTGTCGAAGGGTTAAATGAAGCATAAGGTTGGCTTGAGGTCTCTTAAGATAATAAAAAAAGGGCCCCGGAAAGGGCCCTTACAAGGTTGGATATGGGTTGGTTTAGCTGCCGATCAGCGCAAAGGCCGCGAGATAGCTTGCATAGTAGGGTTCACCATAGGTTTGCCAAAGCTCCGAGGTGCCGTCGGTCGCCAGGTGCGTGACGGTGAGGGATTCCGCGAAGGCTGCTGCCTGCGTGCAGGTTCCCATCAGGTAACCGACGGTAAGCCCGGACGACGTGAAGGTGCCCGAAGATTCGGTGAAAGTGTAGTGGCCGCCCGGGTCTGTGTAGTTTTCGAAGACGTACCCTCCGGCGGCGACGGGCTCGCCTGAACCGTTCCCCCTGACGACGCCAAAACCATACTTGGCGAAGTTGAAGGCTTCGGAGGCCTGGAAGCCGAGGATGGTTCCGTAACCGAGGCCGGTGGGGTTGTTGGGGAACGGGAGGTAGCCGCAGGTATTGGAAGTGACGGCGGGGCTGGATTCCAGCACGACATTATTGATCGTAGCCGTGACCGGGGAATTGTCCACGCGGACCAGGAAGGAGAGGCTTAGGGCATTGCCGGACCCGTCCAGGTTAAGGTAGGGCGACGGTGCGGGGACCGATCCACCGTAACCGGTGGAGGGATCGGTGTTTATGGAGACCTGGTAGGTGGAGGGCGGAACGGGGACGACTTCGAAAAGACCGCCGCTCATGTTCAGGAGTTCGAGCTCCAGGCGGATGATACAACCGCTGGGAATAGCCGTGCTGTCGAAATAGGAACTGACGAAATTGAAGGAGACCCATTCCGCCGTGGACGGAACGCCCGGATAGCTTGTCACGTTAAAGTTGGGAATGGAATAGGCGGTATTCCCGCCGGAATCGGTGGCTGTCAAATTGATGGATCCGGATTGCCAGCTTCCGTCCGGTTTTTGCCAGAGGTAGGGCCTGGCGATGGTAGGCATGATGTATTGGGTGGGTTCCCCGGACAGGGCTTTCAGTGTGGAATCATACGCCAAAGTATATTTCCAGCGGTAGTAGCTGGCCGGCGGCAGCATGGAACCAAAGGCCAGTCCGAGGTCGAGTGTCGCGCCAAACGGGTTGAGCTGATCGGCGTTGAACACGTTGGAGCACCCCAGCGTTTCGATCCCATAGGCATTGGTATAGGTGGGGTCTTGCTGGATCCCGGAAGCAATAGCCTGGCTGCCGATGGCGGTGAACCAGGCGGTTCCGTCGTTCACCGTGACGTCGCAATTGCAGGGGGGAATGTTGGGGTTGGACAGGTTGATGTCGATGTCCGTATTGCAGGCGTAGTCCCAATAGGTATGACAGGGGAAGGGAGGACGATATACCGTGGTCCATGTTCCCCCTATATTGGCTTCCACCCATACATAGATATTTTCAGCCGGCAAGGGCGCGAAGCTAAGGAGCAGCCCGTTGAAATGGCCGTTGCAATCCGTATACACCGTTTCCACTTCCGTGACCCGGTAAAACCAGAACCAGAAGATGGGCCATATACAGAAGTAAGGATAAAGGATCTCCGCATGGTTGAATACGACTTCGTGAATCGTATCGGTTGTGGCGGATTGGATGGCGTCCTGGATGGTGGTGGGGAGCGGTTTTAACGCATTGGATGTACGGGCGCTGAGGGAACGCAGGGGGAGGTTTACCTTGGCTGCCAGCGGACCCGGATCGGGTGCCGGTGGAATGGGTGACGTCGCCAGGGCGGCGAACTTGTCTTTCAGTTCATTCAATACGTTTTCCGGGACGACGGGTCTTAACCAGATCGGCCAGCGGAAAAACCAATCCACGGTGCAGATATGCACCCTGGCTTTGCAAAGGGGACCGCTCTGGGGCAGGCCATTTACCGTCAGCGTATTGGTGACGTTGCCGACGATGTCACAACTGTGCAGCGGCGGAATGATGAATGCCGGAAGATGCACAATGGCGATCTCGTTTGCAGCGGTAAAGTTGACACTGATCTGCTGGGCGCCCGAAGTGGCCAGGGAATAGGCGTTGATCCTGGAGGCGGGATATTCCTTTGGAAAAGGAGGCCCAACGAAAACCCTGGTGCCTTTTAAGGTGTCTTTTGACAGAGAGAGCCGGGCCTTGCCCTCGGAAAAGGGAGCGGTGTCGAGGAGGCTGCCGTCTTTTGCAACGACATACGCGGAGAGGTTTCCGCTGGTTCCGGGGGGCAGCGTCACGATGACGGGGTCTTTTTCTTTGCTTGACATAGATTAACTTGTTTAGGAATGCTAAGGTATACGGCCACCGGAGGAATTAGTTGAGTATATTTACTGATTTGGCTTGCACAGACTACGGATTAACAAAGAATAGATAATAATTAAATAACATACTATATTTTTGAAACCCGCCAGGAATGATGTTTTTTGCTGACCACTTCTCAGAAAAAACCCTTTTGCATGACGTCCTTCCTGATCAACATGATCAACCTGCCTTTTATTGGCGAGGTTGATCTACAAGGTTCTATTTTGCTCATATTTTTCCTTTGCCTTTTGTGTGTCATCGGTTTCGAATTTGTAAACGGATTTCACGATACCGCGAACGCCGTGGCGACGGTGATCTATACAAAAGCGTTGAAACCCATGGTGGCGGTGCCCTGGTCGGGCTTCTGCAATTTCATGGGTGTATTTACCGGCGGCGTAGCCGTGGCGATGGGTATCCTGAAACTGGTGCCGCTCAACGACCTGATGGCGTTGCCGGTTCAGGTGGGGGCCGTCATGGTGTTGTCGGTGTTGCTGGCCTCCATCATCTGGAACCTGGGGACCTGGTACCTGGGTATCCCGTGTTCGAGCTCGCATACCCTGATCGGGGCGATGATCGGCGCCGGTCTGGGGTTCACGTATTTTTATCATGGTGCCGGGGTCAACTGGGGCAAGGCCGGGGAGATCGGCCTGTCGCTGATCTTGTCGCCCCTGCTCGGGTTCGGGGTCGCTGTCCTGCTGATGTTGTTTTTGAAACACGTCGTCAAGGCCAACTCCCTGTTTCACATTCCCCAGGGAGAAAACGACCGGCCCCCGCTGCTGATCCGCCTCCTGCTCATCACGACGTGTACGCTGGTCAGTTTCTTCCACGGCAGTAACGATGGACAAAAAGGGGTAGGGCTGCTGATGCTGATCCTCATCGCCTTCCTGCCGGCCAAGTTTGCGCTGGACTCTTCGGTCCCCGCGGACAAGATCGCTTCGGCCCTGGCGCCGACCCAACAGGTGATCCAACGGGCGATCGCCGCCAACCCGGATGCAAAGCCCACGCTTGATTCGCTGAGCAACAGCATCGCGGACGCGGGTGCGGGGGTGTTTGGAGCAGCCGGGGGACATGGGGATCCCAGCCACAAGCTCATATACGAATACCGGAAAAAGATCCAGTCGGCCGCCAAAGCCCTGAGTGCGTTGGCAGCCAGCGGCAAAATCCAGATGCCTGCGTCCGACAAGGCTATCGTCAAAAAAGCGTCCGGCGACCTGGGGAAACTCACCGACTATGCACCCCTCTGGGTGATCGCAACGATCTCTATCTCATTGGGTATCGGTACCATGATCGGATGGAAAAGGATCGTGACGACCATCGGCGAAAAAATCGGGAAGGAGCACCTGAACTATGCTCAGGGGGCCACCGCGGAAATCACGGCGGCGAGCATGATCGGTCTGGCCACCGCTTCCGGTCTGCCCGTGAGCACCACCCACGTATTGTCCAGCGGGATTGCCGGGGCCATGGTCGCGTCCGGCGGAACGAAGAACCTCAACAGCGGCACGCTGAGGAATATCGCCATGGCCTGGGTCCTGACGCTGCCGGTGTCGATACTGCTGGCATTGGGTCTGTTTTTTGTTTTCCATTTATTTGTTTAACTTCTTTTATATGAAACCGATGAATATGCAATACGCTCCCACGGGGAACGAAGGCTCCGGCCAGCCGAAACAGATCCTGGTGGCCACCGACTTTTCCAGCAGTGCCGCCAACGCTTTTGAGTATGCCCTGGAACTGGCCAAGGTGCTTCGCCAGGATGTCTGTGTGCTCCACGCCGTAGGTTCCCTGGAAGGTGTCAATAACAATACGTACAACGCTTTATATATAGAAGACTACCAGAACAGCAAGCGGGAAGCGTTGAAGGCCTGGGTGGATAAATTCACAGAACGATTTGCCGGTGTCACCGTGACCACCCGGGTGGACGTGGGCTCCGTCAGCGGCTCGATCGTCAAGTATGCGGAAGAACAGCCTGTGGCCCTGATCGTGATGGGCGCCAGCGGGTCAACCGGCATTTCGGGTTTGTTCGGGAGCAATACGTCCTCTGTGGTCATCAAGACGACGACCCCGGTGTTGATCGTTCCGCCCGAAAGTACTTTTTCGGCCCAACCCGTGATCACCCTGGCCTCCGACTACGACTCCCGGTTGTCCGCCAGCGACGTCGAAGGGCTCAACGAACTGATCCAGGCCGTTGGCTCCGGGAAGCTCCAGGTCCTGAACGTCGTGGAAAAATCCGATCCCGCCGCCTTGTCGGCCGGAGAGGAAGCCTTGAAAAAAGTGATCACCGGCGCCGAGCTGGTGTTCAACTACCTGACCGATACGGACCCTACCTCTGGGATATTAAATTTCATCGAGTCCAGCCAAACGGACATTCTTTGCGTTGTAAAACATCACCACAACGTGATCTACCGCATTTTTACCCGCAGCACCGTGAACCGGGTGCTCAACCGGTCGATCAAGGCGGTGCTGGTGTTGCACGAGTAGGCGAACGATCGTTCTTTGATGCCCCGGTTTGGCACCGGGGCTTTTTTTATTTTTTTACTCTACTATTTTGGTGGACTAATAATTTTTGAGTTATTTTGCGGTATCGACTAAAATACAAGACTACTGTTATGACACAGAATTCCCCTCTCTTTTGCTGTTGTTGTTGACAGCGATTTCCCCCTACAAAGAAAAAACCGGTAGGAGTAAATCCTACCGGTAATGTGCGAACATCAGCCCAGTAACGCCAATCACTTACTGATGTTCTAATACTGGAACGATTAAAAATCATTCACATGCATCTTTTTCAAAGGTACCGAAAATATGCGGTACTACTGGTCGCGGCAGCCCTGTTTTGGGCGCGGGCCGTGGCCCAGAACAACAATGTTGTCCTCATCGGCCGGGTGATCGACGAGCGGACCAAGGATCCTCTGCCCGGGGCGGTGATCCATATTTTAGGGACGACCCACCAGGTGGTGGCCGATAACAACGGTGAATTTAACTTTATCACGGGGCAACGCGTTCCCCTTACCTACGAGGTATCGTTTACCGGCTATAAGACAAAAAACGTAGACATCAAAAGCTACGGACACGTGGACATACAGCTGGAGGAATCCAACAAGGCGTTGGGGGACCTCCTGATCGTGGGCTACGGTACCCAGCGCAAAAGCGACCTCACGGGTTCGGTGGCCACGGTGTCCAAAAACCTGTTGACCCAACCTTCTTCCTCCTTTGACAACCTGCTGCAGGGCGCTGTCTCCGGGGTGTCAGTGACCCAAAGCTCGGGCCAGCCGGGAAGCACGGCCACGATCCGGGTCCGGGGTGGGAATTCCATTTCATTTGGGAACGCACCCCTGTACGTGATCGACGGGTTTATCGTCTATAACGATAACGACTATGTCAATTCGGGGGCGACGAGCGGGGCAGCGGTCAACGCGCTGTCGACGATCAACCCGAGCGATATTGAAACGGTGGAAGTGTTAAAAGACGCTTCCGCCACGGCCATCTATGGATCCAGGGGCGCCAACGGGGTGGTGATCATCACGACACGCCGGGGCAAAAAAGGAACCAACGAGGTCAACTACAGCACTTATATAGGGTCGCAGGCGGTCTCCAAAAAGATACCGCTGATGAACGCATCCCAGTGGGCGTCGCTGATCAATGACGTGAATGTCAGCGACGGCGTGGCCAAGACATATACCGACGCCCAGATTACGGCTGCCGGTACGGGCTCGGACTGGCAAAGCAGCGCGCTCCGGAAAGCCCTGGAGCAAAACCATGAATTGTCGATCTCGGGAGGCGATGAGAAATCAAGGTACCTGATCTCGGGGAACTATTTCGACCAGGAAGGGGTCATCGTAAACTCGGGTTTCAAACGCTATGCGGGTCGTATCAATTACGAGCGGAATGTATCGGACCGGCTGAAGGTGACGGTCAACGCCTTTGGGAGCGCCTCCAAACAAACGGAGTTGCCGGGCAGCACTTATGGAAGCATCAATTTCAGCAACTATTATTCCACCTTGCTGACGACCTCGCCCATCGTCCCGATCTATAACGCGGACGGTTCCTTTTATGTAAAAAGCCCTTACCTCACCACACCGACAAACCCGCTGCAGGACATCGAGGCGACGACGAACCAAAGCAATATCGTCCGCACCTTAGGGAACTTTGCAGCGGAATATAAGCTGTTGAAAGACCTTACGCTCAAGGAAACGATCGGGGCGGACCTGCTCTATACCAAGCAGAACTATTATGCACCGTCCTATACGTCCGCGGGCTATGCCTCCAGTGGCGTCGCGTCGATTGGAACGGTTACGGCCACGACCTGGGTCAATGAAAATACGCTTACCTACGACCACTCTTTCCGGGACGTCCACTTTCTCACCGTGCTCGGGGGGTATACCACCCAGGCGGAAAAGGACGAAGAGGCGGTGACCAATGCCCAGAAGTTCCCCAACGACCTTACGGGCTACAACAACTTAGGTTATGCGGGGACCCCGGTGCTGGGCACTTCCGGGGGGCATACCTCGGTGCTGAATTCCTACCTGGGCCGGGTCAGCTATTCCTACCGGCACGTGTATAATGTGACGGTTTCCGGCAGGGCGGATGGGGCTTCGGTACTTGGCGCCAACCACAAGTGGGGCTTTTTCCCCTCTTTGGGTCTTTCCTGGAATGCCAGCGAAGAGCCCTTTTTCCGGAGTCTTAAGAATACGGTCAGCAACCTGAAGCTGCGGTTGACGGGTGGGCAAACGGGTAACTCCGCCGTCCCGCCGTATAGTTCCCTTGCGGTTTTGGGTGCCAGCAACTACTATTTCAATTCCACCCTCGTCACGGGTACGGCGCCGACACAGCTGGCCAACCCGAACCTGAAGTGGGAAACGACCACCCAGTACGACCTGGGCGTGGATGTCGGGTTTTTGAATAACCGGGTCAACTTTGTGGCGGATGCCTATTATAAGAAGACCACCGATTTGTTGTTGAATGTCCCCTTGCCTTTGTATACGGGGTATGCCAGCGAACTGGAGAATGTGGGGAGCGTCAACAACAAGGGGTTGGAATTCTCCTTGCGCACGGACAATATCCGGAGCAGATCCTTCTCCTGGACCTCCAACCTGAACTTTGCCACCAACCGCAACAGGATCCTGAACCTCGGGCAAGGCGTCAGCAGCTACTTCCCCCTCGCGCCCACAGGCCAGGTATCGCCGGTGATCGTGGCCGTGGGACTCCCCGTCGGGGCGTTCTGGGGGTATAGTACGCAAGGCTTGTTAACCGCTGCGGACCTTGCCAAGGGGGTGCCTACCCTGGCGGGTGTACCCCAGCGACAGGGCGATACCAAATACGTGGACTATAACGGCGACGGCAAGATCACCACGGCAGACAAGCACTACCTGGGGAGCGCCCAGCCCAAATACACGTATGGGTTCTCCAGCACCTTTACGTATAAAGGCTTTGACCTGTCCTTCCTGTTTCAGGGCGCCTACGGGAACAAGATCTTCAACCTCCTCCAGCAGACCCTGGAGCGGCCCACCCTGTCGCAGAACGTATCGGCCGTCCTGGTCAACCGTTGGAGTGCAACCAACCCCAACGGTACGGTGGCCCGGGCGACGGATTCGCCGGTGCCGCAGGTGACGGACCGTTACATAGAAAACGGATCTTATCTAAAGCTGAAAAACCTGTCCCTCGGCTATACGCTGGACAGAAGCGTGGCGGCGAAGATTCACGCCAAACAGCTCAGGGTATATGTGTCGGCGCAAAACCTGTGGACCATCACGCGGTACAGCGGGTATGACCCGGAAGCCAATTTTTATGATGGGGACAATACCAAGGCGGGGATCGATTATGGGATTTATCCGCCGACCCGGACGTTTCTCGGCGGGTTGAGTGTCACCTTTTAATGGCGCCGCAGGCGCAACTCAAAAATGAATTTCGATGAAGAAAATATTTTTGCCGGCAGCTTTGCTGGTGGTCTCCTGCAATAAGCTCTCGGAGAACCCCAATTCGGAGATCGTGAGCTCCCAGTTTTATAAGACCTCGTCGGATGCCGTGGCGGCCGTAACGGCGGTCTACAGTACGCTGAACAGCGATCCGGCCGGTGACTTTCCGATCTATGGCCGTAACCTCAACCTGCTCATAGAAAATGCGAGCGACAACCAGGTATACAGTCCGTCGAATACCAATCCCGATGTACGGGCGCTGGGGACGGAAACCTATGTATCGTCCAACGACAGGGTCCATAAGACCTGGCAACAGCACTATTATGGGATCAGCCGGGCCAACGTAGCGATTGACAACATCCCGCAAATACCGCTGACCCAGTTTGCCGATACGACGCTCCGGCCCCGGTTGGTACGGGAGGCCAAGTTTATACGCGCCCTTCTCTATTTCAACCTGGTGCGGATGTTCGGGCCCGTGCCCCTGGTGCTGCACGATCCCGCCACGGTCAACGTCAATGCGCTCAAGATTCCCCGGTCTTCGGTGGACAGCATCTATGCGCAGATCATCAATGACCTCAACGATGCGACCCAACTGCCGGCGATCTACACCGGGGCAAATATAGGAAGGGCCACCAGCGGGGCGGCGCACGCCTTGCTGGCAAAGGTGTATGTGACCCGCAGGGACTGGACGGACGCGCTTTCGGAGATCGACACGGTCACTAACAGCGGATTGTATGGCTTGTTCCCGAATTTCAGGGACGCCTTTCAAAAGGCGACCAAGAACGGGATCGAGCATATTTTCTCGGTGCAGTTCGAGAGCAACCTGGGGGCCGTGAACAGCGAACAATTTCTAAGCCTGAGCTTCGCCTCCTTTAATACGTCGGTCTGGCCGGCCGACGTTCCCGCGGACAGCAGCGTTTCCCAATTGTTCTCCAACGCGGATACGCGGAAGGTTGTGACCTTTTACACCACTCAGTACAACGCAGCCACGGGGCAGACCGTGGTCTTTCAAAATGCTTATACGCCTTATCTGAACAAATTTGTCGATTATAGCCTTTCCCCGCTGAGCAATCAAAGCAAGAGCGGTTTGAATTACCCGGTCATCCGGTATGCCGAGATCCTGTTGTTAAAGGCGGAGGTATTGAACGAACTCCAGGGGCCCACGGGGAGCGCTTATACGGCGATCAACCAGGTCCGCGAAAGGGCCGGGATCGGCGACCTGTCGACCGGGTTAACGCAGGCGGCCTTCCGCGACTCCGTTTTTCTGGAACGCCGAAAGGAATTCATACAGGAGGGGCAGCGCTGGTTCGACCTGGCGCGCAGGGGCGGTACGTATTTGTTTGACGCCGTCACCACCATTGCAGCCAAGCAGGTGGCCAACGGGGGTGGCGCCGCGGTCAAGGATACGCTTTTCCCTATTCCGCTCACCGAAATACAACTCAATTCCCTACTCACGCAAAACGCGGGGTGGTAGACCATAAACAAAAAAATATGCGCAAAACCTTATTGACAGCGGGCATCATGGCAGCACTGACCCTGCCCGCGACCGCCCAAACCTACAAGGGAACCGTGGGCCGGACGCTGGCCGAATCGACCGAATGGTGGCAACAACCCACGCGGGCGCCCCAAGGAGCACCCAACGTGATCTGGATCATTTTGGATGACGTCGGCTTTGGCGCCAGCAGCACCTTTGGGGGCGTGATCCGTACCCCTACTTTCGACAGCCTGGCCGCGGCCGGTCTTCGCTATACAAACTTCCACACTTGCGGCATCTGCGCGCCGACGCGGTCGGCGCTGCTGACGGGACGGAATCACCATTTCGTCCACGAAGGCGGGTTTTCGCACATCAGCCTGTCGGCGGGTTTTCCCGGGTATGACGGGCGCATACCGTCCAAGGATGGAACGATTGCGGAGATCCTCAGGGACAATGGGTATAATACTTTTGCCGTGGGTAAATACGGTTTGACCCCGGACGAGGATGCCACCGACGCGGGGCCGTTTGATCGCTGGCCCAGCGGGAAAGGGTTTGAACGCTTTTTTGGTTTCCTGGGGTCACAGACAGACCAGTACCAGCCGGACCTGGTAGAAGACAACGCCCACGTAAAACCCGACGGGCGAAACCTTAACGAGCAGATCACGGATAAGGCCATCGCATTTATCCAGGCCCAGCACAAGGCGGCGCCCACGAAACCCTTTTTCCTGTACTATGCCCCGGGCGCGACGCATGCACCCCACCAGGTTTCTCATGAGTGGAGCGACCTGTATAAAGGCAAGTTTGATGAAGGATGGGATGTTTTCCGGGAGCGCGTTTTCGAGAATCAAAAGCGCCTGGGGATCATCCCCGCCACCGCCACCCTGCCTGCCCGGAATCCGAATATCAAGGCGTGGAACAGCCTGACGGCGGACCAGAAAAAGGTGTACGCGCGGTTTATGGAAGTATACGCGGGATACCTTACCTATGCGGATCACCAGGTCGGAAGACTGGTTGATTATTTGCGGGAAAGCGGACAACTGGACCACACCCTCATCTTCGTGATCATCGGGGACAACGGGGCGAGTAAGGAAGGGACCCTGGCCGGTACGATCAACAGGGGAACGCTCAGCCGGAGTTTACCCGAGGAAGAAGCGGTCCGCAGGAACCTCGACTCCTTAGGGGAGGTCGGTACGCCCCAGGGGCACAATACCAACTATCCCCTGGGATGGGCCCAGGCCGCCAATACGCCCTTTAAATACTGGAAGCAGGACGCCAACGCCGAGGGCGGAACGCGGAACCCGCTTATCGTTTACTACCCCAAAGGCATTACGGACGCCGGGAGCATTCGTACCCAGTACGGACACGTTAACGACCTGCTGCCGACGACCCTGGAATTCCTGGGCATACCGTTCCCCTCGCAGATCCGGGGCGTGACCCAGGACACGCTGCAGGGGACCTCGCTGGTCTATTCTTTTACCGACCGTAACGCGCCTTCCCGTCATACGGAACAATACTATTACATCTTCGGTGCACGCTCGGTATACAAGGACGGCTGGAAAGCCGAGGTCTATCACCACCCGGACATCCTGGACCTGAGCCGGCCGGGTGGTCCGGATACGTCGATTCACAGGGACTATGACAAGGATACCTGGGAGCTGTACCACCTGGACGAAGACTTTAACGAACAGGTCGACCTGGCGTCGAAATACCCCGAAAAGCTGGCCGAGCTAAAGGCCCAGTTCGAGACCGACGCCAAGCGGTACAACATCTATCCCTTTATCGATTGGCAAGACGTGTTCACACGGAAATTCCATAAAACCGTCCTTTATGATCATCCATGACGTTGACATTTTGCTAAGGAAGATCGCCGTGGGTATCGTCATCGCCCTGGTGCCGTTCCTGTTGTTTTTCGGCGGGCTCTGGTTGATTCGTCACATCCTATAATCGCTATCGTTATGAAAAAAATTACCCGGGACGCGGTCATCAGCGTCTTTCTCTACCTCGCCCCGCTGGCCTTGATGTTGCTGACCTTCCGGCTGACGGGCAGCCGTCCCTGGCTGCATACGGTGACGCCTACGCTGGGATTCAAGGCACCGGCGTTCCTGGAGGCGGTCTTCCAGAACCTGTCTACCTGGGGCCTGCCGGCCATCATGGTGGTGGTCGGCCTCGTCGAGTTCGGCTATGGTTTGTACGAGCGTAAGTGGACGCGGAATGAAAGGTTTCTGGACATCGTCTGCTTTATCGCACCAAAGATCATCATCCGTCCGTTGCTGACGTATACCACGCTAAGGTTGTTGCCCCTTGCCCTCCCGGGTTTGAAGGGGACCTTTGCCTGGGTACCCTTCTGGTGGGGCTTTTTTATCATCGCGGTGGCGGACGACCTGACGCAATATTGGTACCACCGGCTGCACCACCAGGTGCCTTTCCTGTGGCGGTTCCACCGGACGCATCACTCGGCACCCTATATGGGGATGGCGATGGCCAGCCGGCAAAACATCATTTATACGATTTTCTTTTCCCAGACTTATCTGACGGCTGCGCTGGTGTACCTGGGTCTGGGCTATCCCGCGCTTTTCGTCGGGGGCATCAAGTCGCTGATCACCCTGTCGGCCCATTCCAGCATACCCTGGGACAAGCCCTTTTATAAATACAGGGTGCTTCATCCGATCGCCTGGGTGTTGGAGCGGCTGATTTCCACACCCGCTACCCACCAGGCGCATCATGCCGATACCACCGGCGACGGGGTAGGGCACTACAAAGGCAATTTCGGGAATATGTTTTTTCTCTGGGACATCTTCTTTGGCACGGGGATCATCACCCGCAGATACCCCCAGACGTTTGGGATCAAACACTACCAGCAGGAGGAGTGGTATGTGCAATTCCTGTGGCCGTTGTTCAAGTCGAAGAAACCCGGTAGCGAACTTTCCGCGGACGGCCCCATGGTGGGCGGAGAGGCAATCGTTAAAAATGGTTAAAGCCTTAAACGAAAAGAACGGTAGAAGATCCTATATACAACACGAAAAACTAGAATTATGAAAACGAAAATCTTTACTACGATGTTGATGGCTGCCGGTCTTCTGATCACTACCAGTTCTTTTGCCGACGGACATTTTGCTCAAACGCATCCCCGCCGCGACCAGGTCAATGACCGCCTGGGTAACCAATACGGCCGGATCGACCGGAAGGTGGACGACGGGCGGATGAGCCGCGCGGAGGCCTTTAAACTCCATCGTGAAGACCATGATGTCCGGATGGAAGAACGGTCTATGGCCCGCCTCGACCACGGTCATATCACCAGGGGTGATCAACGGTTGTTAAACCACCAGGAGAATCATATCAGCCGCCAGATCTATCGTCATTAATTATTCCATACGCAGATGGTTTTGAATACAGCAGGCCGCCCGAAAGGGCGGCTTTTTTTATGGCAAGGCCGCTGGGGCGTCTTTTCGCAGGTGCGGCATCCAAGTGGGCCGCCGGTTCGTATCTTAAGGGTATGAAAAAGTTCCTCGTCGTGGCCTTGCTCATTTCTATCCGTGGGTTGAGCCAAAACAGCTTTAACGATAGCCTGGCCGTCAGCCGCAATACGTATACCCGCAACGCCATGGAGGCGTTGGGCGGTTTTGTATCGACCTCGTGTATATCACCGGCGGTTTCTATCTGAGGGAACGAGGGATGTCGGAATCAAACGTCGTATCGAAGGAGCAATACCGGGGATATGGTAGTAGTATTTCTATACAGGGCGGCTGCCTGGGGGTCATGGATGCGCTCATGATCCTGCTGCATCACAGGAACTCCGTGCGTTTGAACAACAATCTGAAGAATCTGGAGATGCGGGTCGGTCCCGGAGGGGTAGGACTGGCGTATAAATTCTAGGAATGGTATACTTTTTGAAGTATATTTGGTTGCCACTACCCAATGAAATCCAATACATTCCGTCTATACTCGCTACTCATCTGCTGCATGCTCGCGCTCACCGCCCGTGGCCAGGTTCCTTCCTATATGCATCCCATCAGTGCCTCTTATTTCGCTTCCACTTGCGGAACCGAACAAAGAATGCGCAACGGACGTCTCGACGCTACCTTCAGGCTGCAGGAGCAACGGATCAACGAACAAATCCTAAAGGCCGAGGAAAAAGAGCCGGCGTTGGTCGATTATACGCTTCCCGTCGTTTTTCATATTGTAGGAACCAATCCTTCGGCTGTCACGGATGCACAGATTGTGGCCGCCGTCCAGGACCTTAACGATGCCTTTGCGCACACCGGCGTGTACGCCACCGGGCCGGGCGCCAATACACATATTCATTTTTGCCTCGCCCAGACCGATCCGCTTGGTGGAAATACCACGGGGATCACACGGACCACGTCTTTCTTGGGGGACGAAGAAGCGGATATGGAAGACGACAAGGTTAAAGGCCTTGTGGACTGGGATCCCACGCACTATGTCAACATCTGGGTGGTCAGCACGCTGAAAAAGGAGGACATCGCCCTTTTCCAGTGTGGGGCCTGGGTAAGGATGAACGAAGGGGGCTATGCCACCATGCCCCCCAGTGCAGGGAGCACGTTGGACGGGATTGTCGTGACGGGTTTTGGCAAACTGCTGGCCCATGAAATGGGTCACTACCTGGGGCTTTACCATACCTTCCAGGGGATGGATTGCAAAAACAACAACTGCGCCACGGATGGGGATATGGTTTGTGACACGCCCCCGCAAAGGGACATCTTCAGCTCTCCTGCCTGCAACCGGCCGGTGAATTCCTGCAGCACGGATACGTTGTCCGGGTTTACCACCGACGTGCCCGACCTGATCTCAAACTTCATGAGCTATGGGAATGCGCCCTGTATCAATGAATTTACCCAGGGGCAGGCGGTCCGGATGCAGGCGACCATCGCGACCGTGCGGAGCTCCCTTTTGCAAAATGAATGTACGCCGGCCTGCACGGAGGGGAGCATCGCTTCCTTTACCAGGGATCTTCCTTATCCGAATCCGGGGAATACGGTGAACTTTACGAACACCTCGACCGGTGCCACGCAGTATCAATGGAGTGTCAACGGGGCCGTGGTGTCTACGGGCACCAACTTCAGCTATACCGTTCCCGCTTCCGGTACCTATACGGTCAGCCTGAAGGCCTTTAACGCCAATCCTTCGTGCTACGCGTCTTATACGGACAACGTCATCGTTTCGTGCGGGACGATGGCCCGGTTTTATGCGGACAAGCAAGCCATTGCCTCCAAGAATCCTATTTACCTGGACAGTATACAATTCACCAACCGTTCGGTGAATGGGGTGACGTATCAATGGTTGCTCAATGACAGTGTGGTATCCACCGCTCCGAACCTGACCTACACCTTCAACACCCCTGGGACGGACACCATGCGCCTGGTGGCCACGAACGGGTCGTGTGTTGATACAACGGAGGGCTTTATCATACCGGTTGCCGACCCTACGCCTGATGCCGTACTGACCCTGGAGAACGTGCATTGTTACGACGAAGACAGCCTCCAGGCGTCGGTGGTGGTGTGTAACGAAGGATATGCCCCCCTGCCCAAAGGCATCCCGGTCACCTTTTATGATGCGGATCCTTCTACGCCCACGGCGCATATCCTGGGAAAACCATTCTTTGTGCCGGGTACGATTCTGGGCAATTGTTGCGACATCGCCTATAAGGTCACCCTGGCTGCGGGACAGATCGGATTGAACCAGCTATACGCGGTCATCAACGACAGCAGCACCAAGGTCCCCCTGGTCATGCCCAACACACCTATCCTGGAATCAAACTATACCAACAACGAGTCGAGCATCAGCGGCTTCCAGTTCTCCGCTGCTATAACACCCGCCGACACGGAGGTCATCCGCAAATCGTCTTACCTTCTGAACATTGTCGGGAGCGACCAGGAAACCTTTACCGCTGTCTGGGCGCCGGGACCGCAGTACAACCTGAGCTGTCTGAATTGCCTGACCCCATCGGTCCAGGTTTTTGGCAAAAGCATGGTCCGCGTGCGGGTCACGACCCAATATGGTTGCACGGTTTCCGACAGCGTACCCGTCATGATCCTGCCGCCGGATTTTACGATGACGATCGATACCACCCAGTGTTATAACAAGGACAGCGTGATGGTTGCTTTTACGGTCTGTATGAACAACGGGTATGACAGCCTTTGGGCGGGTATACCGGTGGCCTTTCAGAGCGGGCCCGTATTTGTGACCCCGGCCTTGGTGGGCACACCGTGTGTCTCCTATCACCTGATCGTGCCTTTCCCCGGCGGAGACAGCCTGAGGGCGTCGGTGAACGGCCAGGACAGCATCCCCGAGACCGACTTCACGAATAACGGCGCGTCCGTGGCCGTCACGCCTTTCTCCCTGGTGCTGGTACCTTCGGACACCAGTGTGCCGACAGGGGCCACGCTGCAAATGACCGCCCTGGTGAGCGGCGGCGCTCCCGGGCTGGCGTCATGGACGCCCGGGGAAAACCTCTCCTGCACCGGCTGCCTGGAGCCGTTGCTCACGGCACCCTACACCCAGCAATACCGGGTTGTCGTACGGAATCAATACTATTGTATCGATACCGCCTACGCCCTGATCAAAACATATACCGGCGGGGAAGTCAATATCCCCGGCGCCTTTACCCCCAACGGGGACGGGCGGAACGATATCTTTTTCATCATGGGGGGCAAGGACGTGCAAAGCATCCGTCACCTGGCCATATTCGACCGGTATGGCAAACCCGTTTTTGAATCCTCCAATGCCCTCCCCAACGACCCCTCCCTGGGCTGGGACGGTACCGCACATGGGCAGCCGGCCGCCCCGGGCGCTTATGTGTACATGGCGCTGATCACCTTCACCGAGGGGCGGCAGCAACTCTATAAGGGAACCCTGGTGCTTATTCGGTAAGATGATAGGCTTTTTGGAGAAAGGCGATGTTCCGGGAGAGCATCGTTTTACAGGCTTGCATGCCCTCCAGACGCAAACCGGCAAGGTTCCGGAAAATACCGATCCGGCCCGCAAAACGCTTCAAGGCCGGGGGATCGTAGCTTAAAAGGGGTGGGTTACGCTCAAGGTGGAGAAAGCCTTCATCGTGCAAATTCAGGCTCCCATCGGGGCGTGTATTGGCTTTTACATATACGGCATAGTCAAAGAAGGCCAGCCCCTCGTCCACCACCTTGGTCTGGGCTTCCAGGAAGAAGGCCATGCGGTCATTGAAAAACTGGATCTGGTCGTCGAGCCCCGCCAGGGAATCCGCCACCGCGGCGGGTATGAGGCGAAGATTGCCGGAGCTTTTGAGTTGTACGAGGGTTTTGTCGTAGAGCTTCAGGTCGTACCAGTTCCGGCAGAAGTGATGGTAGGCATAGTACATCCGGGCTGTTTCCATCTTGCCCTTTGGCAAGTAGCACTGTGTCGCCAGGGTACCCAGGCCGTCGTAGGCGGAGCGCAGGGTATCGGTATACAGGGACAGTTTTTGCGTATCCGCCTGGAGGTCCGAAACGAGGGAAGCCATGTATTCGTGTTCAATGTGCCGCTCATGGATCGCTTCGCGGATGTTCTCGGCGACAAAACCCATGGTCACCGCCAGGAAAATCATCAGGAATTCCAGGAGGTATTCCCTGAAAGGCTTTTTCTCACCCTTGGGCATGTGGGGATGGTAGTGCACTTCCATGTGCACAATCTAGCAATTATTGGATATATTTAATACATGTACACCATCTATCCCGTTGGGGAAAGGGCGTTGGCCATACAATGGGGCGAGGGTATCGACGAGCAAACCAACGATGCCATCCTGGGGATTTTCCAGTGGTTGAAGGAAAAAAAGATCCCGGGCGTGACCGACCTGATCCCGGCTTACCAGACGCTGACGCTGGTGTATGACCCGGTGCAGACCCGGCGGGTGACCGGCGCGCCTTCGGCTTACGAGTGGCTTTACGGCGAGTTGCGCTACCTGCTGGAAGATCAGCGGGAAATGCCCCTTCCGCCCTCCCGGCGTATCGACCTGCCTGTGTGTTATGACCCCAGCCTCGGGCCCGACCAGGAGGCGCTTTGCCGCCAGAAGGGAGTGTCTCCGGAAGTCCTGGTAGAACTCCATACGAGGCGGGAATACAAGGTGTACATGATCGGCTTTTTGCCCGGCTTTGCCTATATGGGTATGGTCGACGACCGCATCGCCGTCCCGCGCAAGCGGGAGCCGGCCAAGCATATCCCGCCGGGGAGCGTGGGCATCGCGGCGGTCCAGACGGGTATTTACCCCGTTTCTTCTCCCGGGGGCTGGCACATCATCGGCCGGACGCCCCTTGCCCTTTTCGATCCCGCTTCGGAAGACCCGGTGTTTTTCAGGGCGGGCGACCGGGTGCGATTCGTACCCATAACCCTGGACGCATATTATGGGTATACAGGTCATTAAACAAGGGATGGCGGACAGCCTTCAGGACCTGGGCCGGAAGGGCTACCAGCACCTGGGGATCAATCCCGGGGGTGTCATGGACGAGGTGGCCTTCCGGGTAGCCAACATGCTCGTGGGTAATGAACCCACGGAGGCGGTGATCGAGCTGCACTTTCCGGCGGGCGTTTTCCTTTTTCAGGAGGAGGCGCTCATCGCCTTGAGCGGTGCGGACTTCGGGGCTACGGTCAACCGTATCCCCCTGCCCGTGAATACACCCGTGGTCGTAGGGCAAAACAGCGTCCTTGAATTCAAAGGGGCCGTCCGTGGCGCCCGGTGTTACCTGGCGGTCCGGGATGGCTTTCACGTTCCCCGCTGGCTCAACAGCTACAGCACGAACCTAAAGGCGGGGGCGGGGGGCTATAACGGCCGGACCCTGGAAAAACAGGACGAGATTCCTTTGTTCGGCCGGGGGATACACCCCTCCATCACGGGGAACCGGGACGCCGTCGTCCTGCCCTGGAAGGCCGACGTACAACCGATGTATCGCCAGGGATCGGCCATACGCCTTGTGGAGGGACGGGAATGGAGCTGGATCAATGAAGCGTCCCGTCAGTTGCTCTTGTCCCTGCCGTTTACCATTACCGCCCACAGTGACCGGATGGGGTACCGGTTGAAGGGGCCTTCCCTAAAAGCGGTTTTTCCGGACCAACTGATCTCTACCGGGGTGACGAGGGGTACCTTGCAACTGCTGCCGTCCGGGGAACTGATCATCCTGATGGCGGATCATCAATCGACCGGGGGGTATCCGCGGGTGGCGCACGTGGCCGGCGTGGACATACCCCGGCTGGCCCAATGCCGGCCGGGTGAGCGGGTCGCCTTCGAGCTGATTACCGGCGCCGAAGCCGAAGACCTGCTGGTGGCCAGGGATCAATACATACAACAACTCCAGGGTGCCTGTGAACTGCGCCTGGGCAAATATTTACAGGAATATGCAAAGGATCGATCTGAATTGTGACATGGGAGAAGGGATGCCGGACGACGAGGCGCTCATGCCGCTGATTAGCAGTGCGAATATTGCCTGCGGCGGGCATGCGGGGGATGAGGACACCATGCGGCGTACGGTGGAGCTGGCGATGCGGCATGGGGTTTTTGTGGGCGCGCATCCTGGGTTTGAAGACCGGGAGAACTTTGGTCGGGTGGAAATGTCGTTGCTGCCGTCCGAGGTATTTGCGCTGGTGCTGCGGCAGATCGAGTCCCTGGCGTCGGTGTGCCGCTCGCTGCGCGTTACTTTGCACCACGTTAAACCCCATGGCGCGCTCTATAATATGGCGGCTCGCGACCCGGCATTGAGCCACGCAATTGCCTCCGCGGTCGTGGAGGTTGATCTGGCGCTTGTCCTGTACGGGTTGAGCGGAAGTCACCTGATTACTGAAGCACGCCGCCTGGGATTACGCACCGCCAGCGAGGTATTTGCAGACCGGACCTACCAGGATGATGGAAGCCTTACACCCCGGAACGCGCCAGGGGCGCTTATTGAAGATGAAACGCAGTCGCTGGCCCAGGTGTTGCGGATGGTCCGGGAAGGGACCGTGGTGAGCCAGTCCGGTGCCGTCGTGCGCATCGCAGCCGACACCCTGTGTTTGCACGGGGACGGTGCGCACGCAGTATCTTTTGCCAAGACCATCAGAAATAGGCTTATCCATGAAGGGATCGGGATCCAGGCGCCTTAGCCTGTCTGCGGGCGGCGCCGTCGTGGGGGCGGCTTTCCTGATGGCCAATTCGTCCATCGGGCCGGGGTTTTTGACCCAAACCACCGTTTTTACCGCTCAGCTCCTAACCAGCTTTGGGTTTGTGATCCTGGTGTCGGTATTGCTGGACATCGGGGCCCAGCTAAATACCTGGAGGATCCTCACAGTGTCCGGTCAGCGTGCCCAGGACCTCGCGAACCAGGTTTTCCCCGGGCTCGGATACCTGTTGTGTCTGCTGGTGGTGTTGGGTGGTTTTGCCTTCAATATCGGGAACATTGCGGGCTGCGGTCTGGGGATGAATGTCCTGTTCGGGTTGTCTTTCCGGACCGGTGCAGCCTTGAGCGGGGCACTCGCCCTGTTGTTGTTTTGGAGCAAAGAAATCGGCCGGATGCTGGACAACCTCACCAAGGTATTGGGGGTCCTCAAGATCGGGCTTACCTTTTTCGTGGCTTGCGCGGTGCATCCACCCCTTGGCCAGGCGCTGGCCCACACCTTTGTTCCTTCGAAGGTGTCGGCCCAGGCCATCGTGACGATCGTGGGGGGGACCGTCGGCGGTTATATTACGTTTTCCGGGGCGCATCGCCTGCTGGACGCGGGGATTTCCGGCCGGGATAATATCAAAAGGGTCAATGCCAGCGCCGTCAGCGGCATCCTGATTTCCACCCTGATGCGGTTTGTTCTTTTTCTTGCGGTGGTAGGCGCGATCGTGCACGGCGCGGTGCCGGACAAGGACAATCCGGCCGCCAGTGTTTTTGCCTACGGAGCCGGGGCTGTGGGGTTGCACATCTTCGGGCTGGTCCTTTGGAGCGCCGCTCTTTCCTCGGTCATGGGGGCGTCGTATACGGCGGTCTCTTTTTTCAAAACCTTTCATCCTGTTCTTGCAAAGTACGAGAAGGCGTGGATCACTTTGTTCATCGTGGTCTCCACGCTGATCTTTATGGTCGTCGGCAAGCCCAGGGAATTGTTGTTGCTGGCGGGCCTCGTCAACGGCTTTATCCTGCCTTTCGCGCTGGCCGTACTGCTGGTCGGAGCAACACGGCCAGCGCTCATGCAGGGGTATCGTCATCCCCTTTGGATGCAAGCGGCGGGATGGATCGTCGTCCTGGTCATGGGGGGGATGTCCATCGCTAGCCTTTTTTAATGACGTGGGTGTCCAGCCATTTTTGGGCGGCCTTATTCCCGGGGAATACGGCGGCGTTGAGGCGCTTTGTTAAGAAGGCGTTTGTTGTGTCTCCATGCAGGTAGAGCACATAGCTCAGGGTGCATAGTTCGAAAGCGTCCTTTGTCTTTTCTTTTATGCTGTCGGCGAGCGCGGGTTCATCGACTGGTCCGGCTTGCCTGAGCTGGTGGCTCAACCACCAGGCGGCGCGGTATTGGGGTTGGTATGGCTCGCCCCGGGCGATGGAGAGCAGGTCCTTTTCCAGAGAAACAACCGGGGATTCGACGATCCGGGCCTGTTCTTCTGTTCCGTTTTTGACAAGGAGGTCGGGGACGTGTACAATATCCAAGCCGGCTTCTTCGTGCTGTGGACTTTGTTTGTACATGCGACCGCGGTAGTCCAGGGTGATCAGGCGGATGTGGTCCCGGGGTACGCCGCAGGCATCGAGGATCTTGAACATGCGGGGCACTTCCCGGCGGCTGTCGCCGCACCAGGTGCCCATGAAGATCTCAAAGGTGCGGTCCTTTAGCAACGGGCTTATCAGGGCTGTTGTGGCCGTGTCCACGGTATACGCTGCGTAGCCGCTGTCAAACCAGCGGGCAAAGGGTTTTTGTTCCAGGTCGGTCCGGGGGTGTTCTCCCAGGAGCATGAGCTGGCCGTTGGCGTCGTAGGCGGTGTCGCCGTGGAAGGCGATGGTGGTGTCTCCCTGGAAGTGGGCGGTTGCGGGGCGCGTATGGGCGCAGGCGGTCAGCAGCAGTAGGAGGCTGCTGAAAACATATAGACGGGTCATTGTGTGTTTGTTAATGGGTAAAACAATCCTGGGCTCCCATCGGGAGCCACGTGTCGCCGGCGGCCTGTTGGGGCCGCGAGCATTCGGCTCGCCCGTTCGGCCGCGCGTTTCGGCGGTGCGGTCGGGCGTGGTATGTCCGGTCAGGCGCGCGGTGGGCGAAAGATGTCGGTAAGACGGGTAAAGGTATAGCCGGGGCACCCGCGGGTGGGCGCGTCAGGGCGCAGCCCCGGCGGTGTTTGCATCGCCCAGGGCGACACGGGCAGGTAGTATTCCTCGAAAACGACGTTCATCCCCTTGGGTGGGGGCAGGTCGCGGGCGTCGGCCCGGTAGTCGGCGGGGACTTGTTTTTCGCAATCGCAGGGCTCGCCGGGGCTGACGAGGCCGCTGATGGTACACTGCATATAGGCCAGGAACCGTCCGTATTGAGACAGGATCAGGGTGCAAAAGAGGCATATCGCAGTGATTTTCCGCACCTAAGTAAAATACGCTTTTTCTGTTAATAATCCTGTAAAACCCCGTTCGGGGCTAAACGGGAAGAGCCGGGGCGGCTCTAATAAGTAAATATCTATTTTATGAAACACGTTAAACTTGTACTCGTAGCCTTGGCAGTTGCCGCCGCGTTTAGTTCCTGTTTAGTCGTAAGGGAACCTTACCACCATCATTATTATGGTTACTACCGCTAACGCCCTTTCTGAACTCCCTCGGTCGCAAACCCTTTTTGCGCAGGAACACCCGGTTGAAATAAGAAAGGCTGTCGAAGCCCGACCGGTAAGCGATCTCCGAGATCGGGTCGTCGGACTCGCTTAACAGATGACAGGCATGTCCCAGGCGGATCTCTACCACATAATCCGAGAACGTCTTGCCCGTCGTCCGCTTGAAGAACTTACAAAACGCACTTTCGGATAAATGCACCAGCGAGGCTATCTTTTGCAGGGATACGTCTTCGGAGGAGTGTTTTTGTATGTATTGGCAAACTTTGTTGATCCGTCCCTCGGCTTTCCGTCCGCGGGCGGGCTGGAAGTAGGGGGAGGCCAGGGATGGGGCCGAAGCGGAGGCGAGGGCCTGGAGCACTTCCAAAAGGGCGGTGATCCGGGCCACCCCTTTTTGGGTGGGCAGGGAACAGACGTTGTCCACCATCGTCTTTGTCGTCCGTTGGAAAAATACCCCCTGGTTGGAGCGCGTCAGCAGCCTGCGGATGCGGTCGCATTCAGGGTATTGAAGAAACGGGCCGATAAAGGCTTCGGAGAACTGGATCACCACGGCGGCGGAAGTGGATTCACTAACCCAGGTATGGGGGAGGTTAGGACCCAACAGGACGAGGTCCCCGGGCGAAAAGTGTTCGTGGCTGTCTCCCACCATCCGCACGCCGGAGCCTTCCAGGATGAGGGTCAGCTCGTATTCGGGATGGTAGTGCCACTGGAACGGGAAAAACGGTACGCCATACCGGTAGGCTAGATACGAATTGCTTCCCTTCTTGCTGTCGATGTCCTCAAAGGACGGCCTTATCATACTTAATGTGTCTTTTCCACCAACAATTTACCGTTTTTTGTCAATATAGTGCCAGTTTATGGCGATATAGTGGGATATTTTTTGCACCGGCTTGGCTAGGTTTGCTTCAATGAGAAGGATGCTCTATACCATCGTCTTACTGATGGGTGTGTCGATGTCAGGCCGGGCTCAACAGGAGGTGATCTATCACGTTTTCCAGCGGAGTTTTTGCGATGCAAACGGGGACGGCCAGGGGGATTTGCGGGGGCTTAGGGCTCAATTGCCCTATCTTCAGCGCCTGGGGATTACGTCCCTGTTGCTGACGCCGTTGTATGCTTCCGCGTTTTACCACAATTATTTTGCGGACGACTGGGAAAAGATCGACCCGGCATACGGAACGATGCAGGATTACCTGGACCTGGTCCGGGACATCCACGCCCGGGGGATGAAGATTTACCTGGATATGGAGACCCAGTACGTAACGGACAGGCATGCGTGGTGGGGCTCTTCTTTTCTTCTATACGACGACTCCCTTCACCATATACCCAGCCCCATCATCTGGGGGATACGGGAACTCAAAGGATACAACGGTGCGGTCCGGAAGGTGGCGTTGGTCAACCTCCTGGATCCGCAGGTACTCGCCTATAACAAACGGCTTTTTGGGTTTTTTGCGGACCCCAACGGGGACGGCCGGTTTGACGACGGGGTTGACGGCTTCCGCCTGGACCACACCATGGATGACCTGGACGGAGACCCGCGGCTGGCCGGTTTGTTTACCCGTTTCTGGGCACCCCTGCTGGGCGCCTTGAGACAGGTCAACCCCCGCCTGACCTTTGTGGCGGAACAGGCCAACTGGGGGTCGTTTGGCTTCGACTATTTCGACAAGGCGACGGTCGACCGGGTTTTTGCATTCCGGTTGGCGGGGGCGATCGGTTCTTTTGACAAAACCAACCTGGAGCGGACGGCGGATTCGACCCTCGGGATGCTGCCGGCAGGGAAGGAACAGGTCGTTTTTTTGGAGAACCACGACATGGACCGCTTTGCCTCCCGGGTGGGTAAACATCCGGGTAAGGAAAGGGTAGGCGCGATGCTCAACCTGATGTTGGGGGGCATCCCCTCCATTTATTACGGACAGGAACTCGGTATGACGGGCATCGGCGGTTTTAACAAGTTTGGGAATACGGACGCCAATGACATTCCAAGACGCGAAGCTTTTGAATGGTACGCGGCGGATACGGGCCGGGGGATGGCGTTGTGGTACAAAGGGACCGGCCCCTGGTGGGACAGCACCTACCTGAAGCCTTATGACGGTATTTCCCTGGAGGAAGAGATCGGTACCCCTGCCTCGCTTTGGGCCTGGTACCGGGACTTGTTATTGGTGAGAGCGAATCATATTGCATTGACGGAGGGGCGCTATGTTCCGGTAAGGAATACGAATGAAAAGGTGTTTTCATGGGAACGGGTGGCGCAGCGGATGACGGTGGGGGGACCCCAGCACGAAACGATGGTGCTGGCGGTGAACCTGTCGGGCCGCGAGCAACCCGTGACGATCGACCTCCCGGCGGGGACCCATCTCCGGAAAGTGTTTGGACCTGGGGTGGGGCCGGTGGACAGTCCGGGTTTTACGGTGACTTTGCCCGCCTGGGGAGTGGCTGTGTGGAGAATTCTTTAATCAAAAAAGATACTATGACAACGACAGTGGACATCCTCAAGGAGCTGGACGAGCCCTACGCGCTGACGGAGGAGCAGGTGTCCTTTTTCCGGGAGAACGGCTTTATCAAGCTGAAACACGTTTTATCACCCGAAGCGATCGATTACATGGACGATACGATCACCCGGGAGGTGCACCGGCTCAATACCCAGCACCTGCCATTGGACGAAAGGGATACTTATGGAAAGGCGTTCCTGCAGATCATGAACATCTGGACGCAGTCCGGACCCGTCAGGGAAATCGTCTTTAGCGAACGGCTGGCGAAGCTGGCGTCGGACCTGCTGGAGTTGCAGGGGGTTCGGCTCTACCACGACCAGGCCTTGTACAAGGAGGCGGGGGGCGGTATCACGCCCTGGCACGCAGACCAGTATTACTGGCCCCTGGCGACGGACCGGACAGTGACGGTCTGGATCCCTTTGCAGGAAACGCCCTTGGAGCTGGGGCCCCTGGAATTTAGCGCGGGGAGCCACCGGATGCGGAAGGGCCGGGACCTGGAGATCAGCGACGAGAGCCAGGATACCCTGGAGTTTGCCCTCAAACAGGAAGGGTTCCGTCACGTGATCGAACCGTTTGACCTTGGTGAAGTCAGCTTTCATACGGGCTGGTTGTATCACCGGGCGGGAGCGAACCGGACGGACCGGATGCGGAAGGTGATGACGATGATCTATATGGATAAGGATATGGTGCTGAAGGAACCCTGGAATGAACACCAGGTGACCGACTGGAACAGCTGGTGTCCGGGTGCGAAGGTGGGGGAGGTGATCCGCACCCCCAGGAATCCCTTGCTGTATGAAGCGTCATGAGAAGACATTCGGTTTTTTTCATAGTGATGCTGCTGGGTCGCGCTGCTTTTGGGCAGGATTCCGCGTTTGTACAGCGGACCCCGCGGCCGGAGGTTTTTACACCGCTCCCCTTTGGGGCGGTGCGGCCGGCCGGGTGGCTCGCGGCGCAGATCCGTGGAAACCTGGAAGGGTTCACCGGTCACCTGGACAGCCTCGTTCCTAACCTGGTGGTGAAGGACGACATCTATGGCAAAGACCGGTTGACAAAGGACGTGACGCGCAAAGATGTGGGCGCGCTGGCGGGTGGGGGTGACGCCGCAGAGGTACAGTACCTCTGGTGGAACAGTGAAACCCAAAGCAATTGGCGGGATGGCTTTATCCGGTCGGCGGTGCTGACGGGCGATAGCGTTTACCTGAGGAGGGCCGCCGCTTATGTGCGCCGCATCCTGTCGACGCAGGATAAGGATGGATATTTAGGTGTCTATGATCCGGGGCTCCGGTATCGTTTTGATGGAGAGAACGGAGAGCTTTGGGCAAAGACGACGTTGCTCCGGGGGCTTTTGGCGTGGTACGCGTATACCAGGAACCGGAAGGTGTTGGTGGCGGTTGAACGGGCGGTCGGAGACGTCATGGTCCATTACCCGGCGGGAAGATCCCGTCCGTTTTTTTCAAAAAGCCCGGACGTGGGCGGTCTCTCTCATGGGCTTATGTTTACGGACGTGCTGGAGGAATTGTACCGGCTGACGGGGCGGCGCGTGTATCTGGACTATGTCCTATTTCTTTATAAGGATTTTTCTGAAGAGACCCTGCACGAGGACGCGCAATATGCGAAGTTGGTGGACCCGGGTGACTATTTACGCGGGCATGGGGTGCATACTTATGAACACCTACGGGCGGTGGCTGCGGCGGCATACACCTCGGGGAATCCTTTCCTGATGAGGGCGTTGGACGACTACCTGGACAAGGTGTCCCGGGAACTGACGCCGTCGGGCGCTCCCGCGGGGGATGAATGGATCGGGGGCCGGCCGGCAGATGCCACCGCCACGGGATATGAATATTGTTCCTTGGAAGAATTGCTGGACAGCTACGCGGACCTGTTGGGGAAGACGGGCGCTCCCGTTTTTGGAGACCGCGTGGAGCGGCTTTTCTTTAACGCGGCCCAGGGGGCGCGGGATCCTCATGCGTCTTGCATCGCCTACCTGAAGACCGATAATTCCTACGAGATGACAGGCGGGTTGAACGGGGATGACCATGATCCCCGGCAGACACGTTATAAGTATTCGCCCGTTCACCAGGACGTGGCCGTTTGTTGTGTGCCCAATGCCGGGCGGGTTGCACCTTATTACGTCAGGCAGATGTGGATGCTGGGGCCGACCGGGCCGGTGGCGACGCTCTTGGGGCCCTGTACGGTCAGGTTTGCCTGGAAGGGGGTGCCGGTAAGCATTTCCGAAGAAACGGATTATCCTTATGGGCGTGCGATGACCTTTGTGGTGCACGCGGCACGGCCAGTGGACTTTACGCTGGCGGTCCGCCGGCCGGACTGGGCGACGGGTGTGTCCGTGTCCGGGGCGTATATCGGGAAGAACGGGTACATATATGTGCGGCGGCCCGGTAAGGTGCGCATCACGTTTACGTCGTCGGGTGTGCGGGTTTGTCGCGACAGCAAGGGGGATGCGTATTTCATGAACGGGGCTTTGGTCCTGGCGCGGCCCATTCCGGCCACGCCCGTGGTTACCAGGCGTTATCCCCTGCCTGGTTTTTATGACTACAAATACAAGCCGGATAGCGCGGTGCGGTATGCGTACCGCGGCGGGCGCGTTTCCGCCGATGGGGTGTCCTTTTGGAATCCGGCTACCGGTCAACCGGAAACGGTCCGGCTGGTACCCATGGGGGAGACGGTGTTGCGGCAGGTGACGTTTCCATCGAAGCCGTAAATGGTGTATTATTGCGCGTTGACAAACGCGCCCCCCACCAAGAAACTGCTGCGCCCCCTGGCGCTGGTGGCCGTGATTTTTTTCACGGTCTCCGGCGGGCCGTATGGCATGGAGCCCCTGTTGGGGTATGGGGGGCATGGGGGGAGCCTCCTCATCCTGCTGCTCACCCCTTTGTTTTGGGACATTCCTACGATGCTGGCGGTGCTGGAGCTGAACGCGATGATGCCCGTGGGTGGCGGATACTATCAATGGGTCAAACGGGGGCTGGGTTTGCGCTGGGCCTTTTTTGAGGGCTGGTGGACCTGGTTGTATACGTTTGTGGACCTGGCGATTTACCCGGTGTTGTTTGTGCAATATGCCTGTTGGTTCCTGCCGGGGCTGGCGGCGTGGAAGATACCGATCTGCCTGGGGTTGATCTGGTCTTGCGCGGGGTTGAACATCCTGGGGGTGGTGCCGGTGGGGCGGGCGAGTCTGATCTTGGGCACGGCGGTGCTGATCCCTTTTATCATTTTGTTTGGGCTGGGTTTGTATCACCTGGGACCGGCCGCTTACGCGTTTACGCCCCTTTCGCTGAAGGGGGTGGGGTTTTCGGCGGCGGGGATGGGATGTTATACCGTGATGTGGAATATGCTGGGGTGGGACAATACCTCAACGTATGCGGACCAGGTGGAGCGGCCGGCGCGGTCTTATGTGGTCTCGATGGGGATCGCCTTTGTATTGGTCCTTTTGGTTTATGTAGCGACGTTGATGACGGCCAGGGGGTCGGGTATCGGAGCGGATGTACTCCGGGACAACGGTTTTCCCGCGTTGGGGGTCCTGGTCGGCGGACGGGTGCTGGGCATCCTGCTGGCGGCGGGGGGGATGGCGAGCGCGGTGGGTTTGTTTGCGGCGGTGTTGTTGTCGGTTGCGCAGGTACCCAAGGCGATGGCGGACGACCGGTTGCTGCCGTCAAAACTGAGCGCGCTTAGTCCCCGTTTTGGGACGCCCGCACGGTCGATCGTGGTGTGCGCCGGGGTAGTGAGTGTGATGATCCTTTGGACTTTTATGGACCTGGTGGTCATCGACATCACTTTGTATGGGGCGGCGCTGTTCCTCGAATTTATTACACTCGTCGTGTTGCGGATCAGGGAACCGGGGACGCCCCGGTCTTTCCGTGTTCCCCTGAACGTGACCGGTCTTTGCGTTTTGTTCGTGTTGCCGGTGGGGATCTACCTCTTTGCGCTCAACGGGGCGCTGACGGACAGCGGGAGCGCTTGGAAACCGGCGATCTTTGCGCTGGTGCTCCTGGTGTCGGCGGAAATTGCCTGGCAGGGTGTGCGCTGGAAGAGAGCCCAGACACGGAAAATGGATTATATTTAGCCCATGCTGAAAAAAATCCTTATCGGTATCCTGGTGTTTGTCGTGCTGATCCAACTGATCCGTCCGGCCCCGAACGTTTCCTCCGCCCCCGACCCGAATGCCCTGAAGGCCCACTACCCGCTACCGGACAGTGTGGAAGCGGTGTTGCGTGTGGCCTGTTACGACTGTCATTCCAACCATTCCCGGTATCCCTGGTTTGACAAGGTGGCGCCGGTGTCCTGGCTGGTGGCGTATCATATCAAGGGGGGCAAGCGTCACCTGAACTTTGACGAATATTTTGCCTACCCGGTGAAAAGAAAGGTCAAAAGACTCAAGGACATCGCCGAAACGGTGGAGAACGGTTCGATGCCCTTGTCCACGTATACCTGGGCCCATAAAGACGCCGTCCTGACGGAGGCGCAGAAAAAACTGATCATCGATTGGGCGGACAGCCTTGGTAAACAAATCGCCGACACGACGCAAGCGAAGTTATGAAACAGTGGTGGTGGTTGTTGCTGGTCACGCAAGTGACGGCCCAGGGCGTCCGGGTGGGACCGGTCCCCGGTTGGGTGAAGGAGTATCCCGTCCATATCGACGAAGCCCTCGCGCTCCGGGACATGGAAGACGGGTATGTGCACTTCCTGGCGGACCGCCAGTTTAACATCGCCACGGCCAGCACGTATCATCGGAATGTCCTTTGCCTGGAAACAGAAGCGGGGGTACAAAATGCCTCGCAGGTATCGGTCGGCTTCGATCCTTCCTACGAGCAGGTGGTTTTTCACTACATCCGGATCATCCGGGGGGCGAAGGTCATCGACGCGCTAAAACCTGGAGGATTCAAGATCCTCCACCAGGAAAAGGACATCTACAAAAGCATTTATAACGGGGGCCTGACGGCCATGCTTTTTCTAAAGGACGTCCGAAAGGGTGACCGGGTGGACTTTGCGTATTCGGTCAACGGGAACAACCCGGTCTTCCAGGACAAGTTTTCGGAAACCCTGGACGCGGGGTATAGCGTGCCCGTGACCCACCTGCGCTACCGGGTGGTTTGTCCGGAGGGGCGTGACCTCCGGGTACGGAAATCAGAAAGCGTGCTTCCCGATCCGCAGATGAGCAAGGTGCCGGGGGCCAGGGTGTATACCTGGAACCTGGACAACGTTCCCGCTTATGACGACGAGGACGACGCCCCGTCCTGGTACGATCCCTATCCCTCCATACAACTGAGTGAATTCCAAAGCTGGAAGGAAGTCAACGACTGGGCCCTGTCCCTTTTTCAAACGGACGGGAAGGTCTCGGGGGCCCTGGCGAAAAAAATCAGGAGCATACGCGAAACCTGCCCCACAAAGGAAGCGGAGGTCCTGGCCGCCCTGCGGTTTGTACAGGACGAGGTCCGGTACCTGGGGATCGAGATGGGGCCCAACACCCACCAACCCCATGACCCCGGGCAGGTGGTCGACCAGCGTTTTGGGGATTGCAAGGACAAGACCCTCTTGTTGTGTACGATGCTCCGGAACCTCGGCATACCCGCTGACCCGGTGTTGATTAATACCGACGACAAGTCGAGGCTTTTACGCGAGTTGCCTTCCACGGATGACTTTGATCACGCGACCGTGCGGGTGTGGCTGGACGGCAAATATTATTGGCTGGACCCCACCATTTCTTTCCAGAGGGGAAGGCTCCGGGACATCGCTTACCCGGACTACCAGTGCGGCCTGGTGCTCACGGATACGACGACGGCGCTGACCGTCATCCCTCTCCAGGACAAGGGCATGGTGAGCTGTCATGAACTTTTTTGGATCGACAGCGTGTCGGGCTCGGCCCGGATGGATGTCACCACGCGGTATTCGGGGTCTTTTGCGGACGATGCCCGGGGGGATTTTAACACCAGCAGCCGGGGTGAGATCCAAAAGAACTACCTGGACTTTTACGCGGATTCCTACGAAGGGATCAGGGTCCGGGACAGCATAGGTGTGGTGGACACCGCCGTGGACGGGTCCTTTGTCACCCATGAATATTACACGGTACCCAAACTGTGGACCAGGGACGCGGGCGGACCAAAAGCGTCTTTCGACGCCTCGCTGATCCGGAGCATCCTGCCCAAATTAAAAGACAAAAACAGGAACGAGCCGTTTGCGCTGTCCTTCCCGGATCACTATGTGGAGACGTTGGAGGTACGGTTGCCCGAAGACTATGACCTGGCGTCGCGGAATAAGGTGGTCGAGGACCCGGGTTTTATTTTCCATACATCCGTCAAGAGCTTCGGCCATACGGTGCGGCTCACCTATACCTACGAAACGCGTAAAGACTTTATTCAGGCGGGGGACAGCCGGAGCGCCTATCGTCACCTGGACAAGGTCAGGGACGAGCTGGGATATGCCCTGGGGGCTGGCTGGGAAGAAGACGAAGAGGGTGGATCGCACCCGATGCGGTACCTGTGGGTCGGCATCCTTATTGGTGTGCTGGGCACCACTGTGGTATTCCTGCTGGTCCGCCGCCGGCCGGCAAAATAGTACCGGTATTCTACAATAAAGTGTTAGATATTGGAAAGCGGGCGTGGTAACTTGCCGGTCTAAACATTGCCTGCTATGCGCGCGTTTCTGTCCGCCCTCTTCCTTGCTTCGGTTTCCTTCGCTTCCGCCCAAAGCCGGGTCGACGACCTGCTCTCCAAAATGACCCTGGAGGAAAAGATCGGTCAAATGACCCAGGTTACCCTGGATGTGGTCCTCCGGCCGGGGGTACACATCGATACCGCCAAACTGAAACAAGCCCTGGAGACTTACCACGTCGGATCCATCCTTAACACGGCCGGGCACGCCCTGAGCCGGGATCAATGGAAGGAGCTGATCACGGATATTCAAAAAGAAGCCACCGGGCATACCCGGCTCCACATACCGGTGATCTATGGTATCGACGCGATCCATGGCGTGAACTATGTCTTAGGTGCTACACTTTTCCCCCAGGAGATCGGACAGGCGGCGACGTTTAACCCGGAACTGGTCCGGAAGGCCGCGGACATCACGGCTTATGAAACCCGGGCGGCCTATATCCCCTGGAATTTCTCGCCCGTACTGGACCTGGGGAAGTCCCCGCTTTGGCCGAGAATGTACGAGACTTACGGGGAGGATCCCTATCTGTGCAAAACCATGGGCGCGGAAGCGGTAAAGGGCTACCAGGGGAGCGTCTCGGGCGCGATCGACAAGTACCATGTCGCTGCCTGTATGAAACACTATTTGGGGTACAGCTATCCCCTCAGCGGGAAGGACCGTACGCCGGCCTGGATACCCGACCGGTATATGCGGGAATATTTTCTGCCCTCCTTCCGCGAGGCGGTAAAAGCGGGTGCCCGGACCGTTATGGTCAACTCGTCCCAGATCAACGGTGTGCCGGTGCACGCCAGCCATTACCTGCTCACGGACGTACTGAGGGGCGAGCTGGGTTTTGACGGGGTCATCGTCACCGACTGGCAGGATATAAAATACCTTCATGACCGTCACCATATTGCGGCCACCCAGGAAGACGCGGTCCTGATGGCCATCAACGCCGGCATCGATATGAGCATGGTGCCGTATGATTTTTCCTTTTATACGTATCTCCTCGACCTGGTCAAAACGGGCAAAGTATCCGTGGCCCGGATCGACGCATCCGTTCGGCGTATCCTCCGTCTCAAGGAAGAGCTGGGTTTGTTTGCGTTGCCGGTTCCGCATACGGAAGACTATCCCGATTTCGGATCGGAGGCCTCGCGGCAGGTCAGTCTTCAGGCGGCAGAGGAGTCTATTACTTTGTTGAAAAATAATAATGCTGCCTTGCCTTTGAAGACCGGTGCGCGGATCCTTGTCACCGGGCCCACCGCGAATACGCTTCGTTCGGTGGACGGGGGCTGGAGCTATTCCTGGCAGGGGGATGTCAACGACGCACTGGGAGCGGGACACGCCACCTTCTTAGACGCGCTGCGCAAAAAACTGGGCAGCGACCACGTCGTCTACGCGGATAGTTTGTCCGATGCGCTGTCCGCCGCAGCCGGCGTGGATGCCATCGTGCTTTTCCTGGGTGAATCGTCTTATGCGGAAAACCCGGGGAACATCGATGATCTTGACCTGCCCTTCGAACAACTGCACCTGGCGGCCGAACTGGCCAAGACGGGTAAGCCCGTCATTCTCGTCCTGGCGGAGGGCCGGCCCCGGATCGTCACGTCCGCGGACGCGGTGGCCGCGGCTACGCTGACCGTCTATTACCCGGGTAATGAGGGCGGGGAAGCGCTGGCCGATATTTTGACAGGGGATGTGAACCCCTCCGGCAAACTGCCTTTTACCTACCCGCGTTACGCCAATGCCCTGGTGAACTATTACCGGAAATTCCTGGAAAACGGAAATCCGGACGACCAGCATGGCTTTCATCCACTGTACGAATTCGGTTCGGGGCTTAGCTATACGACATTCACGTATAGCCACCTTCGGTTGTCTTCGCCGGTGCTGAGTGGGAATGGATCGCTCCAGGTCTCCGTGGATGTTCAAAACACGGGTCAGCGGGAAGGCAAGGAATCCGTGCTGCTCTATACCAGCCAGTGGTACGCGAGCATCAGCCCGGATGTCAAGAGGCTGAGGGCATTCCGGAAGATCGACCTGCAACCGGGGGAAACAAAAACGGTAACTTTTGCGTTGACACCGTCGGACCTCGCCTTTATCGGGGATGACAACAAGCCGGTCACCGAGCCCGGACAGTTTACCATCCGCATAGGAGACCAGACGGTGGACTTTACCTATCAGTCCTCCCGCTCTGCCAAACCTTCGGAGGGGAGGTTGTAAAGCGGCTCCCAGTCGAGCAGCCGTTTGGGCGCTTCCGGGTCGTGGGACGGAAGGACGATCAGGGGCTCATGACGGGCGAAGGCCTTGATGCGTTCGTAGGTGTCGTTTGCAAGGCGGTGGCTGGCATTGGCTCCGGTGTATTTGTCTGTCAGGAGCTGGTCCTGGGAGTAGCAGACGTCTCCTGCAAACAGGATGGGTCCAAGATCGGTTTTGATCAGCACGGACGCGTGCCCCCAGGTATGACCGGGTGTATGGACCAGGAGGAGGTCTTCCGACCCGGTCAGGGCGTATGTCCTTTCAAACATCTCGTAGGGACAGTCCAGGGGAACGGCCACGGGGTGAAAATCCTGCGGCCAGAGCCGTTTTAGCGCGCCATAAGGTTTTTTCCATTCCAGGTCACCCAACAACACCCGGGTCCCGGGAAAATGGCTCAGCCCGTCGGTGTGGTCGAAGTGCAGGTGGGTCAGGACAATCGTCTTGACCTGCGAAGGCGGTATGCCTATGTTGGTCAACTGGACGTCGATCTCGTCTTCCCGGCGGACGTCAAACCGGAATTGCGAGCGGTCAAACCAGTGCACCAGGGCGCCGGAAGACCGGAAATAGTCGGGATCCATGACGGCGGCCACTTCCCCGGTATCGATAAGAAAGGTACCGTCGGGGTGTTCGATCACCATGACCCAGATCGGCAGCCATTCTGTAAACCGGTTGTCCCACATAAAATCGAGGAGGGCACCCAGCCCGCGGCCCCGGGCATCCCGATAGCGGCGTTTGACCGATACGACACCGGTCGAAATAAGATGAAGACGTAAAGGCCTGCCTCTGGTCGTGAGTTCGATCGTCGTGGGAGCGTACATACGCGATTTAAGATACATAAAACGCACTATATTTATGGCTTCAACCCACACCATGACCCCAGCTGTCAGCATCCGCCACCTCTTCAAGCGTTATGGGGACAAAACCGTCCTCCACGATATTTCCCTGGATATACAACCCGGCCAAATTATCGGGTATATCGGCCCCAACGGCGCGGGCAAGTCCACCACCGTCAAGATCCTGACGGGACTGATCCCCGACTTCGAAGGGGAGGTCACGATCGGGGGGATGGACCTCCGGACGCACGCCCAGGACATCAAACGCACTATCGGATATATCCCGGAAAACGCGGAGATCTACGACGTACTGACACCGATGGAGTACCTCACTTTTACAGGGAGGCTGTATGACCTTAGCCCCACCATGGTCCGGGAAAGGGCGGAACGAATGCTGACGGCCTTCGGTCTCCAGGACGTCCTCGACCAACGTATGGACACGTTCTCCAAAGGGATGAAGCAAAAAGTGCTGATCACCTCGGGCATCATGCACAACCCCAGCCTGATCATCCTGGATGAGCCGCTTTCCGGTCTGGACGCCAACGCGGTGATCGTCATGAAAGAAGTGATGAGCCGGCTTGCCCGGGAAGGCAAAACCCTTTTCTATTGTTCGCACATGATGGACGTGGTGGAAAAGGTGTCCGACCGCATCATGCTCATCAACCACGGCACCGTCATCGCGGACGGCACGTTCGAGGAGTTGAAGCAAACGGGCGGGGATACCCTCGAAAAGATATTCGCCCACCTGACCGGGGAAACAAACCTGGAGGGTGCGGCCGATCAGTTTGTCACCGCTTTCGAACCCTAGCCCCATGAAAAACTTTATCCTTCGCCTGGTCATGCTTTTTTCCCCGTTCTGGAGGAAGCTCGGGGCGGACACGAACCAGCTCGAAGCCATTCTTTGGGTAAAACTGACCATGGACGACCGGCGGCCCCGGGCCGTCTTTGCCCGGCACCAAAAACGCAAAAAGGCAGTGAACAACGCCACCGTGGCCACGGTTCTGACCTCGCTGGTGATGGGTTGTTTCTACCTGTTTACCTTTTGGGTCGGCAAAGACAACTTTACCGCCCTGACGCTCTATTTCCTGATGTTCATGGTGATGTTGTCGGTGACGCTGATATCGGACTTCACCGATGTGCTCATCGACGTCAAGGACAACTACATCATCCTCCCCAAACCGGTGGGCGCCCGGACGATCCTCCTGGCCCGGTTGCTCCATATCCTCATCCACCTGTCCAAGATCGTCGTGCCGATGATGTTGCCGGGGTTGGTCTACTGCTTTGTGCGTATCGGTATCGGGGGTGGTCTTTTGTTTGGCCTGGACGTGGCGTTCGCCACCCTGCTTTGTATCTGCGTCATCAATGCGGTGTACCTGGTGATCCTGAGGATTACCACGGTGGAGCGTTTCAAGGATGTGATCGGGACGATACAGGTGGCTTTTTCCATCCTTATTTTCGCTACGTATTATATGGGGCCTCGCCTGGCGGCCAACCTCCACCTCGACCAGACGGCGATCTTAGGGCACGCCTATTTTTATCCGGCGCCCCCGCTTTGGCTGGCAGCGCTTTGGGAGGTGCTGCAGCATCCGGCCGGTCAGACCGGCCTGTTGTATGGGCTCGCGGCGCTGGGACTTTTGATACCGCCCCTGAGCATCTGGGCCGTCGTCCGGTTTTTGGGGCCGAGCTTTGACCGGAAATTGAGCGGATTGGGGGCGGGGACACCGGCTGTTGTTACGAAGAAACGTCGGGGGAGGGGCACATTTTACCGGTCGATCTCTGCGTGGGTGACCAAGGGGAACGCCGAAAGCACCGGTTTCGAGATCTCCTGGCTGTTGACGGGCCGGAGCAGGGATTTCAAGCTCAAGGTATATCCTTCTTTTGCCTACGTATTGGTGTATTTCTTCTATTACGGGCTCCAGGGCCGGGGACAGTCGTCTTTGGGCGAGACGTGGAGACACCTGCCGGAAACCAAGACCTATATCCTGCTCATCTATATGAGCAGCCTGGCCATGATCACGGCCATCACCAACCTTGTCTACTCGGATAAATACAAGGCTTCCTGGGTGTACTATGTAAGCCCTTTGCGCGTCCCGGGGGAGGTGCTCGTCGGCTCCGTCAAGGCGATGCTGGTCAAGTATTTTATTCCTTTTTACCTGGCCGTTGCGGTGTTTGCCCTGTACATCTGGGGGATCCGGATCCTGCCCGATCTTGCCCTGGGCCTGGCCAACGTGATATGGTTCGGATTGCTGATGGGATACGTCCGTCTTAAAAAACTGCCCTTTTCCGCCAGCATGAGCATCCAGGCCGGGACAGGGCGGTTTATGAAGGGCCTGATGATCGTCCTTATTCCGACCGCCGTAGGGTTCGGTCACTATTTCATCCGCCTGTTCCTCCCCGCCTTGTCGTGGGTTATCTGGCTGATCTTCGTCCTTGCTGCGATCCTGGTATGGCTGCTGTACAGCAGGTACCGGGAAGTGAGTTGGGCGGAGTTGGAAAAGGCTTCAGGGGATTTTTAAGATTTCTTTAACGCCTTAAAATTTTTTAACGCAATAAAAGTTGCGCGCCGCCAAACCATCTGAGACCCTCATTCGTTTTATATTGGTAACTTAAGATTTGATTTGGGAGCGATTGGAAAAATAGTTGGATTGTTGGTGGCCTGTTGGTGGTGCATAGCCGCGACCGGCGGGCCCGTTACCCTTGATACCGTACCTGTCATCCGGGACACCCCGGTGGTAAAAACGTCATGGTGGAAACGGAACCTGCAGGAATTAAAGAACAAGCGCTACCGCGATTCCCTTTTAAGCCGTTTGTCGAGGGACAACGCCACGTCACCCGGGGACGACAGTTCCATCCAAAAAAGCGAACACGTCTTTTTGCCCCAGCAGGGCCGGCATATCCGCCGTATTTATTTCCGGAGGGTCCAGGTGTTTGGTCCCAACGACATTTACGACACCACCTTCCAAAGCTCCAACAGGCTCCTGAAGCTGGCCAATAATATGCACTACGATTCACGCCAGTGGGTCATCAAACAATCCTTGTTTTTCCATCCCGGAGACACGGTCAATGCGTATGAGCTGGCCGACAACGAACGGTACCTTCGTAACCTGCCCTTTATACAGGACGCCCGGATCTACCTGACCAGCGCGTCCAGCAACTCGGACTCGGTGGACATCAACGTGGTGACCAAGGACGTATTCGAATACGGGGGCGACCTGAGCGAGCTGAGCAACACCAACGCCAAGTTTGACATCTACAACAACGACCTGTTTGGAGCGGGGCAATCCTTTGCATTTGGGTTTCTTTGGGACAAAACCTTTATGCCGAGGGTGGGGACCCAGGTTCAATATACCAAAAGCAATATCGGGGGGACGTTTATCGACGGCTCGGTGGGGTATACCTACCTCAACAACAACGCGCCCCTGGATACGAATACCTACGAGGGGTCGTACTATATCTCCCTGAACCGGCCGCTGTACCGGCGCGTGACGCCGGTGATCGGGGGGCTGTCCTTAGCCAAAAATTTTTCCATAAATATCCACAGCTTAGGTGACAGCCTTTACCGGAACTACCAATACAATATCGTGGATGCGTGGGTGGGTTACAATTGCTGGCCGGGCATGGAGCGGAGCAATGGGTCCGAGGCGAGGGGGCCCAGCCTGGCCATCCTCTTGAGACACTACAACCTTTACTTCACCCAATACCCGATTCCCCAGTATAAGGCGGACCCGGTGTATAACAACCGCCGGTATCTTTTAGGGGAGTTTGCATTGTACCGGCAGGACTTTTTCAAGGCGCACTATTTCTTCGGCTTCGGCCGTACCGAGGACGTTCCATTGGGCTATACCATCGGTCTTTACGGAGGGGAAGAAACGTGGGTCCAGCGTCAGCGGGCTTATTCGGGTCTGAACCTCCAAAAGTACTGGGTCACCCCGCTCAAGGGGTTGCTCAACACACAGCTTGGTTTGAGTAGCTTCTGGCATCCGGGAACCGGGTCAGAAGATGCGGTGATCCATGGAGAGGTCGACTACTACAGCCGGCTGGTGACCTTTCCCTGGTCCCGTTTTCGCGAGTTCATTATGCTGGACTACCTGGACTGCCCGAACCCGTTTTTCTACAAACCACTCAACATCAATAATCAGTTCGGCATCTACGGGATCAGCAACACCCAGATCAACGGGTTCCAGCGCCTGAATATGCGCGCCTATTCGAATTTTTATACCCCGCTAAAGGTGTACGGATTCAAGTTCAACCTCCAGGCGACCATCCAGACGTCCCAGCTGGCCTATAGGGACGAAAACCTTTTTGACAACCGCCTCTACGCCGGTTTCGGCCTGGGCTGCGAGGTCCGCAACGAAAACCTGACGTTCAACACCCTTAAAATCGACGCCAACTATTACCCCTACGTCCCCCCGGGGATGCGCGGCAATTTCTATTTCGAGATCACGACCGTCTCCGATTTCCGGTTCAACATCTTCGCGCTGACGGCGCCGTCTTACCTCTCTTATCGGTAAATGCACGGTGCTTCCCGCGAATGTTGGCCACCGATGGCAGACCATGCCTCGCGTGGGGTGGGGTGGTTGGTCCATTTTTTCCTCTTTTCCTTAGCGGTTAAACACTCTCCGAATTCAGTCGTTCGAATCCGCTAAGGAAAAGAGGAAAAAATGGACCAACCACCCCACCCCACTTCAGAGGGCTGCCGGGCCTATACGCGGGAGACTTTATAGCCGGATGTATATTTTTTTGACCTCCATCCACTTCCCTACGCTCCAGCAGACCAGCATGTAGGCTATGGCGAAGCAGAGGGAGCCTAGTTTTTCGGGGGAGATGTGGCCGGTGGTGTGGGTGATGATCCACTCGGTGAGGCTGGTGTCGGGGCCTACCTTGATGAGGTCGAGGACCACGATCAGGAGTTCACTCAATAAGTAAATGGCCAGGGGGTTTTTGCCTACGGTGGTGAAGAAGCCTGTCCAGCCTTTGAGTTTTTGGAAATCGATGATAAAGATGAGGAAGCTCAGGAGGATCAGGTCTATGCCTACGGTGTTGAGGACGAAGGAGCTGGTCCAGATCTTTTTATTGACGGGGAAAACGGGGTTCCATACCCAGGCCAGGATGATGAGCAGGGCGCCCACCCCGGCCATTTTCCAGAGGGACTTGGCTTCGGTGCTGTGTTTTTGTACAAAAAGCCCTGCGTAGTAACCGGCTACCACGTTGACGATAGCGGGGATGGTGCTGAGGATGCCCTCCGGGTCAAAGGGGAAGCCCTCTCCCCGGTAGAGGTGATTGTCCCCCATGATCAAACGATCGAGCTTCAGGTCGGCGTTGCCGTGCAGGGTAAAGGGGCCGGTGACGCTGTCCGGGGATACACCGCCGGGGTCTCCGAAATACCAGGCCAGGAACCAATACCCCAGCAGGAAGATAACCGATAGCGTGAGCACCGCACCCTTGGGGAGGAAGTGGATCATCAGCGAAGCGATGCAATAACAAAGCGCAATCCTTTGGAGCACCCCTAAGATACGGGTGTGGGAAAGGGGTTTGAAGGCCCAGCCGGCGTCCGTATGCTGGACGAAGGGGAACCAGTAGAGCAAAAAGCCGCAAAGGAAGATGAGCAGGGTCCTCTTGAATATTTTCGAGAGCACGGCGCCGTTCCCCTGTTCTTCGTACCTGCGCATGGTAAAGCTCATGGCGTTCCCGACAACAAAAAGAAAAGTAGGGAAAACCAGGTCCGTGGGGGTGAAGCCATTCCAGGCGGCGTGGTCCAGCGGCCAATAGGAAGGACCTCCGGGGGTATTGACGATGATCATGAAGCAGATCGTCATACCCCTCAGGACGTCCAGCGGCAGGAATCGTTGTTTGGTCAGTGTCATGTTATTTCAATTACAAGGGTTTCCATGTGAGTATTTCCTGGAGCGTATCGGTATTTCCGTAGGCGTTTACATAGCTATAGTTCAAGGTGAATACACGGGTGACCGGGTCATACTTGCAAACCCCCATATTGTTCAGGGGGATCTTGCCGCTGGCACCCTGGTGGGGGTCGGAGGTCAACGTTACAAGGTTGGTCGCAGGATCGACGGTGAGGTCCATGCCTATCCCATAATCGATATACGTCACATCATCCCCCGCCTGCGCTATGACCGTGTTGGACGGGTAGAGTCCACCCGTCGTGTCTGCATAATACAAATATTTATCCTGATCGATGACAAATGTTTTGCCTACTTCCTTCCGGTAGCCCATGGAATGATACAGCCCGGTATACGCATTGCCGTTCTGCACCAGCCAGAAGCCATAGCCAAAGTTGCTGCTGATGGGCAACCCCGAGGCATCGGTGATATGAAGGGGCAATATAAATCCCAGGTTCGATCCCAGTTTGGTGCTGTTGATCTGGATGTGAAAGGTGCCCGAATCCTTGCCGGCGGGGATCGTGACCTGCCAGGTGGACACTATATAATCGCTGTCCGGGAGCAGGCTGTATCCGTTTGCGGCGAGCTGCGCATTGAAGTCAGCGGTATCGATCGCCAGGGTAAAGGTCACGGCCTTACCCAGCGGGTTGGGGGCCGCGACATTCACCATAAGGGTATAGTCAGTCGGGGTGGATTGTACCGTTATCCAGGCATTGGTGATGGAATTCCCCCCCAATGAAAACTGGGCGATGGCGCTGATGTCCGAGAAGTCGGTATAGTACTTCGCCGGTTTCAGACAGGAGACCGCGAGGAGGGCGGTGGCGAGAAGAATGCGTCTCATGGTATCCAGAATATTTTGGAGGTGAATTGATTGATCGAGCCTTCGGCGTTGACGTTGGCGGCGTTGGTCTGGTACTCGATCTGGGGGTACAAAAGGCGGACGGGTGGCGTCTTTGAAACGGCGTTGGGAGAGTTGGACGGTGGGAGGTCTGATGGGAACCCGGTCCGCCGGTAATCGCTCCATACCTCTTCCAGGTCGATGCCGTTCAGGGCGGCCCACTTCTGGACGATGATGGCTTCCAGTTTGTTGGTGGACGCGCTCCAGCCTACATTTTGGATCGGTTGCGCATAATAGGCGCCCGCGGCGCTGTCCGGGTTATTGACCAGCAAATAGGCGTAGGAAGCGGTGATGGCCTGTTGATATAAAGTCTGTGGATCGCTGGAGATCCAGCCGCGCTCCGCTGCTTCGGCCTGGAGAAACAGGCTTTCGGTGGCGGTCAGGAGGGGACAAGACTGGGCGTCGCTTTGCAGAAGGCCGACCCGCGGACCCGCCTGGGTCGAAGAGGTGGCTGGCATATAGGCGCCGATGGATGAGGCGGAAGAAGGGGAGGGAAGACCGATCGTTCCGAAGGGAGCGCCCACATACAAATAGGGCGGGTTCCCTGTGTACCCGGTGAGCGGGGCATAGTCGTATCCGATGCGGACGTCGTTGGTGTTGTTGAAAAAAGCAATCGTATAGATGTTGGCCTTAAAACTGGTGTAGTTCGAGGCCGCGCCCCCGGTGGAGTTGAAACCGAAGGAAGAGAAAAATGGGTTTTGCTGGTTGGTGTTCTGGGAATAGCCGGGGTTGACCCAAGCGTTGCCGGCCAGGAACCCATCACCTTCAGTAGCGATGTCGGCAAGACGGGCCTGTATATAGGCCGCCTTGGCCGTCAGCCCCGCCTGGTGGAGCAGCATGCGCAGCTTTAGCGTATTCCCCAACTGTTTCCAGGAGGTCATATTGCCGGAGAACATGATGTCGTCCGAGCCGGTCGGCTGAACCGCGCCGGGCGTGGCGCCGTTGATCATGGCGATGGCCGTGTCTATGGTCAGAACGAGGTGTTGGTAGACTGTATCGGCGTTGTCATACTTCGGATAGATGTTCAAGGGGCTGGAGGCGTCGAAGTAGGGGATGTTGTTATAGACATCGACCAGGATCTGGAAGTTGAGGGCCTTGATGATTTTGGCCATGGCGCCGTAGAGCACGAGGGTGGTGTCGGCCTTGGCCGCGGCCTCTATCTGCGCGAGGTTACCTAAGTTGCCGTAGACGTCGGTCCAGATGTTCTGGCCGAAGTTCGTGCTGAAGTTATAGTTGGCGTAGTCCGTGATGTCGGAAAATCCCTGGGCAATGGTCCAGTAGCCCTGGTAGCAACCTAAGAAGGGGAAGTCGGTGGTCACGATGGAAGCCGTAGTGTTGAGCGTTCCGGCCAGCAAAAGATGGGGCGAAACCGTGGTGACCTGGTTGGGATTGTTGTTGTTGACGTCCAGGTAGCTTTTGCTACAGGAGCCCATCAGGAGGAGGACGCCGGCTGTTCGTATTATATTTCGGAACATAAGGATCGATTGGGTGTTAAAAAACGAGGGTAAGGTTGGCACCGAAACTGCGCACCGGCGGGGGCTGGGACGTTGAGTTCTGGCCCACGGCATTGGAGTTGTCGTCGTTGAACTCGGGGTCTGTCCAGATATTGTCCTTTGGCCTCCAGGTAAACAGGTTCCGGCCCACCAGGGTGACTGTGGCCTTGCGGATGACCCGGGCCTTGTGCAAAACGGAGGCGGGGATGTCATAGGCCAGGGAAATTTCCCTCACCTTCCAAAAGGCGGCGCTGCTCACGAACATCGAAGGAGGCAGGTATGCAAAGCCGTTTTGTCCCCAGAACAGGAAGATGTCGTTGATGGTCGTCGTGGTATTCGGCACATACTTGCCTGGTGCTGTCTCGATGACGGAATTCGGGTAAACAAAGCGCTGATGGCCGGACGCCGCCGAACGGGGGGTGAGCCCGAATTCGTCGATATAGGGTTCGTTGTTAAAGACAACGTTCCCCGTCCGGAACTCTGCCACCGCCGACAGCGTGAACCCTTTGTATTGAAACGAGGTGTTGAGACCGAGGGTGGTTGTGGGATTGAGCTGACCGAACGGACGGGGATTGGGATCCTGGCTGGGTAGACCGGTGACCGGGTCAACGATCACGTGTCCCTGCGGATCGCGTGCCCAGTCGATGACCTTTAGATACGGATAGGCCTGACCCACGATGGCATAGTCGTTGGTGACGGTTCCCTTGGCCCCGGAGGAGGTGCCGATATTGAGCTCGCTGGTCCCCGGGAGCAGGCTAACGACCCGGTTGGTGACCACGCTCAGGTTGGCCCCCGCATTCCAGCGGAAGCTGCCGAAGCGGACGAGGGGCGTGAGGTTCAGGTCGGCTTCGAATCCCTTGCTGTTCATCTCGCCGACATTGATGTATTGGATGTTGTAGCCGGAGACGGGGGACACCTGGACGGGTACCGTTTGGTTGGTGGTTTTTTCGTTGTAATATGCTACCTGGACATTGACCCGGTTCCGGAGGAACCCCAACTCCGCACCGACCTCTCTGGCGGTTGTAAATTCCGGTTTTAGCAAGGGGTTATAGATGGTCTGGTTGATGGCGTAGCTCGTGGTCCCGGTACTGGTGAATGGGAAACCATTGTTGGGCGTGGTGGACAAGACGTACGTGTTGGCCAGCGAATAGGGTGGGATATTGATGTTCCCTACCTTGGTAAAGCTGGCGCGCAGCTTGGCGAAGGACAGGATTTTGTTGTCCTTTAGCCACGGCAGTGCTTCGGTGGGAATAAAGGCGGCATCCACTCCCGGATAGTAAAAGGTCCGGAACTGTTCGGCCAGGAGCGAGCTTTGATCGCGGCGCACGGAGCCGTGGATAAAAAGGTATTCCTTATACCCCAGGGTGAGGTCCGCAAAGGCGCCCGTCGTCCGGATGGTCTGGCGGTAGTCTCCCACCAGGGGGGACTGGGTCCCGCTCCCGATATTGTAAAACCCGGCGAAAGCCAGAGAAGAGCTGCTTTGTATGGACGTCCGCTCGTAGGCGCTGTTGGTGGTATAGCCCAGGATGAGCTTTCCGGAAAAGTCTCCAAAGGTCTTATCCGCGCTGACCATGGTGGTGGTGTTCAGGTTGGTCCGGATGCCAAAACTATCGGTGACCGCGGGCGGTGCCGGGGGAAAGGCGACATAGTTGTCTCCGCTAAAGGAAAGGTTGTTGTACAGGATGGCGTCGTTTGAATAGGATTTGTCCGCAGTGGTCAGCTTGCCGTCACCCACAAACAGGTTCATGCCTACCCGGTAGGTGGCGGTCAGCCAGGGCGTGACGCGGTACGTCAGGTCCGCGTTGCTGACCAGGTTGTGGCTGGTGACGTTGTCCCGGCTGTTGTTGATATACCAGTAGGGATTCAGGGAGTAGGGGATGGGGAACCCGTTGATCGAGGCGTCTACATAATTGTTGACGTCCTTAAAGGCGGGCAGGTCGATGTTCGGGGGAAAACCCATGACGCTGAAATAGGTGTCCGCCCAGTCGCCGTCCTGGCTGACCTGGAACTGGTTATACGCCAGGCCGATGGTGGCGGTGAACTTTCCATAGGTGCGGTTCCCGTTAAACCGGAAGCCCGTCCGCCGGGATTGATCGTCGGGGACGATGCCTTTGGTGTTGACGTCCTGGACGGACAGGTAGAAGGAACCTTTGTCGTCGCCTGAAGAATAAGAAATGTCGTTTTGCCAGGTGTATCCCTTGTTGAAGAAATCATACTTGGCGTGGGGGTAGGCTTTATAGGGCCCCGTCAGGACGCTCCCGTCCCGTTGCGGGAAGCCGATCAGGACCGTGTCACCGTTAAACGCGGGACCCTGGGCTTGTTGCTCGAAGGGAATGTAGAGCCGGTTCCCGTTATAGTCGGTAAAAAGCGCATAACCCTGCTGGTATTCTCCGGCGTGCGGTCCGAATTCGTTTTGCAGCTCGGGAAGGTAGGCCACGCGCTCCTGTGTGATGGTGGAGCTCACCGTAATGGATGGCTTGCCCTGGCTCCCCTTTTTGGTGTTGATGATCAGCACCCCGTTGGAGGCATCGGAACCGTACAGGGCGGCGGCGTTGGCGCCCTTCAGCACGGTGACGTTGTCGACATCGTTCGGGTTGATGTAGTTGATATAGTTCAAATCCACCGGGACCCCGTCGACGATCAGCAGGGCCTGGTTGTTGCCTAAGAAAGACCGGTTCCCCCGGAGCACCAGGCGGGTGGTGGGGTTGACGCTGTTGTCGATGGTGTTGATCTGGAGACCGGATACTTTGCCGGACAACTCGGTGGCGAGGTTGGTTTGTTTGGTTTCGTTGAGCTCCGCGTTCCCGACCCGGGCAGTGGAGTATCCCAGCTCCTTTGCCTGGCGTTTGATGCCAAGGGCCGTGACCACCACTTCGTTGAGGACTTTATGGATGTCCTTCATGACCAGTGCCAGGTCCGCACCGGTCACTTTCACTTCCTGGGTTTCGTAACCTACGTACGTGACGATCAGCGTGGTGCCGCTGGCGACATTGATGGAAAAACGCCCGTCGGCGTCGGTTTGCACCCCTGTCATGGTCCCCTGTATCTGGATGGTCACCCCCTGAAGGGGTGTACCGGACACATCGGTGACCCTGCCCTTGACGATACCGGGGGGCAGCACCGACAGTTCCTCCGGGGGAAGCGGGGTATCCTTTCCCAGGACCAGGATTTTGTCGCCCCTTTGCTGAAACACCCAGCCGGTCTGGCGGGAAAGGGCTTCCAGGACGGTGCTCAGCGGTGCCTTGTCGAAGTGCAGGGTCACGACCTGGCCGGGGTTGATCTCCGTTTTGTCAAAGTGGAAAGTGAGGCGGGTTTGTTTTTCGATCAGGCGGAACGCCTTTTCCGCCGGTTGGTGGTTGAGTGTGATGCGGATGTCCGCCTGACCCTGGCTGCCCCTGGCGGACAGCGCGTAGATGCAGAAAAGCGAGAACAGAACGATCCCTCCCCATCCGGGTCGCTTTCCCGGGGGGGCCGATGATTTTCTCATGTGCGGTTAATTTTTATTGATCAGTATGATGCGGCCCTGGTCCGATCGGAAATCCAGGTGCTCGGTAATACAGATGGTGCGGACGATTTCCCAGATGCTTTCGTGTTCGAAAAAGCCGGTATAGCTCCAGTGCTTTTTGCTGCTGGCGTTGACCAGCGTGACGTTGTACGTATTGGCGATGTCGAAGGCGATGTCCTCGAAGGAGGCGTCCCGGAAATACATGGCCTTTTGCTCCCAGGCGGTGATGTTTTTCTCGTCGTCGAAGCGGGTCTTAAGCTTGTTGCCGCTTTTGTTCACTGTTAATTCGTCGCCCGGATCCAAGGTCGTGGTTTCGTCAACGGATACCTTTCCCGTGACGAGCGCGATGACGGTGGCGGTGTCCCTGTCATAGGAGCGGATGTTGAAGGAGGTGCCCAGGACCCGGGTATTTATTCCTTTTGTCTCCACGGTAAACGGCCGGTTTTGATCTTTCGTTACCTCGAAAAATGCTTCGCCGGTCATCAGGCGGACCTGCCGGGTTTTGAAGCTTTTTGCGTACGCCAGGCGGCTGGACGCGTTGACGGTGACGCGCGAGCCGTCGGGCAGGGTGAGTTGTTTTACCTCGCCGGGGACGGTGGCGATGAGGACGGTGTCCTCGGGCGCCTCCTTGGTGGTTCCTGTCCGCTTTGCCAGCGTGTAAACGCCGGCCAGCAGCAGGACGGCGGCGGCGATCTCCATTACGCGGCGCGTGGTGCGGCGGTTGAACGGGACGAGCCTGCGCACCGGCGCTGCTTCGCTGCCGGCCTCCATTTCGCCGCCTGGGGCCCCGCCGGCCGTGGTTTCACGCAGCCGCGCCCACACCTTTTCCAGGCTGGATTCGACTTCTTTTTCCTCTGGCGCCGGCTCGCTTCCGGAAAGGCTTTCGTACCATTCCTCGACGATCTTCCGCTCTTCGGGTGTGCACCGGTCCTCGTGGTACCTCTTTAGCAAAGCGGCCAGCTCATCTATCTGCATATACTAATGAATCGGGGGAAAAAGAAAAATGTACTATGGTGTTCTAAAATTTTATTCCTCCCATTTAAGCCGGAGGGTTTTGAGCGCTTTGGAGATCTGGTTGCGCACGGTTTGGTTGGAAAGTTGGAGCTTCTGAGAGATGTCGTCTATAGACAAACCATCGTAGCGGCTCAGGAGGAAGATGGTGCGGACGCTGTCAGAAAGCGACTGGATGTGGGTGTGGAGGGTTTTTTCCTGTTCTTTGGCGTAAAGGGCATCTTGCAGGGGTGCCTCCGGCTGGTCCATCAGGTGGGTCAGGGAATCAAGGTGACGGAGACGAAGGGCGGTGAGCCGGTAATAATCGATCACCTTGAACCGGACGATGCCCAGCAGGTAGGCTTTTAGGGACTTGTCGGGCTGGAGGGTCGCTTTCCCGGTCCAAAGGGCGGAGAATACTTCCTGGAGGATGTCTTCGGCCACTTCACGGACGCCCACTTTTTTGAAGGCCTGGATAAACACCATGCGGCTGTAGCGGCGGTAGATCTCGGAAAAAGCCTCCTGGCTCCCTTGTTGCAGGGCGTGCACCAATGAGGCGTCATCCGGTATCATAGCAGTTTGCATGGTTCTTCAATATAATAATAATTTAATGATTTATTGATGCCCACCCCACGCGCGCCAGCGCAAACGTTATCGGAGTACGATTTGGGCGGAAACCCCGTTTTGGTTTACCTTCGGCTATGCAGTTTCTGGACGATGACTTCCTATTGAATACCAAGACGGCACGACAACTGTATCATGAATACGCCAGCGCGTTGCCGATCATTGATTATCATTGCCACCTTTCCCCCGCCCTGATCGCTTCCGACCATCGTTTTGCCAACCTCACGGAGGCCTGGCTGGCCGGAGACCATTACAAATGGAGGGCGATGCGTGCGAACGGTGTATCCGAGGACTTTTGCACAGGAGACCGTCCGGACGCGGAAAAATTTGCGCGTTGGGCAGAGACGGTGCCCTATACGCTCCGCAATCCTCTTTATCACTGGACCCACCTGGAACTACAGCGATACTTCGGTGTACGGGAGGTGCTTAATCCATCGAGCGCCGCCCGTATTTATGAGGCCTGCACCGGTTTGCTCCAAACCCCCGAATTCTCGGTGCGTTCGCTGCTGACCCGGATGAAGGTGGAAGTGGTTTGTACCACGGACGATCCGGCCGACACCCTTTCGGATCATAAGGCGCTTGCCGCCTCGGGTTTTACGACCCGGGTCCTGCCGGCCTTCCGGCCCGACAATGCCTTGCTCGTCGACAACCCGCCTGCGTTCAACCAATACCTTTCGCGGTTGGAGAAGGCGGCCAATATATCCATCACCACGTATGGGGACCTGCTGGATGCATTGAAGCACCGGCACGACTTCTTTGCCGTGAACGGTTGTACGGTCTCCGACCATGGGTTAGAGGAGATGTATGCCGATCATTTTGACCCCTCCACTGTGATCCGTGTGTTCGACCAGGTCCGGTTGGGGCAGCTGCCTTCTTTAGAAGAGCGCCGCCAGTTCAAATCGGCCTTGCTCCTGCAACTGGCCGAGTGGGACCACGAGAAGGGATGGGTACAACAATACCATCTTGGTGCCCTGCGGAACAACAACTCCAGGAAGTGGAGGGAACTGGGACCGGACACGGGCTGGGATTCGATCGGCGACTTTCCGCAAGGGAAGGCGCTGGCACGCTTCCTGGACAGGCTCGATACCAACGACCGGCTGGCGAAGACCATCTTGTATAACCTCAACCCGGCGGACAACGCCCTTATGGCGACGATGATCGGGAACTTCAACGACGGTTCTTTCCCTGGAAAAATCCAGTTCGGGTCCGCCTGGTGGTTCCTCGACCAGAAGGATGGGATGACGCAACAGATCAACGCCCTTTCCAATATGGGGCTGCTCAGCCGTTTTGTCGGCATGCTCACCGATTCGCGCAGCTTTTTGTCTTTCCCCCGGCACGAATACTTCCGCAGGATTCTTTGCCGCCTTTTCGGGGAAGAGGTGGAAAACGGCGAACTGCCCCAGGACCTTCCCTGGATCGGAAAAGTCGTCAGCGATATATGTTACCATAACGCGAAGCACTACTTCGGATTTCTATGACCTCATCGATCGTCGTTTCTTTTGGAGAAATCCTCCTGCGCATGTCTCCCATGCTGGAAGGACGCTGGCTGTCTGACGCCAGCATGCCCGTCTACGTGGGGGGAGCCGAAGCCAACGTTGCCTGTGCCCTGGCCAGCTGGGGGCAGCCCGTGGCGTATTGCACCGCCATGCCCGACCACTACCTGGGCCGGGAAATGGCCGCCTACCTGGAATCCCGGGGCGTCGACACCACCCCCGTTTTGTGGACGGGGAATCGCGTCGGGGCCTACTACCTCCCGCAAGGGTCTGACCTGCAACACGCCGGCGTTATCTATGACCGGGCCCACTCCTCCTTTGCCGGGCTGGGTCCGGGCATGATCGACTGGGACCTGGTGCTGCAGGATGCAGGCTGGTTTCACTTCAGCGCCATCAGCCCGGCGCTCACGCCCTCCGTGGCCGCCCTTTGCCGTGAGGGCCTGGAGGCCGCCACCCGCAAAGGGGTCCGGATCTCCGTCGACCTGAATTACCGCTCCAAGCTTTGGCAATACGGGGTTTCCCCCGTTTCGGTCATGCCCGGGCTTGTCGAATACTGCGACCTCGTCATGGGGAACCTCTGGGCAGCGGAAAGCCTGCTGGGGATTCCTGTCGACAAGGACGTTCACCAGGATGGGAACAAACAGCGATACCTGGATCATTCCGTGGCGACCTCGGAGGCTATCCTGCGGCGGTTTCCGCGGTGCGGGCGCGTGGCACACACCTTCCGGTTTGAGAAAGTGGCCGAAGGGCTGCGGTACTATGCCACGTTGTTCGAGCGCGAGCGTGCCGCGGCTGCGGGCAGCGCCGCTCACGGCACCGCTTCTGCCGCCGGCCGTTTGCACGTCTCGCGGGAGTTCCGCACCGACGCTGTCGTCGACAAGGTCGGCAGCGGAGACTGCTTTATGGGCGGCCTGATTTATGCCAGCCTCCAGGGCTGGGACCCCCAGCAGACCATCGACTTTGCAGCCGCCGCGGCCATCGGCAAGCTCCAGGAAAAAGGCGACGCCACCCATCAAACCGTTTCACAAGTACGCACAACGATTGAACGTCATGCATAGCATCCTCCAGAAGATAAAGACGCAAGGGCTGCTGCCCCTTTACTTCCACCCCGACCCCGCCGTCTGCGAAGCCGTGATGCGCGCCCTGTACGAGGCCGGTATCCGTGTCGTGGAATTCACCAACCGGGGCGAACAGGCCCTGGAGAACTTTGCACACCTCCGCCATATCCGGGACCGCGAATGGAAAGACCTGACCCTGGGGATCGGTACGATCAAGACGGGCGAACAAGCCCGCCATTATATCGCCGAGGGCGCCGACTTCCTCATCTCCCCCGGCTTCGTGCCCGAGGTAGGGGCCGTCGCCGCCCAACACAACCAATTCTGGGTCCCCGGTTGTATGACGCCAACCGAGATCATTGCTGCGGAAAACATGGGCGCCACCTTTGTCAAGCTTTTCCCGGGGAACCTGCTGGGGCCCGCCTTTGTCAGCGCCGTACGCGAACTTTTCCCGGGACTTGCCTTTATGCCCACGGGTGGGGCCGAGCCGGAACGTGCCAACCTCGAAGCCTGGTTCAAGGCGGGGGTTGCGGGCGTCGGCATGGGGAGCCGGCTTATCAGCGCGGCGGTACTTCAGGAGAAGGCGTATGCCAAGATTACGGAGCAGACGCGGATGGTGTTGGAATTGATTCGGGAGATCAGGGCGGCGCGTTAGCGCCTTCGCGCAGCGCGTGCTGCTGTTAGGGCTCGTCGTACGACTTATTTACCATTGCTTTTACGGAATCGACCGGCACGTTGCGGAAGGACGTGACGAAAACGGCTTCGGCTACGGCGCCGCCGCGGCGGACGGCCAGCGTGTCTGTGTGGTGGGCGGCGGTCAGGAAGAAAGGCGGGAGTTGGTCCAGGGCCTGGTATTCGCGGCTGTTGGTGACCATGCAGTAGTCGCTGACGCTGTCCCAGTCGTGGTGTTGGTTGATCCAATAAAATTGGTGGATGTTTTTGAGGGGGCCGAGGACGAGGGTGTTTTTCCGGACGGGCCGGGCGATATAAAAGTCGACGTGGGCGCCGTTGAACCAGTTGACTTGCAGGAATTGGTAATCGGGGTTGAGAGACCCTTCGCGGACCTTGGCGGTGAGGAGGCTGTCGATGAGAACCTGGCTTTTGCGCCAACCGTACATGTCGAGCGTGAAGTCGTCCTGGCCGAGGGTTTTGTCGAGGGGGGCGTTGCGCGGGGCGCCGGGGATACCGGTGTTGATGACGATGAGGCCGGCGATAATGATCAGCGCGGTGAAGGCGATGCTGAACCGGAGGATGAAGGGAGTGCGGCGTGCCCGCGCGTCGACGCAGGCATCCAGCCAGGCGGCTGGCAGGAGCATCAGCGACAAATAAGAAGGTCCGGTCCAGTGGGGCAACGTTTCACGTTGCGTGCTAAGGACCCAGACGAAGATGATCAGCGGCAAGCTCATGCACAGCAGGAAGACAAATTGCTTTTTTTCCAGGTAGGGATGGCGACGGAATGCAAAGAAGGCGATAAAAATAAGGGCCACGACGGGGAGGCCGTTGTAGAAGAACTCGCCTAAGACCTGCTGGAGGAGGTTGTCCCAATTGATGAGGGCCTGGTGGCTTAGGGTGCGGTGGCCGTGGTAGACGAAGGACGCCCAGCCGTGGTGTTGGTTCCAGTATATGATCGGGGCGAAACAAGCGATGGTGATGAGTCCGCCGAGGTAGACGTAGGGGTTGGCGAGCTCTTTTCTTTCGCGGAGGAGGATGTAGAGACCCGCGCCTGCCCAAAGGAAGACGCCGTGGTATTTGGATAGGACGGATAGCCCGGCGAAAAGGCCGAAAAGAAGCCAATAGGCCCTGGGGGCTTTTCCAAAAATCCGGACGAGGCAGAGCAGCGACAGGAGCCAGAAAAAGGATTGGGCGGTGTCGGGGAGGATGAATACGCCGCAGATGACCGACACGTAAAGCGAAGAAGCGTAGAGCAGGGTGGCATAAAAACCGCAACGCGGGCTGCGCAGGGCCGATCCCAGGAGAAAAGCCAGGTAGAGGTTGATGGTCCCGAAGACGAGGGCGGGCAGGCGCATGGCCCAGGCGGTGGAGGCGAGGTGCCCGCCGTTGAGGAGCCGGACGACCCAGGCGATCATGGCCGGATGGTCGAAGTAGCTCCAATCGGGATAGCGGGGATAGAGCGCGTAATACACTTCATCATTGCCCAATTCGGTCATGTTTGCGGCGACGATTCGGAGGATCAACGAGCAAACCATGACGATGAGCACCTTGCGCTGGGCATCCTTTTTTTCCATGGGGGAGCACTTTCCGGGGCAAAATTAGGGTTTCATCCGTATTTTAGAGGATACCTTAAAACGATTGCCCATGCAAAACAAAAGATTTCGCGTCCTGTATATCGTTGCCCTGGTCATCCTGGGCGGCGCCTTCTCCGCGGCTGCCCTCGCGGCCAAACACCGTCCCCGTGTCCTTGTCTTTAGTAAAACGGGGGGGTACCGTCATGGCTCCATCGGCGTGGGGAAGCTGGCCATCATGGCGCTGGGTAAAGACAACGGGTTTGACGTCGATACGTCGGAGGATGCTTCGGTCTTTACGGACAAAAACCTGGCGAAGTACGGGGCGATTGTATTCCTGAGCACCACGGGGCACATCCTGGACACGCCCCAGCAAATGGCGATGGAACGCTTTATCGAATCGGGGAAGGGTTTTGTCGGGATACACGCAGCCACGGATACGGAATACGATTGGGGATGGTATGGCAAACTGGTGGGCGCTTACTTCCTCAAACACCCGGCCCAGCAGCAGGCGACGCTGCATGTGGTGGATCGCGATGACCTGTCTACGCGCCACCTGCCGGAGACATGGAGCCGTTTTGACGAATGGTATAACTTCAAGAATATACAGCCCGACCTGCACGTGTTGATTACTATTGACGAGCACAGCTATACAGGGGGTGTTAACGGGGATCCGCATCCGATGGCCTGGAAGCATTCGTATGACGGCGGGCGCGCCTTTTATACGGAGCTGGGGCATACGGATGCGTCGTGGCAGGATCCGTTGTACCTGAAGCACGTGTTGGGGGGCATCAAATACGCATTGGGGGAAAAATAATGCACGCAAACATAGAGGACATCTACAAACTCCTAGTGGCGCTCGGCCTGGGCGCGGTACTGGGACTGGAACGGGAATACCGCAGCAAGGCGGCGGGGTTCCGGACGCTGACGATGATCAGCGTGGGGGCTTGTCTTTTTACGATCCTTTCCCAGATGATCGGGGGGGCCGGGAACCCGGACCGGATCGCCTCTAACGTCGTCCAGGGGATTGGTTTCCTGGGGGCGGGGGTGATCTTTAAGGATAATTTTTCGGTGTCGGGGCTGACGACGGCGACGGCGATATGGGTGTCGTCGGCGATCGGGATGGCTGCGGGCTCGGGGAGTTTCGCGTTGGCTGCCTTCACTACCGCGGCGGCGCTGGTTGTGTTGTCTGCTTTTGAGATTATCCAAAGCAGGGTGGACCGGCTGCACCAGTACCGGCAGTATAGGGTTTCCTATAAAATGGAAGAGCTGACCGCGAGCCATGTGGAGGACGATTTTAAGCGCAGCGGGTTGCGATACCGTAAGCAAAAACAAAGCAGGGATGGGATGGTCGTTACCAGCTGGTACGAGGTGTTTGGAAACGAGGGTTGTTTCCAGGCGCTGGATAAGGTACTGCTGGCGGACGAGCGTATCCTGTCGTTCGATAATTGACCCTACATTTGCAGAAATACCGGCGTTGACCTCCATACTATCCAGTCCGATCGAGTACCTGAAAGGGGTCGGGCCGCAAAGGGCCGATCTGCTGAAAAAAGAATTGCAGGTATTTACCTTTAAGGACCTTCTGGACTGTTTTCCATTCCGTCACGTGGACAAAACACAGGTGCGGCCCATCCGGGAGCTGTCGCCTCAGTCGGACTATGCCCAGGTGTCGGGAACGGTCATCAGCATAGAGGAGCAGGGGGAGAAGCGCGGAAAACGGTTGGTGGCGGTAGTGACGGATGGTACGGGGATGCTGGAGCTGACGTGGTTCCAGGGGATTCCGTGGGCGCTGAAGCGCATCCAGCGGGGGGGGCGTTACCTGGTCTTTGGAAAAGTCGGTTTTTTTATGGGGCGGCCGCAGATCGTCCATCCGGAGCTGGAGGAATTCAGCGAGGAAAAGGTCAACGGGAAGCCTTTCCTGGAGCCGGTGTATCCGAGTACGGAAAAACTAAAGGCGAGGGGGTTGAACGGGCGCCAGATCGGCAAACTGGTGTGGCAGCTTTTCGAGGCCCTGGGTCCCAGGGACCTGCCGGAAAATCTGCCGGCGGAATTGGTGGAACGGTTCCGCTTTCTTTCGCGGTACGAGACGTACCGGCAGGTGCACTTCCCCGCCCGGCCGGAGCTTCAGACAAAGGCGGTGGACCGGCTGAAGTTCGAGGAGTTCTTTTTTGCCCAGCTCCGGTTGAACATTTTGAAAATCCAACGGCACAAGGAGTCGCATGGGCCTTTGTTTGCAAAGGTGGGCGACCTGTTCAATACTTTTTATAAAGACTGTCTGCCCTTCGAGCTGACCAACGCACAGAAAAGGGTGCTTCGGGAAATCCGCCAGGACACGGGTTTGGGCAAACAAATGAACCGTTTGCTCCAGGGGGATGTGGGGAGCGGCAAAACGATCGTGGCGGTGCTCGCGCTGCTCCTGGCGGTGGACAACGGGTTCCAGGGGTGTCTCATGGCGCCGACGGAAATCCTGGCCCAACAGCACTTTGAAGGAATCAGCCGGTTGCTGGAGCCGTTGGACGTGCGCGTGGCTTTGCTGACGGGGTCGACGCGTTCCAAGGAAAGAAAGGAGGTCCTCCGGAATTTGCAGGAAGGGAGCGTCCACATCGTCATCGGAACCCATGCGCTGATCGAGGACCCGGTACAATTCCGCGCGCTCGGGTTGGCGATTGTTGACGAGCAGCACCGGTTTGGGGTGGCCCAGCGCGCGAGTCTTTGGAAAAAGTCGGTGGTGCCGCCGCACATCCTGGTGATGACGGCGACACCGATCCCCCGGACGCTGGCGATGACGGCGTATGGGGACCTGGACTATAGCATCATGGACGAACTGCCACCCGGGCGCCAGCCGATCGTGACGGTGCACCGTCATGAATCGGGCCGGCCGAAGGTGATGGATTTTATCAAGAGCGAGATCGCCAAGGGGCGGCAGGCGTATATTATTTTCCCCCTGATCGAAGAATCTGAAAAACTGGCTTACGAGGATCTGATGAAGGGGTACGACAACGTGAAGGCGTATTTCCCGGAGCCGACTTATTGGATCAGCATGGTGCATGGACGCCAGGCCTCGGACGTCAAGGAAACGAACATGCAGCGGTTTGTCCAGGGTGATACGCAGATCATGGTCTCCACGACGGTGATCGAGGTGGGGGTGAACGTACCGAATGCGTCGGTGATGGTGATCGAGAGCTCGGAGAAGTTCGGGCTTTCCCAGCTCCACCAGCTACGGGGCCGGGTGGGCCGGGGGAGTGAACAGAGCTATTGTATCCTGATGACGGGTTCGAAGCTGGGTCAGGAGGCCCGGGAGCGGATCAAGGTGATGACGTCTACCCAGAACGGGTTTGAGATCGCGGAAAAGGACCTGGAGCTCCGGGGGCCGGGGGATATAGAGGGAACGCGTCAAAGCGGGGAATTAAACTTTCGCCTGGCCTCTATTGTCCAAGACAAGCAATGGCTGGAGTTGGCCAAACGGGAAGCCGTGCGGATCGCCGAAGCCGATCCGGAGCTGCTGTCGGACGACCATCGCCCCATTCGGGAGTTTCTTTTGTCTCAAAAGGGTAAAACCGCCTGGAGTAAAATATCTTAGCATAAGATTTGCGCCCACCTTACCGTTATAGAACGGCCGACGCCACCAGTCAAATGAATCGCAGATGAACCACCCCTTCCCGCAAACCGTCTTCTTCACTTTGATGACCATGGGCTGCATCCTTGGTCGTGCCCAGTCCCCGGGAACGCTTCAATTCATTGAGAATAAAGGTCAATGGGATAAGTCCGTTTTATACAGCGCGGACATGCAGGCCAGCGGATTTTATCTGAACGCGAACGGATATACCGTGCTGAACGTCCAGGTGTTCGACCAGGCGGGCAAACCGGTGGGTACGGGTACGCCTTTGTATGAGCATGCCTGGGCCGGAGGTAAGGGACAACTATCGCCCGTAAAGACGTCGGTGGCCGTTGGGAACGAGGAGCCGGGGGGAATGCGCACCGTAAAGAAGTATACCTACGGGGTGCAGTTCCTGGGGACCAATCCCCAGGCCCAGATCGTCCCCGATAAGCCTTCGGGCAGCTATTGCAACTATATCCTCGGGAACGACCCCTCCACCTGGGCGTCCCATTGCCAGACCTACCTCGGGGTGATCTATAAGGACCTTTACCCGGGGATCGACGTCCGTTATTACTCCGAGGGAGGGCAGCTGAAGTATAACATGATCGTGCACCCCGGGGCGGATCTGAGCCAGGTCCGGCTGGAATACCAGTCGGTCGGAAAATTGTATGTCAAGGGGAACCAGTTGCACATCGGCACGCCCCTGGGGGAAACCCTGGAACTGGTCCCGGAGTCCTTCCAGCCCAACGATTCGGGCCGGACGTCGGTGGACATCCGATACAAGGTCAAGGGGAACATCGTGACCTTTAGTCCCGGTTCTTATGACCACAACAATACCCTGGTGATCGATCCGACCTTTATTTTCTGCTCCTTTACGGGGAGTAAGGGGGATAACTGGGGTTTTACCGCTACGTATGGGGGAGACGGGAGCATGTACCTGGGCGGGATCTCCCAAAACGGTTTTTTGACGACCCCCGGAGCCTTCCAGCCCGGTTTCCAGGGAACGACGGTGCAAAGCGCCTATCCACCGGACGTGGCGATCATCAAGCTGTCTCCGGATGGCACAAAACGGGAGTGGGCGACCTACTTAGGCGGAAAGGATGACGACGAACTGCCCACGAGCATGATTGAGAACCACAACGGGGACCTGATCGTCGTGGGGCATACCCGTTCCGCGGATTTTCCGAGTTACCTGAACATTGGCAACAGGGGCGGCTGGGATATTTTCGTATCCAAACTCAGCAACGACGGTTCCCAACTGCTCGGCTCCATCGTGCTGGGTGGCTCCGGCCAGGATGGGAGCAACATCACCGACGAGTACGAACAACCCGTGGGTGCGCAGTCCCTCAAACAAAACTATGGAGACGATTCCCGCAGTGAGGTGATCGTGGACAAAAACGATAATATATACGTGGCTTCCTGCACCCGTTCCACGGGGACTCAGGCTGCCGGCGGGTTCCCGACTTTGGGTGGTTTTCAGACGCTCAACGCCGGGGGACAGGACGGGGTGGTGTTCAAGATCAATGCCGCGGACAACACGCTTCTTTGGAGCACCCTGATCGGGGGATCCGACGAGGATGCCGCGTATGTCCTCGACATCAGCCCGATCACGGGGCAGTTGTTTGTCGCGGGCGGCACGGCCAGCAACAATTTCCCCGGGGTTCCGGCCTCCGGGGTGGTGCAACCGGCATACGGGGGCGCGATCGACGGGTTTATTGCCTGGCTGCAGGACAACGGGAATTCCGTGTCGCTGATAAAGTCTACGTATATCGGGACGGGGGCGGTCGACCAGATCTATGGTCTGCAATTCGACCGGCTTGGTTTTCCGTACATCACCGGGACGACCCTGAGTGCCAACTGGCCGATCATCAACGCCACGTATTTTACAAAAACAGCCAAACAATTTATCTGCAAGCTCCAGCCGGACCTCTCAGCTTATGTCTACTCCACGACCTGGGGAACGGCCTCGGTCGAGGGCGCGGGTCCGAACATCTCACCGGTGGCTTTCTTAGTCGACCGTTGTGAAAATATATACGTGTCGGGCTGGGGCGGGATCGTGGACCATGGGAACGGGTATCCCTCCTCCGGTACGGCGGGGCTGCCGATTACCCCCAGCCCCGCGCAAAGCACTACGGATGGGAGCGACTTTTATTTTTTTGTGATGCAAAAGAACGCGACCGGACAATTGTACGGGAGCTTCTTTGGTCAGAGGGGCGGCAATTTCCAGGAGCACGTGGATGGGGGAACCAGCCGGTTTGACGTCAATGGCGTAATATACCAGGGGATCTGCGCGAATTGTTATGGAGGCGCCGTTTTCCCTACCAAACCCCCCAACGTGTGGGCGCCGGTCAACGGGACGCTGACAGCGGGGTCACTGACGGGGTCTATCGGCGGTTGTAACGAGGCGGGGGTCAAGATTGCGTTTAACCTCGCGGGCGTGGGTTCGGGGGTCAAGGCCTCGATCCAGGGGAAAACATTTTCCAACCTTGGTTGTATTCCGCTGCTCGTCAATTTCACGGACACCATCGGGAATGCGGTGACGTATCTCTGGCATTTTGGGGATGGGTCGCCGGACGTGACGACCACTGTTCCCTCGACCAGCCACCTGTACACCAACACGGGGGTGTACCAGATCCGGTTGATCTCGATCGATCCCAACAGCTGTAACGGGCAGGACACTTCTTATACGGTCATTCGCGCGAACGACGACAGTGCGCACGTGGCCTTTACCGATGTCAAAATCCCGCCCTGTTCGGACCTGGCCTACCAGTTTACCAATACGTCCGCGCCGGCTCCGGGCGCCAATCCCTTTACGGATACGTCTTTCACCTGGAAATTTGGGGACAATACCCCGGCGATCCGCGCGGGCACCCAGACGGAAACGCATCCGTATGCGAATCCCGGGGTGTATACCGTGCAACTGATCCTGACCGACACCAACTATTGCAATGCACCGGATACGGCCGCGATCACCCTTCGGGTGGCCGCCAATGTGAAGGCGCAGTTTACCGGGCCCACGACCGGGTGCGCCCCGGATTCCGCGCAGTTTACCGACGAATCGGTGGGCGGGATGCAATGGAACTGGAGCTTTGGGGACGGTTCCACGTCCACCGAAGAAAGCCCGATGCACTACTATCCGAATCCGGGTACCTACCAGATCAAGCTGGTCGTGACAGATACGTCTACCTGTAACAAGGTCGACTCTGCCACATCCACGCTCGTCCTGATGGCCAAACCCACGGCTGGTTTTTCGTGGGGGCCCAACCCGCCTTTGACGAACACGCCGACGGCGTTTACGAATACCTCCTCTCCGGATGCGGTCAGCTTCAAGTGGCTGTTCGGGGACGGGGACACGCTCTTTACAACCAGCCGGGATACGGTGCTGCACCAATACAACAAAACCGGCACCTATAATGCCTGTCTGATCGCCTTTAACGCCAATGGCTGTACCGACACCGTTTGCGAGGTGGTCAGCGCGGAAGTGGTGCCGGACCTGGACGTGCCCAACGCGTTTACGCCGGGCCGCTTTGGGGTCAATGGGATAATCAAGGTCAAGGGCTTTGCCATTGCGACCATGGACTGGAAGATTTATAACCGGTGGGGGCAGCTGGTGTTTGAATCGGCAAGCCCCGATATCGGCTGGGACGGGCACTTCAGGGGACAGCTTCAGCCCATGGACGTGTATGCGTATACGTTGAGCGTGACGTTTACGGATGGAACGAAGGCGCGGAAAACGGGAGATATCACACTCCTTCGTTAAAGGGCTTTAATACGCTTTGAATTAGTCGTAAAGCGGCGTAATTTAATAGAGAAGTAAAAAGATCCCCCTTGACAAAAGTTCTTTTTGGCTGGCTATGTGGGCTACTTTGCGGTAGCGTAACCGCGTCCGCACAGACGGGGGGTGTCTTCCGGTTTATAGAAAACAAGGGCCAGTGGAACAAAGGGGTGGTATACCGGGTGGAGATGCAGGGAGCGGGTTTTGCGCTGGGTAAAAACGGGTATACAACCACCTTGTCGGATCCGAAGGACTTTAACCGTGTCCTGGGGCTCGTCCACGGACTCGGGCACCTCACCCCCGCACCGGACGACTCTTTTCTCATCCACAAACACACCTATACGGTCCGGTTCCTGGGGGCAAACCCCGCGCCCGACATCATCCCGGCCAAACCGGAAGAGGGCTACAACAACTATTTTATCGGCAACGACCCTTCCAAATGGGCTTCCCGGTGCCGGATCTTTGACGAGGTCTTGTACAAGGACCTGTACCCGGGGATCGACGCCCGGTATTATTCAGACGGGGGCAAGCTGAAGTACGACCTCATCGTCCACCCGGGTGCGGACATTTCCCAGGTCCGGATGGCGTATGACGACGGGGTCGCACTGAGGGTGCGGAACGAGGCGCTTCACGTCGGGACATCGGTGGGGGAGACGGTGGAGCAGGTGCCCCTGGCCTACCAGCCGACCGACTCGGGCAGGTCTCCCGTCCACTGCCGGTATAAGATCCGCGGGAACATGGTATCGTTCGACCTGAAGGGGTACGACCGGAACACCACCCTGGTGATCGATCCCAATTTTTATTTCTGCTCGTTTTCCGGGAGCCCCGCGGACAACTGGGGTTTTACCGCTACTTACGGGGCGGACGGCAGCATTTATATGGGGGGGATTGCCGACGCGGGGTATGACACGTCGCCGGGGGCCTACCAGGTCAATTACAAAGGGGGTGACGGATCGGGCATACCGGGGGACATCGCGATCATCAAGTTGAACTGGAACCTGCAATTCCGTACCTGGGCGACTTATATCGGGGGCTCGTCCGAGGACCAGCCGCACAGCCTGATCGAAAACGGTAACGGCGAGCTGATCATCGCCGGCAGGAGCAAATCCACAGACTTTCCGCAAACGGTCCCGGCGGTGGGGCCGAACGGTGGTTGGGACATCATCGTCTGCCGGCTGAGCGCGGACGGCAGCCAGCTCATGGGGTCGATGAAGATCGGGGGCAGTCAGAACGACGGGGTGAATATCGCGGACTACCTGACCCAGGGCACCAACATTCTCAAACAGAATTACGGGGACGACGCCCGCAGCGAGGTGAACGTAGACGCCTCCGGAAATGTCTACCTGGCGTCCTGCACCCAGTCGTCGGACTTCCCGGTGAGGGGAGGCGCTTTTCAAACCACCTTGCAGGGCACCCAGGACGGGGTCGTTCTGAAGATCGACCCTACGGTTAACCGGGTGATCTGGTCGACCTATATGGGCGGCAGCGGTTTTGACGCCGCTTATGTACTGGCCCTTTCCCCCACGGTTCCCGGCATGCTGTTCGTCGGCGGTGGGACGACAAGCAATGATTTTCCCGGCAGGGGCGGGCTCCAGCCCGGTTTTGCGGGCGGGCTTTGCGACGGTTTTCTGGCCTGGCTGACGGACGCAGGCAACAGTGTCGCCCTGACAAAGTCGACCTATATCGGTACGGGAGGCGTCGACCAGGTGTACGGGGTGCAGTTCGATAAACTGGGATTCCCCTACATCATGGGGACGACCACCGGCACCTGGCCCATCATCAACGCACCCTACAACGTCCCCGGGAGCAAACAATTCATCGCCAAGCTCCAGCCCGATCTTTCGGCCTACGTGTATTCCACCACGTTCGGTACGGTGGCCGAGGTGCCCAATATCTCACCCGTGGCGTTTTTGGTGGACCGGTGTGAAAACGTCTATGTATCCGGCTGGGGAGGCAAGGTTAACACCATAGAGGGCTATCAGTCCGCGGGTACCGCGGGGATGCCCATCACCGCCGGGGCGGTGCAAAACCATACGGACGGGAGCGATTTTTACTTTTTCGTTTTGCAGAAAAATGCCGCCAGCCAGCTCTACGGGAGTTTTTACGGGCAAAACGGGGGACAGTTCCAGGAGCACGTCGACGGGGGGACCAGCCGGTTTGACAAAAACGGGATCATCTACCAGGGGATCTGCGCCAACTGCGGGGGCGGGGCTATTTTCCCCACCACCCAAAACGTCTATTCCCGGACCAACAAATCCAACGGCCGTTGCAACGAAGCCGGGCTGAAGATCGGCTTTGACCTGGCAGGGGTTGCTTCCGGGCTCAAAGCCACCATCGCCGGCAGACCCGGATTTGCCCATTTGGGTTGTACACCGATGCAGGTCCACTTTACCGATACCATCGCCAACGCCGTTACCTACGTCTGGTCCTTTGGGGACGGTACCCCGGACGTCACCACCACGACGCCGGCCACGGACCATAACTATCCCCAGGTGGGCATGTACAAGGCCCGGCTGATCTCCATAGACCCCAACAGTTGTAATGGGGCGGATACCTCGTATGTCACCCTCACCGCCAGGAACAACGAGGCCACGGTGGCTTTTACGCTGACCAAACTCCCGCCCTGCGACAGCCTGGACTTCCGGTTTTACAACAACTCTTCGGCGGGCGCAGGGACGTTCACGGACAGCGGTTTTGTCTGGAATTTCGGGGATGCCTCGCCCCTGGTCACAACGGGTCTGGATTCGGTGGACCATCGTTTTCCCGCCGCGGGATCCTACACGGTCGTGCTCGACATGGTGGACACCGGTTTTTGTAATTCTCCCCAGGCGGACACGCTGGCGCTAAACATCTCCCCCCTCGTCAAGGCGGGTTTTACCACGCCATCCGCCGGTTGCGCACCCTATACCGCCATATTTAACACGATCATCCGGGGCGGCCAGCACTTCATCTGGACTTTTGGTGACGGGTTTGGCTCGACAGAGGTCATGCCCACACACCTGTACAGCAAACCCGGCACGTACCTGGTCAAACTGGTGGTGATCGACTCCAACAGCTGTAACCTCATCGATTCCACCAGCCAGACCATCACGGTAGAAGGGAGTCCCGCGGCGGCGTATACCTGGAGCCCTAATCCGTCCCAGCAAAATACGCCCACCGTGTTCACCAACACCTCGTCCCCCGACGCCACCCGCTTCACCTGGTTTTTTGGGGACGGGGATACCCTGGGGACCACCTCCCGGGACACGGTAGCCCACCAATACAATATTAGTGGTACCTTCAATGTCTGTTTGGTTGCGTACAACACAGCCGGCTGCCCGGATACCACCTGCAGCCAGATCTCAGCCCTCGTTCTGCCGCTTCTCGACGTGCCCAACGCGTTTACGCCGGGCCGGTTCGGGACCAATGGGGTGATCAGGGTAAAGGGATTTGGCATCGCAAAAATGGAATGGACGATCTACAACCGCTGGGGAAGGGTGGTGTTTGTGAGTACCGACCCGGACCAGGGGTGGGACGGGATGTATAAAGGAACGCTACAACCGATGGACGTGTATGCCTATACTTTGAAGGCCACCTTTACCAATGGGGTAAGCACAACGAAAACCGGGGATATTACGTTATTAAGATAGGAATGGAAACCTTGCGTGCTTTATATAAAGTTCAAAAGTCAAGAACTATGGAAAAGTTGATGCGGCATCCTGTCGCTGCTGTGTGCCTGATTTGGTTGGTCTTTGCGCAAGGGCCTTCCCCGCTGTATGCCCAGGACCTTCATTTCTCCCAATATTTCAACGCGCCCCTCCTGGTCAACCCCGCCAATACAGGTTTTCTGCCGGAGTCGGACTACCGCCTGGGCGCCAACTATCGCAACCAATGGAGCACCATCATGCAGGTGCCCTACCAGACCATGAGCATTTTTGGAGATGCCCAGGTTTTCCGGAACCGCATCGAGAATGGCTGGCTTGGGCTGGGGGGTGTTCTTTTGCGGGACGTGGCCGGGAGCGGCAGCCTGACCTCTACCGAGGCCTATGGCTCCATCGCTTACCACCAGATGCTGGGGCTTTCTTCCCTGCTGACCCTCGGCTTCAACGTCGGCTGGGCCCAGAAACGGATCGACGTCACCCGGCTGAAATTTCCAGACCAGTTTGACGGCAAGTTTTTCGACGCCGGCGTCCCCACGGGCGTCGCCCTGGACAATACCCAAACCAGCTACTTCGACATGCAGACCGGTTTGAACTATGCCTGGTTTCCGAACGAACGCGCTTACGTCAATATCGGCGTTTCCGTACAACACATCAACCACGCCCGGGAAACCTTTTTCGAGTCCAGCGACCTCGGCTTCGGGGAGATCCCCCGCCGTTACATCGCCAATATCGACGCCCGCTTCAAGACCAACGACAACATGTGGATCATCAACCCCAATATCTACTACACCACCGACGCCGGCGCCACCGAGATCATGCTCGGTACCAATGCCGAATACAACCTCGCCGGGGATGGGTCCAACCGCCTCATCGGCGGGTTGTACTACCGGACCGGGGATGCGGCCATTGTCATGGTGGGGTTTCAGGTGAAGAACGTAAAGCTGTCTTTTTCTTATGACGTGACGATGTCGTCGCTTAAGAATTACAATGGGTCGCGGGGGGCGTATGAGTTTTCGGCGTTGTATAATGGGTTTTATGATGAGTATAATGGGAACCGACGGGAGAGTTTGTGTCCGACGTTTAAGTAGGTAAAATCCATGCATCGCACCCTCCTTGCTTTATACTTCCTCCTCACCACAACCGTCTCCCACGCGCAGGAACTGGCTTATCGACAGTTCACGGTAAAGGATGGTCTGCCGGGCGCTATCGTCTACCATTGTATTCAGGACCGTAAAGGGTTTATCTGGTTTGCGACCAACCAGGGCGTCTGCCGCTTCGACGGCAGGACCTTCCATACTTTTACAAAGAAAGACGGACTTCCCGACAACGAAATCCTTCAGCTCTACCTGGACCGGTTTGACAACGTCTGGTTTATATCCTTTGTCGGTATTCCCTCGGTCATGCATGGGGATTCCATCATCCGTTTTGATCAATGCCCTGGCGTCAATGCCATTTGCGAGGACCAGCAAACCAATGCTATCCTGCTCATCGCGGACCTTCGTGCGTCCGATCAGGCCGGCTGTTACCGGTCGCCGGACAGCTCCGGCCGGTGGAAATTCAACGGCGATCTTCACCCGAGAGCGCTGTACGCACGGACCGGCATCCTGCGGGCCACCGCACCGGATAAGACCAACTTTTATTTTTCCAGCAGTCCGTGGGACCACCGGGGCAGTGTTCTGGTAGAGAATAGCCATGTCATGAACCGCTTCCCCTTCCAGTGCTCAAGAACCGACCCGCCTTTTACCCGGCAGCTTTTTTTCAGCCTTCTTCCCTCTAACAACTCGATCGTCTTTCTTACCTATGATTCCGCTTATTTGGCCGGTATCTCTCAATTATCCCCGCTTTTCTCCCTCCATACCCTGGGGCTCAACATGGGTGGCTACAACAACTTTGTCAATTGCGTCTATTACGAAAACGACTCCACGCTCTGGCTTTGCGCCCGGAGCCAGGGGTTGCTCCGGCTTACGAATTTCAGGAGCGGGCACCCTACCGTACGCCATTTTTTTCCCCGGAGCGATTGCACTGATATCCTAAAGGACCGGGAAGGTGGCTATTGGGTCACCACGTTGAGCGACGGGATTTTTTATCTGCCCAATCTTTGCTTTAGCACGCTTCCCGGCCCGCCGGACCTTAGGGGTGCCAATGTCCGGAGCCTGCACATTTTGGACAGCCGGCGACTCGTGGCTGGATTCGACGATGGCAACATCATGTTGATCGACAGGAATTCCGGGCACTGGCGACTATTCCCACACTGGTCGGCAGGCAATGAGAACAACCGCATTATGGATGTCAGGCCCTACCTGCACCAAAGCCTGCTTGTTGCCGCTGATATGGGGCTCCACCGCTTGTCCCCGGACGATACCCACACCGTCCTGAGCGCCGAAGCCTATAAAGAAACCTTTGTCAGGCCCGATCATACCATCGTTGCGGGTTGTTCGGCGGGGCTCTACTTTTTCGACGATACCGGACGGCAGCTCAACTGGATCGGGCCCGACCGCGTCACTTGTGTCGCAGGGCTGGGTAATGCTGTTTTTTGGGGCGGGCTCAAAGGCGTATACGCCTGGAACAATGGTCACATTACCCAACCCATCCCGGCATTATCGGGCGTCATCAACCATATCGATATCGCTCCCGACACGGCCCTTTGGGTCTCCACGGAAGACGGGCTTGTCATCTGGAAAGCCGGCGCCGTTCGCCGCATTACAAAGGCGCAGGATCTGGCGAGCGATCTCTGCAAACAGGTCAGCTTTGAGGACAATACCGCCTGGGTGGCCACCGACAAAGGTATTTCCCGTATCGACTATCGCTGGCAGGACACCACCATTCACTATGACATTTCCAACATCACCAATGAGGATGGCCTCCTGACGGATGACATCAACCGAACGGCCATTGCCGGCGGGTACGTATGGACCGCTACGTCAAGAGGCGTCTGCTTTTTCCCGAAAACCTATACCGGTGGCTCCGCCGCTCCGCCGGGTATCGTCATTACCCGCATCATAGAGGGAGGGCAGCCGGTCAATGTATCCGACATTCCCGTGATCAATTATTCCTCAGGGAAGCTGCTGATCGAAATGGCCTGTATTTCTTACCGCAGCGGTTTCCATGTTGGCTATGAATACCGGCTTAAAGGGGCAGACAGCAACTGGTTCCGGCTAGCCGGTAATACCATCGAATTTCCTGCCCTGCCTTTCGGCCGCTTCGTCCTGGAGTTGAGATCCATTGATCGCTGGGGAAGCAGAAGCCATCCCATAACGATCCCGATCGTTCATCCTTATCCTTTTTATTGGTCGCCTGTTTTTCTTTTGATGGCTTATCCCGTTATCGTCCTGCTTATAGGCGCCGGAATCCTTCTCTACTTCCGCCGGCGCCAGCGAAAAAAAGAAAAAATCCATGACCTGGAATTGTCGGCGCTCCGAGCCCAGATGAATCCGCATTTTATTTTCAATTGCCTGACGTCTATCCAATACCACGTCCTCAGAGCGGACGTGATGAATGCGAACGACTATCTTCATAAATTCTCGAACCTCATCCGCCTGACCCTGGATCACAGCAGTTCGGCGGTCATCCCCTTATACGAAGAGATCAAAATGCTCCACCTTTATCTTGAACTGGAGCAACTCCGGCTGGGCCCCCGGATGAACTACCGGCTTGTCCCGCCCGATCCGTCCGTAGCAGAGGGGCTCTCCATTCCGCCCATGATCATCCAGCCCTTTGTCGAGAATGCCGTTCAGCACGGCATCGCCCCGCTAAAAGATCGTACGGGGGAATTGTCTGTAGCCTTTCATCTCTCCCCCGGATACTTGCATTGCACCATCGAGGACAACGGCGGGGGCATCGATTCCAGCAGGGCCCGGCAGCGAAACGAAGGCCATATTTCCCAGGGTTCAGGCATTACCGGCCGACGCATCCAGACCCTAAACGCCATCCATAAACAACAGATTATTTTAGATATATTGGACAAAAATTCGGCTGGCCTTTCCGGCTCCGGAACCATTGTGAACCTGTCATTCCCCATCAATACCGATTGACCATGGCCATTAATACCGTCATCATCGAAGACGAAGAAAAAAGCACGTATGTCCTCCGCGAATTGCTCCGGAAAACGGCGCCCGATGTCGAAGTCACCGGTGTTGCGGGACATGTGGAAGAGGCGATCCGGCTCATCGAAGATCAGGAGCCGCAGCTCGTCTTTCTGGATATCCGTATAGGCGACGGTTTGGGCTTTGACGTGCTCAAGCGGCTGCAAAAACGCGCTTTCGAGCTTATTTGCATCACGGCCTACAATAGTTATGCCCTCGAAGCCTTCCGGTATTCTGCCATCGACTACCTCCTCAAACCCATTGGGATCAAGGATCTGGAGGAATCGGTCGACCGCGTACGGCAACGCCTGAACGGGCGCCAGGACTTGTCAGGGCAGCCCGCCGAAATGATCAGTATTCCCACTTCACAGGGCTGCGATTTCATTGATCCGGAAACGATCGTCTGGTGTCTTGCCCAAGGGTCTTATACCATTTTTCATCTCACCGATGGATCAAAACACACGGCCACACGGAACATGGGTTACTACGAGGAGCTGCTGTGTGCCGGGTGCTTTGTCCGTATCCACCACAACACCATCGTCAATATGCGCCAGATCAGGAGTTATGTAAAAGGCAAGGGCGGATATGTCATTTTGAAGAATGACACCAAACTGGAGGTGTCACAGCGTAGGAAAACCGAATTCCTTGAAAAGATGAAGGCGTGACTAATGGATCGACCAGGTGACTTCCAGTTTTGGCCGGCGCGTGGAATCCGCATTGCGGCTGCCTGCAAAAGCGAGGTCCCGGTAAATTTGCTCCGTTTGCAATTGCATACAGAACCCATAATTCTGTCCGCTGTTGACGATATCCTGCACCAGTTTTGTGACGTCGACCGTGTCATTGTTGTTCCATTGGGAGGTGGAGGCCGGGATCATGGCCTCGTCAATATCCGTGGTGGGCGGCATGTTATTCCATGTGATGGAATCCAGATTCCAGTTGCCAAGGACCCTTTTTAGCCAACAGGCATTACCCAGGTTCCCGTAAGGCGATCCGGGATAGTCGGAATTGCCCTGGACGATCGCCGACGCCTTATTGACGTCAAAACCATAAAGGTATAACCTGGCCGACTTGATCACTGCGCTGTCCGGCAGGCCGTCCAAGGCAACAAACTCGATATAGGAGCGCGTGTTGCCTTGCCCCCATCCCTGGGCATAGTCGGTCCATGAGCCGGCCAAAAAGTCCGGGTCTTGTTTTTGATTGGTGTTGATGCCGGGCGGCGCGTTAAAAACGGAGACGTCCTGGCCGTCATCCGGTCCCGGCTGCACGATCAGGGTTCTTGTGGCCGTGTCGTGGACGGTGACGGTGTCGGTGGTGTGTAGGGTGTTCTGCTTGACACACCTGGTCTGGCTGGACATAATGAGTACACACAGGGTCGGAAGGAGGAGTAGTTTTTTCATAGGGCAAAAAAATACAATTTGAATTTGCCGGGCAAGTTGTAGTTCACAAGTGCACCCATGGGCCAACAAGTGCACCCTGAATAACGGGGTCAACGCAATTAAGTAAACTGAAAATTAATTTTGAAATCCGGACTATTTATTTGGTAGTCCGGATTTTTTTATTTTAGATTTACGAAGTCCAAATTATCTAGCGTACCCTCCTTTTTTTTCCCTGAACCCAAAATGAAACTGCTTCATGCGGACCGGCTCTGCTTTGCTCTTGATATACCTTGTCCTCTTGTGTCATACGCCTGCCTTGGCGTCATTGGCAGGGGACAGCATCCGCCAGGTCTCCGTTCCTGTAGGTTATCTCGACCAGGTTGACAGCAAAGCACAGCGGTTGAACACCACCCTTTCCAAAAAGACGACGCAGTATTTGAACCGGATGGAGCGCTTCGAAGCGAAGCTGCTTGGTAAGCTGCGTACGGTTGATCCCAGTGTTGATACACGTCTGCCGGCTGGTCAGTATCAACAACTGGAGGCGAATATGCAACAGCCTGTCACCAGGGCTGCATCGACTTACGTTCCCGGGCTGGATACACTATCCACGACGCTACGGTTCTTGCAAACGCAGCCAGGTGGCCTTTCGCCAGGAGCCCTTGCCCAAACCGGAGCATCGGTTGGGCAACTCCAGTCACGCCTGGACGAATCCACCCTCATCCAGCAGTATATTACCCAGCGCAAACAAGAACTTGCGCAACTGATCAGTCAATATACCCAACTTCCACCGGGTGTCACCCAGGCGTTTGCGAACTTCAAACAGACGGCGTATTACTACCGTCAACAAGTGGAGCAGTACAAGACTATGCTCGACGAGCCAACCAAGATGGAGCGGGAGGTGGTGACGCTGCTTTCGCGGGTACCGGCTTATCAGGCGTTTCTTGCTAAAAATTCCCTGCTGGCCGCGCTTTTCCGGTTTCCCGCCTGGGATGGGGGCTCACTCCAGGGGTTGCAGACACAGAACCAGGTTCAGCAATTGCTACAACAACAGGTCGGTGGCAACGGGCAGGCCGTTCAGGGGCAACTCCAGGCGGCCCAAAGCCAGGTAGCCTCGATGCAGAACGGCCTGAGTAAATATGGAGCTGGTGGCCAGGACCTGGATATGCCGAATTTCAAACCCAACACCCAAAAAACAAAGACGTTCCTGCAACGGCTTGAATATGGCGCCAATATTCAATTTGGCCGGTCTTCCTATGATTTTCCCGCTACCGGAGACCTCGGGCTTTCCCTTGGCTATAAGTTGAGCGACAACGGTAGCTTGGGCGTTGGTCTTTCCTATAATGTAGGGCTGGGTACCGGCTGGAGCAACATCGCTTTTTCGAACCAGGGGCTTGGCTTGCGCGGCTATATTGACTGGAAGCTGTGGAAGACCTGGTATGTGACAGGGGGGTACGAACTGAATTATATGACGGCGTTTTCGGGGATCGCTGATTTGAGGGACCGGAGCGCTTGGCAACCCAGCGCACTCCTGGGTATCGAAAAGAAGTACAGGGTGTCCTCCAAAGTTCAAGGGAACGTGCAGTTGCTGTTCGATGCTTTGTACGCGCAAGAGATCCCCCAGGGGCAGATGATCCGTTTCCGGGTGGGGTATAATTTTTAAAAGAATCGTTGAATTATATGTTGAAGGCTTACCTGCTGCTCACGGCGTTTGTCGGTGCTTTTTTTCTGGATGGCACGGTGGATGCGCAAAGCTTGTCGCTGGGAACGAGTTTGTACCCGGGCTTTCCTTTTAAAAGCTCGGCCTATTCCGGGTCGAGCGGCCCGTTGTCCAGTGCCCAATTCCAAACGGACATCCTACCCCAGTCCCCCGAAGCGGAGGCCATGGTGAAGTATACGCTTCTGCCGGTGACGTTGTATAGCGGGCTACCCCAGGTGAGCATACCCATCTATGAGCTCAAAACGCCGAACCTGGATATTCCCATTTCGCTTAGTTACAACTACAACGGGTTCAAACCCTCGGAAACAGCCAGCTCCGTGGGGCTGGGATGGAATGTACAAGGCGGTGGTGTGGTGATGCGGCATGTAAAGAGTCGCGTGGACCATATGGATGTGCACGTAGTGGGCAATGACTATGACAACTATGTCAATATGAACTACCTGTCCAATAAGCAGGACTTTTTGCAGACCATGGGCCTGGGAGAGGCGGATGGGGAACCGGATCTCTATATTTTTAATGCACCGGGACTAAGCGGGAAGTTCATTTTGATGCAAGGGAAAGCGTATATGTTTCCCCATCAACAGATCCAGATCACTTCCCTTGGCTATGACAATGGGTTTATCATCACCAATGAAAAGGGCGATAAGTATTATTTTGAAGACGCCGAGCGAAGCCACCACAAACAGACCTCGCAATTCGGGGAATATGTACCCGACCATAATTCCGCCTGGTTCCTGTCGATGATCGTCAGCGCGGACCTAAGCGATACCATTCAATACAACTATACGACCTATGCGTTTCACCAGCCCCCGGTGTATTCGGAGACGCTTACCCTTACCCTGAACCAGAATGTAAGCCCCATTCCTTCGCAGAATTACCAAGAGTCGGCCGCTTCGGGAGACTCAATATTGTCGCTGTCATTAAGCTCCATTGTGTCGAAGAACGCGGAGGTTGATTTTTCACCTGCCGGTACACCCCGGACAGATGTCTGGATTACGGATAGCACCATGTATCCGCTTGGATCAGTCAGTGTTTGGGGAACAGGTAGTGTATTGGAGAGAAATTTTACCCTGCAACATCAATACTTTGCCGGGAAGCTTGGGCTTACGGAAGTGGATGAGACACTTCCCTTGACCGACAGTGGAGATGATACCATCATGCAGCGGTATACGTTTCAATACCAGAGCCCGGATACTAATATATCTACCATACCTGGTTGGAACACGCATTCGGTAGACTATTGGGGGTATTACAACGGCGCTCAGAACGAGACGTTGTTTGCGAATGCCGACGCCTCCTGGGTCACCAACCAGGGGTACACCGGCGCCAACCGTGCCCCCAACTTCAACTACTGCGTCCACAATACGTTGTCAAAGATTACCTATCCTACAGGCGGATACGATACCTTGATCTATGAACAGAATACAACCGGCAACTATCAGGTAGGGCCTTCCTATACCGCTGAAACTTCCAAACTTACCGTTGATTGGTATGACAACAGCAACCTGCCCGATAATCATGGAACAAGATCGTTATCCGGAAGCTTTAGCCTGAACGAAGGTCAGATGGTGCACATCAACTATACGTCGGTCGACAATGGATATCCGCAAACCGACCCATTTCTGACTATTTATAACGCCAGCAATGCCCTGGTTTATGCGTCAAATCCCCGGCCGCCCGTCCTCCCCGGTGTTGACAGCGTTCCCCTTCCACCGGGGGCTTATACCTATGTTGTCACCTGTGATTCCCTGAACGGTTGGGGGGTCGGCATCAACTATAACTCCTATACGGTGACCAATACCCTTGCTTTGGCGCCCGGTATCAGGGTCAAGGAAATCGATTCGTATGATAATAGTCATCCAGCCCCTGTTTTGACGAAATACTACACATACAACAATGGAACCAGTTTGTATAACATTGGAGCTCATGTCAGTTCGGTAAACCAGGATGCCTCCGGTTGCTATGCCAATGGGACGGGTAACTGCCCCACCGGGACCGTCTATAGCGTGTCCATAACCACGTTACAGGGCAGCCTCAACCCGTCGGTAAGCGATCTGATCAACAACCAATTCTGGTATGGTAATGTCGAAGAAACCGATATCAGCGGCGGCAGCAATGGGAAGACTGATTATAGCTATGGGAGCTTTACACCGGTCGATCCCGATGTTTTCCTGACCCAAAAGACGGACTATAAGTATACGTACGGACCCTACGGTGTACAATATGTACCGCTTCATCAAACGATGACCAATTATGGAATAAAGGATGTCATCGACTTTCAGACAATCACGTCTACCGTCACCGACCAGGTATTTCCGGCAAGCAGCTGTTATACCTGCTCCAACGTGGTCGCCACCCCGGATCAAACCCAGCCGGTCGTCGGCGTGCAGAACGTGTATTCCGCCACGCACAACGTGATGCAGTCGGGGTACAAATATGTCCAGTCAACTGTGGACATTGCCTGGGATAGCAGTGGAGCGAACCCCGTGACGAACGAAACGGATTATTATTACGACAACCCAAACCACATTTTCCCTACCCGTCTTATTACGCACAATAGTAAGGGCGAGCAAGTGACAACCCAGCTCAAATATCCCCTTGATTACCCGATAACAGGTATTAACGCGCCGCATACTGTAGATTCTCTTTTCAATTTGGGTGCATGGTATGCAGATTCCATGTATAACAATTGTTACGACAACCTGGTGGCCGCCCTTCAGCCATATCAGCCGTATGTGAACAATGAAACCAATTTTACAAATACTGTCAATTCGTATAACTGCGAGGGGAACTACGCGACCAACTCCCAAAATGCTTTCACAGCACGAAATACACTTTGGCAAAATTATCTGTTCAGTCTTGACTCGGCAGAATGGGCAGATGCCGTGGCATGGCATAAGGGGGTCTATTGGATGCAGGCCAATCATGTCGTCAGCCCAGTGATTGAGAAATACATCAGCGTGCAGAAAAGCGATGGGAATGACTACCTGGTCTCGGCCAGTAGGGACAATTATACGCTTGCTGTCAATACCGCGGGCGATACTGTGGCGAAACGGACGGGGATACAGGAAACAGAATTGACCGCGCCGATGCTTAAGACGGGTTTTCTGGCAAACATTGACTCTAATTATCATAATGAGGTATCTGTTACTTACGACAACACCAACCGGATGTCCTCCCAGTCGAAAGTCAATGATCTGGCTTATAGTTATTTATGGGGATATAGACACCAGCTCGTTGTGGCCGAAGTGGCGGGCTCTGACCCGGCAACGATAGCAAGTTTTGTCAATCAATCTGTATTGGATAACCCTTCGAATGACCAGACCTTGAGGACGGAGCTTAATAAGGTCCGGACCGGGCTAGCCGGGACAAAAGCCTTGGTCACGACAGTGACCTACGATCCCTTGATCGGCATCACCTCCAAAACGGACGCGGCCGGCCGGACTACTTATTACACTTATGATAATCTCGGCCGACTTGTCAACATCAAAGACCAGGACGGTAATATCGTAAAGACCTTCTTCTACCACTATGCCAACTAAGCTTACACTCGTTCTTTTTGTCGCGTGCGCCGTTCTCTTTTCGTCGCGGTTGCAGGCTGGGACACGACCGTTGCACTCAGGACCCATTACCGGGCAAAATCCGGTGACCCAGGGAGATACCTGGACCTATACGCTGACCTCCGGTTCCGCTACCAGCTGGACCTGTAGCTGTGGGACCATCCAGAGCTATACTACGACGAGCTGTACGGTCTATTTTAATCAGACCTCGTGCTCCAGCTCCACCATATCAGCCTTGAACGGATCCACGACGCTGGGAAGCCTGGTTGTTTCGGTCAATTCGGCGCCCGCCTTGGTGCCCGGGTCCATCTCCAACACGACACAGAGTATCAATTATAATACGGAACCGGCACAGATCAATGCATCGGCGTCTACGGGGGGAAGCTGCTCCAGCTATACCTATCAATGGTATTCTTCACCGGACAATACAACCTATACCGCTATTTCCGGGGCTACGGGGCAGAACTACCAACCCCCGGCGCTGACGGCTACGACCTATTATCAGCGACAGACCATTTGCTTTTTTGCGGGGTATACATCGAATTACGCCACTGTAACGGTATATCCACCACTGGTATCGGGAACGATCAATCCGTCGGGTCAGACCGTCAATTACAATAGTGCCCCTGCGACTTTGACAATTTCCCCGTCAGGAGGCAGTGGCAGCTATGCCTACCAATGGTACAGCTCACCTGACGGTAACACCTGGACAGCCGTATCCGGGGCAACAGGGGCATCCTACAGCTCGGGAACCTTAACGGCTACCACTTACTACAACGTGGTGACGGTCAGCAACGGGGATACTGTTACATCCGCTGCTGTTTCTGTGAATGTCCTTCCCCCACTGGTGGCGGGTAGTGCAAGCCCAAGCACGCAATCGATCAACTTTGATTCGGCGGCGGCTTCACTGAAAGCAACAGGTGTGAGCGGTGGCAATGGCAGTTATTCATATCAGTGGTATCGGTCCACTGATACAACGGGTACATGGACGGCAATTTCTGGAGCGACAAGCAGTTCGTTTGCCCCTGGAAATCTTACCAGTACGATGTATTACCACTACCAGGTGACCAGCAACACCGTCGTTGGGATCGGGAATTATGCCGCTGTCAATGTATACCCTTCCCTGGTGCCCGGTACGGTCAGTCCCGCCAGCCAATCGATCAATTACAATACTGTCCCTGGCACATTGTCCTCCACGGCACCTACGGGGGGCAATGGATTCTATACGTATCAATGGCTCGACTCGTCTGCATTAACGGCAGGGGCGTGGACGCCCATCAGTGGGGCTAGCAGTTCAAGCTATACGGCAGGGGCGTTGGTGGATACCACTTATTTCAAACTCGTGACAGGAAGCAATGGGGTTAGTGATACCTCTGTGAAGTTCGTCATCAATGTATATTCCCTGTTGGTTATGGGGACGATCAGCCCTATTTCCCAGGACATTGGCTATAATCTGGGATGTACTTTCACTATGCAGGCTGCCAAGGGGGGAAATGGGAGTTATACTTATCAATGGTATACGTCTACTGATTCGATAAACTGGACCTTGGTAGGTAATATTTTGCATAACGGGACTTCCATCGTCTCCCTTCTGGATTTGACGGCCAAAACATGGGCAAAAGCCGTGGTTACCAGTAATGGGGTTAGCGATACCTCGGCGCCGGTTGTTGTCACGGTTGACCCACCCATCGTAGGTGGAATTGTGAGCCCGGTTCATCAACTAGTTTTTACCAATACCCCTGTTACGATTACCTCGACCGCTCCGTCAGGGGGAACTGGCGTATTTAGCTATCAATGGGATTCCAGTTATGTTCGAGCTGGGCGGACTCTTTGGGTAGGTATGAGCGCGGATACAGGATTGATAGGGCATCCGGGGCCGTTCGCTGCAGCCGGCACGCACTATTATGAGATCATCTACTACAGTAACGGGGCCAGTTTAGTTAGCGCAACGGATACGGTAGTGGTCTACCTACAACTGGTCAGTGGGTCCGTAACACCGTCCACCCAGGTCATCAACTATAACACGGTTCCCGGTACATTGACGGCCACAGCAGCCACTGGTGGTAACGGTACCTATACTTATCAGTGGCGGGATTCTTCGGCGTCCACCGGGGGGGCGTGGGTGCCTGTCAGCGGTGCAACCGGCCTTACCTTTGCACCGGGCGCCCTGACTGCAACGACCTACTACGACCTTGCTTCCACGAGTGTAGGCGCGACGGTCTATTCACCTACCGTAGCCATAATCGTATTTCCCCAGCTCCTGCCAGGTACGATCACATCCGCCGGCGGTACCACCATGGGGTATGGGATCGATCCCGGCGACCTTATGGGAACCGCAGCCAGCGGGGGAAATGGTACCTATACCTATCAATGGAAGGACTCTTCCGCGTCCACCTCCGGCGTCTGGGTGTCCCTAAGCGGTGCGACCGGCCTGAGCTTAGATCCTGGTCCTTTGTATGATTCCACGTACTTTACCTTGCTCGTTACCAGCAACGGCGTCACGGTTAAGAGCAAAGTGCTGGCTCTTCTGCCCGCCCCTGCCAGCAATGGCCCCGGGACAGATACCCTGGTTGCAGGTACTGCGGCTTTTTTGGCCATGCCCGCCTATTCCGCCACCCTGACAGGCGACAGCCTGAATTATATCATTACCCGGACGATCACCAAATCCGGGGTAACCGATACGGTGACTGCCGATGGGTTGACGAGTCCCTACGATGTCCACCAGTCGACCGAATACTTTGACGGTCTTGGCAGGAGCATTCAAGTGGTTAACAGGCAAGGTAACCCCGCCCAAGCGGACCTGGTCAGCACGACTTTCTACGATCCTTTTGGCCGAGTATCCCAGCAATACCTGCCGTATACCGATGGGTTGTCCACGGGTACATTCAGGACCAACGCCGACTCCGTTCAGCCTTCTTTTTACAATAACTTCTATAATCATACCGAGAACTATTTCTATAGCAACGACACTTATGAGGCCTCTCCATTGGATCGCCCGACAAAAGTGACGCCTCCCGGTAACTCATGGACTGGGAGCAACCGGGGCAACAGCACCGCCTACCTCACCAACACGGCTGCCGATTCCGTCCGGATCTGGGAGGTCACTTATGGAGAGACAGATTATCCAACAACCACCGCAATCTATGCGGCCGGAACCCTGATGGTCACCCAAACCATTGATGAAAACGGGCACGCGGTCCGGGAATACAAGGATATGGACGGACACGTCGTGCTCAAAAAAGTCCAGGAGGCCGCTTCACCTTCGATGGCGCACGACGGCTGGCTCTGCACCTATTATGCGTATGATGACTTCGACAACCTCCGGTGTGTCATCCCTCCAAAAGCAGTGGCAACGCTGTCTTCTAACGGTTGGAACCCGACCCCGGTCCAAAACCTCTGTTTCCAATATGCTTATGACGGTCGGAAACGCTTGATCCTCAAAAAAGTGCCTGACGCGGCGCCGGTCTACATGGTCTATAACCTAAAGGACCTCCCTGTATTGACCCAGGATGGCAACCTGAGAGGCCAGAACCAGTGGGAAACTACTAAATACGATACCCTTGACCGTGCTGTCCAGACGGGGATCTATTCCGCGCCGTCCACCTATACCCTGGACCAGATGCAGGCCAATGAGAACGGAGATCAGAACTACCCCGAGAGCTTTACGCTGAATACCCAGACTTATTATGACAGTTACACGGTGTCCGGCCTGCCTGCATTTACCAGCTTGGATGTTTCCAAATTGACCTCCTATACCAACGCATATCCCGACCCCGTTGTCCAAAGCAGCATGACCACCGGTTTGGTCACGACGACGATGGTCCGCGTCCTGGAAGCCCCCACGACCACCTGGTTGACGACTGTCAATTATTATGATGAAAAAGGACGCATTATCCAGGCCATAGCCGGCAATGTCTCGGGCAGCCTCGATACCGCTACGACGATGTACGATTTTACCGGGAGAATGCTCTCCGCCTATGAACGGCACAACAATGCCTTTAGCATGTTGAATCCCCGGATGACGGTATTGAGCGCCTCGGTCTACGATCATATGGGCCGGGTGCTAAAGACAACCAAACAGCTGAACGACAATGGGGTAACCCGGACTATTGATTCGCTGACCTATGATGCAATCGGCCAGCTTGTGACAAAGACCCTTGGTAACAATATGGAGTCGCTAAACTACACCTATAACATCCGGGGTTGGCTGACCGGCATGAACAAAGGCTATATCAAGGGTAGTAGCAGCCACTATTTCGGGATGGAGCTGAATTATGACTATGGGTTCGGCACTCCCCAATACAACGGCAATATCGCCGGGATCAAGTGGAAAAGCATTGGGAACAGCACCCCCAGTGCATATGGCTATCTGTATGACAATATTAACAGGCTGGTGGGGGCCCCCTACCAGGAGAGCAACGATGGTGGCAATACCTATGCGGCCAACCCGAAGGTCGACTTCAGTGTCCCCCAGATTAGCTATGATGCCAATGGCAACATATTGACAATGAATCAAAACGGGCTGATGGTCACTAGCTCGGGTGCGATCGATCAGTTGAGCTATGCGTACAACTTAGGCTCCAACCAGCTTCAGTCCGTCACCGACGCAGCTCCCGTAGACTCCACGTATCATCTGGGCGACTTCCAGGATGGGAACACTATAGGAGCAGATTACAGCTATGATTCAAATGGGAATTTGCGGTTCGATAAGAATAAGAAGATCGATAGTATCCGGTACAACTACCTGAACCTGCCTGAATATATCCACATCACTGGTAAAGGCAATATCAACTATGTTTTTGACGCCGGGGGCGTAAAGCAGTTTAAGATTGTAACTGATTCGACGAGGGGTGGAGCACAGGATACGACGATTTATATTGGGGCCTTCGTCTATCATAGCGATACACTCCAGTTCCTGAGCCATGAGGAAGGCCGTATCCGGTATGTAAATAAGATCAACCAGGTATCGGGGACGTTGTTTTCGGGGTTGGTATACGACTATTTCCTGAAGGACCATCTGGGGGATACCCGGATGGTGCTGACGGAAGAGCAGGATACGACGATCTATGCGGCGACGATGGAAACTGCTCGCGCGTCGATCGAGGATGCGCTGTTCAATAATGTCAACACAACCCAGTATCCGACGCCGTCAGGTTTCGAGCCGACGTCCGGTGGGGACACCAGCAATCATTACGTCAGCCGGGTGAACGGCAGTACCGGTCAGAATCGCGTAGGTCCGGCGATCGTGCTGAAAGTAATGGCGCAGGATACGATAGGGGCTACCGTGTACGGCTGGTACCAGGGGGCGACCCAGCCGCCGCCATCCGGGGAGACGCCGCTGGCGAACGATCTGTTATCTTCATTGACCAGCGACGTAGTGGCCCAGGGAGGTGAACGATTGATCGCGGCAGCTTCCCCTGTGTCGGCAGCATTGGTTCCAGCGCTGGCAAGTTTCTTTAATACAGACCAAGCGCCGGATTACAATGCTGCCCAGCCAAAGGCGTTCCTTAACTGGGTGTTGTTCGACGACCAGATGAACTTTGTATCCGGAGGGGTAGTTCAGGTGCCTTCGATCACAGGGACGATGTCAAAACAAGCCTTGCAGGCGAGCATACCGGTGGTATCCAAAAATGGTTATATTTACATATATGTGAGCAATGAGAGTGCTCAGGATGTGTTCTTTGATAATCTTAATGTGCAGTATAGGCGGGGGCCGGTGACGGAGGAGGAGCATTACTATCCGTTTGGACTGACAATGAGCGGGATCTCGGATCACTCATTAAACTTCGGAGATCCGCAGAATAAATATCTGTTTGTTAAGCAGCTTTTGGATGATGATCTTGGATTGAACTGGTACCAATTTAAATATAGGAATCAAGATCCACAAATTGGCCGGTTTTTACAGATCGATCCGCTGGCTTCAAAGTATGAATATAATAGCACCTATGATTACGCTGAAGATCGAGCAACTAGTGGGATCGATCTTGAAGGGTTAGAGTTTTTGCCAGCTCCAAGCCTCACGACAATAACCAATGCTACTGCAGTTGCTTCTCTTACCAATTCATCAATTACAGATGATAAGTTTAAACAAATTGCTGCCGGAGACGCGCAGGGAATGGCGGAGGGAAGTGCTGCTGGGACGCCTTTAGCGGCGACGATTATGACGGGCGGATTCTTTGGGCCAGAAGCAGCAACGTTAACTGGTTTGACATTTTTGACAGGAGTTCCACTTAGTCCAGCACCTCAGGCGTTTGCAGAGTCTGTGGCGCCGGATGCCTTGGCTGTGAGTAGACCAGTAATGGAAAATTTGGCTTCTTCTGCTACTTCGGGCGAAGCGGCTACCTCAACGGAGGGAGTAAATTTGACAGTTTACGGGAAAACTAATTGGACTGGAGACCAAAACGCAGCCGCAGAGGCTAAAGCGAAATCTTTAACTGATGACCCTACTACTGTTGTTACAAAAACCCCAGTAGAACGGCCATCGAATCTAAGGAGAGAATTTATTAAGGCCGGCGGCGAGGTCTCTAAAGGAGAAGATGTTGATCACGTAAAAGATCTTCAATTAGGAGGGGATAACAGTAAGTCGAATTTGAAAGGGTTAGATAAAAGCGTCAATAGAAGCTTTGGTCCTCAAATTCAGAACCAAATCAAAAGTGTACAGGATGGAACTAAGGTTAATAAGGTCACATTCATACCAGCGTTTAAAAGTAGTTAGTTTATATGTACGAAAAATTCATTAAAGGTAATAAGGTTGAGCGGTTGGAGGGGTTTTTTCCTTCGAGTTTAAAGGAAATGCCAATTGAGCTTAATTCATTGTTTGACGAGTGTGGTGGCAATAGCTTTAATGATGGAGTATACCGGGTATACAATGAAAAACTGGCAATCTATTGGAAAGAGATAATAGAACGACATTTTAGCGAATATAAGGGGAGGATTTGGCCTTTTGCTTCTGATTGGATGGGAAGATTGTTTGCGATAGACTATCAACGAATAAATATCATAGTGGTATTTGACCCTGCAACCGTCGAAGTGTTCGAGGCATCAAATGAATTAAAAACATTTCACAATGTGATGTTGTTGAATAAAGATGATGATCTTTTAGAGGCGGCGAAGTTTCGAGAGGTGATGAGTTTTCTAGGACAAACGACTCTAGCATTCAATAATTGTCTTGGATTCAAAAAGCCACTTTTTCTCAATGGGCCTGATGAGCTGGATAATTTAGAGATCATTGATGTGGAGGTTTATTGGGAATTCCAGGTTCAAATTTATAATCAAATAAAGGACTTGCCACCAGGAACAAAAATTGATTTAACGAGATTTATTCGACGTTAACTTGCCCGCCGAATTCTTTTGATTTGACTATTTTGCATTAAAAATCATCAAATAATAGTTGTTCACTTGTTGGTTAAGGAACAAGAATTTTGCCTTTCAGGAAGGGTGGGGTAGTCAATTTATGACATCACTAAGGCGGTTTTTGGATCGTCTCTCAATGTAGGCAACACTCGGGGCTGCCGACTATCAATGGCGCTGCCGTTTGCCCACAATGTCATGCAGAAATACATCATGGATCATAACGAAAGACCTCTTTTCAAGAAATTGATTCAATCCAACATTGAACGATATGGTTTCCACATAACCATTGTCGGTAGTGGAATACAACCCAGATTTGCCTATACGATAGGATTAACCGAATTGCTCGGATTTGAATTGGTCTTTGCTGGGGGAGTAATTTATCTAAAAGATGAGTTGATAGTTATTTTTAATGAGATTGTCAAGGAGCTAAATGAAAGAAAAGATCTAGATCTCGATGAGATAAAAGTTAAGGAACTAGGAGCATTCTCTCTTTCAACTGTTGACCCCTCATGGAGCAAATTGATGCTTTAGGTGTAATTGACTATTATGAGACAAATGACATAAAGTCATTGCAGATTATTCCAGATTTCCATCATTATACTCTAGATGTACCAGATACGTCGCCAAAATGGGATGTTAATTTAAATCCAATTTGGCAATGGTTGGATCGTAAATGGGACTATAATGTTCCTGAAAATTCAACTGTCGTTACTAATATTAACGCACTATTAGGTGAGGCTATTACGGAGGTGATGCGATGGGAAGAAAATGAGTGGGAAATGTTTGCCGGCCCAGGCCCTGAGCGTGATAAAAAGGATATGCGGGTAGTGCCACTGGGTACCATGCTCGGCATTGATAAAATGCTTCTTCCAGCTATTGACCTAAGGATCGGCAAGGGATTATGGAGAGAAGGCGACAATTCTGAATGGAATGATTGGGGATGAATTATAATGATTGACTAATGGTGACAAGGTAGGTTGTCCATGTCTATCATTGTCAATGCCGATGTCAGAAGTCATTGTTGAAGTTGGGAATTTTCTAAGGTTGAAACGCCACAAATGCCAGCTCCACCTAGTTCATAATTTGAAAACGAAGAGGTGCCGCATTGGATTTTTACCTAAACAAACAAGAGCAACTTTTTATTTTTCCAATTCTTCATTGCCTTTGATAACCTTTCTTAACTCGTCCTGCAAAAAGCCCTTTAGACTAAGGTCCTCATCTAATAGTGCCCAGTGAATACCTAACCCCTCTCCGATAATCTCATACTGCATCAATTGGAATAGATCTGATCCGCGAAGAAGTTTGTAAAAGGAAATCGAACGAGTCAAAACCGCTTTGGTATTCAAATATATTGTCATCACGTCGAGCTCAGGATGAAAATCCAATGCTCGGATGCGTATGCCCTTCGTGAAGATTAAGTGTTCGATGGAATCGGATGCTTTATTCGCCAAAGTACTTATTCATAGACATTTTTTCTATCACCAATGGTGACAACAGTGACGATAAGCTTGGCATCTTGTATTTCATAGATAACACGATAGTCGCCGATCCGTATACGCCAAGCATCGCGCCCTTTTAGTTTTTTACACCCTGGCGGCCTGGGATCGTTTTCCAGTTCGAGCATTTTGTCCTCAATGCGGGTAGCTGTACTGTTAGGTAGCTTGGAGAGTTGTTTTTGGGCGGAGGGCAGGATCAGAACCGTGTAACCTCCTGCTTGCTTACTTTTTACGTCTTTGCTGGATGGCATCGCGAAGGGGTATAGGCTTCTCTTTTTTGGCTTTCACCTTGTCGTAGGCGCGTATATCTTCCAGCTCTTCGAGTTCTTCGAGGATTTGCTGGTACTGCTTGATGGGCAGTACGGCAGAGATTTTTTTGCCCTTGTCGTCAGTTATATAGGTGGCTGAGAGCATAGAAAAGTTTTGTCGATCGTCCCCAAATTTACGAAAAAAGTGTCTGATTTGAAAGACGCCCCGGAAGGGCGCGGAGCTGCGGGCAAAAAATAAGGCGCAGTAGAAACCGCGCCCGTTACAGACATGAGAAAACTAAATCAAATAACAACTTAGATGGCTATACCGTCACCCAGGTTTAAGTGGATGGATTCGTTATTTTGCTGGTATTGTTTGTATTTGTCGTAAACGGCCTTCGGTTGTTCCTTGCCGTTGATGTAGAGGTGGTCGTCGCGGAATTCGATGTGGACTTCTTTGCCTTTTTCGATGAGGTGGTCTTTGAGCATTTCGTCGGTCATTTCCTTCATGCGCGCCTGGACTTCGGCCTGGCGAACGCGGATGCGGGCCTGGAGCTTGGCGATGTCGACCTGGCGTTCGGCCATAGCGACGTCGCGTTGGGCCTCGCGCTGGGCGAGCTCGACCTGGCGCCGGACCATTTCGGTTTGGCGCTCGGTCATGACGGCGACGCGTTCTGCCTGGGCGCGGGCAATCCGGGCGTATTCTTCGGCGGCGCGGGCGTATTCGCGGGCGGAACGGGCGTAGTCTTCTTCGGAACGGGTGTAGTCGTCGGAGGGCCGGTTGTGGTCGGCGGGCGCGGCCGGCGCTGGAATGGCCGGCGCGGCTGAGGCCGGGACGGGGGTGACCGGCGCGGGGTTATGGACGCTGTCTGACGTCTGGGCGACGGCGGAGCCGGTGACCAGGAAACAGAGGGCGATGGGCAAGAGCTTTTTCATGGCAGGAGTGTGTCTTACGAATTTGTTCGTAAACGAATATACGATCAATTTCGTAACCTGAAAAAAAAAAGAAAACAAAAATTTTATCCAAAATTTGGCGGTTGTGGGGCGGCGTTGGTAAAATATTCGACTTTTGACGTCGTTATAATGAATACTTTATGAAAAATCTTCTGTTGCTAGTGACGTTAGCGGCCGCGTTGGGGGGACCCCTGGCGGCCGGCGCCCAAACCACTGATTCCACCCGTACCGATAGTACGTCTTCGGCGGCGCCGGCGGGTTCCCATTGGAGAACTTACCGGGCGGAGACGGGGCCCCGGAGGTATCGCTATAACAGCGATGACGATAACGGGTCGTTTAAACAGCACCTGATGGTGGGTGGGGGTTTGTCCCTGAGCTTTTATTCGGGGGAATTCCTGATCGGCGCGAATCCTTATGTGGGGTATGCGTTCACGAAGTGGCTGGACGCGGGCGTCGCGATCAACTTCCAGTATTATTCGGAAAGCCCGGAAGCAACCTACACGAATGCTTCCTACCATAATACCCTGCTGGGTGCGGGGCTTTTTGCCCGGGTGTACCCGATCAGCTTCCTTTTCCTACAAGTCCAGCCGGAACGGAACGAGATCTGGCAAAAGGAATTCGTGAGCGGGCAAACGACGGCGAGCCTGAGCTACGGGGTGAATAGCTTCCTGGTGGGCGGGGGTGTCAAGCTGGGCCCGCCGGATTCGAGGAGCTGGGGCTTTATTTCGGTCCTTTTCGACGTGGGCGGGAGCTCGCTGTCGCCCTATAACGGTCCGGCCAACAACATCCTGCCTATCCTCCGCTTTGGTTATAACATCGGTCTCTGATGATGGCCGCCTGGCTTTTGGGGATTGTCCTTGCGTACTTTCTGTTGCTGCTCGTGGTCGCCTACCGGACGTCCAGGCACTCGGATAACGACTCCTTTTTTATCGGAAACCGGCGGTCGAACTGGATGCTGGTGGCCTTTGGCATGATCGGGACGTCCCTGTCGGGGGTGACCTTTATTTCCGTGCCGGGGACGGTGGGCGCCACCGGTCCGGGGGGAATACCCCAGGCCTTTGGGTATTTCCAGGTAGTGATAGGCTACCTGTTGGGGTACATGGTGATCGCCTTTGTGTTGCTGCCTTTGTATTACCGGATGCAACTGACTTCGATCTACCGGTACCTGCGGGTGCGGCTGGGGGAAAGTTCCTACAAGACGGGCGCCTTATTTTTCATCTTGTCGAGGACACTGGGTGCGACGGCCAGATTGTACTTGGTAATCAATGTGTTACAGCTATTCCTTTTGGATCAGTGGGGGGTACCTTTTGCGGTAACCACGGTCGTGATCCTGGGGATGATTCTTTTATATACGCTGGAGGGAGGCGTGAAGACGATTGTCTGGACGGATACGTTACAGACGTCTTTTATGCTGATCGGCCTGGTGGTGGGGGTGGTGTATATCTTAGGTCACCTGCACCTGGGCGTCGGGGATGCCTGGGCGGCGTTAAAAGGGCATGGGTACACGAGGGTGTTTACGACGGATGTGCGGAGTCCGTCCTTCGTCCTAAAACAGATCCTGGGGGGCGCCTTTATCACGGTGACCATGACGGGGCTGGACCAGGAAATGATGCAAAAAAACATCAGCGTTCGTTCGGTGGGGGATTCCCAAAAGAACATGATGACGTTTAGCCTGGTGATGGTGCTGGTCTCGGGTTTGTTCCTGGTGCTGGGCGGCCTTTTATACCTGTTTGCGGCGGCCAGCGGGCAACATTTTGCCGGCGGGGACGACATATTCCCGTCGCTGGCCCTCCATTCATTTTCCCCCGCGTTTGCGCTCGTCTTTATCATCGCGCTGATCTCTGCGTTGTTCCCGAGTGCGGACGGGGCGATGACGGCGTTGACGTCTTCTTTTTGCATCGATATTCTACGGTTCCAGGAACGCACGGACATGGACGAGCGGACCAAACGGAAAAAACGGATGCTGGTACACGGGTGTGTGGCGGTTGTTTTCCTGTTGTGTATCCTGGTGTTTCATTGGGTGAACGACAAGTCGATCATCAATGTGATCCTTGCCCTGGCGTCCTATACGTATGGGCCGTTGCTGGGGCTTTTTGCGTTTGGCATTTTTACGGGCAGGCGCCTGAAATACCCGAAGGGCGTCCCCTGGGTATGTGTGGCGAGCCCGCTGGTTTGCTACCTGCTGAGTGCCGTTAGCCCGATCCTTTTCGGGGGGTATAAGATCGGGATCGAGTTACTGGTGATCAATGGTTTTCTAACATTTATAGGGTTATTTTTGCTGTCTGAAAAACCAAGAGTATGAACGAGACGCTGAGGGTGTCCAAACAACGGAAATGGACGGAGTCGGAAGCCCATTCGAGCTGGCAGATCTTTAAGATCATGGCGGAGTTTGTGGATGGCTTCGAAACATTGAATAAAATCGGTCCTTGTATCAGCATATTCGGGTCGGCCCGGACAAAGCCGGGGAGCCGGTATTATGAGCTGGCGGTTCAGACGGCGCACCGCTTGTCGGAGGAGGGTTTCGGGATCATCACCGGGGGCGGCCCGGGGATCATGGAGGCGGCCAACAAGGGCGCCCAGATGGCGGGCGGACGGTCGGTGGGGCTGAACATCGAGCTTCCTTTCGAACAAAAGTCCAACCCGTATATCGATTCGGATAAGTCCATGCATTTCGACTATTTTTTCGTCCGGAAAGTCATGTTTACCAAGTATGCCCAGGCCTTTGTGATGTTCCCTGGCGGCTTTGGGACCATGGACGAGATGTTCGAGGTGGCGACCCTGATCCAGACCCACAAGATCGAGCGGACACCGATGGTGTTGGTCGGTAAGGATTATTGGTCGGGTCTGCTGGCGTGGATCCGGACCAGCATGCTGGAGGCGGAAAACAACATCAAGGCGGAGGACCTGGACCTGTTTGTCCTGTTCGATACGGTCGAGGAGGTGGCGTCTTATATGGTGAGCTATTATGCAAAGAATCCGCTAAAGCCAAACTTCTAGGGCGGATTTTTATATCTTTGTCAAAACCACCCATTTGGAATTCATCCACCCATTGGGGGCCGCCTATGCCGAGCGGTTTTCCTCCCGGGAAACGCCCTTACTCCAGGAGATCGCGGAGTTTACGCGCACGCATCACGCCCAGGCGCATATGCTGAGCGGGCGGGCGCAGGGTGCCTTTCTCTCTTTTATTTCCAAAATTGTACGCCCCAGGCGGGTGTTGGAGATCGGTACGTTTACGGGATACAGCGCGTTGTGTCTGGCCGAGGGCCTGGCCCCTGACGGGGAGTTGCACACGCTGGAGGTCCGCAAGGAAGAGGCGGACATTGCCCTGGGATATTTTGCCCGGTCACCTTGGAGGGACCGCATAATCTTACACGAGGGAAATGCGTTAGATAGTCTCGACCGTCTTACGGAAACCTGGGACCTGGTGTTTATCGATGCCGATAAAACGGCTTATATTGCTTATTATGAAGCTGTTCTGCCAAATCTTCGCCCGGGGGGCGTGGTGCTGGCGGACAATGTGCTTTTTCATGGAGAAGTCCTGGAGGAGCCGGTCAGGGGGAAAAATGCCCTGGCCATCCAGGCATTTAACGAGCACGTGGCGGCCGATCAAAGGGTAAGCCACGCGCTGGTACCGATGAGGGATGGCATGATGTGCGTATATAAAAATTGATTATGAAGCAACTACGTATTTACCTGGCTCTTTTTGGGATGGGTCTTGTCTTTTCGGGCGGGGCGCAGAACATGACGGTGGAGCAGTACGTATCCACCTATAAGGGGTTGGCGATGTCGGAAATGCAGCGTACGGGGGTCCCGGCGTGTATCACCCTTGCCCAGGGGATCCTGGAGACGGAAGGAGGAAACAGCGACCTGCTGAAGGCCTCCAACAATCACTTCGGGATCAAGTGCAAGGCCAACTGGACGGGGGAGACGGTGTACCACGACGACGACGCCGCGGGAGAGTGTTTCCGCAAATATGCCTGCGCGGCGGATTCGTATAAGGACCATTCGGACTTTCTCAAGGGGAGCGACCGGTATGCCTTTCTTTTCCAACTGGATCCGCTGGATTATAAGAATTGGGCCTACGGGCTGAGAAAGGCGGGGTATGCGACGAATCCGAAGTATGCGCAGATCCTGATCAACTACATCGAGCAGTACCACCTCAACGACTATTCGTTGATTGCGATGGGGAAAATGAAGGATACGACGGAGACGCCCTATGTGGCTGCTGCCCCGGCCCCCGTTTTGGTGGCTCCGGTTGCTAAGCGCGCTGTTGTACAGTATCCCCAGGGCGAATTCCGGATCAACGAGACCAGGGTGGTCTTTGCCACCGCGGGGACATCACTTTTGGCCCTGGCGGACGAATACCACGTTTCCCTGTCGTACCTGGTCGACTTTAACGAATTAAAGGACAATAACGAGTTGCCCAAGGACCAGTTGGTCTATCTCCAGCGCAAACGCAAGGTGGGCAGTAAGGAGACGCATACGGTCGCTGATGGGGAAAGCCTTTACGACGTCGCACAGACGGAAGGAATCCGTTTGAGTGCGCTCAGGGAGTACAACGAACTGGACGAGGGCATGGAGCCGGCCGCCGGCGAAACCCTGTACCTCCAGCGGAAGGCGCCGACAAGGCCCCGGCTGAACGCGGATGGCGGGCTTACAAAAAATTGAATCTTTTGGCATGGCTATTCAGGTACACGACAAGAAATTTACCCCTTACCTCAGCACCGGCGACATCGACCAGGAGGTAAAACGGGTCGCTTCGGAGATCAACCGCGATTACCAGGGCAAACACCCCCTTTTTATAGCGATCCTGAACGGGTCATTTATGTTCGCTTCCGATCTTTTTAAGGAATTAACTATTGACACGGAATTATGTTTTATTAAATTAGCATCCTATAAAGGGATGAAGTCCACCGGCCATATCATCACCGCCATTGGCCTGGACACCGAGCTGTTTGGCAGGGATGTGATCATTGTGGAAGATATCGTGGATACGGGGAAGACCCTGTCCGAATTCTTGCCCCAATTGTACCACCAACAGCCGGCTTCTCTAAAGATCGCCGCCTTGCTCCACAAACCGGAAGCCACCCGGTACCCGATCCATATCGACTACCTGGGGTTTTCCGTGCCGGATAAGTTCCTGTTGGGGTATGGGTTGGATTACGATGGACTGGGCAGGAATTTGAAGGAAATATATCAGCTAGCCTAGGAAGGGACGCCTCCGGCAGGCGGACGGCCGCATGGTCGGCGTGCCCGCCGGGTGCAAACTTAAATCTAGGCTGCCATGAGGAAGTGGAAGGGCTTGCTATTTTGCTTACCGGTGATGTGGGTTGCGGCTTACGGCCAGTCTTCCTACATCAGGGGCCAGGTGTTGGACCAGTCCAATCAACCTCTTCTGGGGGTGGAAATCTATATCCCCTCCACTCAGCAATTCATACACACCGGCAGCACCGGCACTTTTGGTTTCCAGACACCTTATTCATCGGACAGCGTCAATTTTACCCTGGAGGGGTATACGCCTTTACACATACGGCTGGCCGGGAACCGGTTTAGCACGGTGGTCATGAAGATCCTGCCGAACGAGGCCCAGGCGAGGCGGCCAAAGCTGCTGTCCCTGGTGGGAAAGCAATCATACGACCAGCGCCGTAGTCTTTGGTCGGGCGGAGAAACGTACGCCAACCAGGTCGAGAATGACCCGATCCTCGCGGACCGGTACCCGGGGACGGGTTTTGCGTTGAACATAGACAAGGCTTCCTACAGCAACATCCGCCGGTTTATCCACCTGCAAATGAGGGTGCCTCCGGATGCGGTCCGGATTGAGGAACTGCTGAACTATTTCAACTTCGATTATACGCCGCCCGCGCCCCCGGGGCTTTTTTCCATACAATCGCAGGTGACGGACTGTCCATGGAACGCCGTCAAAAAACTGTTGATCCTGCATATATGTGGCAAAAAGCTGAACCTGGACAAAATGCCGCCCAGCAACTTCGTTTTCCTGTTGGATGCCAGCGGATCGATGGACATGCCCAACAAACTCCCTCTGATCAAGGCGGCTTTTCGCTCCCTGACGAACAACCTGCGGGACATCGATACGGTCAGCATTGTGATGTATGGAGGTACGGTGGCGCCGGTTCTGACCGGGGTGCCGGGGACCGCCCGGCAAAAGATCCTGGACGCCATCGATGGGTTGGAGGCCAATGGGGATACCCCCGGCGCCGCGGGGATACTGCTGGCGTATACGGTGGCCATGCAGCACTTTATCCGGGGGGGCAACAACCGGGTCATCCTAGCTACCGACGGGGATTTCAACGTGGGTCAGACCGGGGAAAAGGAGCTGGAAGACCTGATCAGCCGTCAACGCAATACCGGCATCTACCTGACCTGTCTGGGCGTGGGTATGGGTAATTATAAAGACTCCAAGCTGGAAGCGCTGGCCAAACGGGGAAACGGGAACTTCTCTTACTTAGACAATACCCAGGAAGCAGAAAAGGTGCTGGTCAAGGAACTTAGTCAAAACCTTTATACCGTGGCCAGGGACGTATACGCTTCGGTGGAGTTTAACAAGGACCTGGTAAAGGACTACAGGCTGGTGGGTTTTGAAAACCGGAAAGACGCCGTTATGGACAGCACCAGCGAGATCGACGGGGGGGAAGTCGGGTCCGGCTTTTCCATGATGGCCATGTTCGAGGTCGAAGGGCGTGGGGACCTGGCGGCACAGGGGCCGCCCCTGGCGGGCCTCCGGCTGACCTATCGTCTCCCCGACGATTCGGTGCTCCGGAGCGCGGTGTATCCCTGTGCCTCGAATTATCGAACCCTGGACAGCCTCGATAAGGCGTATTCGTTTGCGGCGGCGGTTGCCCTGTACGGGCTGATCCTTCGGGAGTCTAAATATGTCCCCGGGGCGTCCTTTACGGATGTGTTGTTCTTAGCGAACAAGGGGCTCGATCCCCAGAATTTCCTCGAAACCGACTTTGTCCAGCAGGTGGAAAAGACGATTAAGGTGTATGGGGTCAAGCACAAGCGCAAGGGGGAGGACTAGCGGCTGCCGCCAGCCGCCGGCGCTACGGTATCGCCCTCAGGCTGACGCCCGCACTTCTCGCGCTACACTGCGGCGCATAAAAGCTCTCCAGCGTGGCCATTCCCCCGCTGAATGTTCCCTCCATATTGACAAACTGGTCGTACTCCAGCACGGACGTGCCTTTGGGCAGCCAATCGAAAAAGAAGCTGGTGCTCAGGTCGCGTGGGCTGAGGTAATAGCTGAGGCCATTCCCGAAACGGTAACCGCTGCGCGTGTCCACCGGTTCCAGACAGGCGGGCCGGAGGTCCTTGAGGTGTACGAACTCCAGGGGCCGGTCGCTTCGGAGCACCAGGCGAATGCGTACCCGGTCGCCTAGGTGGATGGCATCGCCATCGTTGAGGGCGCGCATGGTGGCGCCTTTTAGGACGAAAAGTTGCTTTTGCACGGACACGGTGGTTTGCGCGTTCCCCACGGAGTCGAGGTCCCGGAAGTATTGATAGTAGACCGCGCCCCAGCCGTGGGGGGCGTCTTTGACGTGTACCTGGATGTTGCCCATGGAGGGCGTCAGGGCGTTGCCTTCCCATTGCTGTTTGAAAAGGCCGGGGCCGGTTTTTTGATCCATCCGAACGTCTCCGAGGCGGGCGGTGAGGACAGGGCTTTTGGCGGCTTCGGCGCTTTGGTTGATCAGCAACGCATAGCAGGCGTCCGCCGTGGCAGGGCCGGTAGGCCATGCCTGGGTTTGTTTTTGGGCAAGGAGCCAGGCACAAAGCTGGTCGATAAAAACCGGGTCTTTATGGGCTGTGGAAAAGGCGGTGATCAGCAGCGCCTGTGTTTCGACGGGCGCCTGTGTCCAGGACCATCCGCCGTCGTTCTCCTTCCAGTAACGGCCCCGGTCAGGCGACAGGATCGACCGTTGTTCCAGCGAGACGAGAATGTTATTGGCGGTGGCGGTGTCGCCCCAGCGATCACTGGCAAGGGCGATCAGGGCCTGATCATACAGGCTGGCGTGGACCCATCCCGCGGCGGCCTGTTGAAGACAGGTGTCGAGGGCGGCCCGGGTGGCGCTGTCAGGGGGGAAGTCTTTAAAAAATCCGCGGGCGTACAGATAGTGGAGGTCTTCTTCGGTCTTTTTACCATCGGCACGCAGACGGGCATCCAGGTAGTTCAGGGCTTTTCGAATGAGGGGCGCTGAACCGGGGACGGTCAAGCCCATGGACGACAATTTGCCAAAAAGGGTGAGGATATATTGTGTGGCGTAACGGCTTTCCGCCCCGCCTTCGAACCAGGGAAACGCCCCGGAGGGGAATTGCTGCGTCTCCAGGGTATGCAGGGCATCCTTCTGGTTGTGGGAGAGCCGGCCGGTGTCCAGAAAGGCCGAGAGGCGTTGAATGGACGCGGTTTCTTTCCCTGCGTCGAGGACCCAGGGCGTTTCTTCCAGGAGGGCATTTTTTAATTCGGTATCCTTATATAAAGGCGAGCTGTCCGCCGCCATGGCTGGCAGGCTTTTTTGAATGTCCGGAAGCCTTTGCAGCAATCCCTCTCCCAGGGTATTGGTGTACAGGCGTTCGGCGACCGTTTGCGGACAGGCGTTTTCGGTACCCTCCAAATAGGGAAGGGCCCGGAGGACATACCATACGGGGTTGGCGGTGTATTCAAGGGTAAGCCGGTAGGGTGAAATATTTTGCAACAAGGGAGTCACCTGGATAACCGGCGTCAAGGGATAGGTTTCGGTGAGCAGGATGCGACGGTTGAGGACGGGGATCGGCCCCTGCTCGCCATCGCTATAGTCACCGGCGGCGGCGGTCAGCCGGTAGACCAGGGGATGGGTGAACCTCACCGGGATAGCCAGGTGGAAACGCAAGGCTGTGTCGGAGCCCGCCTGTAGCGAAAACGGCTGGTCACCCCCCAGGCCCTGTACGGGTTGCATGTCCAGGGCGTCGAGGACGACGAGGCTTGCCCGCCCATCGAGAGGCCGGTCACCCGTATTGACAACTTTTGTGCTCAACCAGGCGTCGTCTCCTTCCCGGAGAAAGCGGGGGATGTTGGGCTGGACCATCAGGGTTTTCTGGGTGACCTGGGTTTGCTGGTCGAGGCCGAAGACGAGGTCGCGGGTATGAGCCAGCGTTTGGAGGGCCCACCGCGTAAGGGCATCGGGTAGGGTAAATGTAAAAGAGAGGCGGCCGGCGCTATCAGTATGCAGGTCGGGATAGAAAAAGGCGGTTTCGTTAAAGTCCTTGCGGAGCGGGACAAGGGGGGCCGGGGGCTGCCCGGACGTGCCGTAACCGATGGTCACCCTGTCTTCCCGGAGGGAGAAATGGTAGTTCTCCGGCAAGGGCGCAAACTTCTCCTTCATCAAATTCCACTGAAGGAGCTTATCGTTTCGAAGGAGCCGGGGGCCGGGGAAATCATCATACACCGGAAGGACCGGGGGCTGATACCCGAAACGGTTCTGCGAACGCACGCCATAGCCGGTTTCAAAGCCATAGGCCCTCCAGACCGGGCCGCGTCCGGTTTCTGCAAGGACGGGTAGCGACCAGGTATTCGGGGCAAACTGGTCCAGGGACGCATCGTACATGGAGGCGAGGACTTCGGCTTCGACAGCCTCGTGCTCCGGACCCCGGACACTAAGACTGAGGTGCTCAGCGCTACCTGGTTCGAGCTTGTCGCGGAAGGTGTCGTAGTGTATGGAAAGCGCTTTTTTCCGGGCGGGAAGGGTGACGACGGTGGTATAGACACGATTGCCGGCGACATAAGCCAGACCAAAGGAAGAGGCGCCCTGCGGGAAAGATAGGGTCGTGACTTCCGGGGATAAACGGATGTGTTTAATGTGGATGTGGCCCCCGGCGGACACCTGCTGGATCGCAAAGCGGGGGCCGCCGGCTGTCCCGGCAAAGTAGGTCACCGAGTCCTTTCCTTGCAGGTTACCGGACATGGTCCATGCATAAGTGGGGTAGGGAACCCGGGCTTCCCGGGGATTGTATACTTCCAGGAAGCTGCCGGTGGTGACGGTCCGGCCTTCGGGATCGGTCGCGGATACTTCGACCTTGTACACACCGGAAGGAAGGCTCCCCTTCCAGAGGGGCGTCACCGGCCCTTTCCCGGTTTTGAACTTATATCGTTGGACGGTTTCCGCGACGGGCCACCGGCCCCGGTCGGATTCCTGACCATAGGGATCATGGGGAAAGAGCCGGTGGAAGGTGTCCTCCGGAAGCGTAAAGACGTCGGGGGCGGCCCAGAGCCGGTCATGGGTCAGGCGTTCGGGCGGGGTCAGGCGGGAAATGGTGACCAGGGCGAGGGTGGGGCGGGGTGTTCCGGACAAGTTGGTGCATTGGATATCCATCTTGACCAGGCTGTCCGCGTTGACGGCGTTGGGGAGCTTTAAAGACAGGATGAGTGAATGATAGGCTGCCTGGAGTGTAAAAGTAGCGCTGTGTGTCTCCCCGTTGATGTCCGTGACATCGGCGTTGACGGTATAGGTGAACGTGGGATCGAGGTCTTTCCTGATCCCCGGGCCCGGCTCCAGGGGAAAATGTATCAAAAACGAACCGTCAGGACCGGTCTGGGTGCTGTCCCGGATCAGGGTTGTCGCCGACGGGCGTCGTATGGGGCCAAAAGAAGGACGGTCCCAGCGAACGGGGTAGTAGGCATAACGGCTGACTGTATACGAAACCTTTGCGCCGGACACGGGGTTACCGGCATAAGCCATGGCCGAACCGGTTACATCCAGCGTGTCGCCCAAACGGTACTCCCGGATGGGTTTGACAAAGGTGACCTCGTACTTCGGCCGTTTGTATTCTTCTACGGTCACGTTGGTCTGGCTTTGGGCGGCGGTGATGGTATAGATCCCGGTCCGGCCGGCGGAGGGCAGGACGAAGTGACCGTGCACCGACCCATATTCTCCCGGCTCCAGCCAAAGCGAATCGATTTTGAGACCCAGGGACTCCAGGTAAAACGGCACGGCTTTACCAGGCCGGTACGGTACTTCCCTGCGGGCGGCTGTATCCCGGATCATGCCGATGGCTTTAAAAAAGACAGTCTGACCCGGGCGGTATACGGATCGGTCGGTATAAAATGCAAACCGCGCAGCGGGGGCGGCATCCCTGACCCTGACTGGTGTCAGAAGGTCGCCGTTATCGACGGTGAGGCTGTCGTCCCCATAACGAATCTGCATGCGCAGCGTGCCCGTATTCAGTTTCCCATCCCATCTGAAGTGCCCGTCACTGTCGGTGACATAGTCTTCCACCTTCCCCGCACGGGTGTTCCAAAGGTGTACCCGGGCGCCCGCGAGCGGTTCCCCGCTTTCCCTGTCGAGCACAAAGAAGCTATAGGTTCCGGTTTCTATCCAGGCGATGCCGGAAACGGTAAAAGGAAGTGCATGCATGACCAGGCTGTCCTTCCCGAAACGGTCATTCGTGGCGGTGAGCAGGACGTAATCCCCCGTGGGTAGCGCCGGAAGGGCGATTTCCGTACGGTGGGGCTGGTGGTCGTGCGGGTCGGGCAGGCGCTGGGTCCAGGTTCGGAAGGGCCTGACGCTGTCCAGGTCTTGAGGCTTTCCATCCCTCAGGGTTTGTGTAACGGAGGCGGTTACCCTAAGCAGACGGAGGTGGAGCAACGGGCAGTTTGTGAACCCGACAGAGGCTAATATGGAATGGTTGGGGAGGTTGACGCGCCCGGTGAGGACATCGAGTTCGGGCTGGCGGATCTCCCGGGCCAGGAGGCGTGCGCCCCGGCCGGCGGTGCTGGAGGGGAAGGTGGACACGAGGGCGTCGCATAAGGCGAGGGCTTCGTTGAGCTGCCACCGACGGCTGGTATCGGGAGCACCTGGGGTGTAGGCCGAACCCTGTTGCCGGAGCCATTGGGCCAGGAGATAGAGTGGCATGGCTCCCGCTTCCCGGTGGAGATAAAGCGCGCACAGGTGTCTCAGGGCACCCTCGTAGCGATCATCCGCGTCATCCAGGGAGGAAGCCTGGCGGGCAAAATCCAGGCGATGGATGTCGGCGTCAGCAAAGGCATCGGGTTGGGCATCCCGCGCATGAAAACGCAACAGGGCCTGGTACAGGCGGAGCGCCTTATCCGGTGTTTGGAAGGTATGGGTCATAAACACGGACGCTCCCGCAAAAAGAACAGTATCGGGGCTGAAACGAGTCTCCTGGGAACTGTAAAAACGAATCGCCCTGTTGGTCAGGAGGTCCAGGAGGGTGGGTCTCAACTTGCGGTCGTTTCCTTTGTCAAGGACCGGCCCGACCTCAGACAGTGGCGTTCGCCCCAAACGGAGCGTATCCTGGAGGGAGGCGGAAAAAAGGCTGTCGATCCGCTGGCTGACATCCGTGACCTGGAAGCGATGGGTCTGTAGAAAATTCCAGTAGGCCTGGGCAGTAAGACTTTGTAGGATCGCCCGGTAGGGCTGCGGAAAAGAATCTATGGACGTTTCCAGGAGATGGATCGCCGAACTGTCTGCATTTTCTGTCAGCGGTTGGTCTATCCTGACGGTATAGAGCAGGGCCCGGATGGCCTGCGGCTGGTTGTGTTCTCTCCTGGCCCTGGTGTATAGGTCCTGGACGAGCGCCAGGGCGTCTTTGGGTCTGTCGAGGGTGTCGGCCAGGCGGTCAACCTGTTTCCAGGCCTGGTCGTAGGAAGTCTGGGCGCTGGAAGCCGTGGCGGCGAGCAGCAAGCCAAGCAAGAGGGCGGAACGAAGGTGGGTCAGCATAGAACTAAGTTATATAAAAACAAAAAAACCGCCCGGAGGCGGTTTGTATCAACGTTGGGTGGCGTTATTTTTTCTTGAAAACCCCGGCCATGGTCTTTCCGATGTCCGCGGGGCTGGCGACCACGTGGATACCACAGTCGGCCATGATTTTCATTTTGGCGGCCGCGGTGTCGTCGGCACCGCCGACGATGGCCCCGGCGTGACCCATGCGGCGTCCGGGAGGAGCCGTCTGGCCGGCGATGAAGCCGACGACGGGTTTGGTGCCGTTCTCTTTGATCCAGCGGGCGGCTTCTGCTTCCATGCCCCCGCCGATCTCGCCGATCATGACGATGCCTTCGGTTTCAGGGTCCTTCATCAGCAGTTCCACCGCCTCTTTGGTCGTGGTACCGATGATGGGGTCGCCCCCGATGCCGATGGCCGTGGTATGACCCAGACCGGCCTTGACGAGCTGGTCGGCGGCTTCGTAGGTAAGGGTCCCCGATTTGGAGACGATACCGATGGTGCCTTTTTTGAAGATAAAGCCGGGCATGATCCCCACTTTACATTCCCCGGCGGTGATGACACCAGGGCAGTTGGGCCCGATCAGGCGAACCGGCTTGCCTTCGAGGTAGTGGCGGGCTTTCACCATGTCCTGTACGGGAATGCCTTCGGTGATGCATATCACCAGGCCGATGCCTGCTTCCGCGGCTTCCATGATGGCGTCGGCGGCAAAGGCAGGGGGTACGAAGATAATGCTCACGTCTGCGCCTGTTTCCTTGACGGCATCCGCCACCGTATTGAAAACGGGACGGTCCAGGTGACGCGTGCCGCCCTTGGAGGGGGTAACCCCGCCGACGACCTGCGTGCCGTATTCGATCATTTGGGTGGCGTGAAACGTGCCTTCCGTACCGGTGAATCCTTGTACGATAATCTTGCTGTTCTTATTGACCAAGACGCTCATGTGGAGGAAATTGAGTGGATAAAGCCCCGCAAAAATAGGGGAAATTTCATTTCTCGCCTCTTTCTATCTCGATCATGCGCATCGCCTTGGCGTCCTTAAGGAATTCCGATGCAAATATGAAGTCATTGAGCTTTTGGTTCTTGTTGTAGATGATCTCTTTGTTATTTCCCTCCCATTCCTTCTGTCCCTGGTACATATACAGGATATGATCCCCGATCTCCATAACGGAATTCATATCGTGGGTATTGATGACCGTGGTGATCTTAAACTCCACGGTGATCTCGTGGATGAGCTTGTCGATCAGGAGGCTGGTTTGGGGGTCCAGACCGGAATTGGGTTCGTCGCAAAAGAGAAACTTCGGTTGCAGGACGATGGCCCGGGCGATGCCCACCCTTTTTTTCATACCCCCGCTGATCTCCGCGGGGAATTTCCGGTTGGCGTCCTTGAGGTTTACGCGGTCAAGGGTTTCGTTGACCTTTTTGCACTTTTGTTTATAGGTCAGGTTGGTGAACATGTCCAGGGGGAACATCACATTTTGCTGGACGGTCTGGCTGTCAAAAAGCGCGGACCCCTGGAAGAGCATGCCGATCTGCTGGCGGAGTTGTTTGCGCTCGTGCTCGTCCATCTCCGTAAAATTCCGCTTGTCGTAGATGATGCTGCCGGAGTCGGGTTCGAACAGACCCACCAGGCACTTCATCAGGACGGTTTTCCCGCTCCCGCTGGTGCCGATGATGAGGTTGCACTGCCCGCTTTTAAAGGTGGCGCTCACGCCGTTGATGACCGTCTTGTCTCCAAATCCTTTCTTTAAATCAATGGTTTCGATCATAGATGATGATTGAGTTGCGGCGGCGCCTTATTGTAGCAAAAGCGACGACACAAGGTAGTCCATTCCCAACAGCGCGACACAGCTGACGACGACGGCCCTGGTACTGGCCTTGCCGATTTCCAGGGCGCCGCCCTCGACGAAATAGCCGAAGTACGACGGAATGGTGGAAATGACAAAGGCGAAAGCATAGGCTTTCATTACGGCCACGAATACGTTATACGGCTTGAACATCTGGAGCAGTCCCTTGTCATATACGGTGGGGGAGATGATGCCTGCCGCAGACCCCGCGAGCCGGCCGCCGAGGATGCCCAGGACGGCGGCGACAATGACCAGCATGGGGATCGTCACCATGGAGGCGGCGATTTTTGGGAAAATCAGGTAAGAACGGGTATTGATGCCCATGATCTCCAGGGCGTCGATCTGTTCGGAGACCCGCATGTTCCCCAGTTCGCTGGCGATCTTGGAGCCCACGACCCCGGCCAGTACGATACAAATCAGGGTGGGTGCGAATTCCAGGATCACCGTGTCGCGCACGATCTGGGCGATGGTGGCCTGCGGGATGATGGGGCTTACCAACTGGTAGGCCGTCTGGACGGTAGATACCGCGCCCATAAAGATCGAAATAATGGCCACGATGCCCAGGGACCCGATCCCTATGTCGTTGCACTGACGCATGAACTCCTTCCAGTACATCTTTGCGTTCTCCGGTTTGGAGAACATGCTTTTAAGCATCAACAGGTAACGGCCGAAATGTGCGAAAAATCCCATCTGGTGTTATTTATACTGTGCGGCGCGCCCGGGAGGGCGCGCCGCGGGTGATTATACGTCGTGTGCTACTTTTTGAAACTTCTTCCACCACTTCGACCGGCTCACTTCTTCCTGAACATTGCAATCCTTGCATTTGAGCTGGGCGTCCACCACCGAAATGATCACCATGTTGACGATGGACTGCACGGAGCTGCCCAACTGGAGGACGTGGACGGGTTTATTCATACCCAGGAGAATCGGGCCGATGGATTCTGCACCGCCGATCTCCTGAAGCAGGTTATAAGCAATATTGCCGCTGGAAAGATTGGGGAAAATAAGGGTGTTTACTTCCCCGACGTCTATCAGCTCGCAAAACGGGTAATTGTCCTTGAGGATCTCCTTGTTAAAAGCCAGGATCCCCTGCATTTCCCCGTCGCAGATGAGGTTGGGGTCCCGCTTTTTGACGATCGCCCTCGCTTCCCGGACGAGGTTGGCCTCGGGGGAATTGCTGGAACCGAAGTTGGAATAGGACAACATGGCGATCCGGGGCCGCATGTTGAAGGTCCGGACTTCCTTGGCCACCATGAGGGTGATGTCCGCCAGCTCTTCCGCGGTGGGGTTGAAGTTCACCGTGGCATCGGCAAGGAAAAGCGGTCCTTTTTTGGTGAGCAGGATGTACATCCCGGCGATCTTTTTCACGCCGGCTTCGGTGCCTATGGTCTGGAGTGCGGGCCGTATGGTCTCGGGGTAGTTTTTGGTCAGACCGCTGATGACGGCATCGGCCTCCCCAGTGTCCAGCATCATGCAACCGAAGTGAATACGGTCCTTCATGCTTTTAAAGGCCTCGTACCGGTTGAGCCCCTTGCGTTGCCGCTTGGCGAAAAACAGTTCCCCGTATTCTTTCCGTTTTTCCGCGAGGTCCTCGTGCCGGGGGTCGATGATGGGCATGTTGTCGATGTCGATCCCCGCCGCATCCGCGATTTTGCGGATTTTCTTTTCCTCCCCCAAAAGGATGGGATAGGCGATGCCCTCGTCCATGACCTGCTGGGCGGCCTTGAGGATGCGGATATTGTCGGCTTCGGCAAAGACCACGCGTTTGGGGTCCTTGCGCGCCTTGTTGCCCAGGATACGAAGCAGGTGGTTGTCTAGGCCCAGCCGTTTGTTGAGGGACAGGCGGTAGGCGTCCCAATTCGTGATGGGGGACTGGGCGACACCGCTGTCCATGGCCGCTTTTGCCACCGCGGGGGCCACGGTCGACAGGAGCCGGGGATCGAGGGGCTTGGGGATGATATAGGTGGGGCCGAAGAGCATGTTGCGCTCGTTATAGGCCAGGTTGACGATGTCGGGCACGGGGCTTTTGGCCAGCTCGGCGAGGGCATGGACGGCCGCCAGTTTCATGGCTTCGTTGATGGCCGTGGCGCGGACGTCGAGGGCGCCGCGGAAGATATAAGGGAACCCTAGGACGTTGTTGACCTGGTTGGGATAGTCACTGCGGCCTGTGGCCATGATGAGGTCCTTGCGGGCCTCGACCGCCAGGTCATACGGAATTTCCGGGTCCGGGTTGGCCATGGCGAAGACGATGGGGTTTTTAGCCATGCTCCGGACCATGTCCTGGGAAACGACCCCGCCTACGCTGAGCCCGATAAAGACGTCGGCCTCCTTCATGGCGTCCGCGAGGGTTTTGGAAGACGCGCCCTCGCCTTTGATGGAGAATTTCCGCCGGACGTCATCCAGGTCCGTACGCCCATCGTGCAGGGGGCCGTCCTTGTCGAACAGGATGAAGTTTTCATATTTCGCCCCCAGCGAGACATAGAGCTGTACGCACGCCATGGCGGCGGCCCCGGCCCCGTTGACCACGAAACGAACCCTTTCAATCTTCTTTTTCTGGACCTCCAGGGCGTTGAGCAGGGCGGCCCCGCTGATGATGGCCGTCCCGTGCTGGTCGTCGTGCATGACCGGGATGCGGAGCTCCTCCCGGAGCCGGCGTTCGATGACAAAACATTCCGGGGCTTTGATGTCCTCCAGGTTGATCCCTCCGAAGGTCGGCTCCAGCGCCTTGACGATCTGTATGAATTTCTCGGGATCGTGTTCGTTGATCTCGATGTCGAAGACGTCTATGTCCGCGAAGATCTTGAAGAGAACGCCCTTGCCTTCCATGACGGGTTTTGACGCTTCGGGACCGATATTCCCCAGACCCAGGACCGCGGTCCCGTTGGTGATCACCGCCACCAGGTTCCCTTTGGCGGTGTATTTATAGACGTTCTCGACGTTGTCGTGGATGTCTTTGCAGGGTTCCGCTACACCGGGAGAGTAGGCCAGGGAGAGCTCCCGCTGGGTTTTTGTGCCTTTGGTCGGCACCACCTCTATCTTACCTGGACGCCCCTTGGCGTGGTATTCCAACGCCTGCTGACGCCTGAGCTCATTATTCTGCATATATGCGCGCAAATTACAAAATTAGGGCCTGGAATTTGGAAATGTCGATTTGCGTATTATCTTTGTAGTGTACTAGTACGATAGTACACTAAAACAATAGTCATGATCGATATTCAAAACCTGCACTTCGGGTACAAGAAAGGGAAGGTCTTTAACGGACTGAGCCTGCAACTGCAACCGGGGCACATTTACGGCCTTCTTGGCAAGAACGGGACCGGGAAGTCCACGCTCCTGCGGAACATTGCCGGGCTGTTATTCCCCGACAAGGGCTCGGTCCGTGTCCTGGGGCTGGACCCCTCCAAAAGACAACCGGCTTTTCTGAACCGGATTTTCCTGGTGCCGGAGGAATTCTATGTGCCCCCGGTGCGTCCGGCCCGGTTTATGGAAGTACTGGCTCCTTTTTATCCCCATTTCAACAAAGAATACTATACCCGGTTATTGCTGGAGTTTGAGATCCCTCTTGAACGGTCATTGCAACAAATGAGCTATGGGCAGAAAAAGAAGGTGCTCATCAGCCTGGCCCTGGCCTCCGGCGCCCAGGTGGTGTTGATGGACGAACCGACCAACGGGTTGGACATCATTTCCAAAAGCCAGTTCCGTAAGGTCCTGGCGGGGACGGCGGACGAGGAAAAGTGCATCGTGATCAGCACTCACCAGGTGCGCGACCTGGAGAACCTGATCGACAGGGTGACGATCATCGATGAAGGGAAAATCCTTTTTGACCAGACCCTGGACAACATTCAAACCCACCTACAGTTCAAGATCTCCTTTGACAGCGAAGAAACCAGGGGCGCGCTCTACAGCGAAAGTTCGCTGAAAGGGAATGCGCTGGTCGTAGCCAATACGACCGGGGAAGAAGGAAAGGTCGACCTGGAGCTTCTTTATAAAGCCATCATCATGAACCGCCCGGCCGTGCTGCACGCATTCCAGGCCTGACACAAAAAATCAATATGCAAGCAACATTTAGTTTTCAACGCCTCGGGCTGCTGATCCGTAAACAATGGGCAGAGCGTGCGCGTCTGTATAGTCTTATGATGGCGGCCGTCACCGGGCTGCTGATCATCGCGTTTATCCTTTGGTGGTGCGCCAGCGATCAGACGCTGTATGTCGAACCCCTGTTCATATTTTTCTTTGTCGGTCTTTTTCTGGGGGGGTGTATTATGGCGGGCATGTCCTTTTCCGAGCTTTCCGGGCGCACCACGGGGATCTACTATCTGGGTGTTCCCGCCACCCATGGGGAGAAGCTGGTCTGCGGCATCCTGTTCTCCCAGGTTTTCTTTAACGCAGCCTACATACTGATCTTCTTTCTGATCCGCGCCGCGGCTTTTGGCCTGGTGGCCACGAATCCCCGCCTTCACCTGGCACACCTGCCGAATTTTGTCGGAATTGGAATTCCTCTTTTCCGGTGGTATCTCTCTCTCCTCTATGTAGCGGTACAAACACTTTATCTCCTGGGATCGGTCTATTTCGAACGCTTTGCCTTTGTAAAGACTACCGTGACAGGGGCCGTTACCATCGTCGCTTTTGTCCTGTTCATGGGCTATGTGGTCTTGCCCATAACCAAAGGCGAAAACGTGAGTTTTGCCGACCTGGGGGTGGTGCGTATGAACAATGGGTATGGGGAGATGCTGTTTACGTTTCCCCTGTGGTTGTCCAAGGTGCTTCTGTTCGTGGGGCGTTATATATGGGCTCCGGTGTTTTGGGTCGCGGCATATTTCAGGTTGAAGGAGAAGGAAATCTAAAGATTAAGTTATGCAATTCAATTCGTCACAATCGATATACCTACAGATCGCGGACTTCGTGTGCGAGCGGATCCTGTTGAAAGAATGGAAGGCGGAGGACAAGGTGCCGTCCGTCCGGGAGCTGGCTGTCCAATTGGAAGTCAACCCCAATACGGTGATGCGGACCTATGACTGGCTCCAGCAATCGGGGATCATTTACAACCAGCGCGGGATCGGTTTTTTCATAGCCCCCGGCGGTCTGCAAAGCGCGCTCGCCGTCAAGAAAAAGGAATTTATGGAAAACGACCTGCCCGTGTTCTTCCGGAACCTCTATCTACTGGGTATGAAATGGGAAGACCTGAAGGAGCCGTTTCAACAATTCAAACAACAATTTTCATCCAAATAGCCATGAAGAAAAGTAACATCATTCTGCTGGCCCTGGTCCTGGTCGTGTGCGGGACCTTTGTCTCCCTGGCGGTTGCCTTGAGGGTCAAATTCGATCACAAAGACTATAAGATAGCACAGGCCTTTGATACGGAGTTCGAGGATGTGGCCGCGGGCGCATTTTCCGTCATAGAGGCGGAAAACCTTGACGGAATCGAGATCAACCAGGGGGACCGGGATTCGATCGGTCTGCCCACCCGGCCGGAAAAAAGACCCTTGTATAAGGTTGTCGGGGACACCCTGAAGCTGACACCCGGCAGAGGGCCGGGCAATGACAATATCCGGTTGACCGTGCATGACTTAAAGGGCCTTTATATACACCGGGTAAACTCTTGCCATGTTTACAATATTCAAGGTGACAGCTTGTATACCCTGGTGGATGGAGGGAACGATATATCCATCGAAGGCGGCGTTGTGGGAAGCTTTCGGCTGCAATTGTCCGGTGGCGGTATCGGGGTGGACCATATCACCTGTAAGACACTGTCACTGTACGCAGACAGCGTTTCCCGGGTGAGCTTGAAAAACTGCATGATCGAGTGTGTCAGGGGGCGATGGGATGGCAGGGAGCAGGTGGAAATGGATGGAGGCACCCTGTCGTTTATTCAAAAAATCGAACGCATTCAATAGCCATGGAAAAATATATCCTCGAAACAAAAGGGTTGACCCATCATTTTGGCAAACAGCCGATCCTTACCCGCCTGGACCTGCGGGTGCCCCCGGGAAGCATCTTCGGCTTCCTGGGGCCCAACGGGGCCGGGAAGACAACGACCTTGCGGCTCATCCTGGGGTTACTGCGCAAACAGGAAGGCACCGTTCTTTTCTCCGGCCGCGAGCTGTCTGGACACCGTGTAGATGTTTTGAGCAAGGTCGGTACCCTGATCGAACAACCTTCTTTGTATGCACACCTCTCGGGCACCGAAAACCTGCAGATCTACAGGCGTATTTATGGTGCTTCCGCCGCGCGGGTGGGAGAAGTCCTCGAATTGGTCGGCCTGGCGGGTGACGCCGCCCGGAAAAAAGCGGGCCGGTACTCGCTGGGGATGAAACAGCGCCTGGCGATCGCCATCGCCTTGCTGCCCCGGCCCGAGCTGCTTATCCTGGACGAGCCCACCAACGGGTTGGACCCCGGGGGTATCGTCGAAATGCGCGAGCTCCTGCAGCGGCTCAACCGGGACATGGGTGTCACGGTGCTGGTCTCCAGTCACCTGCTCGCCGAGGTAGAGAAACTGGTCACCCATGTGGGGATCATCAACCGGGGCCGGCTCGTATTCCAGGGGACCCTGGAAGGGTTGAAGATGCTTCAGAACGGCCCCGCGGGCTGGATGATCGAAACCGAGGACCCGCGCCTGGGTCTGGGGCTGCTGACACCCCACTTTAACGCTTCCGTCTCGGGTGAGCGCGGCCTCGTGCTGAACATTACCACCCGCGAGGAGGCCGCTGCGGCGAACCGCCTGCTGGTACAAGCGGGGTTGCCGGTGTACCAGCTTTATCAACAACAGAATAATTTGGAAACCTTATTTATGGAACTTACACACGCAGCCGTATGAGTACCTTCCTGATCAGCCTGCGGACGGAATTCATGAAAATCCGCCGCTCCAGCGCCTTTTGGCTTGTCATTGCGGGAAGTGCTTTCCTGCCCTGTATTTTCTTCTTGATGTACGTGACCAAGCCGGACGTGTTTATCAAACGCCTGGGGTCGAACCCCTGGATGGGTCACATCCTTCAAGGGTTCGAAGGGGCCTCTTTCTTCCTCTGGCCCATGTTCATCACCGTGGTGGCAAGCCTGGTGACACAAATCGAATACCGCAACAACACCTGGAAACAGGTGCTTGCCTCTCCCCTGAAGCTGGGGGACGTGTACTTCGCCAAGTACCTCGTCATCCAGTGTATGATTCTGGGCGCGTATATGTTGTTCGACCTCGAAATGATGCTGTCCGGTCTTGCCGCGGAGGTATTTTACCCGGGTTATACCTTTGCCCACCACCCCGTGCCCATCCGGGCGATCCTCCAACTGGACGCCAAGTCCTTTATCGCGATCCTCGGGATGACCACGATCCAGTATTGCATTTCCCTGCGCTTCAAGAACTTCATCGCCGCCATCGGAACCGGCCTGGCGTTAATCATCGCGGGCCTCATCATGATCCCCTGGGACAAGGTGGTCTATTTCCCCTACGCCTATTCCGCCCTCTCGTTTATGCGTGGCAGCGCCACCGGCGATTTCAAAATCCTCAAGCACGAGTACTGGTCGCTCGGCTACTTTGCCGTATTCCTGTTGGGCGGGTTTGCCGATTTCGTCTTCCGCCGCGAGCGCGGATAAGGGTTCTCCGGTTTCCGGTTGACCCCGGTGCACCTACCGTAACCACCTTGAGCGTCCCGCAAAGGGGTATGTCCATTTACCTCTTTTCCGCAGAAGAACTGAACGACGCCAATCGCTCTTAACCTCTGCGGAAAAGAGGTAAATGGACATACCCCTTTGCGGGACTAGCGGGTCGGTCTGGGACCGGGCGGGTACTACTTGGGTTTGATTTTGATTAGATTATTAGACTTCGGCATTCGCCCCGAGCCACGCCATGGTCCCCACGCCGATGGAGATGGCGCGCTCGTCGATGTTGAAGGTGGGGGTGTGGACGCCGGAGGTGAGGCCGAGGGATTCGTTGCGGGTACCCAGGCGGAAGAAGCAGCCGGGGATGACGTGGGTGTAGTAGGCAAAGTCTTCCGAGGCCATCCGGAGTTCCGTTGTCTCGACTTTGGCGTCACCGAGATAGGTGGCTGCGAGCGCCTTGTTTTTCTTTGTAAAGGCTTCCTGGTTGTAGAGTACCGGATAGCCGACGTCGATGTGCAGGTCGAGTTCTCCGCCCATGCTGTGGACGAGACCGGTGGCTTCCCGGCGGATGAGGTCGTGGGCCTTGAAACGCCATTGTTCGTCCATGGCGCGGAAGGTACCCATGAGCTTGACCTCCGAGGGAATGACGTTGGTGGTATGACCGCCTTCTATGGAACAGATGGAAAGGACCGAAGGGGAGAAGGGGTCCCGGTTCCGGCTGATGATCTGTTGCAGGGCCACCACGAGGTGGGAAGCGATGAGGATGGTATCGGTGGTCAACTGGGGGGTAGCGGCATGGCCGCCCTTGCCCCGGATGGTCATATAGATTTCGTCGGCGCTGGCCATGACCATGCCCGGGCGGAAACTGAGCAGACCGGTGTCAAGCACGGGGTGGACGTGGAGTCCGATGATTCCTTGCGGCTTGGGGTTTTCCAGCGCGCCTTCCTTGATCATCAGGCTGGCGCCGCCCGGGTTTTTTTCTTCGCCGGGTTGGAAGATGAGTTTGACGGTGCCCTCCCACTGGTCCCTGGTCTCCTGCAGTATTTTAGCGGCGCCCAACAGACAGGTGGTATGGACGTCGTGTCCGCAGGCATGCATCACGCCCTCATGGGTGGATGTATACGGGACCTGGTTGGCCTCTGTGATGGGCAGGGCGTCCATATCTCCCCTGAGCGCGATCACCCGTTTGGTGGGGTTTCGCCCTTCGATCAGCCCTACGACGCCGGTGACGGCCATTACCTGGAACGGAATGCCCCAGGCCTTTAGCCGGTCCTGTACAAAGGCGGAGGTTTGGAATTCCTGGTAGCTCAGCTCCGGGTGGGCGTGCAGGTGGTGGCGGATGGCAATAAATTCATCCGAATATCGGTCGGCTAGTTGTTGGATTTTCTCGCGTAGCATAGTTACATCGGGCTGTTGTCAGTCGCCTCTTTGAGCCATTCCGGCTTTGGTTCGATAGCAGAGGGGATCACAAAGCTCCCCGGGAATTGTTTGTTGAGCTGCTGGAGCCCGGCGTCGGCTTCCTCCCGGTCCCTGAAATTACCCAGGCGGACCTTGAAATAGGGTTCCTGGTAGAGCAGGTATACTTTTTCTTGCGGGAAAAGCTGGAGCAGCCGGGTTTTGGTGGTAATGGCTTCCGAGCGGTCGGTGGTGTTGAGCACCTGTATGCGGAAGCCATGGGAGTATTTCCGGGTCAGGTTGACCTTTTCATTGTAGTCCGCCTGTTTCCTGATCAAAAGGTCTGTACGGGTATCCCGCGCGACGATAATGGTGCCCCCGCCGATGGTGTCCGTGCGGAAGGCGGGCCCCCCGGGCGAAGCGCCGGCCGCCGCCTGCGCAGCCACACCGGTGGCGGCCAGCAGCATCGGCAAAAGAAGCGCAATTCCTGCTTTGGGCATAACGGAAGAATTATGAGGGTTGAACGATGGCCACTCCGGCGCTCGTTCCTATACGGGTCGCGCCGGCGTCGATCATCGTTTTGGCCTGGGCGAAGGTACGTATTCCGCCCGAGGCTTTGATATGCACGGATGAAGGTAGGTGTTTTTGCATGATTTCCACCGCCTCCACCGTAGCCCCCGTTTCGGCGTAGCCGGTGGACGTTTTCAGGTAGTCGATCCCCGCGGCCCCATAAAGCTCGCAACAACGGATCAGCTCATCCCGCGTAAGGACACCGCTTTCGACGATTACTTTTAAGACCTTCCCCTTGCCATGGACCAGGGGGAGGATGGTGCCGATTTCGCCGGCCAGGTATTCCCAGTCGTTGTTTTTGAGGGCCACAAGGTTGATGACCATGTCGAGTTCGTCGGCCCCGTCAACGATGGCGAGTAAGACCTCGGAAACCTTTGCTTCTATGGCCGAATACCCGAAGGGGAAACCGATGACCGTGGCGGTCTTTACGAGCGAACCTTCGAGCAGGGACCTGGTCCTCCGGACAAAAGGCGGCGGGATACACACGGCGGCGAAACCGAACGTCCGGGCTTCGGCGCACAGCCTGTCGGCGTCCGCCAGCGTGAGGGTGGGTTTCAGCGCCGTGTGATCGATGTACGAGGCGATGTTATGCATCCTTCCCGTGACAGTTCTTGAATTTTTTTCCGCTACCGCAGGGGCAAGGGTCGTTACGGCCTACTTTGGGGCCGACCTTTACCGGCTCCGGTTTGGGCGCGGGTCCCGCGGGATCGTAATATTCGGGTTCCCCGGGATGTCCCCCCGTGGGCCCGCTGGTGACCAGTTCGTCTTTCCGCTGGCGCAGTTTGCTGAGGTCCACTTTCGGCGGCTCCTTCATCTGGGGCGGGCGCTGTGTGGGTGATTCAGAGACGATGTTGGCGTGACAAAGGAAAGAGACGATGTTCTTATTGAGCTCCGTATCCATTTGTTTGAAGAGGCTAAAGGCCTCCACCTTATATATAACGAGCGGATCTTTTTGCTCGTATACCGCACTTTGCACGCTTTGTTTGAGGTCGTCCATCGCCCGGAGGTGTTCTTTCCACGAGTCGTCGATCATGTTCAGGGTGATCGTCCGCTCCAGGGAATTCATAAGTTCCTTGCCACCGGTGTTGAGGTTCTTTTGCATGGAGCTGAGTACCTGCATACCCCTCTTCCCGTCGCTAAAGGGCACATAGACGTTCTCGATGTGCGGCCCCTGCTTGCTATGGATGGACTGGAAAACGGGTAAGGCGTGTTTGCTGACGTCGGCGCTCTTGGCGAAGTAGTTAATCCTGGCTTCTTCATAGAGCTGATCGGACAGCTTTGCGTGGTCGACACGCGTAAAAGACTCTGCGTCGATATGGGTATCGATGGCGAAGTCCATGATGGAACCCATCTTGAAACCCTCGTAGTCGTTGTTCTCCTTGAAGGAATTGACGAGCCCCTCGGCGCAGCTGTAAAAGGCATTGTCCAGGTCGAGGGCCAGGCGCTCCCCAAAGAGGGCGTGGTTCCTCCGCGCGTAGATGACCCCGCGCTGCTTGTTCATGACGTCGTCGTATTCCAGGAGGCGTTTGCGGATACCAAAGTTGTTCTCTTCGACTTTTTTCTGGGCGCGTTCGATCGACTTGGTGATCATGCTGTGCTGGATCACCTCGCCTTCCTTGTACCCCAGCTTGTCCATAATGCCGGCGATCCTGTCGGAGCCGAACATACGCATCAGGTCGTCTTCCAGCGACACGAAGAACTGGGAGGAACCGGGGTCGCCCTGACGGCCGGAACGGCCCCTGAGCTGACGGTCGACGCGGCGGCTTTCGTGGCGCTCGGTACCGAGGATGGCCAGGCCACCGGCATCTTTAACGCCGGGTCCGAGCTTGATGTCGGTACCGCGGCCCGCCATGTTGGTGGCGATGGTGACGTTCCCCGCCAGACCGGCTTCGGCCACCACCTGGGCTTCCCGGGCGTGTTGTTTGGCGTTAAGGACGTTGTGCGGAATATTTTGCTGGCGGAGCATCCGGCTCAGGAGTTCGGACACTTCCACCGAGGTCGTACCGACCAGGACCGGACGGCCCCCCTCGCGCAGCTTTGTAATCTCTTCGATGACGGCCTTGTATTTCTCGCGCTTGGTTTTGTAGACCAGATCCTCGGCGTCCTTCCGGATGACGGAGACGTTGGTGGGGATGTTGACCACGTCCAGCTTGTAGATGTCCCAGAGCTCGGCGGCCTCTGTTTCGGCCGTACCGGTCATACCGGCGAGCTTGTGGTACATGCGGAAGTAGTTCTGGAGCGTGATCGTGGCATAAGTTTGTGTAGCGGCCTCGATCTTTACATTTTCCTTTGCTTCGATCGCCTGGTGCAGACCGTCGCTGTAGCGCCTGCCTTCCATGATACGGCCGGTCTGCTCGTCCACGATTTTGACCTGCCCGTCGATGACAACGTATTCGTCGTCCTTATCAAAAAGGGTATACGCCTTGAGGAGCTGCTGTACGGTATGAATGCGGTCGGCCTTGGCGGCGTAGTCGTTGAGCATGGATTCTTTCTTCGCCAGCATTTCCTCGGGGGCCAGACCGGAACGCTCGATGTCGGCCAGGGTCGTCCCTATGTCGGGCAAAATAAAGAATTCGGGGTCTTCACCGGACTGGGTGATCATCTGGATACCCTTGTCGGTGAGGTCCACGCTGTTGTTCTTTTCGTCTATGCTGAAAAAGAGCTCGTGGTCGACCTTGGGCATTTCCTTGGACTGGTCGGCCAGGTAGTAGTTCTCGGACTTTTGGAGCTTGACCTTGATACCGGGTTCACTGAGGAACTTGATCAGGGCGCTGTGTTTGGGCAACCCTCTCCAGGCCCGCATAAGCGCCAGGCCTCCGGACTTGGGGTCGTCGTCACCTTCGGCGAACTTCTTTTTACCTTCGTTGAGGAACTGGTTCACCACCCGGCGCTGAGCTTCGATCAGCTTGTCCACCCTGGGCTTCAGGATGTGGTATTGCTGATCGTCTCCCCTGGGGACAGGGCCGGCGATGATCAGCGGCGTACGGGCGTCGTCGATGAGGACGGAGTCCACTTCGTCCACCATGGCGAAGTGGTGTTTGCGCTGCACCATTTCGTCCGGCGACTGGACCATGTTGTCCCGGAGGTAGTCAAAACCGAATTCGTTGTTGGTGCCATAAGTAATATCGGCCAGATAGGCCTTCCGGCGTTCGGGTGTGTGCGGCGTGTGTTTGTCGATACAATCGACGGTCAGCCCGAGGAATTCGAAAAGGGGGCCGTTCCATTCGCTGTCGCGGCGCGCCAGGTAGTCGTTCACCGTTACGATATGGACGCCTTCCCCCGCCAGGGCGTTGAGGTAGGCGGGTAGGGTAGACACCAGGGTTTTCCCTTCCCCCGTGGCCATTTCGGCGATCTTGCCGGAGTGAAGCACCATGCCCCCGATGAGCTGCACGTTATAGTGCACCATGTTCCAGACGATGTCACTTCCCGCGGCATTCCAGCCGTTATTATAAATGATTTTGTCCCCTTCCAGGCGCATGTTGGCCCGTTTAACCACCAGTTCCCGGTCGAGTTCGGTGGCGGTTGCCTCCAGGGGGGTGCCGGACGCCAGGCGGCGGGCCGTTTCTTTGACGACCGCAAAAGCTTCAGGGAGGATTTCCTTGAGGATATCCTCGATCTTCTTGTCGCGTCCTTTGCGCAACTCGTCGACTTCCCCGTAGAGCGCGTCTTTTCCGTGTATATCTTCCGCAGGCAGGTCTTCGGCCCGCTGGCTGAGGGTTTGTATTTCCGCGTCAGTTTCGGCCAGGTGGGCCTTGATGCGTTCTTTGAATTCCTGGGTTTTATGGCGAAGGTCGTCGTTGGAGAGCGTCTGATACTGGGCAAAATATTCATTGATCTTGTCCACCAAGGGTAGGAGCTCTTTTGTATCCCGCTCGCTTTTATTGCCTCCAAACAGTTTTGCTATATAGCCTAACATATACCGGTTTATATTATTTAATGAACCCTTCAAATATGGTGCTTGAACCGCTCGACAGCCATAATGACAGGAAGGCAAAGGTAATAATAAATCATGACGGGCCCTGCCTACTCACCCCCGCTCGAAACGGGTTGGCCCGCTCATCAATTTGACCAGTAGGGACGCGGGGTTTGAGCTAATTTTGACGATATAATTCGTAATTGCGAAACATAAATATGAAGAAAATTTTACTTCTGATAGTCATTGCCTTTTTAGGGTCCCGGACGGTGTCACACGCCCAGGTGGAGCCTGTGAACCCCGCCAACGCGCCCTCGGCGGGCGGCCCCATTACGGGGATCATCCGCGACTCGGTAACGAACCGGGCCCTGGAAAAGGCCGTGGTGTCCTACGTGGAAGCGGGGAAAACGGATACGGCCCACACGTTGACCGATGCCCAGGGGCGTTTTTCTTTCGAGCGCACGCCTGTGGGTGATTTTATATTGATTATCAGTTATATAGGGCATCAGACAAAGGGGGTTCAGTATCCCGCGACGATGGCCGGCAATGTGGGCATCATCCCCATGTCGGAAAAGATCAAAGAACTTGCAGAAGTGGTCATACAGGCGCCCCCGATCAAGGTGATGCAGGATACAGTGGAATACCGTGCGGATGCCTATCCTGTCCGTAAGGACGCGGTGGCGGAGGACCTGCTCAAAAAGCTGCCGGGGGTAGAGGTGGATGCCCAGGGGAATGTGACCGCGCATGGACAGACGGTCACCAAGATCCGGGTAAACGGCAAAGACTTTTTCGGTGGCGACCCCAAAATGGCCACGAAGAACATCCCCGCGGACGCCATCGACAAGATCCAGGTGATCGATGACCAGAGCGACCAGGCCAAGTTCTCGGGTTTTGACGACGGTGACCGGACCAAGATCATCAACATCACCATCAAAAAAGACCGGAACCAGGGTTATTTCGGCAGCGCCACCGCTGGCGCCGGGATTGAATCGGGGAACGAGATCAATACCCCGTATGAAGGATACCTCCGGGCTTTCCGGTTTAACAACGCCGAACAAATGGCGCTTCTCGGGAACGCCAACAACGTCAATATCCCCACGTTTAGCCAGGCCGGCGCCAGCTTTCAGGGCGGTGGCGGTCGTGGGGGTGGTGGCGGCGGAGGTGGAAGCACCTCGCCCTCGGCCAACCTGACCCAGAGCAATTCGGGGGCCCAGGGGTATAACGATGCCAAAACGGCCGGCTTCAACTACGCCAACGACCTTACACCCCACCTCACCGTTTTCGGCAGCTACCAGTATACGAAAACGCAATCTACGGTCCTTACGAATTCCTTTACCCACCTGTTGGGGGACAGTATCGCTCAACCCTATTTCAATTCGGCGTCGAATTCGCTGACCGACCAGCAAAAACACAGCGTCATGCTCAACGTCGGCTGGGGCTTCTCCCGCCACGACTCACTGTTGTTCCGCGGATCTTTCAACTATTCGACCAACATACAAAACAGCAATACCCAGACCACCTACGAAGACAGCACGCAGAAGAACCAGACGTCCAGCATCGGCCAGATCTATAAAGGGAACAATTCCACGCCCGCCACTTCCGTCACCCTGTTGTGGATGCACAAGTTTAACAAGATCGGGCGTACCCTGTCGGTCACGGCCACGGACAATCCCAGTCCCAGCACGGAAACCGATAGCAACTATTCGGTCCAGGATAACTACCTGACCAACCTTTCGGATACGATCCGGCAGGTCTCGTTTTTCAAAACCAACAACTACAGCTACAGCGGCCGGGTATCCTATACCGAGCCCCTGAGCCTGAAGTCAGGCCTGGAGCTGAGTTATGCCTACAGCAGCAGCGAAAATGTAAGCAGCAAGAACGTCTACAGCCTCGACCCCAAGATGGTGGAGACCTTCGTGGACAGCCTTAGCAACAATATGGACAATACGCTGGTCACCAACAAAGTGGGGCTGACGTTCCGGCACAAGGAGCGTAAGTTCAACTATCAGATCGGTGCGTCCCTGCAACCTACGCTCCTGGATACCAAGACGACGATCGACGATACCCTGCACCACTTTGAACAGCACGAGCTGGTCTTCGTGCCCATCGGCAGCCTGGCGTATCAGTTCAGCACCACCAAACGGCTGCGGATCTTTTATACGGGAACGTCCCAGCAGCCCACCCCCACCCAGTTGCAACCCGTGCCCGACATCACGAACCAGCAGAACATCAACCTGGGGAACCCCAACCTGAAACCGGAGTTCGACAACCATGTCGTGATCAACTATAACAATTTTGACAACCTGTCGGGCCGTGCCTTTTTCCTGAACATCAATACCAACATCGTCAACAAGAATATCGCCACCAATACCATTTACACGCCGGGGGCAAAAAATACCGTCTACTATTACATGCCCGTCAATGCCAATGGCTACTATACGGCGGGCGCCAACGCTTATTTTTCCCAGCCCTTCAACAACCGGGAGTTTATCCTGACGCTGAGCAGCAAGGTGAACTTCACGCACGACCCGGAGTACCTCAATGGCGCGCTTGACCTCGGTCAAACTTGGCAGCCCACGGAGACCATTCGTTTCGAAATGGACAAGGGCGACTGGCTGGAGGTGATCGGGGGTGCCAGCTATGCCCTCAATTCCACCTCCTATTCCCTGAAAACCCAGGGTTCCGCCGGTGGAACCAATACCCAGACCCAAACCTGGAGCCTCGCGCAGTCGGCCCGGGTAGACTTCCTGAAGATCTTCTCGTTCAGGTACGATTATATCTATACGATCCCGCAAGGGTTTTCGTCAGCCATCGGCAACAAACCCGTGACACTGATCAACGCGGTCCTGGAGAGCCGGTTTATGAACCAGCGTCTGATCGCGGCCGTGTCCGTCAACGACCTGCTCAACGAGAACGTGAATTATAACCAGACCTTCAGCAAAACCCAGGTCACACAGTCGCAGTCGAATGTGCTGCAACGGTTCGTGATGTTCACCCTCACCTACAAGCTGGCGAAGTTCAAGGGCTCCCAGGCCACCGGTGGTATGATGATGCCCCGCGGCATGCGTGGTGGTGATGGCGGTGGTGGATTTGGCGGCGGCGGTGGCGGGCGTCGCGGGGGGTAACTTAGTTTTTTGTTTTCATAAAATAGATAGTAGTGAGATGACCCGGCCTTTCTAGGCTGGGTCAATTTTTTGGCGCCATGCGTTGCGGGACCCGCTGGGGTGACTGGGGGCAGTACACCAGGGGTGCCTGGGTTAGTTTGAATAATAGGCACAGGCGGACTCGTCGCAGACGACGCCGAGAGCCTCGCAGGAGTTGTAATTGCAGGAGTACATGGGGTTGGGGCTTGTGGGCCAGCAGGCGTAGAATGTGCCTACGCCGGTGAGGCATTGCCAGAGTTGAAGCTGGCTGAGACCGCCGCGGATTTTTTTCATGTCGGCGGCGGAAAGGCGTGTGCTGGAAAGGGGGGTGTTCTTGAGCATACGATAGATTTTTAGGGTTTTTTGAAATTAGGATGCGCCGCCGCCGCAGCCGATTTCGGCGGGCTCGCAGCCGCCCGCATAGTCGCAGGTGGAAAAGCCGCAGGATCCGGCGGGGTTGGTGAGGCCGTACCAGCAGACAAAGGTGCCGCCGCAATTCCATTCGGAGGCGGCGGGAGCGACGCCGCCCATGATGTTTTTCATTTCGGCTCTTGATAGGTTGGAGGTGGGGATGGTCTGGAGCATATTGTGTTTGTTTGGTGCTTGTTTGGTAGGATTAATTAAGATAAGGAATATTTACAAAAAAGCGCTAAGTTTATTGGAACTAGCACCTTACCTATGGCCCAATCGTTTAATACCAAGCTGTCCGCAGTGGCAGCCAGCTACGCCCGGCTTCTGGGCTTGAAAATAACCGAGACGTCATTAAAGAGAGACCTGGAGGAGAATCCCTACTATCCCAGCCTCCTTGGCCTTTCGGATACCTTTGACCGGTATGGGATACCCAACGCGGCGTACAGGGTAGAAGACCTGGCGATGGCGCCGGCCCCATTTGTCGCGTATGCGCAAACGGAGGGGAATGTACGCGACTTCGTCCTGGTGACGCGTCAGGATGGGGCGTCGGTGTCGGTTGTCTATGACAAGGGTGGCAAGGCGGTTTCCCTGTCCAAAGAGGATTTCCTGAAAAAATTCCAGAAGGTGGTGTGGATGGCAGAACCGGGCGATTATCCCGGGGAGCCGGACTTTGCAGAAAAGCGCGCCAGGGAAAGGAACCTTCAGGTCAAAAAAGGAGTAGCCATAGCGGCAGCGGTCGTGGGATTGCTGGCTTTGGTATGGATGAACGGGGTTTCCCGGACGGACGCACTCCCCTATGGGTTCTTGTTGCTGACAAAACTTTTTGGCGTTGCGGTGTCGGTTTTGCTGCTCCTGTACGAAATGGGGAGCGGGGGAGACTTTGTCAAAAATATTTGCCAGGGCGGCGGGCAGAGGGATTGCGGTGCGGTGTTGGAGAGCAAGGGCGCTTCGGTGGCCGGGCTGACGTGGAGCGAAGTGGGTTTCTTTTATTTCGCGGCGACCTTATCGGGGTTGTTGTTTCCGGGTATCCCTTTCCAGGAAAAGACCTCATGGCTTTGCTGGGGTAGTTTCCTGGCCGTCTTATACGTGCCGTTCAGTATTTATTACCAGTGGAGGGTGGCGAAGCAGTGGTGTCCCTTGTGTCTGAGTGTCCAGTCCGTCCTTGTCCTGGAAGCGGTTTGGGCGTTTCTGGAGTACCAGGCACCGGTGAACGTTATAGCAGCGGTCCCCGCCGTTTTATTTTGCGCCGTCTGGCCGGTGGTGGGCTGGTTCTTTTTAAAACCCTTGTGGCGGAAGGCTAAGGACAGCGATCAATACCGGAGCTCTTTCCGGCGGCTGAGGGCCAACCCCGATCTGTTCCAGGGCTTGTTGCAACAGCAGCCCCAGGCGCCGGAGGGGTTGGAGCATTTGGGCATCGTGCTGGGCAACCCTGACGCGTCGATCAGGATCACCAAGGTGTGCAATCCATATTGCGGACCTTGTGCAAAAGCGCACCCATTGCTGGAGCAGGTGCTGGAACGAAACAGGAACGTCCAGCTCCGGATGGTGTTCAGCGCCAAGAATGACGCGAATGACAAGAAGACACCGGTGGTCAAGCATTTCCTGGCCCTGGCACGGCGGGGGGAACCGGGATTGATCCAAAAAGCGCTGGACGACTGGTACCTGTCGCCTCAGAAAGATTACGATAAATTTGCCGAAAAATATCCCCTGTCGGAAGGCGAGGGGAAGGAAGAGGCGGCCATAGAGGCCATGAGCCAGTGGTGCGAAAAGGCGGAGATCGCATTTACACCGACCCTTTTTGTAAACGGGCACCGGTTGCCGGAGGAATATGGCGCGCAGGAGTTGACGGAGATCTTTTAAAAAAATGGCCCCTTGTGAAGGGGCCTTACATTACGCGGAACAGGCGTCTGGCCCGGCACAGTTGGAATTGAGGTAAGTGCAGTCGAAGAATCCGCAGAGATTGGGATTTTCGTAAGAGCATACCTCTTGATCGGTGCAATACCACCAAAATAGAGGTGGTTCCAGGCCGCCTTTGATGCGTTGCATGTCTTCCCGGGTAAGCGCAGCCCCGGCAATGATGTTGTTCTTGTTCATGGCTGTGGGTATTTATAATAAGATAAGGATCATTTACGATATTTTAGAAGAAATATGTTCACGGTGTATCGACAGCTCAACCAGATGGACTGTGGTCCTACCTGTTTGAGAATGGTGGCAAAGTTTTACGGGAAGCACTATGGAGCGGAATATATCCGGGAGTTGATGGGCTCTAATAAGGAGGGGACCTCTTTATATGCGATCAGTGAGACGGCGGAAAAACTAGGCTTCAGGACGAGGGGGGTGCGGATCGGTCTCGAATCGCTCGCTGATGCGGCTACGTTGCCGTGTATCCTGCACTGGAACCAGGACCATTTTGTGGTATTGGTCCGGGTAAAGGGGTCGTCCATAAGGGTGGCGGATCCGGCGGCGGGTTTGCTGCAGTATACCCGGGAACAGTTCCTGGACCGTTGGGCGACGCAGGATACGCAGGAGGAAGGCCCCTCGGGGATTGCCCTTTTGCTGGAACCCGCTCCGGGTTTTTATTCGGAGGAAGGACAAAAGGAGAACGGTTTAAATTGGGGGCTGGTCCTGCGGTACTTACACAATACCAGGGGGCGTATCGTGCAGGTGCTGGCGGCACTTGGGGTAAGCTCGTTGTTGCAGCTTGCGTTGCCCTTTCTGACGCAAAGCATCGTGGACGTAGGGATCAATACCCAGAACCTGCAGTTTGTCACCATCGTCCTGATCGCCCAACTGATGCTGGTGTTTTCCCGGACGGTTATCGACTTTATCCGGAGCCGGTTGCTGCTGGGCATTTCGATGATCGTCAACCTGTCGGTTTTATCGGATTTCTGGATCAAGGTGACCAAGCTGCCGATGTCCTATTTCGACAGCCGGCATAGCGGGGACACGCTGCAGCGGCTGGGCGACAGCCGGCAAATCCAAAGCTTCCTGACCGGAAATGCACTGAATACGTTGTTTTCGATGCTCAACCTCGTCGTTTTTTCGGTGGTCCTGATCATCTACAACGTGGAGATCTTTTTCATTTTTGCCGCGGGCAGTGTGCTTTATTTCTTTTGGATAAAGACGTTTATGGGGGTAAGACGGCGGCTGAACTATAAAACCTTTCACCTGTCTGCGGGAGAGAACAACGCGACCCTGCAACTGATCCAGGGGATGCCCGAGCTAAAGCTGCATCAGGCGGAGCAGGCCAAACGCTGGGAGTGGGAAAACATCCAGGTGCGGATCTTCCGGTTGACGCTAAAAACCCTCAATTATAACCAGCTGCAACAGGCGGGCGCGGTTCTGATCAGCCAGGCCAAGGACGTTTTTATCGTTTTTGTCGTCGCGGGTGAAGTCATCCACGGCAAACTGACGTTGGGCGCCATGCTGGCGGTGCAGTACATCATTGGACAACTGAGCAGCCCGGTGGAACAACTGGCCGGTTTTCTGCAGGCGGCCCAGGATGCCAAGATCAGTATGGAACGCCTGGACGAGGTCCACGGGTTAGAGGAGGAGGAAAAACAGGGGGTGCACTATGACCGTTCGCTACCCCGTCGAAAGGACATCCAGATCCGCGGATTGTCGTTTGCTTATCCGGGTGCCGGGAATGAACCGGTGCTCCGGGACATCGACCTGGATATCCCGGAAGGCCAGGTAACGGCGATCGTGGGGATGAGCGGGAGCGGGAAAACCACCCTGATGAAGCTGTTGCTGAAATTTTATGAAGGGTATACGGGGGATGTGCAGGTGGGAGACGTCGGGTTCCAGCGCCTGGCGCCCTCTGCGTGGCGAAGGGCGTGCGGGGCGGTCATGCAGGAGGGCTTTATATTCAGCGACACGGTAGCCCGGAACATTGCCCTGGGGGAGGAGTCGATCGACTACGAACGGTTGGATATGTGTTGCCGGGCCGCGAACATACAGTCCTTTATCGAATCCCTTCCCAGGGGTTATTATACCATGTTGGGCGCGGCAGGCGTCGGGGTCAGTACGGGTCAGAAACAGCGCATCCTGATTGCGCGCGCCCTGTATAAGGACCCGAGTTACCTTTTCTTTGACGAAGCAACCAATGCGCTGGATACGGCCAATGAATCCACCATCGTCGAAAACCTGGCGGTTTTTTTCAAAGGACGTACCGTAGTCGTCATTGCCCACCGGCTCAGCACGGTCCGGAATGCGGACAAGATCGTCGTCATGGACCAGGGACGGATCGTGGAGGAGGGTACGCACGAGGCCCTTTCGCGCGCGCGGGGTAGTTACTACCGGCTGGTCAAAAACCAGATTGAACAATAAAACGTCGCTATGCCATCCCCTATAAGAAGATCGGAGGAATTGGACGAGATCATCTCCAGCCGGCCCGGGTTTTACGAACGCTGGGCCCTTTGGGGCTTTTTTATCTTATTGGCTGTTTTGGCGGGGGGTGTCGGGTTGATCCATTACCCGGACATCGTCCAGGCCGATGCCACCCTGGCGGCCACCAATGCCCCCAAGGAAGTGGTACCTCATTCCAGCGGCCGCCTGGTGCGTTTGCTGGCGGCCAACGATGACCTGGTCCGGGAGGGAAGCGCCATCGGATGGTTGGAAAGCACGGCGGATCACGCGGCGGTGTTCCGGCTGGATACGCTTTTGGACAGCTGTCTGCATTTGTTGAACACGGATCGTACGGATAAAGCGTCCGCGCTTTTCAGGGCGCCGTTTGGAAACCTGGGAGAGCTGCAGACCACGTATCAACAATTTATACAAGCGTATCAGCAGTTCAACGACTACCTGGTGAACGGGTATTACATCCATCGCAAGGAAGGCCTGACCCGCGACCTGGAGTATCTCCGGCAAATGCACGGCGTCCTGGAGGACCAGCAAAAACTGACGCGTAAAGACCTGACGCTTTCTCAGGAAGCTTACGACGCCAACAGTTCGCTCTACCAGGAAAAAGTCATTTCCCGCCAGGACATGCGGGACCAGGAAAGCAAATTGGTGGGCAAACAGCTGACCCTGCCGCAAATCAGCTCCGCCCTCTTAGCCAATGAAACCAGCCAGGTGGACAAGCAAAGGGATATAGATGAGCTGGAACACAGCATTTCCCAGCAGAAGGTCCTGTTCCAGCAGGCCGTCCGGACGTTGAAAAGCGGTGCGGAGGACTGGATCCGGAAATATGTGCTGACGGCCCCCGTCGGCGGTCGGGTGGTGTTTATCGTTCCCCTGCAGGTGGACCAGTACATCCAGGAGGGCAAGGTGCTGGGGTTCGTGGACCCGCTCAACAGCCGTTTTTATGCGCAGGTCAACCTGGGACAGGCCAACCTGGGGAAGCTGGAGGTGGGGCAGCGCGTGCAGCTTCGTTTCGATGCCTATCCATACCAGGAATTCGGGTACGTGGAAGGGCGACTCCAGTACATCTCCAAGGTGCCTTCGGACAGCGGGTTCCTGGCCAATATCGAGCTAACCCATGGACTCCTGACCGCTTATGGAAGGCCTATCCAATACAAAAACGGCCTCCGTGCACAGGCGCTGATCGTTACCAAGGATATGCGGCTGGCAGAGCGTTTTTATTCCTCCGTTGTAAAACGGATAAGCCGGTAATGTTTTTCCGTATAAAGACGGATTGAGCGGGAAAGAAGAGTTCGGTATCTTGTCTGCCTGGTTTTCTATGAAGACAAGTATACTGCTGGTGCTAACCGTGATAGGTGGGCTGATCGGGTGGAGGGCGTCGGCCCAGACCTTGTCGGGCACGGTTACCGATTCGGTTTCGCACAAACCCCTGGAAAGGGCGGTGGTTTGCGTGGTGGCCCAGGGCAGGAGGGATTCCCTCCGGGTGTCTACAGATACATCAGGGATCTACGAAATAAAAAAGGTTCCCCCCGGGGACGTCTTCGTCGTGGTGAGCTTTATAGGCTATCGCACGCAGACGCGTTTGCTGCGGGCGGGAACCAGGGGGGACCTGGGCAATACCGCCCTGGTCCCCCAGGTGCGTGAGATGCAGGAAGTCGTGATCGAGGCGCCTGCCATACGGCTCAAGGAAGACACGGTGGAATACCGGTCGGATGCCTATCCTGTACGAAAGGACGCCGTGCTGGAAGACCTGCTCCGGAAGCTGCCCGGTATACAGGTAGACCAAAACGGCAATATTACCGCCTACGGCCGGCCCGTGACAAAGATCAGGATCGGCGGGAAAGACTTTTTCCTGGGGGACCCGAAACTGGCCACGCAAAACATACCCGCGGAGATCATCGACAAAATACAGGTGATCGACGACAAAAGTGAGCAAGCTAAACTGACGGGGTTTGACGACGGGGAAAGGGAACAGGTGATTAACCTCTCCATCAAAAAGAACCGGATGGACTCCTATTTTGGGAACCTGACCGCCGGGGCCGGAAACGATGGCCGTTACCTGAGCGCGGTGCGGGCTTTTCGCTTCGACCAGGATCAGCAACTGGCCTTGATCGGGGGCGCCAACAATACCAACGGGACCAATATTACATCGGGGGCGACCACCTCCGGCCCCCCGGACAATAATGCCGCTTCGATGGGCGTGAACTTTTCGGGAAAGCTGGCGGCTCACCTGACGCTCACCGGCAGCTACAATTACAGCACGAGCCATTCCATTACGGATCAGTGGTCCAGGCGGGAATATTTCCTGGATACCTCGTATATCTATCTGCAGGATGTGCACTCGGACAGCCGTCAGCAGACCCATTCTATCCAAATGGCTTTGGGTTATGGCGTGGGCAAAAATGATACCGTGATTTTTCGCCCCAGCCTGAACTATGGCATCAACCACCGGCAGACGGCCAACGCCTTCAGCTTCGAGGATGCGGCCGGCGATACGACGAGCCAGGGGACCCAGGCGTACAGCGCGGACAACACATCGCCCAACCTTTCAGGAACGGTGACCTGGCTGCACCGGTTTGGAAAACCGGGGCGGGCCCTAACCGCCAATGTCAGCGCGGGACCCGGTCCCGTCCGGGAAACCGACAATAATTTCTCCACCAACCACATTTACACGCCTTCCCTGTTGGATACGATTTGGCAGACCAGCGACATCCATACCCGGAAACAACAGTATTCCGCCAGCCTCAACTATGTCGAACCCCTTGGGAAGAACAAAAGCATGGAGGTGTCGTATAACTATAACCGCAACGAAAACCTGTCCGCGAAAGACGTTTACGACATCAGTGCGCTCAATAAATCCCTGAACGACAGCCTCACCAATTCGTTTGACAATGTGTTGGTCACCCACAGGATCGCCGTGAATTTCCGCCAGGGGAATAAAAAGTACAACTACCAGGTGGGGCTGGGGGTTCAGCCTACCCTCCTGGACAGCCGTTCGGTTATCATGGACACGCCCCGGACGTTCCGGCAGCCCTCTCTGGAGGTGGTGCCCGTCGCCAGTTTTTACTACCAGTTCAGCGCCAACAGGCGGATCCACTTTTATTACAATGGCGCTACCCAGCAACCCAGCATCGCGCAACTTCAACCCGTGCCGGATTATACCAACCCACTTTTTGTGGCCGAAGGGAATCCCAACCTGAAACCCTCGTTCAACCACAACTTCCGGGTCAGCTATAACGACCTGGACCGGCTTACGGGGCGCTCGTTTTTTCTAAACGGGTACTCCACCGTCCAGCAAAACGCGATCGTCAGCAACATCACCCTGCTCACCGGCGGCAAACAGGTGGTCCAGCCGGTGAACATACAGGGCAATTACTCGATCGGGAGTTCCTATAACTACTCGCGGCCCTTTTGGGGTCGACAGTTTACCCTGTCGGCCAACGGCAGCCTGGGGTATAACCAAAACGTCAGCCTCCAGTCCGGGGTGCGCAATACCGGAAAAAACTGGACGGGTGCGCAGGGGTTGCGCCTGATGGTGACCATGGGCAAATGGCTGGACCTGACCTCGGAGGGGGTATATACGTTTAACAACAGTGTGTATTCCCTGGCGGCTACGGCTGCCAACCGTGTATCCTCCTGGGCCTTTAGACAGGAAGGACGCGTGGATGTCATCGGGGACCTGTCGTTGCGGTATACTTTTTCCTACACCATCAACGAGAATGTCCCCCCTGGCGTCAGCCCGACGATTACCCTGATGAGCATGGTCCTGGAAAAGCGTATTCTCCATGAAAAAGGCATCCTGGCCCTGTCGGTCAACGACTTGTTCGACAACGCCGTGGGGTATTCCCATGGGTGGGGCCAAGGGTATACGGAAGACGATCAAAATACGGTCATGGGCAGGTTTGTCCTGGCTTCGTTCACCTGGAAGTTCCAACAAATTCGCGCGGGTGCAAAAATGCCGGGCGGCGTAAGCAGGTGACGGGTGTAACAAATTCGTGGTTTTTGCATCCTATATTGTGTATGACGCTCCCAACCATGAGACCACTGTTCACCTGCATCGCTTTTCTCGTTGCCCACCTCGCCCTGGGCCAGACTCCTGTATCGGGTGTGGTACGGGATTCCGCTTCCGGCCAGTCCATGGAAGGGGCGGTAGTGACTTTTGTGGACCTGGGCGGGAAGGATTCCACCCGTACGCTGACCGATAGCCGGGGCCGGTTTTTTATCCACAGGGAGGCGAAGGGGGACTTCGTCCTGATGTTTAGCTATGTGGGCTACCAGACACGGGCATACCAGTACCCGGCCTCGATGCAAACGGATGTGGGCGCCATCGACCTGGCGCCTTTTATTGTGCGGATGAAGGACATCCTCATCGAGTCACCGCCCATTGTTCTGAAGACGGACACGATCGAATACAGGGCGAGCGCCTACACCGTAAAAGAAGATGCGACGGTCGAAGACCTTTTTAAAAAAATGCCGGGGATACAGGTAGGCGCGGACGGGTCGGTCACGGCGGGCGGACAGACGGTGACAAAGATCAAGGTCAATGGGAAAGACTTTTTTGGGAGCGATCCGAAAATGGCGACAAAGAACCTGCCGGCCGACATCGTGGAAAAGGTCCAGGTGATCGATGAAAAGAGCGACCAGGCGAAGTTTTCGGGTTTTGACGACGGGCAGCGGACAAAGATCATCAACATCACCCTGAAAAAAGGGGTCAACGGGGGGTATTTCGCCCGGGCTACGGCCGGGGGCGGAACCGACGGTCGCTACCAGGCGAGCCTTACGGCCAACCGGTTTAACAACGACCAGCAGTTGTCTTTGATCGGTAACTCCAATAACATCAACAGCAACCTTTTCTCCTTTAATACGCCGGGGCTGTCTTTGGGTATGGGGGGATTTATGAGCAACTATATGAACACCATGTCCAACACGGGAGGGGCTAATTCCCTAACCAACATGGCCAACAACGGGGACATGGGTTTTATGTCGGCGGGGGGTAACAGCAACCAGACGGGGGTAACGACGGCGCACTCGGGGGGCGTGAACTACGTGGACCAGTGGGGAAAAAAGCTGAGCGTGTATGGCAGTTACCTGTATGGATACGGGTCCACGGTGATGGATCAGCAGACGGCGCAGCAATACTTTTTCCCCGATTCCACGTATTACCGGAATCAACATCAGCACACCCGGACGATCCAGCAAAACCACCGGTTCTACCTAAACATCGAATACACGATCGACTCTGTGAACTCGATGAAGATCAGCCCCGTGCTGACCTACGCCACGATGAACCAGGACAACAATATGGACTTTACCAGCCTGGATGCCCAAAAGGTGGTGTCGGGTGGCGGGATCCAGGCCTACCAGGGGTCCAACAGCAGCCCGAACCTAAGCGGGACCATTCTTTTCCGTCACCGGTTCGAACGGCCGGGACGGACGTTTTCCGTCAACGCCAACCTGGGTACGTCGACAACGAGTGAGCAGGACGACAACCTGACCACCGGGCAGGGGGTGGTGGATTCCCTGCACCAGCACTATAACCTGCACACGAGGACGAGCAACAACGGCGTCCGTTTTTCTTATACGGAACCGCTGTCCAAAGACAAATCGATGGAGGCGTACTATCTGTATAACAACGCCACCAGCTACAACGACAAGCGCACCTACCTGGTGACGGACACGGGAAGCTTTTTTAGCCCCCAGTTGAGCAACGCGTATACCTCTCACTTTATCACCCACCAGGCGGGGCTCAATTTCCGGGAGAATAAAAAGAAATACAATTATACGATCGGCTTTGGATTGCAGCCCACCTCTCTGACGGGGGGATCGGACCTGAAGGATACCCTGCCGGCCACCGCGCAAAGCCGCGTGAACTTTTTGCCGCAGGCGACCTTTACGTACAACTTTGCCCGGACAAAGATTTTCACCTTCCGCTACAACACCGCGATCAGCCAGCCGTCCATCACCCAGCTCCAGCCCCTGGCGGACTACAGCAACCCCTTGTTCATCACGTACGGGAACCCGGACCTGAAGCCACAGTATACGCACACCTTCAGCGCCAACTACAACCAGTTCAACCTGGGTACCGGCAAAATGCTGTTTACCTTTCTCAACGCCAGCATTATCCGGCACCGCATCGTCAACAACACCATCATCTTAGCCGACACCGGGCAGGCCAACCGTCCCCAGAACCTCAACGGCTATTACAACGTCAACGCCCTGTATGTGTTCTCCGAGCCCTTCAAGCACCGCACGTGGGTGTTGACGTTTATCGGGAACGCGACCTATACCAACGACGTCAGCCTGGTGCAGAACCCCGACCACGCCAGCTTCGTAAGTAGCCTCCCCAGCACCGGGCACAACTGGGTGGTGTTTCAAAGCGCGACCGTGGAATATTACCGCAAACAATGGCTGGAGCTGACGGCCGGGGTCAATTATACCGGCAACTGGACACACTATGCCCTGGACACCATGGGGACCGGGACCTTCAGTACCTGGGCCTTTACGCAAACGGGCCGGGTGGACTTTTTAAAGACCTTTAGTCTCAACTACGAGTTCCGGTATAGCCTGAATGAGGGGCTTCAGGCCGGGATCGGTAAAAACATAGCGCTGATGAATGTCTGGCTGGAACAACGCGTCCTCAAAAGAAAAGGGGTGATCCGGCTGGGGGTCAACGACCTTTTCAACAGCAACGCGAGCATCTCCCGGACCTCCACCGGGACGTACACACAGGATGTCCAGAGCAGTGTGCTGAACCGCTATGTCATGCTGAGTTTTGCTTATAAATTCCAGAAATTCAAGGGTATACAAAAAACGGTCAAGCCTAGGGACGGGGTAATGGTCATGCCACAGTAAACCCGAATGTTTGATTTTTGTAATCAATGGTTTGATCCGGGCGCGGGGGCCGGCTTATTTTTGCATCATTATGCTGACCAATAAGCTGAGGTACATCATGGCGACGGGATGCGCCATTCTCGTAGGAAATATCTATTACTGCCAGCCGCTTTTGGGCGAATTGTCCCGGAGTTTTGCCGTTAGCGAACGCTCGGCGGCCTTTGTCAATATTTTCACCCAGGCGGGTTACCTGCTCGGTCTTTTCTTTATTGTTCCCTTAGGCGATATGATCAGCCGGAATAAGCTCATTGTATGGATGCACTGGTTTGCGGCCGTGGCGATGCTGGGCGCGGCCATGTCGCCCACCATCGGCTGGTTGAAGGCGGCGTCCCTGGTGGTCGGGATATCCACCACGGCCTGCCAGGTATTCATCCCCTTTGCCGCCCAACTGGCCAAAGAAGAGGAACGCGGGCGGGTCGTGGGCTCCATGATGGGCGGCCTGCTGACGGGGATCCTGTTGTCGCGGACGCTGGCGGGTTTTGTGGCCCAGGAATTGGGCTGGAGGGGCGTATACTACGTGGCTTCGGGGTTGATGGTGGTGATGGCATTGCTATTGAACGCCACTTTGCCGTCCGAGCGGCCGTCCTTTAAGGGTTCATATCGGGAGTTGATGACATCCCTGTGGCACCTTTTAAGGACGCAACCGGTTATCCGCCAAAGTTCGCTCATCGGGGCCTCGCTGTTTGCGGCGGTCTCCGCCTTCTGGGCGACCCTCGCTTTTTTCCTGGAAGCCCCGCCTTTCGGGTACAGCCTTTCGGTGATCGGCTTGTTTGGTGTGATCGGGGCCGGTGGCGCCCTGGCCAGCCCGCTGGTGGGCCGTATCGCGGACAGGCGCAGCGCCGTTGTCCCCATCCGGATCGGGATCGGGCTGATGATCCTGGGGTTTTTGATCCTGTTTAGGGCCGATTGGAGCGTAGGCATCGTCGTGGCGGGGGTCATTTTACTGGACATCGGCGTGCAGTGCGCACACGTCCCCAACCTGGCCCGGAACTACCGGTTGCTGCCGGAAGCCAGGACGCGGTTGAACACCATCTATATGACCTCGTACTTCATTGGGGGGACCCTGGGGTCGACCCTGGGCAGCCTGGCCTGGAATGCGGGGGGCTGGACCGGGGTTTGTCTGTCGGGGCTGGGGCTGATCTCCGTGGCGGCGGTGGCCGTCCTGTTGGAATCGTTCGGGAACGGACCCGTGGCGAGAATATCCCGGGGAAGAGCCGTTTTGTAGGTATTTCCCCTGTTTTCGCTTACCTTTGCCCCCAATTTTTACCAGTTATGAGTGGTCAGTTAAAAGAAGTACGCCTCCGCATCAAATCCATCCAGGGAACCCAGCAGATCACCAAGGCATTGAAAATGGTGAGCGCCGCCAAGCTGCGCCGCGCCCAGGACGCCATCCTCCAGATGCGTCCCTACGCCCAGAAGCTGCAGGAAGTGCTGGCCAATATCGTGAGCAACACGGATGGAGATCTGGGGCTGAACCTGGCGACCCAACGGCCGGTAGAACGCGTATTGTACATTGTCATCACATCCGACCGCGGTACCTGCGGGAGCTATAACTCGAACGTGATCAAATTGGCCCGCCAGTCCATGCAACAGAAATACCCGGCTGCCTTAGCCGCCGGAAAGGTCACGGTCTGGGGTATTGGTAAAAAAGGCTTTGAATATTTCGAGCGCAACCGGTTCAAGGTGAGCGCCTCCTACAAAGACATTTTCCTGCACCTGTCCTTCGAGCAGGTCCAACAGGCCGCCCAGGCGGCCATGAAGGCCTTCCTGGACAAGGAATTCGACGCCGTGGAGATCGTCTATAGCGAATTCCGCAACGCTGCCACCCAGGTCTTCAAGGTGGAGCCTTTCCTCCCCATCGCCAAGGTGGAGAGCAAGGCCGGCGCCAAAAAGGCGGACTTTATTTTCGACCCTTCCAAAGAAGCGCTCGTGGCCGAGCTCATGCCGAAGATCCTCAATACCCAGTTGTTCAAGGCCGTCCTGGACGCCAATGCTTCGGAGCACGGGGCCAGGATGACCGCCATGGACAAGGCCACCGAAAATGCCAACGAGCTCTTGCGCAACCTCAAGATTTCGTACAACCGGGCCCGCCAGGCGGCCATTACCACCGAACTTACCGAGATCGTCAGCGGGGCAGCCGCCTTACAAGGCTGATGCAATTATGGAGCTAAGCCAGATCATTCCCCATATCGAAGTGTTGATCTTTGCGAGCGACAAACCGTTGACCAATGCCGAATTGCTCGACCTGGTCAACAACGCCCTTGGCTTTATCGAAGACCGGGCGGTGCCCGAACAGGTCGAGGCGGCGCTGGAAGCCATCCGCGAGAAATACGCTTCGGAGTTTTATCCCTTCGAGGTCCGGGAAAGCGGCGGTGGCTGGCAGTTCCTGACCAAAAAGGAATACCACAAAACGGTGGCGCTCCTGGTCGGGGACAAGTTCCTCAAACGGTTGAGCGCCGCGGCCCTGGAGACACTGGCCATCATCGCCTATAAACAGCCCATCACCAAAGGAGAGATCGAATCGATCCGCGGTGTCAACAGCGACTATTCCGTGCAGAAGCTCCTGGAGAAGGAGCTGATCGTCATCTCCGGCAGGAATGAGGAGTTGCCGGGTAAACCCCTGGTGTATTCGACCTCGCGGACCTTTATGGACTATTTCGGGTTGAATTCGGCCGCGGAGCTGCCTACGATCAAGGAGGTCCTTTTGGAGCAACCGGTGTTGCCCTTTGTCGTGACGAATGACCATCCTGTTGAGACCGATCGCCTGGAGGAGGAAGACCGGTTGTCGGTGAGCGCCAGCGGCGACCTCGTGGCGGGCGCAAAGGGCGACGAGCCCGAACAGACCACTGAAGAAGAACAACAACCAGATCCCGAGTCCTGACTGACAAATTTTTTCCCAATGACCAACGAACAACTGATCCATATTGCCCGTGAATACGGGACCCCTGTATATATATACGACGCCGATAAAATTGCCATCCAATATGGCAAGCTGCAACGTGCTTTTTCGGCTTGCAGCGCGCGCTTTTTCTACGCCTGTAAGGCCCTGACCAATATCAATGTACTTCGGTATATGCGCGCTTTGGGCGCCGGGCTGGATTGCGTCAGCATCAACGAAGTGAAGCTGGGTCTCCTGGCCGGTTTCGAGCCCGGGAACATCCTGTTCACGCCCAATTGCGTGGACCTGGAAGAGATCGTCCAGGCCAAGGAACTGGGCGTGCTGCTGAACATCGACAACATCTCCATCCTGGAGCAGTTTGGCAATAAGTTCGGGGGTTCTTACCCGGTGTGTATCCGGCTCAATCCCCACATCATGGCAGGTGGGAACTATAAGATCTCCACGGGTCACGTGGACAGCAAGTTCGGGATTTCCATCCACCAGATCCGGCACATCGAGCGGATCGTCAAGACGTTCAAGATCCACGTCAACGGGCTGCACATGCATACCGGCAGTGAAATCAAAGACGTGAACGTTTTTCTCCAGGGGTTGGAGGTCATGTTCGAAGAGGCCCGTCACTTCGACCGGCTGGAATTTATCGACCTGGGCAGCGGGTTTAAGGTGCCCTACCAGGAAGGCGAGCCGGAAACCGACGTGGACACGCTGGGTAAAAAAGTATGCGCGGCCTTTGCCGCCTTTTCAAAAGAATATGGCCGTTCCCTGGAAGTCTGGTTCGAGCCGGGCAAATACCTGGTCAGCGAGTCCGGATACCTGGTGGTCAAGGCAAACGTGATCAAGCAAACCACGGCCACTGTCTTCGTGGGGGTGAATTCCGGGTTTAACCACCTGATTCGTCCCATGTTCTACGATGCCTATCACCGGATAGAAAACCTGTCCAACCCCGGTGGCGCGGAACGCATATATACCGTGGTCGGTCATATCTGTGAAACGGATACCTTTGCCTGGGACCGCAAGCTCAACGAGGTGCGGGAGGGCGACCTCCTGGTCTTCTATAATGCCGGGGCCTACGGGTTCGAGATGTCCTCGAACTTCAACTCCCGTCTGCGGCCGGCGGAGGTGATGGTGGAAAAGGGTGAGGCCCGGCTGATCCGGAAGCGGGATGTGTTCGAGGACCTGTTGAGGGGTCAGGTGTATGAGGCGCCGCAACTCAGTGCAACCGAATGATATGAAAAGATATGTATTGCTGGCCTGTGTGCTGGGTGTCTTCGGAGCGCTTCAGGCCCAGGACCTGAGCACCTTCCACGCCTATCACCCGGAGGAGGATGCTGCCGCCGGTCTTCAACGGGCGGTGAAGTCGGCGTCGGCGGCCCACAAGAATGTCTTTGTCGAGATCGGTGGCAACTGGTGTGTATGGTGCGCCCGTTTTGCAGAACTGAGCGGCACCGATCACCAGATCGATTCCGCGCTCAACACGGATTTCGTCGTCCTTCATGTCAATTTTTCCAAAGAAAATATGAACCTGCCGTTGATGGCGAGGCTCGGGTATCCCCAACGGTTTGGATTCCCCGTTTTTGTCATCGTCAATGACCGGGGTACCGTGGTCCACATCCAGAACTCGGAATACCTGGAGCAAGGGAAGGGATATAACAAAAAAATGATCTTATCTTTCCTGGACGATTGGTCGCCACGCGCACTGGATCCAGCCTCCTATTAGAAAAGCGATGAACAGCTTTCCCACCACCCCGAAAGAGCGTTTTCTCCGGATGATTTCCAGGGGCTGGTCTTTCTCCTTTTTCCTGTTGCGGTTTATGCCAAGCGCCCTTTTTGCCGGCGTGCGGATCAGGGGTCTGGGGGATGAAGAATGCATGGTGTCGGTCCCTTATTCCTGGTTTACCCGGAATCCTTTCCGGTCGACGTATTTTGCCTGCCTGGCGATGGCGGGCGAGATAAGCACGGGCATCCTGGCCATGCTGCACGTCCGGGATACGGACCGCGCGGTGTCCATGCTGGTGACCGCCATGGAATCGAAATTTCATAAAAAAGCAAGGGGCGTCACCCGTTTTATCTGCAAGGACGGGCGGTTGCTGCAGGCTGCCGTACAATACGCGGTGAACCGGGGTCAGCCACAGACCTGCAAGGCCTATACGGTGGGAATCGACGCCTCCGGGGATTGCGTAGCGGAATTCTGGATCACCTGGTCTTTCAAACAAAAACAGCATTGACATGAAGATTGGTTTTCACGGGGCGGCGCGGACGGTGACCGGCTCCAAACACCTCCTGACCCTCGACAACGGAAGGCAGGTATTGCTCGATTGTGGGATGTTCCAGGGCATGGGCAAAGAAACAGACACGCTCAACGGGGTGTTTGGTTTTGACGCACAAACCGTGGACTACCTCATCCTGTCGCATGCCCACATCGACCACTCGGGCCTGGTGCCCAAGCTGGTCAAGGACGGTTTCAAAGGCAAGATCTTTGCGACCTCCGGCACCCGGGACCTGTGTGCCGTGCTGTTGGAAGATTCTGCGGAGATCCAGCGGGACGATACCCACTTCGAGAACAAGAAGCGCGCCCAAAAGGGGTTACCCCCGATCGAACCGTTGTATGGTATCGAAGACGCACGGAAGGCCATGGATCTCTTCCAGGTGGTGCCCTATGGGTCGTTTTTTCAAATCGAGCCTGGTCTGGAATTGTTGTATACCGACGCCGGACATATCATCGGGAGCGCAGCCGTTTCCTTGAAGATCACTTCCGGCGGTCGCGAAACACACCTTACCTTCAGCGGGGACGTCGGCCGCTACAAGGACCTGATCCTGAAAAGTCCCCAGGCCATTCCCCAGGCGGACTATATTCTGATCGAGTCCACCTACGGGGACAGTCTTCACCTGCAGGTAGCCGACGCTGCTGAAGTGCTCCTGGACTGGATCACCAAGACCTGTCTCCAAAAGAAGGGGAAGCTCATCATCCCCGCGTTTAGCGTTGGGCGCACCCAGGAGTTGTTGTTTATGCTCAACCAACTGGAGCTCGATCATAAGCTGCCTTCCCTGGACTACTACGTGGACAGCCCGCTCAGTTATGAAGCGACGCAGGTGGTCAAAAAGCATCCCGAAAACTTCAACGACTATATCACGGGCGTCCTGAAAGTCGACAGCGATCCCTTTGACTTCAAGGGGCTTCAATACATACAGGACGCGGAAGCCTCCAAGGCCCTGAACGGGCGGACCGATCCGATGGTCATCATTTCCGCCAGCGGGATGGCCGACGCGGGCCGTGTCAAGCATCATATTGCCAACAATATCGGGGACCAGAAAAATACCATCCTCATCGTCGGATATTGTGAACCCCATTCCCTGGGCGGACACCTGATCGGGGGCGCCAAAAAGGTGCACATCTACGGGGACGAATACGCCGTGGTGGCAGAAGTGGGGCAGATGCGCAGCATGAGTGCCCACGGGGACTACCAGGACCTCCTGCACTTCCTGGCGGGGCAGGACCCCACCAAGGTGCGGAAAGTGTTTGTCGTGCATGGGGAGTACCCGGTGCAGCAGGGGTTTCAGAAGCACCTGGCGGAGAAGGGATTTACCAACGTGGAAATTCCCGAACGGCACCAGGTGTTTGAGCTCTAGCGCTTCCACTCCCCGTTGACGAGCCGCCAGATCCCCAGGGGATTGGCGTCCTGAAGTGCCTCCGGGAGCAAGTGATCCGGGAATTGCTGGAAACATAACGGGCGCATAAAGCGCTTGATCCCGTCTTCGCCCACAGAGGTAAAACGGCTATCCGTCGTGGCAGGGTAGGGGCCTCCGTGTTGCATGGAGGGGACGACCTCGACGCCCGTGGGGACACCGTTCCAGATAAACCGTCCACAGCGTTGCTGGATGGTTTCCACCAACCCGGGGTGTGCGTGGAACTCGGACTCCGTCGCCACGAGGGTGCTGGTCAGTTGTCCTTCGATATGTTGGGCCACCGCGAGCATTTCCCCGGGGTTTTCACAGACGACCAGTAATGAATAAGGACCGAAGACCTCCTGGTGGAGGAGGGGGTTTTCAAGAAATCGCGCAGCGGTAGTGCTGGCCAGTGTGGGGAGGCCTTCCGGTCCCTCGATACCCGTGGCCAGGGTGTCGACACCCGCCTGTTTGAGCGCAGCCGCTCTTTTCTCCGCATAGGCTTTGGCAATGCCCGGGTGTAGCATGGGCGCGGAGGGCACCTTTGCGATGGCCCTGGAAAGCTCCTCAACAAATATGTCCAGCCCCTGGCTTTTGATGCCGATCAACAAACCGGGGTTGGTACAAAACTGGCCGACACCCTGGGTGATGGAGGCTGTGTATTGAGCCGCCACCGTTGGGGCCGATTCTTCCAATTTGCCGGGAAGTAAGAAAACGGGGTTGATGCTCCCCATTTCGGAGAATACCGGGATGGGTTTGGGGCGCAGATTGGCCCAGTCAAACAAGGCCTTGCCCCCGGCGGTGGATCCCGTAAAACCGACAGCTTTTATAAACGGGTGGGTGACGAGGGCTTTCCCGATTTCGAAGGAGGCCCCGTGTACATGGGCAAAAACCCCGGCGGGCATACCGCTCTTTTCCGCTGCTTCCAGCACGATCCCAGCGACCCGTTCTGAGGTAGAGGCGTGGGCGGGGTGCGCTTTGACGACCACCGGGCAGCCGGCGGCCAGGGCGCAGGCGGTGTCACCGCCGGCCGTGGAATAGGCAAAGGGGAAGTTGCTCGATCCAAAAACGGCAACGGGTCCCAGGGGCACCATCATCTTCCGGATATCTACCCGCGGTGCGGGTTTGCGGTCGGGCAGGGCCGTGTCGATCCGGGCTTCGAGCGCGTGTCCCGCCAGGGCACCGTCTGCGTAGCTGCGGAGCTGCCAGCAGGTTCGGGCCACTTCACCGGCCAGGCGGTCGGTCCCCAGGTGGGTTTCCCCCGCGGCCAGCCGGACGAGGGCGTCCCTGTCCGCTTCGAGACCGGTGGCGACCCGGTGGAGAAAATCCCTCCGGGCGCGAAGGGAGGTGTTTTTGTAGGGGACAAAGGCCTGGGTGGCCAGGGTCAGTGTCCTGTCCAGGTCCGGTAGGGAAATGTCGTTATAGGTCACAGGCATATTTTCTATAAATTTAGCCTACAAAACAGGTACCAAGTGGCAGAACGTACAATACTCATCACCGGGGCCGCCGGCGGGCTCGGAAAGACAGTGGTCTCTTTCTTTCTGGACAAGGGTTTCCGGGTGATCGCAACCGTTCGGGAGGAGCTGGAAAAGAAAGCGCTGGGGACGCACCCTCTCCTGGATGTGCAGGTGGTAGACCTCTCTGAGGAGGAGGAAGCGCAGTCCCTCGTAGAGGAATCCTTAAGGACCTACAAAACCATCGATGCCGCCCTGATGCTGGTGGGTGGTTTTGCCATGGGGGGCGTGGCCGATACCAAAGGGGCCGACGTCCGGAAAATGATAGGACTCAACTTCGAAACGGCCTATTATATCGCCCGCCCCCTGTTTGCGCAGATGCTGCGCGCGGGTAAGGGCAGGCTTATCTTTATCGGCGCCCGCCCGGCCCTTGTCCCCTCCCAGGGGAAACACGCGCTGGCATACGCCCTGAGCAAGTCATTGCTGTTTCAACTGGCTGAAGTACTCAACGTAGAGGCCAAGGGAAAGGACGTCGTAGCGCACGTGGTCGTGCCCTCGACCATCGATACACCCGCCAACCGAAAAAACATGCCTGACGCCGATCCGAAAACCTGGGTCACTCCCTCGCAACTGGCAGAAATCTTTCACTTTATCTGCACCGATGCCGCCGCCCCCCTGCGGGACCCTGTCTGGAAAGTGTATAACCAGGCATAACTGGATAAGATTGTAAATTTTGATTATCAAGTAGATGTATTAACGAGCAGCGTATCGGGCGCTGTTTGTGTCCTATAATTATTGCTAGGACCCCAAAAAGATCCTTTGATTTCATTTTTGACGGTGTTATTTTTATAACAGCTTCTGTGTAGTCTAGATCATTTCAAAATTCTTCTTTTCTAGATTTTACCCCAACCCGCTCCCTATTCGCAGCCCTATCCCCTTAACCCGCCCCCGCTTGCTTCCCCCTTGCGTCGATTCACTAGAGTATTGAAACCTAGAAACCTAGAAACCTAAACCAAACGAGATATGAGAAAATTCTTACTTCTCCTGGGGGCGATATGCCTCCTATGCTCCGTGCTATACGGTCAGGCATTGGTGACCGTGAAAGGAAGGGTACTCGACGACAAAGGTCAGCCGGTACCGTTCGCCAGCATCAAACTCCGTCATGGCAAAACAGGCGTAGCCGCAGACAAAGACGGCAACTTCACCATTTCAGCACCCAAAGGTGAAGCCCTTCTTATTACGGGAGTCGGCATAGCGCCCTCGCAATATACCGTTACCGGGACCACCGGTGCGGCGGTTATTACCGTCGCCCGGGAAACCAGCAGCCTGTCCGATATCGTGGTTACGGCGATGGGGATCAAACGTCAACCAAAGGAAATCGGCTATAGTACGGCGACGGTCGGGGCGAAAGACCTTAATGTCGGGAGCCCCGTGGACCTTCAATCAGGTCTTACGGGCAGGGTAGCGGGGTTGCAGATCACGGAAGTGAACAACAGCGTCAACCCGGACTTCCGGATCATTCTTCGCGGGGAACGCCATATCACCGCGGACAACCAGGCCCTGATCGTGCTCGACGGTGTGATCGTCACGGCCGACATCCTGGGCAGCCTCAACCCGCAGGACGTGGAAAATGTGACCGTTCTGAAGGGGGCCAGCGCCTCTGCCTTGTATGGATCTGAAGCTTCCAACGGTGTCGTCATCATCACCACCAAACACGGAAGCCCCGACGGCAAACCCCGGATCACATTCAGTTCGACGGTGCAGGCCCAGCACCTCTCTTACTATCCGAAGCTGCAAAACCAGTTCGGCGGATATGGAGGGGAAGCCTCGGTCTGGTACGGGGGGCCCAACGGGACGTTCTACTGGGCGGTCAATCCGCTGACCAATATGACCCAGATGGTGCCGTATGAAAACGAAAGCTATGGTCCTCCCTTTAACGGAGCGCTGTATGTGATGGGTGGTCCGGACGCTGCCGGGCAATACCTGAAGCTCCCTTATTCTGCGGCCAGCAAGCCTCCTTTGCTCGCCTTTACAAAAACGGGCGTCACCACCCAGAACAATATCTCCTATTCCGGAGGGGACGCTAAAAATAACTACTTCATCTCCGCCCAGGACGTAGAAACCAGCGGGGTGGTTCCCAAGGACAAGTCCCGGAGGGACAACCTCCGCTTCGCGAATATGCGGACCTTTGGCAAGTTCTGGGCGCAGTACGACCTGAACTTTTCGGAAGTGTACTCCAATACGGTGGGTGGGGACCCGATCTCGGGTAACCCCATCTTCTGGAACCTCCTGAACCTGCCGGTGAACCTGCCGATCAATGACTTCAAAAACTGGCAGACCAACCCCTTCGCCAACCCGTTCGAAGCCTGGCCCAATTCTTACTATACCAACCCCTGGTACCAGATCGACGCTTCCAGGGTGATCACCAAGACGGACAGGATAACAGGTAATGTGGCCCTGGGGCTGGACATCCTGCCCTGGTTGAAGGTATCGTACGGATTGGGTGCAACGATCGACTGGGAAAACGGCAAGAACACCGTCGCCGGGTATACCGTACCCGCGTATTATGCCACGCCCGCGGGCCTGGGTCCCTGGGGGTCCTTTGCCAACACAGCGACCACGCCTTTCAAGAACGGATCCCTGACGGATTATATCCAATACAGGAGGCGTCTCCAACAAGACATCAAGGTGAACTTCAACAAGAATTTTGGGCGGTTCTCGATAAACGCCTACGTGGGTAACACGATCTGGGACCGGTACCAGAGCAACCAGTCGGACGCTTCCAGCCAGGCGTTTATCCCGGGTTTCTATAACATCAGCTACACCCTTGGCTCGCCCACCGTGGCCCAAAGCATATCGGAAAGCCGCCTGATCGGTGTGTTCGGAGACCTGACCCTTGGATGGGGCGGGTACTTGTTCTTACACGGCTCGCTGCGCAACGACTGGACCTCGCTCCTTTCGGCCGGCAAAAACAGTTATTTATACCCCGCCGTGGACGGATCCTTTATCTTTACGGAGGCCTTTCCCACCCTCAAATCGAGCCTTCCCTGGCTAAGCTCGGGTAAGATCAGGGCCAACTACAGCGTCACCGGTGAAGTGAGCGTAGGACCCTATTCGATCTCCAGCACGTTTACCGTCCCCGGCAACTTCCCTTACGGGAACCTGGCAGGTTTGCAGAATTCCAACCTGTTGGGCAACCCGGACCTGGTCCCTGAAAAGTCCGCGGATGAAGGGGTCGGCCTGGACCTGGGTTTCTGGAACAACCGGATCAATGTCGTGGCAGACTACTACCATACGCTGACAAGGAACCAAACCTTCCCGGTCGGGCTTGCCCAGGAGACGGGTTTTACAAAGGCTTATGTGAACGGGGGTGAAATGCTAAGCCAGGGTGAGGAGGTTTCCGTCAACATTTCCCCGCTGGTGACCGGTCGACAAGGGCTGCGCTGGGACATCGGCGCCAATGTATCCTTTAACCAATCGAAGGTGCTCTCCCTATATGGCGGCGGCAAGCAGTTCCAGATTCAGGACAACAGCGGCAACTCGACGACGTCCTACGCGGTCGTTGGACAACCCTACCCGGTTATCGAGGCCGCCGACTTCCTGAGGGATCCGAAAAATGGAAAGATCCTGGTCAACACCCAGGGGATGCCGGAAGAAAGCCCCAACCTCGTGATCGCGGGCCGTTCGACACCGGCGTATATCCTGGGGATCACCACCTCTCTCTCCTACAGGCACTTCACACTCTCCCTGGTGGCCGACTACCGGGGTGGGTACAATGTGGTGGAAGCGATCGGGGGCTCTCTGGACTTCACCGGGGTGGGCGTTGGTTCCACCCAGGCCGGGCGGCAGCGTTTTATTTTCCCGAACTCGGAGATCGACGAAGGGAACGGGAAGTATGTGCCAAACACCTATCTGTCCGTAGCCGATGGCAATTACGGACTTTGGGTAGGCAACCCGAACTATGCCTATGCCTCGGGTCTTTATGGCTATACGGCCCACACCAACTTCGTCGTCAGCGCGGCGGCCTGGAAACTCCGGACAGCCTCCCTTTCCTACGACTTCAGCCATTTCGTCTCTACCCACACAAGCTTTATACGGGGGGGGACCTTTGCGCTGGTGGGGTATAACCTCCTGATGTTCGTGCCCAAGCAAAACATTTATGGAGACCCGGAATTCAACGCGGACAATTCCAATGCATCGGGTTATACGGACCAGAACCAGTTCCCGGCCACCCGGAATTTTGGAGCAACGCTCACCGTGAATTTCTAACCATAAACCGGATCGAATCATGAAGCGAATACATTATCTATATACGATGGCCCTGGCGGCGCTTATTCTCGGCAGTTGCGGGAAAGGTTACCTGACCAACCTGGCGGTCAACCCCAATCAACCGTCAACTTCCCAAACCAGTCCCAGCCTGGTTTTGTCCGCCGCCCTTGCTTCCACGGTAGCAGAAGTCCAGGGAGGCGATTACAATGCCCAGTCCACCTGGCTGGGGAACATCAACTACAAGGGGGGATACGCCATCAGCACCAATACCCTGACCTATATCCTGACCAACGGGGCCTATAACGGATGCTGGGGGAACCTGTACTATAACCTCACCAACTACAACTTTATCGTGCAGAAGGTGGCGGGCACCCAGAACAACGACGACTACACGGCCATCGGCAAGATCATGGAGGTCTGGGATTTCGCCTACTTAGTGGACAATTTCAACAACGTTCCCTATTCCCAGACCATGAAAGCGCCCACCGTCAATACGCCGGCATACGATACGGCGGAGACGATCTATACCAGCCTGGTTACCTTGCTGGATACGGCCATTAACCTGATCAATGCCACGTCATCGAACACCACCGAAAGCAACCCGGGCAGCTTCGATGTCCTGTTCGGGGGGAACATGAGTTTGTGGGCGGCCTTCGCCAATACGCTAAAATTGCGGCTGCTGCTTCAGCAAAGCGAGATGAGCGGACGTTCCTCCTATATCACCCAGGAACTTGCGGTAACGGCGTCCACCCCTTACCTGGGACCCGGTCAAAATGCGTTCATCCAGCCCGGGTATGCCAACCAGAACGGGCCAAACGGTGGGAACCAACAGAACCCCTTCTATGGCTTTTTAGGCTATACCATCAATGGCTCCCCTACGGGTTTTTATGCGGAGCAGGGCGCCTGCCAGGCGGCCATTGACTTCCTTAACAAGACAAACGACGCGTTTCGGCTGCCGCTGGAATACGACTCCGTACCCGGCGTGTCGCCGGCGTCTTATTCCGCCGCCTACTTCGGTATCCTGCCGGCGGGAAATATCTCCAGCCTGGGACACTATGCGGGTAATCAATCCGGCCAGGGCTTTCTGCAGGGGCCAAAAGTACCGGCCGTCCTGATGAGCGCCGGGGAATCCTTGTTGATGCAAGCGGAGGCCGCCGAAAGGGGATGGATCTCCGGGGGGGATGCAGCCGCTGAAAACTTCTACCAGGAGGGTATTACAGAATCTTTCGAATACCTGGGCGGGGTCTACAGCGGAAGCGGATCCGCCTCCACCGCTACGGCGGCGGCCCAGGCCTACTATGGCCAGACGGGCGTCCAGGACGTATCCTGGTCGGGGACAACCAACCAGAAGATCCGGGCCATCATCATGCAGAAATGGATTGCCTGGGCCGTGCTGAACCCGATGATATCCTGGAACGATTACCGGCGTTTCCAGGACATGACGAACCCCGACGGCACCACGGGCTGGCCGGACGTGCCCCTTTCCCAGGACCCGAACAACAAGGCCACCCACCTGCCTTACCGGGTCCTTTATCCCAACAGCGAATACCAGCTGAACGCCACTAACGTGGGCGCCCAGGGAACAGTAACCGCAGACAGCAAGATATTCTGGATGCCTTAAAAAATTTACCACTATGCAAAAACGAAACATACCTACGATATACTGGAGCTTGCTGATCATGGCAGGGGTTGCCCTCGGGGGCTGTTTGAAAAACAATAAGTATTATATCGACTATTCCACAGTAGGAACCCTGATCGAGCTGCCCATGGCGGCCCCGGCGTCGACCCTGCCCCCCAATATCCTGCCCAACGGCTTTGCGATCACCGATTACGGCGCTTATGCCGATACGGTCACGTATAAGTCGGACACCAGCGGCACGCCCATCTACGTGAATGTGGCATCGCCTTCGGTGCCCGGTTCCCAGAATACGGCTACCCTGGCCATAGACACCGCCGCCCTCGATTCGATCAATGCCGCGTTGGGCGGCGTGTATCCGGGGTATACCAACCAGACGAACGGCTATGGTCCCAACGGCAACTATGCCGGGTGGTCCTTTAACGGCGCCCCGATCACTTCCCTGTCTTATGAATTGCTTCCGGCTGCCGATTATACCGTCAGTTCCTGGACGGTGACGATTCCCGGCGGGCAACGGACGTCCCCTCTATGGGTCACGGTGAACACGTCGGTCATAGATACGACCACCGGTATGTATACCGACGCCAATGGAAACCCGGTCAGGGCGTTTAACCATAACTACATCCTGCCGGTGACCATCAAAAGCGCTTCTCAAAAGATCAGTAATTACAACACGGTCCTTGTCAACATCCAGATCGTGTCGCCCGCGTCCTACAACTATCCCCAGTATTAGGGGACAGTGAAAAAGAAGAGGCCGGCTCCCGTATGGGGCCGGCTTTTTCTTTTTCACTAGATAATCTAAATGTGCTTCGCTTATCTAGTGCTTATCAGGCGTCTAGGTATTTATACTTAGAAAAAAATTTGGCTCGCGACGGCCTCAAATTTTTGCTACAGTTGGTATTGTTTGAAGATTTTTGAAAAAAAGATCTGTTTTGTCAGTTTAAAGATTTTTTTGCTCTTCAATGTGATATTAAAAATATATGTAAATTATCTAAAAATATTTTATAACAATTTGATATTGTTGATATTATATTCTAAATAACTAAGATAAATCCTTTTAGCTTGGTTGATTTTTTAGATATATTTTAATTAAAAATTATGTGTTGTAAAAATCTTGACCCCACCTGAAAACATATTTTTTTGTTAAAGAATTATTTTACGATAATTTGCTACTGGATAATTTCAAAAAATCACAGACATGAGAAAATTAATTACACTCTTATCGGTGTTAATGCTGTATTCTATTGCGGCACTAGCTCAAACCAAAACGATCACCGGTAAGATTGCCACCAAGGACGGTCAGCCTATCGAGGGCGCGTCCATCCGACTGCAGGGTACCAAAACCGGTACCGTTACCAATGGAAAAGGAGAATTTAAGATCAATGCCAAGGAGGGTACGGTACTCCTTATCTCGGCCATTGCCTTCAACGCCGAAAAAATCACCGTCGGCTCCTCCGACCGGTACACGGTCGTCCTGAACCAAAGCATCAGCACCATGGATGAAGTGGTGGTGACCGCGGGTGGTTTGAAGGCCAGGAAAAAGGAACAAGGCTACAACGCCACGGACGTAAAAGGAGAAGAACTGGTGGCGACAAAGCCGGTCGACGTAGCTGCTTCGTTGTCTGGTAAAGTCGCCGGTCTGGAAGTCAGCGACGTCAGCGGCGGGGTCAACCCGAGCTATCGTCTTGTATTGCGCGGCCAGCGGTCGCTGCTGGGGAACAACCAGGCGCTGATCGTCCTGGACGGCTCGGTGGTACCCAATGCGGTGTTGGGCAACCTGAACCCGCAGGACATCGAAAACATCGAGGTACTGAATGGCGCCAGCGCCGTGGCCCTCTACGGGTCCGATGCCTCCAACGGCGCCTTGATCGTTACGACGAAGAAGGGCCGTAAGGGCGCAACCTCCGTCGGCATCGCTCAGACCTTCACCGCCCAAAGCGTCGCCTTTTTCCCGAAGCTGCAGACCGAATTCGGCGGCGGGGGTAACGGCTATGGCGTAAACCCCGACGGTACCCCGGTTTTTTCGGACCTGGAAAACCAGTCTTATGGTCCCCGGTTTAACGGGTCCACCGTAAAATTGGGCAACCCCCTGGAGGATGGCTCCCAACAGTATGTAAAATATTCCGCCAATAACGACCGGAAGAAATTCTGGAATACCGGGATCACCAACCAAACGGATTTCAACCTGACTACCGGTGGCGACAACTCCACCATTTACCTGGCCGGCCAGTATGCCAATGTCACAGGGATCATGCCCGGCGACGCCTATAACAGGGCCACCCTTCGTTTGAACGGCACTCAGAAACTGGTCAACCACGTATCCGCCCAGTATTCGCTCGGCTATACGCAAAACCGGTACAACATCACTACACAGACAAACGACATTTATAACAACCTTTTGAACATCCCGGCCAACGTGCCCATTTTGGAGTTCAAGGACTGGCAGACGAACAAGTTCGCCAACCCGAACGGGTATGAAAACCCCTGGTACCAGAACCCCTATTTCGAAGCGGCCAACAACCGCGAACACACCCGGAACGACTATTTAATCGGGAACGTTCAACTGGACTGGGCGCCGGTATCTTTCCTGAACTTCACCTATCGCCTGGGTCTGACCACGGATAACATTTCCGATCTGCAGACCGTCGACAAGTTCACCTATACGTCATACGCCATCACCGAGAGCGGTGGTTCCAAATCGAACATCGCGGGTGGTGTGACGCAAACCAACAGCTATTATACCCGTCTGACGTCGGACCTGTACTTTACGGCAAAGAAAACCATCCGGGACTTTTCCTTTAACCTGGTGGGCGGTACTTCTTTGCACAACAACCGGTCTGACTATACCAGCGCTTCGGTATCGGGTCTGAATACCCCCGGTCTTTTCAACTTCTCGAACTCCTATAACAAACCTACCGCCAGCAACGGTTACTATCAGGCACGCCTGGTGGGTGCTTATGGAGACTTCAAAATCGGGTTCCATAACTACCTGTTCCTGGATGTCACCGGACGGAACGACTGGGTCTCCATCCTGAACCCGCCGAACAACTCTTTCTTCTATCCTTCGGTAGGGCTGTCCTTTATGGCAACGGATGCGATCCGCGCGCTGAAAGACATCAAGGGGCTCGACTACCTGAAACTCCGCGGAAGCTGGTCCAAGGTCGGCCAGGTGAACCTGACCTCCGACCCGAACTCGACCAGCTTCGGTGCCTATTCGCTGATGACCACGTTCGCACAGCAACTGGGTTTCCCTTACAACGGCGTTCCCGGTTACACGATGACCAATACCGTCGTACAAAACCCGTTGTTGCCTGAAATCACGAAAGGGTACGAATTCGGTGGCGACTTTGCCTTGTTCAACAGCAGGGTAAGCGGCAGCGTTACTTACTACGCCACCCATACGACCAACCAAACCATTCCCGCCACGATTTCCATCACCAGCGGCTTTACCAATTTCCTCCTGAACTCCGGGGAAGTATCCAACAAGGGATTGGAGACCAAGCTCGATGTCATTGCGTTTAAAAGCAGGAATTGGACGGTGGACGTAGGCGGCAATTATTCTCACTACAACAACCAGGTCATTTCCATCAACAGCGCCCTGGTCGGAAACCTGCAAATCGCCGCTTATGGCGCCGCCGGTTCGTTTGCCGTGCCGGGGTATACGTTCCCCGTCATCATGGGAACAGACTACCAGCGTGACGCTTCAGGCCATGTCATTGTGAATGCCCAGAGCGGCCTGCCCCTTGTCAACAACAACATCAAGATACTGGGGAGTGCAGCCGTTAAGGACCAATTGGGTCTGAACCTGAACTTGTCTTATAAAAATGTCCACTTCTTCGTATTGTTCGAGTACAGGGGTGGCAACAGGATCTTCAACAACGGCGGTCCCACCTACGACTGGTCCGGGACCAGCATCCGTACGGTTACCTTCAACCGTCAGCGCTTTGTATTCCCGAACTCCGTATACGAGGACCCCAATCACCCGGGCACCTATATCGCCAATAAAACCGCGGTTATCCAGAACGGTAACGGGAACGACGGTTTCTGGACCGACCAGACCGAAAACATGGGGGTCACCAGCAACTACGTGACGTCCGGTGCATTCTGGAAATTACGCCAGATGAGCATTTCGTACGACCTGCCCCAGAAATGGGCGTCCAAGACCCGTGTCCTAAAGGGTGCTACCATCGCGCTCCAGGGTCGCAACCTGTTTGAGTGGCTGCCCAAATCCAACATTTATACCGACCCCGAGTTTAGTGATGCCGGTTCTGCGAGCAACGGTATCGGGGTAACCAATCTGGAGAATCCCCCCGTTCGTTACTACGGCGGATCGATCTCCTTAACCTTTTAATTTACAGGAAGTATGAAAAAATCAGCGATTATCATAATAGCGTCGGCTGCGATCACGGTGATGGGCGCCTCTTGCAAAAAGTATCTCAACATCAATACCAATCCGAACTCCCCCACGGCCAGCAAGCCGGACTATGTATTGCCCGAGGCGATCGTCTATACGGCAGCCAATGCTTCCGGGTTTAATACCTACGGGGCGGAAACGGCGGGCATGCAGGCGAACGCCGGTGGCTACGGCGGTTTCGGCGACTGGTGGACGTATGACTGGGGCACCAGTGACTATACCAATCTTTGGTCGGGTACGTATGACGCCCTTCAGGATTTTCAATACGTGATCAATGAGACCAAGGACAGCGCGGACATGGCCTACTATACGGCCATAGGTGACATCATGAAGGCCTATAACTTCGAACTGCTTGTAGACGCCTACAACAATTGTCCTTATTCCCAGGCGTTGAAAGCGCCGGCCATCGTCAGCCCGAAGTATGACAGCGCGTCCGCGATCTATGTCGGCCTGGCGAACCTGCTCGACACCGCCATCAACCTGATCAACAACGCGCCGAGCGACGTCGTCGCGATGCCCGCTTCGTCCGATCCCATGTTCGGCGGCACGATGGCGACCTGGAAACAATTCGCCAACACGGTGAAACTGAGGTTGATCATCAGGGCATCTTCCGTCATTTCTTTCCCCAATACGACCTTTGATGCGGCGGGCTTCCTGACAACGGACGCCATCGTCAATCCCGGCTATAACAAAGGGTCGGGTTCCGGTGGTGCTACCCAGCAAAACCCGAATTGGGATTCCTGGGTCGCCCACTATGACAACAGCACGGCCAACCGCGCCTGGATGGCTTGTCTTTATGCTTTTGGCTTCTATAACGGGCAAAAGCTGAACGACGGCGCCAGGATGAGGGCGATCTATTACGACTGTGACTCGATCAACCCCGCCAACGGCTACTATGCCTACGCCAATCAATTGGGGTATGGCGGTCCGATTTCGATCTCCTTCGCGCCCTCCTTTACCAATGCCTGGTATTGCACGTCCTTTGGCCAATCGCCTTCGAGCATCACCTCCACCAACAGCCTTGGTGGAAACATCGGGATCATGAAAGATCCTACCCAGGGGCAACCGCTTATCCTGGCGGCCGAAAGTTATTTCCTTCAAGCCGAGGCCAATTTGAGGGGTATTGTCACCGGGTCCGCGCAGACCAATTTCAACGCCGGGATCGTTGCTTCGTACAATTACCTATATGAACTGGCCAACGGGAGCCTCGCCGCAGGGTTTAACCCGGCGGACAGCGCTGTCGCTTACCAGGCGGCCAACGCCACGAGCTATCTGGCCAACTATGGCGTGGCCACCAGCGACGCGCAGCGTCTGGAGGCCATCATCACCCAGAAGTATATTGCCGTCAACATGATCACCTCCCAGGAGGCCTGGAATGAGTACCGGAGGACACGCTACCCCGTTTCGTCATCCTTTACTTCCAACCCTTACACGTCCATGGTGTCCACCTTGTCCCAGGCGACCCGGCCGGATAAGCTGCCGACGAGGATCATGTATCCCAATACGGAATATTCCTCTAACGCGTCAAACGTGCCGGCCTCGGTCAGCCCGTATACTTCTCTCATATTCTGGGCACTGCCGTAAATCCGGTCTTTTTGTAATGATAAAAACGCAAATTATGAAGATGAAACTCAATATAACATCGGTGATGTTGGCGCTCGGGATAGTGTCGGTTCTGACGTCCTGTCTTAAAGACACGAAGACGCCGGCTGATCCCTCGTTGGGCACCAATAACGTCGTGGAGTTCATGAACAGCTCTGTTCCCATTTCCTACACCAGCATCTATCCCCAATACGACAACGGCGTTACCCTTGTCGGAGACACGGGGGGCTTCAATGTCAATGTCAACTGGACCGGGGCCCAATACGATGCACCCACAGACATCACCGTAAGCATCGCGATCGATACGGCGGCATTGACTGCCTTTAACAACGACCAGGGCACCAGCTATATCCTGCCCCCTACCGATGTTTTTTCGGTGCCCTCCAGCATCGTTATCAAAAAGGGCACGCCCAGCACCATCACCCGGTTTACGGTAACGGGCGCTTCCGATTACGATTATACGAAGAGCTATTGCCTTCCGCTGACGATCACCAGTTCCTCCTACGGGGTTGTCAGCTCTAACTACGGCACGGCCATGTATACGTTCGTCCTGAACAATAAATACGCGGGGACGTATACCACGACCGGTTATTTCTTTCACCCGTCGTCACCCCGCGCGATCAGCGGCGACTACCGGGTGTACACGACCGGGGTGACGACCAATAAGTTCCCCATAGGCGACCTTCCTGCTGGTGGTAACCCCTATTACTTTGTGGCCAGTACCCCCGATGGCGGTGGCGCCCTGACCGGCTATACCGCGGCCGGGAATGCGCCCGCTTCCCCTGCTTCAGGGTTCATGACCCTGGACAACCCGGGTAACGTTAACTATTCCGGTGCGGCGCCGAATGCCCCCGGTACCTCCCCCTACCTGTCTTCCACCTATAACAACTCCTACGACGCTACCAAAAAGATCTATTGGTTACACGTCGGTTATGCCGGTGGTGCTACGGGGCAGACGGGATATACCCGGCAGGTCTATATGGAGATGGTGTCCGATCAGTAGTATCTTCTCCCTATATTAGTACATGCAAAAAGCTATCTTTTCCGATAGCTTTTTGCATATATGGATTATATGAAAGTATTTTTATCGATATGCATGGTCCTGGCGCTGGCGGCTTGCAGGCATAAGTCTTCAGAAAGTGCTGTCTTGCACCTGAGGGGCGCTTTCAACCGGCAGTACTATGTCGAAGCGCTAGGTTTGAATGGGGAAAAATCCACCATCCTTGATTCGGGAAAAGCGGCGAGCAACAGGGACTCCATAGCGATCGAACTCCCCCCCGGTGAAGAAAGGCTTTTCCGGGTGGTGTTTGCCGACAAGGATATCGACATTCTTTTTGTCAATGATGCCAGGAATATCGATATTTTTTGCAACTATGGAACCGGTGTCTATTCCTTTGGACAATCCCCGGCCAGCACCGAATGGCAGGATTTTCAAAAGGACCAGGCGAAGTGTGTCGCGAGCGAACGGTATGGCCGCGACCTGGTGTTTGCGGATACCGTCAGGAACCCGGCCCTGTTCTTAGCGGCGTACGGGATGCTGGATTTTGGGGCTGATTACAAGGGTTTGGACAGTTTTATGCACCGGGCAGGGGTGCGTTTTCCCCGGCATCAGGGTATACAGACCCTGGTAAAGGCTACCCTGGAGTACACCCGGTTATTCGAGAACCCGCTCCGGGTAGGGGATAGTGTCTCCGAATTGACGCTTCCGGATATAAACGGGCTGGAATTTTCAACGTATTCCATCACAAATAAGTATATTTTGATCAATTTCTGGTCACCGTTGGACATGCGGAGCAAGCCTTATCTCGATGCCGTGGAGGAGGAGGGCAGGAAAATGGACGGCCGGCCGCTGGCCGTCTTGTCTGTTGCATTGGATGACCGGTTGGATGCATGGAAAAATATGGTCACTACAGGCAGTTATAGCGGTGTACAATTGATCGATGAAAATATATGGAAGGGACCTTCGGTGAAGGCGTTCCGGTTTGACAGCATCCCCTTCAATTTTTTGATCGGTCCCGATAAAAAAGTCATCGCCAAAGGAATTCCGGCAGATTCCCTGCAAAGCGTACTACATCGTTTCGTATCACATTAATCGTCATAGACATGAAATTCATTATGCTCCTCCTTTTATTATGCGGTATCACCACCGGCGCCTGGGCCCAGGAAACGGTAAAAGGCGACCCGGGTTCCGAGAAACTGATCAGAACGATTCGCCGGGGTGTTTCCCGTTACCTGTGGGAGATCTATGAGGCGGATGCCTATAGTCACAAAGACAAGGATGGCCTGTATAGCGTGGAAACCAACAAAAAGGAACAGCTCGTCAAGGGTCACTACAAGGACAACAAAAAGGTAGGCGTATGGGAATACTACGACGGGGGCGTCCTTGTACAGCAATACGATTTCAGCAAGGATACCTTACTGTTCGATACCACGGACGTCAATACGTTCGTCGCCACCCAATATTCGGTGGAAGCGATCACGGATGAAACGGATACCGTGCTGCCGCCCCGGAAGATAGGGGGTGTGAACTATGGCTTCCTGCTGTTGTTCGACCCCCGGGACTATCCGCCGGACCTGAAGGGCATTTCGTCCGACGTAAAAATGACTTATATGTTTACCATTTCGGAGACGGGAAAACTCCTCAAATGGAAGGTGATGTACGTCGGTCCCACCGTGCAGGAGATCATCCAGGAACGGGAGATCAACCACCTGCCGGCCGACGCTTACGAATTCACGGCCGCCCGGGTCAATGGCAAGCCCGTCCGCAGTACGATCGTATACAGCGTACCGATCACGGTGGATCACCGGCCGGGGATGGGCGGTTCGAATGGGAATGTCACCCGGCATTCGGTCCAGGAAAATTAATGGCCGCGAAAATTAGTGGCCGCCGCCGCAACAAAAGGCGCCGGAGGCCCAACATTTCAGCGCCGGGAAGCGTTTATAACGCAAAATGCTCGTCATGATGAAACGCCTCCTTTCGTTTGCTTGTTTGTTGTTGTTCTTCGGTTCCTGTCTCAAGACGCCCTCCAATACGAACAATTCCAACCAGCAATACGCCTATATCTCCTTTTTGCACCTGGCCTACTACTCGCCGGCGGCGGAATTGTATTTCAATGACTCCCTGGCATCTACCCTGTTGAATCCGCTCCAATTTTCCGGTTCTTACGGCCATTTTTACCCGGTTACTTATGACGTCAAGTTCAAGACGTCCACGGGTACGGTCCTGGGCGACATACCAAGCTCCGCCTATGATACCGCCCAATTTTACACGCTGCTCCTGTATAATGATTCCGTGAATGGATCCGCCAAGGTGGTCAAGATTCAGGATGACTTCTCCGCCGTCGCCTCCGGCCAGGCGTACTACCGCTTTTTTAACATGAGCCCCAGTGCAGGCGCCGTCGACCTGTACCTGGCCGGCAACAAGGTTCAGTCCGCCCGGACCCCGGCCGACAATATCACCCAGCCGGACTTTAACGCATTTAATGCGTATGCGTATGGTTACTATACGGTTACGGTCAAAAAAGCGGGTACGGATACGACCCTGGGGAGTGCGTCGCAGGTCGGGTTCCAGAGCGGAGTGGCCTATACCATTTTTATCGACGGGCCGAAGGATAGCTTGTACTTGAATGTACTGACGGCGCAGTACTAGCCCTTGTCCCAAATGCACCGCTAAGTTGTCCATTTTTGCCGCTACCAGGCCGCTTACGTGCCGGTACTTTTGTACAATGACGCAAATACACGCCTATATTCACTTCAACGGCCGTTGCAGGGAGGCGATGACGTTTTACAAGGAGTGTCTGGGGGCCGATCTTGAACTGGTAGAGGGCGGACAGCGTATTGTCCACGCTTCCTTAAGCAAAGGCGACCTTTTGCTGATGGGGTCCGACATGCATGGCCCCTACACCCTTATCCAGGGAAATTCTATTTCCCTGTCCCTGAATTGCGGCAGCGAGGAGGAGATCCATGTTTTTTTCCAACGATTGTCCATCAATGGTGAGGTCGTTTGCGACCTTATGACCCAGACCTGGGGCGCCCTTTTTGGGGTGGTCAGGGATAGGTTTGGGCTCACCTGGATGTTGAACTATGACCGGCAGACGCAGCCTTAAGCACCGAGGGTTTACCTATTTTGTCGCCGTTTACACCGATCTTGTCTATTTTTTTAAAAAGTTTGCATACTTCTATTATTTTTTTATAAAGTTTCTCTACCTTAGTTAAAGTATTGAGAAATCTAAGAGCGTATATTCGCTCAATGGGTGAGAAGCATTTGTCATATCGAAAAAGTATAATCCAGCAATTATATTTTTCTGAGTCGCTTTCCTGCGCAGAGCTAAGCGACCGAGTTGGCAAAAGTCTGCCCATAGTGACCAAAATTCTCAATGAACTGGTGGAAGAAGGCTATGCGGTGGACACCGGCCTGGCGCCTTCCACCGGGGGAAGGCGAAGCCTGAGGTACGCCCTCAGACCCGATGTGATGTATGTCGTGTCGGTCGCGGTGGATCAGTTTATCACCCGGATCGTCCTCCTGGATATGTATAACAAACCCCTGGGGGCGTTGGAAAAGTTCGAACTGCCCCTGGAAGATAATCCCCGCTCCTTACAGGAGTTGACGGACCGGATCGATGACGTGATCCGGGCATCGGGGGTGGACCGGGGAAGGATCGCGGGGGTTGGCATCGGGATGCCGGGGTTTGTGGACCCGATCAAGGGGGTGAATTTTACTTTTTTGGCGGCGCCTTCGGGTACGCTGACAGCATATATGGAAGACAGGCTCCAACTGCCTGTTTTTATTGGTAACGACTCCAGCCTTATCGCCCTGGCGGAACTAAAGTTCGGTGCAGCGCGAGATAGGAAAACGGCGATGGTGATCAACATAAGCTGGGGCATAGGGCTGGGTTTGGTGCTGAATTCGGAATTGTTCAGGGGGGAGAATGGATTTGCCGGTGAGTTTAGTCATCTACCCTTGTTCCTTAACGGCAAGATCTGCAGTTGTGGAAAAAGGGGATGTCTGGAAACGGAAGCATCATTGCTGGTGGTGTTGGACAAGGCAAGGGAAGGATTGAAACAAGGCAAACAGTCCTTGATCAGGAGGTTGTCGGAAAGCCACCACGAAGAGGATATGGAGGCCGTCACCGAGGCTGCGCGCCGGGGCGACCAATTTGCCATAGGTCTTTTGTCGGAAGCGGGATATACCCTCGGGCGGGGAGCGGCGGTGCTGATCCACCTGCTGAACCCGGAAACGATCATCCTGAGCGGCAGGGGCGCTTCACCCGGCATCCTTTGGCAGACACCGATCCAGCAAGCATTAAATGAACACTGCATACCCCGCCTTGCATCCGGCACGAGCATACAGGTCTCGACGCTGGGCTACAATGCGGCCATCATCGGGGCAGCTGCCCTGGTAATGGATCATCACTACTGATCCCAATCGATCTTACATTTTTTTAGATACCTACGGGTAAGGGGAGCCCTTTGTCCCTATGCTAAAACGGTTTTGCTGTATAATTAAAATCAATCCAACTGTTATGGGAAAATCCAAAAATTTCCTTTTGCTTTTTGCGCTCCTATGTCTGGGGAGCCTGGCAGCCTTCGGGCAGAAGAGGACCGTCTCGGGGACGGTGCGGGATAGTGCGGGAGCTGCCCTCCCGGGCATTTCCGTGACCCTGAAAGGAACCAGGACGGGCGCCGTCACGGACGCCAATGGGCACTACCAGGTGCAGGCTTCCGCGAAAGACGTCCTGGTATTTAGTGGCGTAGGATATGCCGCCCAGGAAGTAAAAGCGGGTTCTCCCGATTTATCTGTCGCCCTGGGTGCCGCGCATGCGGAGCTGGGTGAGGTCGTGGTGACCTCTCTCGGCATTAAAAAGCAAGCCCGCGCGCTGGGGTATGCTGTAAGTACGGTTTCTGCCAAAGACATTACCGAGAGCGGGAGCACCAACTTTGCTTCCGCTTTGTACGGGAAGGCCGCCGGGGTCAAGATCTCTACGGCACCCGGGGGTGCGAGCAGCGCGGTGTCGGTACAGATCCGCGGGGTGTCTTCCATCGGTTTGAATACCCAGCCGCTGTACGTGGTGGACGGGGTACCTATCCGGTTGTATAATGACCTGTCCGGCAATTCCGGGAACGGGTCCAACAACAACGGGTACTGGAGCGATCAGCGCATCGAGGCCAACGGCGTGCTGGACATCAACCCGGATGATATCGAAAGCATTACCATCCTGAAAGGAGCAAGCGCATCCGCCCTTTATGGATCCGAAGCAACGAACGGGGTCATGGTCATCACGACGAAGAAGGGTTCCAAATCCCGCGGGCTGGGTGTGGACTTCAACTATACAGCCACCATGGAAAAGCTGGCTTACCAACCGGACTATCAGAACGAGTATGGCCCGGGGTATGACGCACAGACCAACGTAGCCAACGGCATCGCCGACGCGACCGGTTGGGCCACCGCGGACACTTTCCACCACCCTTATTGGCGCTCTTATGCGGAATTCGGTCCGAAGTTCGACGGTTCCACCGTACGCTACTGGGACGGAACTTTCCGCAAGTATGTCGCGCACCCCAACAACTTCAAAGACTTTTTCAGCACGGGGTATAATTCCACCGCCAACGCGGCCATTTCGGGTGCGGGGGACAACGGAAACTTCCGGTTGTCCTATACGCGTTTCGACTACAAGAGCATCATGCCCGGGACAAACCTGAACAAGAACAACTTCAACTTCAACGGGACCCTGAAGCTCAACAACCGGGTCAGCGTGGACCTGGTATCGACCTATAACAATACGTTTACGCACAACCGGACCTACCAGATGGGGCAGATCTTCGGTTCCTACGGCGGTTTTTTCAGCCGGGCGGACGATATGAGTGCGTATTTCGATCACTACCAGACGACGGATGGGTATAAATATGTCCTGCCCTCGAACAACTCTTATGACCAAAACCAGAAGCTGGCCTACAACATCCGCGCCACGAACCTCCTGGATTACCTGTGGACGCAGCTGAGGGACAGCTACAATGAATCCCAGAACCGGTTTATCAACAGCCTTACCCTGAATGTCGGGCTAACCGATGACCTGAAGATCCGCGGCCGCGTCGGTGGTGACTTCACCAGCCTGGGGATCGAAGAGAAAGACCACAACACACAACCTGCATCGCTGGGGTATACAGGTTATTACGGGGTGACCAGCAATACGTTCAACATCTTCTATGGAGATGGTTTGATCACGTACAGCCCCAAGATCAACAACGACCTGAGCCTGAGCGCCAGCGCCGGTTATACAGCCCGTAAAATGGTCTATCATTACCAGAACACGGGGACCACGAACGGTTTGCAGGACGAGGATTTCTTTAGCATCAGCAATTCCGCCGGCGCCGTTTCCTCCAACGCTTACCGTCAGGAACAGGTGGATGTGGCCGGCTTTGGTATACTGGACCTGAACTACAAAAGTTTCCTGTACCTGGAAGGGACCGGCCGTTACGAGTCGTCCTCCACCCTTCCCGCGGCCAACAACAGCTATTTGTATCCCTCCTTCAACGGCGGTTTTATTCTTAGCGACGTTGTCAAGCTGCCGACGTTCTTCAACTATGCCAAGCTCCGGGGCTCCTGGGGGTTGGTGGGGAACCATCCCGGTATTTACCAGGCCAACGTCGCCTACAACCAGTCTGCCCTTACCTATAACAACACCAACCTGTTGTTCCAGGCTTCCAACAGCAGCGGTTTCGGGAACAACAGTATCACCAGCGAACAGAAACGCGAGGCCGAATTCGGGCTTGAAACACGGATGCTGAACGACCGGATCGGTTTGGACGTATCGTATTACAACAACAAGGTCAACCACCAGATCCTGACGTTGTCGACCGCTACCTCTGTCGGGGCTTCTTCGGTCCTGGCCAATGCGGGCAACCTGTCGAACTACGGGATCGAGGCAGCTATCACCGGGCAAATCATCAACAGGCGCGACTTCCGCTGGACGAGCCGGTTCAATTTCGCCATCAACAAGAATAAGCTGGTCGCGCTTCCGAATGGTTTGAGCACGCTGGATTTCAGCAGCCAGGACGGCGGATACCTGATCATCCGCGGCAAGGTGGGTGATCCCCTGGGGAATATCTATGTACATCCCAAGGCAACGGACGCCAAAGGAAACGCCGTCATCGACGACTATGGTTTTTATACCGTCAATACCAATGCCTATCAGTACGCGGGGAACATCATGCCCAAGGTCGTAGGCGGTTTTTCAAACTCCTTCTCCTACAAGGAATTCTCCCTGGACTTCACCCTCGACTATCGTTTTGGGGGTAAAATGGTGTCTATCCCCACCTATTATCAGATCGGGTCCGGGATGTACAAGAACACGCTCCAATATCGTGATGCCGCGCACGGTGGTATTCCCTATGTCGTCAACAGCGACGCCAACGCCGACTATACCGCGTCTTCTGCCGGTACCCGGACCGATGGCGTGATTCTCCCCGGTGTGACCTCCAGCGGTGCCACGAACACCAAGGTCATCACGGCGGCCATGTACTACGAGAATGCCTACAACTGGGAAACGGCCGGTTTGTATCAGAACGCCGTATTCGACAACAGCTATATCAAATTCCGCGAGGTTACGCTGAGCTACAACCTCCCCAAGGCCATCACTTCCAAGATCCATTTCCAGGGTTTGCAGTTGTCGCTGATCGGCAGGAACCTGTTCTATCTCTACAAAACGCTGCCCCATGGCATCGATCCGGAAGCAACCGTTGGTTCCTCCTGGCTCAGCCAGGGTCTCGACGGCGGTGCCGCTGCCCCGACCAGGAGCATGGGTGTTAGCTTAAAGGCCAGGTTCTAATTTTTTTATTCTAAACAGAATATCATGAAACGACTTTTGATAAGTGCCTCTTTTCTCCTCGTCCTGGCCGGGTCTTTCAGCTCCTGCAAAAAGACCATTGAGGGCGACTACCTCAACCCGGAACTGACGACGACCGGTGACCTGAGCAAGCTGTTGAGCGGTATGTACCTCAACAAGCGGATACACCCGTCTTACTGGGACTATACGACCTTCCTGCTGCCGACGCTCGGGGCGTATTCCCAATTGTCGGTCAACGCACCGGCAACCCAGGAGTATGTGCCCTCCATGACGTACAACCAGAACCGCTGGGATGATTACTATTCCGGTTCCGTACCGTCTTCCGGTTCCTCGTACGACTACAACTATAACGGTCCCGGCATCATGAGCACCTACCGGGAAATGCAAACGACTTATGCCGCCCTGTCTGCTACGGAACAGGCCAAGCAATACGTTTACCTGGCTTGTGCCCAGGTCGTTCTTGCGGACCAGACCGCTCAAATGGTGGATCTTTGGGGGGATATTCCCTTCTCCCAGGCCGGCTCCCTGAATACCAGCAGCCGTTCGGTCTCTTATGCGAAATTCGACGACGCGGCAGGGCTCTATGACACCCTGATCGCCAACCTGAAGACGCTCAATACTTTCTTCGATACGGTCTCCCTGTCCACGGAAGTGTCTTCGAACCTGCAAAAACAGGACATCCTGCTGGGTGGCAGCCTTACCCTTTGGCGGAGGTATGTCAATTCCCTGAGGTTTCGTCTCCTGATGCGGATCTCATATCAGAATACGTCGGAGGCGCAGACCGAGGTAACGGCGATGCTGGCCGACCCTACGACCTATCCGATGATCACGGACAATACCATGAACGTGACGCTGAAGGAAAGCCCTACCACGCTGAAGAGTGATCTGCTGAGCGCTTTTACGGCCAATCCCTACGCCCCGGCCTATCTCCTGGACACACTGATGGCAGCCAACAATGACCCGCGTACCGCCGTCCTTTGGGACTCGGTAAGGGGCCAGGCTTATCACGGGTTCCCCACCAATGGGACGGTGTCCGATTATGACAATGGCGGATGGGCTACGTTCGATTCCGCTACGTTCATGTATAACTACAACGTGCCCGGCGTACTGTTCACCGCCGCCGAAGTCAGCTTCCTGACTGCCGAAGCGAACGAACGCTGGGGCGCGGGTTCTACTTCCGCCGCCACGGCTTATGCCAACGGGATCAACCAGTCTGTCGCCTTCTACTACGGGATCAACCAATCCAAGATCCTGAGCGCGGGCACCTGGGCCTCCCTGGCGTCTCCTTCCCAGGCCTCCATCGACGCGTATATCGCGGGATCCAATATCGCCTATTCGGGAACCCAGGCGCACAAGCTCGCCCTGATCGGTACTCAAAACTGGTTAAACTTTTTCATCCTCCAGTCCGGCCAGGCCTGGGCGGAGTTGAGGCGGACCAAATACCCCGCCCTGACCTTCCCAACGGCCAGCTATGGGGATGCACCCCAGCCGCCTACCCGTTTGTTGTATCCCACCACCGAGTCGGAGTACAATGCTTCGAACTATGCGACGGTGTCTTCCAAGGATACGCGGACGACGAAGATTTTCTGGGATGTACGATAGTTAAGGTTCCGATAGTTCGGCCGAATGGCCGCGCCGCCGCAGGCGGTGTTAATAGTAAGAGCAAACAACGAGAGGCCCCGGCTTTTGCCGGGGCCAATTTTTTTAGTTCAGGTGCTGCTTCTTATACTGCTGTGGGCTCAGCCCCACTTCTTTCTTAAACAGGCGCGAGAAATACGGAAGGTTTTCAAACCCCAGGCTGTAGGCGATCTCCGCCACCGTCTGGTCCGCACCCCTGAGCAGGTTTTTCGCTTCCCCGATCAGGAAAAGATGGATGAGCTCTATGGCGGTCTTCCCGGTTTCGGCCTTGAGGAGGTCGCTGAGGTAGCGGGGGGAGAGGTGCAGCCTGGACGCCATCAACCCCACCGTCGGTAAGCCTTCCTTACCGTGCGCCGCCAGGACTTCCTGGAATTTTGATACGGTTACCCCCGAAAGGGTCGTACGCGAAATGAACTGCCGCTTGTAAAACCGCTGGGCGTATTTCAGGATCGAGCTGATGTGGGTCAGGATGATGTCCCTGCTGTATTCGTCCTCGTTGTTGCGGTACTCCGCTTCGATCTGGTCGAACAGTTCCCAGATGATCTTTTCTTCCCTGGGGGACAGGTGCAAGGCCTCGTTTGTTTCGTATTCGAAGAACGTATACTTTTTCAGCTCATTGAAAAGGGTGTGCCCGGTCAAGAGGTCTTCATGCAAAAGGATCATAAAGGCATCTTCCTCCATTTGTACATCCCTGAATTGCATCACCTGTCGTGGTTTGACAAAAAACATGGACCCGTTCTCATGGTCATAGGTTGTGCGCCCATAGCGGATGACGCCGGAACGCAGCTTTTTAAAGGCGATCATGTAGAAGTCACCCGTGAACTCCTGTTCGCCAAACGGACAGGCCACCGTGCCGTTACAGCGGATGATGCTTAGCAGGGGATTTTCCGGGGGCGGGAAACCGTTTTGGCGGTGCATGTCCGTCAGGGTCTTGAAGTGGATCATGGGATAAAGGTATTGCGTTTTATAGGGCGCCACAGACGCCCTGCCCGAAGGGCCATCATTAGCGGTGTTGCCGCGGCGGGCTAAATTGTCCGCTTAGCCCGCCGCGGCAACTCTACCCGTGGGCGGCGACGGCAACGTCGTTCCATTCCTCCCAGGTCGCGAGGCGGTTTTTGTAGGCTTCCTGGGCCCAGGGGAGCGCCTTTTTGCCAAGGAAAAGACGCAAGGGGGGATGGGGGGCGTCGACCAGTTTCAAAATAGCCGTGGGCGTTGCCTTGGGATCACCCCAGATGTCTTCCTGGGCGAAGCTTTCGGACGCTGCTTTGTGTATGGGCTCATAGGACGGGATGGGCGTAGACCGGGCGGCGGAACCCCCGATAAAGTCCGTGGAATAGGCATTGGGTTCCACCAGGGTCACATGGATGCCGAAATGCCCGACCTCCGTGGCGAGGGTTTCGCTGAGGCCTTCGATCGCGAATTTGGTCGCGTTATACAGCCCCATGGTGGGCACTGTCGTAATGCCTAAAATGCTGGAAACCTGGATGATGTGACCACTCCCCTGGCGGCGCATGAGGGGGAGGACGGCCTGGGTAGCCCACAACAGCCCGAAAACATTGACTTCCAGCTGGGCACGGGCTTCTTTCTCAGAGGCTTCCTCCACGGCGCCGAAAAGGCCATAGCCGGCGTTATTAATCAATACATCTATTTGACCGAAGTGATCCGCCGCTTTGGAGACGGTTGCAAAAACGGCGGCTCTGTCCGTGACGTCCAGTTGCAGGGGGAGCAGGGTGTCCGGGTACTGGCGGGCGAGGTCCTTCAGGCTGTCGAGGTTTCTTGCTGTAGCGATGACCTTGTCGCCCCTCTCCAGGAAGGCCTGGGCCCATAATTTGCCAAAGCCCCTGGAGGCACCGGTAATAAAGATTGTCTTTGCCATGTTCTTATTTTTTGACAAAGCTACCGGCGTCTGCAGGGGCGGGTGTTATACGGAAGTGGGGGAATGTGATACATTTCTCCCGAAGGGCCTCCCTAAAGGCTTCCCTAGGGTCGATAGGGTCCTTTGGTCTCGCCCCAGCCCCATTTGGGCATAGGATCTGTATCGTTGAGCGGGTTTTCGGTCAATTGGGAGTTGATGACGGCGATACGCGTACCCCATTCCAGGTAGCCTACCAGGGCGGAACGGAATTCCGGGTCGGCGGGTAGGCCGTTGTCGTCGGCGGTGTCCAGAAGGAGCTGTATCCAGCGTTTCCGCTTGGTGTCGTCCAGCATTTTGCCGATGTGGTGGGCGATCATGATCGCGTGGCTGCCACCATCATCTTGCGTATACCGTTTGGGCCCGCCAAAGACTTCAGCGACGAAGTGGGCGACGTGTGTTGGATGATCGGGGGACATATTCCGGAAAACGGGACCCAGGAGGTCGTCCTGCAGGACTTTGTCATAAAACCGGCGGAACAGGTTTTGAAAAGCGGCCTCGCCGCCGGCCCAATCATATAAGGTAGGTGTCGGTTCCATGACAGAAATTTAAGACATTTACGGGATGATACGAAGGCTGGCCATACAGGAGGTCATAGATTTGGGGTTGCCGATGGCGGACGTACGGACCCCTGCGGAATTTGCGCAAGGACATATACCGGGCGCCTTTAACCTTCCGCTTTTTAGCAACGAGGAACGCGTGCGCGTGGGAACGACCTATAAACAGGAGAGCCGTGAAGCGGCCATCCTGCTGGGTTTTGACCTGGCTGGCCCGAAGTGGTCGGGCTTTATAAAGGAAGCGCTGGACAAAGCGCCCGGTCGAAAAATTGCACTGCATTGCTGGAGAGGCGGGATGCGTAGCGGGGCCATGGCCTGGGCGCTGGACCTGTATGGTTTCCAGGTATACCTCGTGGAAGGTGGGTATAAGCAGTACCGTCGGTGGGTGTTGGACCAGTTTGAACGCCCGTGGCCCTTGTCTGTGGTGGGCGGTATGACGGGGTCGGGAAAAACAAAGATTTTGCAGGAGCTCCGCGGGATGGGGGAGCAGGTGATCGACCTCGAAGACCTGGCGCAACACCATGGGTCGACGTATGGGACGCTCAACCGCCTGGTGCAGCCTTCCCAGGAGCAGTTCGAAAACGAATTGGCAGACCGGCTTCGCGGGTTTGACGATGCCCGGGTGATTTGGGTCGAGGATGAAAGCCTGACGATCGGAAAAAGGCTTATCCCCCGAACCTTATGGAACCGGATGCAGTCGGCGGTGTTGTTTGACGTCCAGGTGGCGAGGGAGGTCAGGGTCAGGAATTTGCTGGCGGAATACGGTTCGCTGGACCGGGCTTTTTTGGTGGAATGCACCGAGCGGATATGGAAACGCCTGGGGCCGGAACAAACGAAACGGGCTGTGGCCGCGATACGGGAGGGGCGGATGGCGGATTTTATCCGGGAGGTCTTGTTGTATTATGATAAAACCTACCGGACGGGTCTGGCCGGGCGGGACCAGGAACGGGTCGTGCCGGTGCCGGTCTGGGGCAAAGACCCGGTGGAAAGCGCGGAATGGGTTTTAAATGTTGCACAACAAAGTCTGGATCATGGAATCGACCGATATTAAATTGACACAATTCTCACACGGCGCCGGTTGCGGTTGTAAGATCAGCCCAGCCGTCCTGGACAAAATATTACACACCAGCGTGCCGGTCCTGTCCGATCCCCGCTTGCTCGTAGGAAACGACCAGCGGGATGACGCGGCGGTGCTGGACCTTGGCAACGGGAACGCACTCATTTCGACCACGGATTTCTTTATGCCCATCGTGGATGATCCCTTTGACTTCGGCCGGATTGCCTCCGCGAACGCCATCAGCGACGTGTATGCCATGGGCGGCAAGCCGGTGCTGGCTATTGCCATCCTGGGATGGCCCGTGGACAAGATTCCGCCTGAGGTGGCGGGGCGGGTACTGGAGGGGTCGAGGGCGGTGTGCGCGGAGGCCGGGATCACCCTGGCGGGTGGGCACAGCATCGACTGCCCGGAGCCGGTTTTCGGTCTGGCGGTCAACGGCATGGTGGGTCTTGGTCAATTGAAACGGAATTCGACCGCGGTAGCGGGTTGCCGGCTTTACCTCACCAAACCTTTAGGGGTAGGCATCCTGTCCACCGCCCAGAAGCGGGGGCTTTTGGCGCCGGAGGACGCTGCTATCGCCCTGGAGAGTATGGTCCGGTTGAATAAGGTGGGGGAGATCTTTGGCGAGTGGGAAGGCGTGCGCGCCATGACGGACGTGACGGGCTTCGGGTTGCTGGGGCACCTGGTGGAAATGTGTGCCGGCAGCGGGGTTTCGGCGATCGTTGACTTTTCGAAGGTGCCTGTGATCGGGTCGGTGCCGCACTACCTGTCTTTGGGGTGTGTGCCCGGGGGGACGGGGAGGAACTGGAAAAGCTATGGAGACCGGATCGGACCGTTGACAGAAGAACAACGGTGTGTGCTGGCGGATCCGCAGACGAGTGGGGGCCTGCTTGTGGCGGTGACGGATGGGCCTGCTTTTGAGCGGTTGCTTACGGAGTATGGATTGCCGGGCGAGTCTATCGGGTGGTTGGAGGAGCCTGTGGGGAAGACTTTGATCAGGGTGATTTAAAGACTTTGGAAAAAGGCCGGTGTATACGCGTCGGTGGATATGGGGTGGAGGGGCGTCAGCCAGTTTCCCACAGGTACCTTCCCGGTACCGGGCCCCCCGGGTACCTTCGCCGTGCAGGGGCCATAAGTGATGACCCGGATGCTCCGGTGGCGGGATTCGCCTTTTAAGCGCTCCAGGACGTTATGAAGGAGGTTCCCGGTGAAAGGCGTGAACATAAAGAAAACGGTTCCCTGGCTCAGGTCGGCTTCGCGGACGTCAGCGTTGTCAAAGGACACGCCCGGCAGTCGAAGGCTGTCGGCCATGTCCTGCGCGTAGGCGCAAAGAGTGGGGTCATATTCGATGCCTCGTGCGTGTACGCCCGTCAGCAGGTGGACGAGAAGGACTACCTGTCCATTGCCGGACCCCAGGTCGATAAAAACGTCTTCCGAGGCCAGATTTATTTTTCCCACCATATCGAACACGATCCTTGCCGGGGTCTTTTGAAAATACACCATGTCCGGTTCCAGTGTCATGGTCTGCTCCGGCAAGGGCCGGTAGGACAAAAGCCGGTTGACAAAAAGGTCGAGGTTGTCGTAACCGGTGCCGGTTTCCCGGGGATGGACATAGGTATCGACCAGGTCGCGGAGCTCGTATGTCCCATTACGGATACCGTTGCGCAGTTTTTCAAAAAGGCATTCATCGATGCGTTCCAGGCGGGCCCGAAGGGTGTCTGCCTTTTGCCACAGCGATCCTTCGAGGGGCATCGCATCGAGGTCCTCCAGGACGTCGGCCCGGCGGTCGAAGTGGATCTCTTCCAGGAGGGAAGTATCTTTGATCAGGGCTTCGATATGGGCGGCCAGATCTAGCATTGTGGATACAAAATTCGTGTTTAAATTGTTCTTATGGCATACGATCAAAAACTAGCCGAAAGGGTTCGCCAGAAACTGGCGTCGCTTTCCAACGTTGAGGAAAAACCCATGATGGGTGGCCTGACCTTTATGTACAACGACAAGATGTGTCTGGGTATCATAAAGGACGAATTGATGTGCCGGATCGACCCGGACCTGCATGACGCCGCCATCGCAAAAACCGGTTGCAGGACCATGGACTTTACGAACCGGCCGATGCGTGGCTATGTGCTGGTGGAACAAAGCGGGTTAAAGACGGAAAAGGACTTTGACTATTGGGTGGGTATCGCGCTGGACTTTAACAAGAAGGCGAAGGCGTCGCGGAAAAAGAAGTAATTTGTATCTTTAGAAGGTGCGTAGACTTTGTGCCATATTGCTGTTTTTGCCGATCGTCGCGATGTGCGTGGCTTGGACGCGGGTGGGGTCGTTTTGTGTAACCGAGTGCGTCCTGTCGGATGGGCACGTCGCGACAACGCACGAGTGCCATGGGTGTCACAAGGACAAAAAGAAAGCCGAGGCATCGGCTTGCGTGGACTGTCCGTTGTGTTCGCTGGTGACCTTTCAGCCGTTTTTCCATTTTACGTATCTGACCTTGCCGGATAGGATAGCCTATCAGGTGATGCCCGTCTCCGGTCTTTCCGATTACTTCCGGCAACACTGGAAGCCGCCGGCCGGTCTTCCCTTTTCCTGAATAAGCAAAATCATTTTTCACCGTTGAACTCATTTTTTATGGAAAATATAATGAGCCTGGCATGTATTGGCCTGTTGATACTCTGCCCTTTTCCTTGTTGCCCGCATCCTTGCGCCTGCTGCCATAAGGCGGCTTAAGGACCGGTTACATGGCATCGCTTGATAACAGACCCCCGCGTGAGCGGGGGTTTGCTTTTGCCCGTCAGCTAAACGACTGACGGAAGGCCAGGGGTGTTTGGTTGGTCTTGGCCTTGAAAAGTTTGCTGAACGACTGGGAATGGACGAATCCGAGCTGGAAGGCGATTTCGCTGATGGAGAGGTCGGTGGTGGATAATTTTTCCTTGGCCTTTTCGATGAGCTTTTCGTGGATGTGTTGCTGGGTATTCTGACCGGTGAGGGTTTTGAGCAGGTCGCCGAGGTAACTGGGGGAAAGGTGTAGCTCACCGGCAATATATTGTACGCTGGGGAGGCCGTTTTCTGTCAGGGATTCGCTGTCGAAATATTCCGAAAGCAGGTTTTCGAGACGGTCGAGGATCTTGTGGTTGGTGATCTTGCGGGTGATAAACTGGCGCTGGTAAAAACGCTCCGAGTAGGTCAGCAGCAGGTCAAGCTGGGCAAGGATGATGTTCTGGCTGTATTTGTCGATGTTGGACTGGTATTCCTGACCGATGTTTTGCATAATGCCGATGATGGTGGATTCTTCTTTGTCCGACAGGAACAAGGCTTCGTTGACGGAGTAGTCGAAAAAGTCGTATTGCCTGATGGCTTTGGCCATCGGTGTGTTCCAAAGAAAATCGGGATGGACGAGGAGCATCCATCCCGAATGTTGCAGCATCTGGTCTTTGTCCACCTCAATCCGGAACACCTGGCCCGGGGCCATAAAGGTCATGATGCCTTCGTCGAAGTCGTAGTCCTGCTGGCCGTATTTGATCTTGCCGTTGAAGTTTCTTTTCAGGGCGATGCAATAATAATCGATCAGGAAATGTTTTGGTTCATTGTCGCCTTTTATGTCTTCGAACCGAACGACGCTGACCAGGGGGTGTTCCGGTTTGGGAAGCCCCATCAGACGGTGGTATTGGCTGATTGTTTGGAGCCGGATGACCATGGTACAATGTTACTCAGTTTTGCTGGTAAACCCTTGCAAATTCTTTTGCAAAGCCGGTCAGTTTTTCGCTGCCGAAGACGGCCGGTCTGTGCAGATTGAAATCTTCGGCCAGCTTGCCCGTGCGCAGGCTTTCAAACAACTCCACCAGGTGATCGGCGGTGTTTTTCGGCAGCCCGTTGGCCACATAGTTTTTATGCATTTGCTCATCGGAGACGACCTCCCATTTCAGGTCGGGTTTGCCGATGGCCGCTCCCAGGATGCTGGCGATTTCCTGGCCGGTGGCTTCGTCGCTGGCTACATACCGTACGTTGCTTTTACCATGTTGCGGCACGAATTTTTCCGCTGCCGACACAATTTCTTCCGCTACGGCGGCGGCGATGTCTTTCGGAGAGACCATCACGACCTTGTCCTCGCCGTAGTTGGCCCTGATCACGCCGTCCGTTTTGATCTTTTGTAAAAAGACATACAGGTTGTAATAGAAGTAAGTGGGGCGCACAAGGGTAAGGGTTATACCCGGGATGTCCTTTAGGATATTTTCCGCGTGGTGGGAGCCCAGGATGATCCCCGTCCCTTTATCCAGGTCGGCGCCGTACGAACTTAAGTAAACCACGCGGCGTACGCCGGTCTGCCGGATGGCCAGTGCATAGTTGCCCGCCACCCTACGGTAATAGGCGATGGGGTCGGGTTCGGCAAAGTTGGGTGGGTTCATTAGATAGACCGCGTCCGCGCCGGTAAAAGCGGCAGTGAGAAAACGGACGTCTTCTACGGAGCCGATGGCCGCGGTGGCGCCCAGCGCCTCGATGTCCTTTTGCTTGTCTTGTTTACTGCTGATGACGGTTACCTGATGGCCTTGTTGCACCAGGGTTTTGGTGAGGGGTTGGCTGATGTTCCCAAGGGAACCTGTGACGGTAATTTTCATAAAGCTCCTTTTGATGAAGCAAAGTTCAGGAGCGTTCAGGAGACAGCCGTAGCCGAATCAGGGGTTGTTGTAGCCAAAAACCAGGATATTGGATCCAGAGGTAAGCGGATTAAATTTTCGTCAAGATAGAACAGAATCAGCGTGCGGCGTGATAACATTTGTTATCAAATACTCCGGACTCCGTTCTTTCCCGCCAGTTTATTTTTGATGCGGCTGAGGTGTACGGGGCTGATCCCTAAGTAGGAGGCAATGTAGTGTTGGGGTACCCGTTGCACGATATGCGGTCGTTCCCGGAGGAGGTTTTTATACCGCTCTTCGGGGGTGTCCCTGATACGGGACAGGAATTCGGTGATGTAGTGGTGTTGCCGCTCATAGGCCATGTCGACGAGGGCCTTCAAAAAGGCGGTGTTTTCCGCGAGGTCGTTGATCGCGTACATATAAATGTTGTGGGGGATGCTCCAGACGACAACGGGTTCGATGGTTTCCAGGGCGAACATGCTGGGGGTGCGCCGGTAAAAACTTTCCTGGGAAGCGACGCCTTCGTATTCAAAAAAGAATTGGACGGTCGTTTCCTTGCCGTGGGCGTCAAACGACATCCGAAGACAGCCTTTTTCGACAAAATAAAAGTTTTGAGCGACCTTGCCGGCCTGCAGCAAAACGGTCCTCGCGGGAAACTCCTGGGGATGTTGCAGAGCCTTGCACTTTTCCAAAAAGGGCATCAGAGCCGAATGCCGGTCATTGCTAAAGATCAAGCTGGAATTATTACGTGTTGAAGATACGAAGATCGCTGGCGCCTATATCACTGTGGATAGAATGCTACAGCAGCGCTTTTTTGAGGGCGGCGAGGTGCTGTTTGCGGTTGGACTTTTTGAAGGTAATATCCTGGCATTGATTGAATTCGGCAAACTTTATCAGTGCGTCGGCGATCTTGTCGGGTTCGTGGAGGGGCACCGGTTCGAAGTGGAGATTGTGGACGGCGAGTACGCGTTGCTTGCGCTCCGCTTTTGAATCCATCCGGGCGACGAAGGTGTCCCCCACCAAAATGGGTAAAGAGAAGTATCCATATTTCCGTTTGGGCTCGGGTACAAAACATTCGATCTGGTAGTCGAAGTTGAAAAAGTCCCGTAGCCGGTGCCGGAAGACATTCAATACGTCAAAGGGCGAGAGAACAAAAGCGTCCCCGGACAACTGGATCTTTTTGTTTTTGTAAACGGGTAACATATAAAGCGGGGCGGTCTTTTGGTCTTCGATGGTTACGGTAAGGACCTCTCCTTCTTCGACGAGCTTTTCAAGTTCTTTTTTGACCAGGTGGTTTTTTACGTGACGGGCGCGCCAGGCGAGTTCTTTGGCGTAGGCGATACCCAGCGACTGCAGGGTGCGCCGGATCACGTGTCTTGCATATTCCTCCGGTGTGGGCTTTGTTTGATCGATGTCGTCCGGAACCAGGTTGGCAGGCAGGTCGTATACCTTCTGAAAATCCCTTGTGCGCGTGGTCATCAGGCGTCCGTCGAGGTACAACCGTTCGAGCGCGACCTTTGAGGGGCGCCAGTCCCACCAGCCGGAGCTTGCTTCCATGCGGTCGTTTTCAAAGTCTTTCACCATCAGCGGTCCTTCGCGTTCGATCCTGTCCAGGACGCGTTGCATCAGATTGACCTCGGCGGTTGTCAGGGGCTTCCTGGCGGAGGCAAAGCCCTCTTTTACGGCCAGGGAAAAGCGGTAGTCGTGCATGGGCATAAAGCCCGAGTCGGAGGTGAAAAATTCGAAGATCCTCCCGTCGGCTTGCAGTTCCTCCAGCCATTCCAGCTTATAGCCGGGTACCCGGGTGGCCAGGGCGTGGTGGTGGGCGCGTTCCACGGTATAGTTGGTGTCGAGCTGGACGTAGCCAAGGTGGTCGATCACTTTGTAGACGGCTTCGCGGCCTTTTCCGAACTGCGCAGGTCTGGCCAGGCCGGCGGCATGGAGTATAATTTTCCGGGCCTGCGCTTGGGAAAGGACGTGCGGGGTCATGAGGCCAAGTTACCGAAAATCAGCGGCGTTTTTCGGAGGATGCGCGCACGATCAATTCGGAGCGCAGCAAAATCGTATTAGCGATGTGCATGGAAGCATTCCCGTTGAGGTGGTTGATCAAATGCCGGGCGGCGGTTTCGCCCATTTCGTAGCCGGGATAATTGATCGTCGTCAGGTTGGGTTCGACCACGGTCGACACGGGGTCGTTGTTGAACCCGGCAAACGCAATGTCTCCGGGTATGCGTATGCCGGCCTGTTTCAAAGCCAGCATACAGCCGACGGCGCAGTTGTCGTTGGCGACGAATATGGCGTCGGGTCTATGCTTCATCTGCAAAATATGTTGGGCGGCGGCCGCCCCGGCTTCCTGGCTGAGGTCGCTGTAGATGATGTATTCCTTGTCGGCTGCGATGGAATGGTCGGCCAGCGCGTGGGTATACCCCGCGAGGCGATCGACGTAGACGTTGCTGTCCGAAGTAGCGGTGATGTGTGCGATTTTCCTGCAGCCCTGGCTGATGAGGTGGCTGGTGACGCCGTAAGCGGCTTTCCGGTTATCGATTAAGATATTGCTGCTGTGCACGTGTTCCGAAACACGGTCGAAAAAAATCAGCGGTATATTTTTTTTATGGAAAATATCGAAGTGGGAAAGGTCGTCCGTATCATAAGCCAGCGACACCAATAAACCATCTACCCGGTTGTTGAACATGGTTTTGGCATTCATCTTTTCATTGTCCGTTGATTCGGAGGACTGGCTGATGATAAGGTTATAGCCTGCCTGGTTGGCCACGCTTTCGATACCCGCGATGACCGTGGACATAAAATAGCTGTTTAGCCTGGGCACGATGACACCAATCGTTTCCGTGCGCTGGCTGCGGAGGTTTCTGGCAAAGTGATTGGATCGGTAACCCATTTGCTCTGCCAGGTCAAATACCTTTTTCTTGGTTTTTTTGCTGACGACCGGATCGTCTTTCAGGGCGCGGCTTACGGTGGCTGTCGATATATTCAGTTTACTCGCAATATCGTAGATAGTGATTTCTTTATTATCCAACATAATCGGCTTCGTAGTCTTGTAAAGCTATAGAAAAGTTTTTTTAAGAAAAAAAATTGTAATCGCTTACATTTTTCGAAAGCTTATTTATATTTGAAGTGTCAAATCTACGTTTAATGATCATAAACGTGTTGATGTTTTGCCTGCTATATGAAAGAAATGATTGACTTGCATGTGATTATATACAGCTCCCCTCATTTTATTTTCATACCATAAGGCGAAACCCGGTGAAAACCCACGCGGTGCCTGTCATCGGTTCATTTTTATTGTATCTGCTGTTTTGGCACAATATGTCTCATAAAAATGTAATCGATTTCAATGCCGTGCGGGGACACTTTTGCAACTTCAAAAAACTAATTTGTAATGAGCAAACTAGCGATTCTTGTCCTTCTTTTCCTTTCGTCCACCGCTGCTTTTGGCCAGAATGTCCTTAAAGTAAGGGGGGAGGTCACCGGTGAGAACGGTCAACCCGTTCCAAGGGCCTCCGTGGTTGTCAAGGGAACAGGGACGGGTGCTGCCTGTGACAGCACCGGTAATTTCGTCATTATGGCCCCTTCGGGGGGTACGCTGATCATATCCTCGATAGGGTATGCGCAGGTCCAGGTCCCGGTGAACGGCCGCAGCAGGATTTCGGTGACCATGAGCCTGCAAAACAACAGCACCAACGAAATCGTGGTGATCGGTTATGGCAGCCAGCGCAAAGGAGATGTGACCGGCTCCGTCGCTTCCATCAACGGGGACAACCTGAGGGCGGTCCCTTCGGCCAATATTTCGGATGCGCTTCAAGGGCGGGTGGCCGGGGTCGAGCTGGCGTCCACGGACTCCAGACCGGGCGCCGCCATGCAGATCCGCATCCGCGGTACGCGGTCGCTGAATGCCACCAACGACCCGCTGATCGTCCTGGACGGTATTCCTTTTCCCGGTACGATCACGGACATCGATCCGAGCGAAATCAAAAGCATCGATATTCTAAAGGATGCCTCGGCAACAGCCATCTATGGTTCCCGCGGCGCCAACGGCGTTATCCTGGTGACGACCAACAAGGGCATGGCGGGGCAGCAGCCGCGCCTGAGCTATAGTGGGTACGCCGGTTTCAAAAAGGCGATCAAATACCCGCTGATGAACGGCCCCCAGTTTGTAAAGCTCCGGGACGCGGCCGGTTTGTATAACAAATCCTACGGGACGGATGAAGACAGTACCAAAAATATAGACTGGCAGGACCTCTTGTATACAACGGGTCTTGTGACGAGCCATGACGTGAACGTGTCGGCCGGTACTGATAAAGGAAGCTATCAATTCGGGGGAACCTATTACCGCGATGAGGCCGTCATCCCTATGCAGAATTATACCCGGTATTCGTTTCATGGATCGGTCGACCAGGGGGTTGGAAAATTTATCCGGATCGGGTTTAGCTCCAACAGCAATTATGCGGTGACCAACGGCAGCGACCTGAACGCGGGGACAACGCTTAGCACGACACCCATCGCCAACCCGTACAATGCAGACGGGTCGCTGAAGAGGGTGGTCAATATGGCCCTGGATCAGAACTGGGTCTATACCAAACAATCCCTGGATGCTTTGGGTGACCAGCACATCGACCTGACCAGGGCGTTTAGCTCGTATAATGCGCTCTATGGTGAGTTGAAGATTCCCGGCGTTCCGGGGCTGAAGTACCGTGCCAATATCGGCGTCAACTATCGCCAGAGCAACTACGGGAACTACACGGGGGAAGGCGTGTTCAGCTCGTCGGCCACCACACCGTCCACCGCGACGATCAGCAATTCCCATACGACCAACTGGGCGATCGAAAACCTGCTGACATACGACCGCACTTTTGCGGAGGTACACAAAATAAACGCGGTCGCGCTGTATTCCACGGAACAAACCACTGCCTGGAATTCGCAGGTGTCGGCCATGGATATACCCAACGACGCCTTCCAGTTCTACAACCTGGGACAGGCCGCCGGTCAGATCACGGTCGACCCCAACGCGCAGGCGTATTCGCAAAAAGGGTTGATCTCCTATATGGGCCGTGTCATGTATTCTTATAATGACAAGTATATGCTGAGTGCCACGCTTCGCTCCGATGGGTCTTCGGTGCTGGCCACAGGACATAAATGGCATACCTATACCGCGGTGTCCGGTGGCTGGGACCTTACCAGGGAGTCGTTTATGCGCAATATATCCGCCATCAATCAATTGAAGCTGCGTGTCGGGTATGGCGGGACGTCCAACCAGTCCATCAATCCTTACCAAACGCTGGGGCAACTGTCTACCTATCCCTACAATTTTGGACCGAGCGATTATGTCACGGGGTATTATGTGTCCCTGCTCCCCAACCCCAGCCTGGGCTGGGAGTACTCCAAGACGTGGAACTATGGGGTAGACTTCTCCCTGCTCAAGGACCGGTTGTCCGGTACCGTCGAGTATTATTCCCAAAAGACCAACGACGTGTTGTTGTATGTCAGCCTGCCGGCCACCACGGGTGTAAGTTCGGTGTTGCAAAACATCGGCAACACCCAGAACAAGGGGGTCGAGCTGTCCCTCAACGGCGTCATCCTGCAAAACAAGAACGGCTGGACGGTGGAAGCCGGGGTCAACGTCTATGCCAACCGGAACAAGCTGACATCGCTGGCATCCGGTGAGACGGAGGACGTCAACAACTGGTGGTTTGTAGGGCACCCGATAGACGTGATCTACGACTACAAGAAAGTCGGTCTTTGGAATACCACCGATAAAAACTATCAATACCTGCAGGACTATGAACCGGGTGGGACCGCGGGGATGATCAAGGTTCAATACACCGGTACGTACAACCCCGACGGTTCTCCGACAAGGGCCAACGGCGCGGCCGACCGGCAAATCCTGAACATCCAGCCCAATTTCCAGGGTGGTTTCAATACCCGCGTGGCGTATAAAAAGGCCGATCTGACCATCGTCGGTGTCTTTCAGGACGGCGGTACGCTGATCAGTACACTATACGGATCGTCCTCCTACCTCGACATGTTGTCCGGACGCCGGGAAAATATCAATGTGAACTACTGGACACCCACGAATACCGGCGCGCCATTCCCCAACCCCGCAGGGCCCATCAACAGCAACAACCCTAAGTATGGGAGTACGCTGGGCTATTTCGACGCCTCTTATATGAAAATCCGGACCATCTCCTTAGGGTATAATTTTGCCGCCGATTGGATGAAGCATGCCGGCATTCACAAACTGCGTGTGTATGTGACGGCCCAGGATCCGTTTATCCTGTTCTCGCCCTACCACAAGCTGTCACATATGGATCCCGAAAGCAATTCTTACGGTACACAGAACCAGGCGGTTTCTTTTTATCCCAGCCGTCTGCTGGTCGTTGGTACCAATACGCCCAACACACGTAATTATCTGGTGGGCGTCAACTTAACCTTTTAAAAAAGAGGACAATGAAAAATATATTTATTATAGGCTTCGTTTTGGGGGGCATCGTCTTGCAGGGGTGTTCCAAAATATTGAACGAAGAGCCAAGGAGTACCTATACGCCTCAATACTTCCAAACCACCAACGGGGTCATCGGCGGGATCACCTCCCTGTATGCCAACCTGCGCTACATGTATGGGAACGGCTACTACCTGGATGCCTGCCAGACCGGGACAGATGAAGCGACCTACGGGCAGAATGCGGACCAGAATTTTAAAGACCTGGATCTTTCCGGTGTGGGCCAGGTAACGGGGACGACCAGCCGGTCCGACGTATTATGGAACAACGTTTTCCCGAATATCAACACCGCCAGCGGTATCATCGAAAACGGGCAGACAGCGGGGGTATCCGCTTCGCTGATTGCCGAAGCCCGTTTTTTCCGTGCGTTCGATTATTTCCTGCTGGTGCAGACCTTTGGGGGCGTGCCCCTGGATTTGGGTTCCGGTATCCTGAAGTTCAATACATCCGCCATTCGCACTTCCGTCCGGAATACGGTGCCCGATGTTTATACCAAAGCCGTTTTCCCTGACCTGGATTCTGCGGTGGCCGAATTGCCGGTAGCCGGCCGCGTGACCGGTGGGGTTACCCAGACGCTGGCGCGCTTATACCTTGCAAAAGCGTACCTGACGTATGGATGGTGGCTGGAGAACCCCAACAATATTCCCACGTACCCGCTTTGTGACCGGACCGACCCCGACGGCCATAATGCGCAGTGGTATTATCAACAGGCGTATAACGTGGCGTCGGCGGCCATCAGTGATCCGGGGCCTTTCGGGTTGCAGCCGACCTTTTATAACGTGAATGTAGCGACCAATGACCGGAACAATGAAATCCTTTTGTATGCCGACCATACCCAGTCCAGCCAGCAATACAACGGGGGCAGCCTGACCTACAGCAGCGGTTCTTCCCCGGACAACTTTGCGGGGTGGATGGATCAATGGAACTATACGAATATCCGGAGCGCCACCAGCCCCAGTTGGTCGTCCGTCGTCAGTTCCGTGCAACGGGCTGCCACCCAGGACCTGGGGCGCCCCTGGACGGAAATGGTTCCGCCGATCGCGATATTTGAAAATACTTTTGCCGACAAAACCAACGACTCACGGTACGACGGCACCTTTACAACGGTGTACCGCACCAATTTTATCGAGGCGGGGATCAAGGTCAACGGGGCCGTACCGGTCAGCCTGTACAATGCCAACGGGCTGCCAGTCGCCGAAGGGGCTCCGATCCTGACCTTCTTAAACGACGACTCCCAGGCATCAGCCATCGACTATTCCAATTCCGTGTACAAAAGCAATGTGGGCGCGGGCGTACTCCCCGGACGTGCCGACTTCGTGGTGTCGCCCGCCGGGTATAGCCGGATCATGTACCCCGGAAACTGGAAGCTCGGACCCTACCGGACCGACAACAACGGCGGGTTGGGACAGCCCAATGCCGGGAGCACCCGCCCGTGGAATATCGCGAAGTTTTCCGAACTGTTCTTTATCGCCGCCGAAGCAGCCGTAAAGGGCGCGACGCCAACGGCGATCGGCGGCACTTACGCCAATGACGGTACCGCCAGGGGTTTGATCAATGTCATCCGGGCGCGTGCAGGCCATTGGAGCTGGAGTCACGCCGCCGGTGCAGCCCTGGTCCAGGACAACAGCGCGGCCATGATCGCCGCCACACCCGCGACGGTCGACATCAACTATCTTCTTGCGGAACGCACCCGGGAATATTTTGGGGAAGGCTACCGCTGGTATGACCTGGTGCGCACGCAAACCTGGGCCCAGCTTTCTTCCAGTTATACCATTTGCGGAAGTACCTTTGGGGACCACACCCAGGTAACGGTCACCCGGACCATTCCGACCAGTTACTTTATCCGGCCCATTCCGCAAGGCCAATTGGATGGTATGCAGATGAGCGACTCGGCCAAGGCGGCGTATCAGAATCCAGGTTATCAATAAGTATTCGATCATACTGATTGTAGGGTTTATCATAGCCGCGGCTCCCGTCCATGGACAAAGGCAACGCCTTTGCATCGACGGGGGCTGGCGGTTTATGCGCTATACCGGCGCGCCGGACAGCCTGGTGTATGATGAACGGCCTGTTGTCACGGATCGTACCGATGGCCGGGTGGCCGATACAAGGGCGACGGAGTCCGGTGTTGCCATTGCTTCCGGGCGGGCGCTCAAAGCCTGGATCCTGCCGTCGGGGAATGATTTTATCGCGGATCCTGCGGCGCGGCATGTGCGACCGCCGGGGAATCCCGGTGGTGATTTTTTATACGTGCGCCCCGATTTTGACGACCGTCGCTGGTCCCTGGTTGACCTGCCGCATGATTGGGCGATTGGTGGACCTTTTTATACCACTCCCGATGCGGTCGTTGGGGGGGGGATGGGGCGGTTGCCGGTAAATGGCGTGGCGTGGTATCGTAGAAAGCTGGTTGTCCCTGCCTCTGCCCGGGGCAGGCGGTTGTATCTCGACATCGACGGCGCCATGAGTTATGCCATGGTGTGGTTGAATGGTCACCTGGTGGGCGGGTGGCCTTATGGTTATAACTCTTTTCGCCTGGACCTGACGCCTTATGTTCGTCCCGGGGGGGATAACCAACTGGCGATACGGATCGATAATCCGGCGAATTCGTCGAGGTGGTATCCGGGGGGCGGGCTTTACCGGCATGTGTGGCTTGTTACGTTGGCCCCGGTGCACGTGGCACAGTGGGGGACGTTTGTCAGAACCCGCCGGGTGAATGCGTCCTCGGCGGTGGTCGATCTTTCGGTTCAGGTGGACAATGCTTCTGCGGTTTCTAAAAGGGTTCGTGTGGTCACGGAGGTGTTCGCCTCCGGGCGGCCCGTTGCGGTCTTTTCTCCAGGCTTGTTGACGTTGGGCGCCGGTGAGAAAGGCTCGCTGGTGCGTTCGGTGACGATTCGCAAGCCTTTACTATGGGGGCCGCCTCCCGCGCAACAGCCTTATTTGTACGAGGCGGTGACGCGTGTCATCGTAGACGGTGCGGAGGTCGATACCTATAGGACCCGCTTTGGTATCCGTTCCGTCACGTTTGATCCTGTGCGGGGTGTACTGGTCAATGGAGTACCTATCCGGATACAAGGCGTCAACCAGCATGCCGACCTTGGCGCTTTGGGGATGGCGTTTAATTTCCGCGCCGCGGAAAGACAACTGGACCTGTTGCGCGAGATGGGATGTAATGCCATACGGCTGGCGCACAATCCGCCCGCACCGGAACTGCTGGACCTGACGGACCGCATGGGTTTTCTGGTCATTGATGAAATATTCGACTGTTGGTACAAGGGGAAAACGCCCCTGGACTTTCATTTGATCTTTGGGGACTGGCATGAGCCGGATCTTCGCGCGTTTATACGGCGGGACCGGAATCACCCCTCCGTGATCGAATGGAGTTTTGGCAACGAGGTCGGGGAGCAGTATACAGGCGAGGAAGGCGCGGCGGTGGCCAGGGAATTGCACGATATTGTACGATCTGAAGACAGCACGCGGCCGGCGACTGCCTCTATGAACTATGCGAAACCGGATATGCCGTTTCCGGGGGTTATGGATGTGCTGAGCCTGAACTACCAGGGGGAAGGGATACGGGATGCGCCGGCGTATGCGCGGCTACGGGGGATTAAAACGGCACCGTTGTATTTTTCGTTTCGGAGGCAGTTCCCGTTCAAGATGATTCAAAGTAGCGAGACAGCGTCTACTTTAAGTACCCGTGGGACCTTTATTTTCCCCGTGGATTCCGGCATCAGTGCGCCGGTGAGCGACAGCACCGGCGGTGATGCTTCTTTTAAATATGTAAGCGCCTATGACCTCTACACGGCGGCGTTCGGTGCTTCACCCGATAAGGTGTTTGCTGCCCAGGACCGTCATCCTTTTGTAGCCGGGGAATTTGTTTGGTCGGGTTGGGACTATCTGGGGGAGCCGACGCCTTATTACTCCGCCCGCAGTTCCTATTCCGGGATCATCGACCTTGCCGGCTTCAAAAAGGACCGATTTTACCTGTATCAGTCCCGCTGGCGGCCCGATCTCGCCATGGCGCATATTCTGCCGCACTGGACATGGCCTTCACGGGTAGGGCTTGTCACGCCCGTGCACGTGTATACATCGGGGGATGAAGCGGAGTTGTTTTTAAACGGGCGGTCGTTGGGGCGGCGGAAAAAGGGCGCTTTTGAATACCGGTTGCGCTGGGATAGTGTGATATACGAGCCGGGGGTGCTTCGCGTTGTCGCGTATAAAAACGGGAAACCATGGGCGACCGACACTGTTCGTACCGCCGGGGCGCCGGCAAGGTTGCAGTTGATCGCCGACCGGTCTTCGACGAGGGATCTGTCATTTATTACTGTTCGCGTGCTGGACAGCAACGGAGTTCTTGTGCCGCAGGCTTCTTGTGACATTCATTTCGAGGTGTCCGGACCCGGGGAGATCGTGGCGACGGATAATGGGAACCCCGCGGATATGGTGGCCTTTCCTTCTCCGGAGCGGGCCGCCTTTAGTGGGCTGGCGTTGGTGATTGTCCGGGGGCGGAAGGGCAAGATCGTCGTGACGGCGAAGGCTTCCGGGCTGGTTAGTGCTTCTGTAACAGTTGAAGTAACTGACGGTCCAGCTGATGTCCATGCCAGTCCTCATATGCTACGTCGGTCCGACCGGAGTCCAGAATACCAAAATCCCCGATAAAATTCCACAAGGCGAAGCCGATGCCACCGGCGGAAAGAATGTCGAGGACATCGGAGAACCAGGCGATAAAGACGTCGTGCGGGGTTTTGTTCCAGCAACCGCATTCGCCGCAATGGACGCCGACGCCTTGCTCCACCAGTTTTATCCAGGGTTGGTAGTACTTAACCAACATATCCCGGCTCAAGTATTGATTTCCGACCTGTCCCGGCCATAACGGTACCGGACAATGCTCGGGGTCTTTGTTGGCCCAGGGGGCTTTGTAATGGGAGATCTGATGGGGGTTATAGCCGCGACAGCTCTGAGCGATGCCAAGGTCTTCCAGCTCCGGAACGACCAGGTTGCCACCCCAGTTGCCTTCGGCGATGATCAACCTTTCCGGGCTCTCTTTCCGGATGGCTTCCGTGGCGGCGCCCATCACTTTACGATAAACGTCCCCGGGAACAGCGGTGCCTGCGGAATGCTGGTCGTTCATGTCCGCCCGCATCGCCGGTTCGTTGAGCAGGTCGAAACTTATTTTGTCCTTTGGGATACCCCGATACCGGTGCGCCCAGAAATTCCAGTGGTAACAATAGGCGTCGAGCGCGGCTTGATCCTTCCATAAGTTATACGGTTCATGAAAGCCGGCATTGACGCAATAGCCGGGCGCCCTGTGGAGGTTCAGGCTGACGTGCAAGCCATGCTTGTTGGCCATCGTGACCAGCTGGTCAACTTCCTGGACCTTTTGTTCATCGATATGGTACACTTCGTCGGTGGTGATATCCCTGCTCCTGTCGAATTGAAGGTAGTGGGGATAGGCCATGGGGATGCGGACATAATCGAATCCCCAGTCTCGCATCCAAAGGATATGGTCTTCGATCGTGGGATGCCCGTAGGGAGCGGGGTTGGGCGAAAAAAAGTCCAGGAGGTTGAACCCCTTCCATTTCGGGAGGGGGTTGGTTTTCCCGGTGCCGGCGGCCAGCGCCTCGTGGTCCAGGAATGCGAGACCGCCGGCCAGCAGACCGGCGTTTTTGATAAAGTTTCTGCGACGCATGGGCTAAATGTAAATTGATTTTCGCAAAAAGCCGATTGATCGTTGCTAACAGGGCGGGTGCGGATGGATCTACTTTTGTCTCATAAAAACATAAACGATGAAAAAGCGCGTTTTGGGGAAAAGTGGCCTGGAGGTCTCGGCCATCGGCCTGGGTTGTATGGGGATGAGCTATGCCTATGGTCCCGCGCCGGATAAAAAGGAGATGATCTCGTTGATCCGGGCGGCGGTGGACAAGGGCGTAACCTTTTTTGACACGGCCGAGGTATACGGTCCTTTTATCAATGAGGAACTGGTGGGAGAGGCCTTGGCGCCGGTTCGCGATGGCGTTGTGATCGCCACGAAATTCGGCATGCAAATACAGGAGGGCAAGCCGACGGTAGACAGTCGGCCGGAGGGGATACGAGCATCGGTCGAGGGGTCGTTGAAGCGGCTGAAAACCGACTATATCGACCTGTATTACCAACACCGTGTGGATCCGGCCGTGCCCATTGAAGAAGTGGCCGGCGTGATCCAGGCATTGATCCGCGAAGGCAAGATCCGGCACTGGGGCTTGTCGGAAGCCGGTGTAAACACCATCCGCCGCGCGCATCGTGTGCAGCCGCTGGCGGCGGTGCAAAGCGAGTATTCCCTGTGGTGGCGGCGGCCGGAGGAGGCGGTGCTGCCCGCACTGGAAGAGCTGGGTATCGGCTTTGTGCCGTTCAGCCCGCTGGGGAAAGGCTTTCTGACAGGCACCATCGGCAAGGACGCCACCTTTGGCCATTCAGACTACCGCCGTATCGTGCCTCGCTTTATGCCGGATGCCCTGGAAGCAAACCAGGGGATTGTCGATCTGTTAAGGCAGATCGCTGTTCAACTGCAAGCGACGCCTGCGCAAATTGCGTTGGCCTGGGTGCTGGCGCAAAAGCCATGGATCGTTCCGATACCCGGTACGACGAAGATGCACCGGCTGGAGGAAAATATCGGAGGGGTTGACATTGACCTGGCGGGTATCGGGAGGGCTTTGGAGAAGATAGAAGTGGTGGGGGCGCGGTATCCGGAGGAGTTTGAGAAAAGGACGGGGCTATGATAACATGCCTTTGGGCTTATAGACCGATAGAAGGGTCGCTGTGATCAGGGCCGTCAGGGAGGCGGCTGAGGCGATGACGAGGTGGATACGGTCTCCGTGGAGGGGCGTTGCGGCGGTAGCTACGCGGTGAATCATGCGGGTGTGCAGGACAAGAAGGGGAAGGGAGACGAGGCTGATCCCGAACTTGACAATGATCCAGTAGTGGCGGAACAGCCCCCACCTGGTGCCCAGCGATAGCAAAAGGCCTGTCGCCAGGGAGGTGATGGCAAGGGGGACGATGACCGGCCAAGTGATGGGATCCATGGCGGCGTAGACCACGGGATGGGTCAGTCCGGTGATGGCCAGGGCCAGGAAGGCTGCGACGGCGCCGAGCCAGCCGACGGAACTCAGGATATGGACCAGGAGAACGGGTTTGCGGGGCATTTTTTTTTGCCCTAAAGTTGGACCGTTGTCCGCATTCGGACTTGACAAAACTGGGGAATCTGTTAGCGGATATGCTCGATGGGGATGTGGATGTGTCGTTGGAGCTGGTCGTAGGGATTCTTTGCCGGATGTCGGTCGAAGGTCTCAAAGCCCGCGATGCCGGCGATTTTGAAGCCGCTGTCGGGTAGCCACCGGCGGTAAAAATAATGGGCAGCCTTGTTGGTGGTTCGAAGACCGCCGCTGACGGTAAAACGGGCATAGGTGCCCGCTGGGATCCGGTAGGTGGGCGTTTGCCCTGTAGGAAGGAAGGCCCGGTAGGTGTTGCGCAGGTGCGGGGTGAGGATGCCGTAGAAGGGCGCCTCTCCCTGGGGGAGGGCCTGGAAGGCCTCCGTAATCTTTTGGGGGTCGTTGAAGGGGGCGAGGACGAACACGCCGCTCACGGATTGGTGTCTTATGACGTCGATCTCGGGCGGACTCGCCGGTACGGCCGGACTGTTCCATTCGGAGGGTGTACCCTTGTGCAGCAGTTGCATTTGCCTCGCGTGGGACAGGCAGCGTATTTGTTCGGGGGAATGGCCGAAGTAGGTTTTTACGGCCCTCGAAAACGTCGAAAGGGAGGTGAACCCGCTGTCCAGACCGATGTCCTCCACGGATTTGTGGGGATGGATGACGAGGTTATGGAAGGCGGTTTCCAGGCGGAGCTGGAGGCTGTATTGCTTGGGTGTTTCCCCGGTCATTTGTTTAAAGAGCTTTGGAAGATGTTCCGGGGAATAGCAGGCCAGTCCGGCCAGGGTTTGGCGGGAGAGGTCCTGGTCGGGGTGGGCGAGAATATAATCTATGACCCGGGCTATCCTTTCGTCGCGGTCGCTCATGGCGGTTGATTGACGTATGCTAAGGTAGTGTAACTTTATTCCAAATGAAATTTATGGGATGGATAGGGGTGATGCTCGCGCTGCTGGGTTGTGGAAACCCGGTCGACACCACACACCTGGAAAAAGACCTGCTGCACCTGGAGACAAAAATACCCCTCACAGGGGTCAGCGGCAGGATCGACCACCTGGCCTATGATTCGGTGGGGCGCCGTGTTTTCGTGGCGGCGCTGGGGAATGGTACGGTGGAGGTGGTGGACCTTTCATCCGGGAGGCGGCTGTATTCGATTACGGGGTTGCGGGAGCCGCAAGGGGTGGTGTATGTTTCGTCGCGTTTGGTGGTGGCGGATGGCGGTTCCGGCGATTGTATCGTGTATGATGGTGGGCGTTATTTGGAGTTGGGGCGCGTGGCGCTAGGGGATGACGCGGATAATGTGCGGTATGATGGAGCGCGGGTATATGTGGGATATGGAAGCGGAGGGATTGCGGTGATCGACCCGCTGGCGATACGGAAGGTCGGCGATTTGCCCCTGAAAGGACACCCGGAGTCTTTCCAGTTGGACGATTCCGGGCGGGTATGGATCAATATTCCGGACGAGGGTGAGGTGGTTACAGCGGATATGCGGACGTTGCGGATCACGGGTCAATGGAAGAATCGTGGAGGTGCCGCCAATTTCCCGATGGCGCTGGATAAGGCGCGGCTTTTTGTAGGGTACCGGCACCCGGCGCAGGTGAGGGTATTGGACAATCGGACCGGGTCGATGGGGGCGTCGCTGCCCTGCGTTGGGGATGCGGATGATGTGTTTTATGATAACGGGGTGCTTTTTGTATCTGGTGGGGAGGGGTACCTAGACGTATTCCGAGGGGATACCCTGGTGAATCATATTCCTACGCGTCGGGGCGCACGTACCTGCCTTTGGTTGCCGGGGGAGCGGAAGCTGATATTGGCGGTGCCGGCTAGGGGTGGGGAGGAGGCGGCGTTATGGGTGTATGGGATGTAGAGGGAACTATTTCCTATCCTTTAGTTCGTTCATCATATCCAATATTGGGATGGCAGTGATCTCTTTTGTCACGGGAAAGCGCTCCTTACCCGGATAGACAATAAACCGTTTTGTGGCGTTGAGGTCCTCGCAACCTAAGTGAAAGCCTTTAGAGACGGAAGGCGCTTGTGAGCGTTTTATTTCAATGGCATATTTTTCCCTGCTATTCTTCTCGATGACCAGGTCTACTTCCGCTCCGGCCGACGTTCGGTAAAACCACGGTGTGACTCCTGTAGGGAGGCATGACAAAAGGTTCTCAAGAACAAAACCCTCCCAACTGGCTCCGACGACCGGATGCCCTAGCAGATCATCCATCGATGTCAAATTGAGCAGCGCATGCGTGATACCACTATCCCTTATATAAATTTTAGGCGCTTTGACGAGTCGTTTACCTACGTTCCCGGACCAGGGGCGAAGGGTGCGGATCAAGAGCAGATCTTCCAACAATTCTACATAGCGTTTTGCAGTAGGTGCAGCAACATCGAGGTTATTTCCGAGCTGAGCAATATTCAGCTGGCCCCCTTGACTGTGGGCCAGCATGGTCCAAAGATTGCGTAATGTCACGGCGGGTATACGGGGGCCAAGCTGTGGGACATCTCTTTCCAGGTAAGTACTGATGAAATTCAACCGCCACCTTAGACTGGCTTCGTCACTTTTTGACAGAAAGCTGTCGGGAAACCCTCCTCGAAGCCATAGTCGTTCGAAGTCGGCGGACGTTTTGTGATCGATTTCAGCTACTGTAAGACCCGACAACTCCTTATAAGCTATTCGACCGGCTAGCGATTCCGAGGATTGTTTTAGCAGGTCAAGCGATGCGGAGCCCAGGATTAAGAACTGACCTGTCCTGAATCCCTCACGCCGCCGGCGGTCAATTACACCCCGAAGGATTTGGAACAACTCGGGGACGCGCTGAATCTCATCGAGGATAATCAGTTTTCCCTTATGAATTTCAAAATATTCTTCCGGTTCATTAAGCTTAGCTGCCTCAGAAGGTCTTTCCAGGTCGAGATAGATGGGCTCTGGTTTTTCGGCGGCCGCAATTGTCTCGGCCAGGGTCGTTTTTCCGATCTGACGGGGCCCAAGAACCCCAACAGCAGGGAATTCCTCCAATAACTGGGTTAATTCTGACTGAGCTTGTCTTTTAATCATCCTTGCAATTATAATATAAAATATTCGATTTGCAAGGACTATTTTTGATAAGGGGTATACCCTTCCCACTCCCACGGGATCGTCACGCCCGTGAGGTCGTGAAACAGCTCCTTAAAAATACTTTCCCCGTTGCTGCTGTTGGTCATGACGATGACGGCCTTGCCCTGGTCGGGGAAGCATAGCGCATAGTGCTCCCAGCCGTCGTCGTGGCCCTCTTTGAAAAACGCGCGCCCGTACGGGCTTGTAAACAAACCCCAGCCGAGGCCGTAGGAGAGGTGGATGCCGAGGTTGGCCATGGTCGTGGCGGTATCCAGCGAGGGGAACTGTCTGCGGGAGACAATCGCGATCTGGGGGGACAGCATCTCATTTTTGGCTTTGGCAGAGACGCCGTCTCCGCGGAGCACGGCGGCTACGAAGCGGGTGTAGTCGGCAATGGTCGTTTCCATGGAGCCTGCGGCATTGGCCTTTGTCCGTCTGTTTTTGGGGAGGGCGTTCTCGTTTTCGAGGTGGCCGAGGGCGTAATCGCTTTCAAAAGCGGGCTGCCAGATATAGCTGGTCCGCCGCATGCCGAAGGGCTGGAAAATATATTCTTGCGCGAGGTCTTCCAGGGGGCGGCCGGTGACGGTCTCGACGACCATTTGCAGCAGGTACAGCCCTTCCCCGGAATAGGCGAATCGCTGGCCCGGGGTAAAAAAGAATTCCAGTTTATTGTTGTCTCTTGGGTTGAACCTTCGCCAATTGGGAAAACCGGTGGTGTGATCGAGGCAGTTCCTGGCGGTGATCAGCTTCCAGCGGTCGTCGCCCGCCAGGTCTTTATAGTTGTCGTATTCGGGGATGGGCTTGGGCAGGTAGGTGTATAGCGGTTTGTCGAGGTCGATCTGGCCGCGGTCTACGAGGTGCATGACCAGGTAGGCGAACAGCGCTTTGGACAGGGAGGCGCCATAGAAACAGGTGGCGGTGTCATTTAGCTTGTGTGCGGGTTTGTCTTTGTAGCCGTAGGCATGTATGTAGGCGGGCTGGTTGTTGTCTATGATACCCAGGCAGAGGCCAGTCACTTTGCCGGTTTCCATGAGCGTTGTTACCAGGCTGTCGATGGCGGTGGTCGTCAGTGGCCGGACGTATTGCGCGTTGGCGGCAAAGGAGAACGACGCCGCCAGCAGGACGAAGAGGACGCTTTTCATGTAATGAATATAAGCAAAGCGGGCGGCCCTGCAAAAGGCCGCCCGCTGCAAAAAAACTACGAAGTGCGGAGCTCCCGGGCGGTCTCGACCATGGCGACGAGTGCGGCCCTGGTCTCGGGCCAGGCCCTGGTTTTCAGACCGCAGTCGGGGTTTACCCAGAGTTGGTCGGCGGGCACGACGGACCGGGCTTTATCCATGAGGGCGCGCATTTCGGTTTTGGAAGGCACGCGGGGGGAGTGGATGTCGTAGACGCCGGGGCCGATTTCGTTGGGGTAGCGGAAGTCGGCGAAGGCGTCGAGCAGTTCCATCTGGGAGCGGGAACACTCGATGGTGATGACGTCGGCGTCCATGTCGGCGATGGCCTGGATGATGTCGTTGAATTCCGAATAGCACATGTGGGTGTGTATCTGGGTGGCGTCGGCTACGCCGCTGGCGGAAATGCGGAAGGCGCGGACGGCCCAGTCGAGGTATTCTTTCCAGTTGGCTTTGCGCAGGGGAAGGCCTTCGCGGATGGCGGGCTCGTCGATCTGGATCACGCGGATGCCGGCCTTTTCAAGGTCTGTGACTTCGTCACGGATGGCGAGGGCGATCTGGGTGCAGGTCGTACTGCGGGGCTGGTCGTTGCGGACGAAGGACCATTGCAGAATGGTCACGGGGCCGGTGAGCATGCCTTTGACCCATTTGTCGGTGAGGGACTGGGCGTAGGCGGACCAGCGGACGGTCATGGGTACCGGCCGGGAAACATCTCCGAAGATGATCGGGGGCTTGACGCAGCGGCTGCCATAGCTTTGTACCCAGCCGTTTTCGGTAAAGGCGAAGCCGTCGAGCTGCTCGCCGAAGTATTCGACCATGTCGTTGCGCTCGAACTCGCCGTGGACGAGGACGTCGATGCCGATGGATTCCTGCCAGCGGATGGCTTCCTCGGTTTCTTTTTCGATAAGCACATCATACTCCCGGGCCGTCAGTTCTCCTTTTTTCAGGCGGGCGCGGATGCCCCGTATTTCCGTTGTCTGGGGGAAGGAGCCGATGGTAGTGGTGGGGAACAGGGGCAGACGCAGCGTTTCGCGCTGACGGTCCCGGCGTTCGGGGAAGGCGTGCTGACGGCGGGCGTCTTTCTCGGTGATGAGGTCCACCCGGGACTTTACCTCCGGTTTGTGGATCAGCGGGGAGGCGCGCCGGCTATTGATGGCGTCGATATTTTCCTGTAAGAGCGGGTTGGCGCCACCGGCGGCCAGTGTACGAAGGGTGGCCACCTCCTGTACTTTTTGTTTGGCGAAGGCCAGCCATGGTTTGAGCATCGTGGTTTCCAGGTCCAGGTCGCAAGGGCTGTGGAGCAGGGAGCAGGAAGGCGCGATCCAGATCCGGTCTTTACCGATCTTACCGGCCGCCTTTTGGATGAATTGCAGGCTTTGGCGGAAATCGTTTTTCCAGATATTCCGACCGTCGACGACACCTAAGGAAAGTTTTGTACGGGTGTTGACAAAGGAAGTGGTCAGTATGTCGTCCAGTTGGGAAGGGCAGCGGACCAGGTCCAGGTGGAGTGTTCCTACGGGAAGGGCGAGGGCGGTGGACAGGTTCTCCCCATAGCATTCGAAATAGCTGGCCAGGATGATGTGCAGGTTTGGAAATGTAGCCTTGATCTCCGCATACGTTTTGACGATGGCCTGTTGTTCAGCAGTGGTAAGATCGAGGGAAAGACAGGGCTCGTCGAACTGTACATAGTACGCACCGGCCTCGTCGAGTTTTTCAAGAACGTCGAGGTAGACGGGCAGGAGTTTCTTGAGGAGATCCAGGCGGTGGAAGCCTGCCTCTTTTTCCTTACCTAATAACAGATAAGATACCGGGCCAAGCAACACGGGTTTGGCGTTGATGCCGGCTTCCCTGGCTTCGCGGTATTCATTGATCAGCTTCTGGCTGAAGAGACGGAAGGTCTGGCCGGCCGTAAATTCAGGGACGATGTAGTGGTAGTTGGTGTCGAACCACTTGGTCATTTCCATAGCGGTGACGTCATAACCGTCCTTTTGGTAACCCCGGGCCATGGCGAAAAGAAGGTCGATGTCGGGGAGCTGTTTGTCCACCGTGAGCGCATGATAGCGGTCGGGTATGGCGCCGACCATCAGGCTGGTGTCGAGCACCTGGTCATAGTAGGAGAAGTCACCGACGGGAATAAGGTCGATGCCTGCCTCCTGTTGGAGTTTCCAGTTTTGTTCACGAATCGTCTTGCCCGTGGCCATCAGCTGTGCCGCGGGGATTTTGCCGGCCCAGTATTGCTCGGCGGCTTTTTTGAGTTCACGTCGGCTGCCAATCCTCGGGTAGCCTAGGTTGTGTGTTTGCATGTCTTGCTTTTTAATGTTTTTGTAAACCGTTAAAAAGCGCTTGCTGAACCGCACAATGCTGCCTATGGAATGAAGTAGAGATGACGTTGCATCACACGACAATCGGCTTCTGTCCACGAAAGCATTGTCATACGGTGAAGGCAGGTCTCCTGGCTTGTAACATTTTCGCCGTCCTTCCCACCTCCCGGGGGAGGCAGTGGACTACGCGGGCAAAAACGGTGTCGTTACTTACAGTTGCGGGACAGCTTGTGATTTACACACAATTCCCTATTAACCCCGGTGCGGGACCGGGGACCTTCTCCGTTGATGAGGGATAAAGAAAGAGCTTCGGGCGGCAAAGATACAAAAAAAGCGGTCCGCTTGCTTAGCTGTTTTTAGGAGAGAGGTCGAATGGGACAATGACCTTGAAGGTGATGTTCCGCCCCATGTTGAACATCCCGGGCTGGATACCGGGGGGAACGACGGGGTTGTCGAAATACTTTAACCGGCTCATGTTCGACTGGTAGTTGATGTTGGCCAGGTTGGTGCCCTCGATGAAGAGCTGCACGATATTTTTGCCGGCGGCGTTCACCAGGTTGACGCCGAGACCGGCGCTCAGGAGGTTATAGCCGGCCGTATAGGTTTCCGTACCATAGGCGGCAAAGAAACGGTTCTGGGCGTCATAGTGATCAAAGCCGACGTATATATACCCTTTCTTGAAACGGCCAAAGCCCTTTTTGCTGTCCACGGTGCGCAGTTCCGTGTGGGTATGGAGCGGCGGGATAAAGGGCAGGTATTTCAGGCTGTCGGGGGCATGTCCTCCGTTGGAAAGATTGGTGCCGTAGGTCAGGGTGAGGGCGTTTTCGAAATGGAGCCAGGAGACCGGGTGGATGTCGAGATAGGCCTCGCCCCCGTCGATGCGCGCCTTGCTTTGGACATAGGAGAACTCGCTGTACTGGCCGTTGGGATTGGGCGATCCGTCGGCGTTGACCCGCTTGGGGTTACCGTTCGCGTCGAGCAGTTGTTCCTGGAAGATATAGTTTTGGATATTGTTGTCAAAGAAGCTGACGCTGGCGGTCAGGAAGGGATAGCTCAGCGCGACGCCGAAGTCTCCCTGCACACTGAATTCCGGTTTGAAATTGCTGTTGCCCACGTGGTAGATCTGCGAGCCCGGGTCGGGTCCGTTGGCGGACAGTTCGGCGATGCTGGGCGCGCGGTAGCCACGGGCAATGTTGGCCTTTACCAGGAAGTGGTCGGTGACGTTGTAGGTGGCCCCGATGCTGCCGGTGAGCCCGGAGAACGTCTTGTTCAAGGGACTGAATTGCAGGGCTACGTTAGGCGTCGTGGTGGGGTTTGGTCCTTTGTAAAGGGAAGGGTAGTAGGCTACGGATGTATCGATATAGGCACCCTGCCCGGAGAAGGAACGGGTGTCAAACCGGACACCGCCCAGCAGGTCGAATTTCTCATAGGTTTTCTTTTCCACGAGGAAAGCGCCGATGTCGAATTGGTGGTAAGCAGGGATCGGGAAATCGGTGCTGTAGCCTAAAGCATTGTTCTGGTACATCCCGTTGACACCAACGCTGGTTTCGTAACCACCCAGGTCGAAATTGTACTTGATGTCATAGTTATAGGTAGTGAGCTGGAGGTTAAGACCGGGGATATCCGGCGCGGTGGGGTGGGTAAACTCCCGCCGGTGGCTGTATTGCCAGCCAAGGTTGACATTGAGGTTACCATTGCCCAGGGCGAAGCTGCTGACGTCGTAGATGCGGTACAACTGGACGTGTTGGTGTAGGGTAGGGAGCGAATAGGAATTGAGCATCGAATTGCTGACGATCGGGCGGGTGGTGTCGGCGTCGGTGATCTGGTAGGTGAATTTGCGGGTGGCCGAGTCGCGGCTCCCGTCGGGTATTGCCTGTAGGTCATCGAACAAAGAGGCATTGAGGTAGGAATAGCCCCATTTTTTGTTAAGACCCAACATGACCCGTGCGTCTTTTTCGTTGAAGTTCGTCGCCCAGTTGCGTCCGTCCCGCTCGTTCTGGTAGTCTTTGGCCGCCTTTTGGGAAGCCTGAAGACCCCAGACAAACCCGTTCTCATTGCCTTGCAGGCGGACGGAACTATTGATCATCCCGTTGTTGGTGCCGTAGATGCCGCTGACATAGCCGAGTATTTTGCCTTGGGGCACGGGAGAGGGCGTGATCAGGTTAACGACACCCCCGATGGCGTCGGAGCCATAGCTGAGGCTGGCGGGGCCTTTGATGATCTCGACGCGGTCGATCGAGTTTTGGTCTACTTCGATGCCGTGTTCGTCGCCCCATTGCTGGCCCTCCTGGCGAATACCGTCTTCAGCCGTGACGACCCGGTTATAGCCCAGGCCGTGGATAAAGGGTTTGGAGATGTTGGGGCCCGTAGTGACGGCGCTGACACCCGGTACGTTGGCCACTGCATCGATGATATTGGTGGCGGCCGCGTGTTCCTGGAGGAAAGTTTTACTCAACGCGACAATGGGGATGGGTGTTCTTTTTAATTCCGTGGCCCTGCTGACACCGGTGACGACGACTTCATCCGTTTCGATGTTGGATATGGACATTTGAATATCCAGGGTAGACGTTTTGTTTAGGTCGATGGTCTTATAGACGGTGGCGTAGCCCACAAAGCTGATCTCCACCAGGTGAAGACCCTTGGAATTGAAGTTGAGGGTGAAATTCCCCTCCGCGTCGGTGAAGGTACCTATCTTAAGGTCGGGGATCGAAATGGAAGCACCGGCGATGGGCTTGCCATCGGTTTTTTCCTTGACGGTGCCGGATATGGAGCCGAAGAGGACGGTATTCCCTGCCATCAGGGGTTGGATATAAATTAAGGCAACAAATAGATATATGATCCGGTTCATGTTCCGTTTTGATTGTGCAGTAAAATAGACGTGAGGTCAGACTGGGGGTCTGAGATCGATTGGAATCAGGCGCAAACAGGAGTGACCGGAGGGCCTTTTAGGGAATAAAACACCTTTTCGGTATCAGGAACCGTCGTAGAGGGAATGTCTCCCAGCGCAGTAGCATTTTGGCTGGGGATAGTAAGGGTGAAGACGGTGGATTCCTCCAGCGGTAACATGGTATCGCTGAAGCAATCACAAGCCTGTTGAAGTTGTACGGGGGCTGCGGCAGAAGCGGTATTGTGCTCATGCAGCCAATGGTGCATCCACAAACGCAAGCCTACATGCTGGCTTAGGGCCAGCAGGAGAAGCACTGCAATAATCTTGGGATGCCGTCTGAACATGGGCAAAATTACTCCAAATGCAACAATATTTCAAATTTGGGAGAAAGTCGAACCGTTCATCAAAAAACGCAAGGGACTGAAAATTAATGCCCTTACCTATTTTCGATCCAGCATACTTTCAATTTTCGTTCGGCGAACAGCCAGGCGCCGCCTTGTTTGACCATTGTGTCGTAGTACCGGATACCGGCAATCATCAGCTTTTGCACCCCGTCGGGGACGGTCAGGTGATAGGCCCGGCAATAGGTGATGCCTGTTGCCCGGTCCCCGTCTACCTTGAGCGTACTTTGGCCGTTGAAGTGCATCGTTGAAAAGTATTGGTTCAGATCATTGAACACGGGGTAGAGGTTGTTTCTACCCATGACGACCTGGGTCGGCGTAGGCGATTTTTCGTCATAATATACCTCAAAGTTGGTGTCCTCGGTAAAGAGGGCTATATGTCCCTGGATATTGCGCGTATCGGCGCAATACGTGTAGGCGTCGATGAGTTCCCGGATGGCGATCCGGTCTTCCAGTTGTTGTAGCCTTTGTTCAGTGGTCATGGTTTTGGGGTTTTATTTCTGCGGGGGTCATTCCGTATTTATGCTTGAAGGAGGAGTAAAAGTGGGAGAGGTTTTCAAAACCGAGGTCGAGGTAGAAATCCTGCGGTTTCCGGTTTTTTTGCCTGATCAGGTAATAGGCTTCCGACAGGCGTTTGTCTTTGAGCCATTTTGCCGGTGAGGTCTTGAATGTTTGGGCGAATTCCCTTTTGAAACCGGTCAGGCTCCTGCCGGACAGTCTGGCAAAGTTCTCCAGCGGCGCATTGTACTGGAAATTCTTGAGCATGAATGCTTCGAGGTCTTGTTTGTGCGGGTCCGCAAAGTCAAAAAGAAAGGATTGCAGGCCTGGGCGTAGGTGTACGAGCAATGCTATGGCTTCATGGACCTTTAGGGTCGCCATCCTTGTGCTCACGTTTTTCCACTCCTTGATGTACGGCGTTATGGAATCGAAATAGCTTTTGAAAAAGGAATCGGGTTCGAGTATGATATTTTTCCCCCCACTATATTTTTCGGCACAGACAATGTCATTCTCCGACGCGAATTGTCGCAGGCGTTCGGTGGTCATCACCACGGAAAGGCATTTGTATTCATTGTTGGCGCCGGGGACCTTTTTGCTTTTGGCAAATTGATTCCCCCTGGCAAGCAACAGTTGCCCTTCTTCCAAAACCAGCTCGCCGCGCTGGTGATAAATATGGGTCTGACCCGATAGTTGATACGCCAGGAGGTGCTCAGGGACGAATTGTTCGTAGGCGTACGTTGTATCGAACGTACACGAATAAACGAAGGCGTCGCCTAGGCGCTGGAAAACGGGCCGCATATTGTAAAATTAAAAATTTAACTACGTCTCCATTTGCTGTGCGGGCCAAATTCATTTGCTGTGCGGGCCGCCTGGTCGAGGTACCCGGCGGGCAAACTTGCCGATGGTAAGGCCTTGTACGAGAATCGAAAAAAGAACGACCATGTAGGTGATGGCGACGAGGAATTGTCCCTGCATCGAGGCCGGGACAGACAACGCCAGCGCCACGGAAAGTCCCCCGCGGAGTCCGCCCCAGGTAAGGATACCGATGGCTTTTTTTTCAAAACCGGAGCGAAAGTGCAAGAGGCTTATAGGGATCAGTACGGACAGGTAACGGACGGCCAGGACGATGGGGATGACGCAGCATCCGGTAATAAGAATGGCGGTGGTGAAGGGTATGGCGATCATTTCCAGGCCGATCAGGAGGAAAAGAAGCGCGTTTAAGAGGTTGTCGGCCATGCTCCAGAATTGATCTATATAGTCCCTGGAGGTATCGGTCATGCCTTTCAGACGGGTTTTGTTACCGGTGATGAGGCCGGCCATGACCATGGCAAGGGGGCTGCTGACGTGTAAGTATTCTGCCAGGAGACTGCCACCCATGACAATGGCGATGGTGATGAGCAGTTCTACCTGGTAATAGTCAATGGTGCGCAACAGGTAGAAACCGGCGTAACCGAGGAGGACACCCAGCAGAATGCCGCCGCCCGCTTCCTGGGCGAACAGGCGCAGGACGTCTGTCAGTTGAAGATGGCCCGGCCCCGCTTGTGCGATCTGGTAGATGCATAGAAAGACAACGATGCCTACCCCGTCGTTAAAGAGCGACTCCCCGGTGATCCTGACTTCCATGGAAGGAGGTATGCCGGCTTTCCGGAGAATGCTCAGGACCGCGATGGGGTCGGTGGGCGAAATCAAGGCGCCAAAAAGAAGACAGTAGATGAGCCCGATAGGGTGGTGTAAAAGGCTACAAACGAAATATAAAAGCAGGGCGACCAGCGCGGTGGAAATTAAAACACTGATGGTCGAGAAGGTGAGTACGTAGCCGCTTTCTTTTTTTAATTGGTGGCCGTCGATGTGAATGGCGCCTGCGAAGAGCAGCAGGCCAAGCATATACCTCACGAGGATCTTATAGAAATCGATCCCGCGGATGAGGTCGGTGGCCTGCCGGAACAGGACGGGTTTTATGCCTCCCAGGATGATGATGCCCAGCGAAACGACGAGTGAGATAAGCATGACGCCGATGGTGTCGGGCAGGCGTAGGAAACGGTAGTTCAAATAGCCGAAAAGAGCGGCCAGGACGGTGAGGAGGGCGAAAACGTCGTAGAGTTGCATATAGATGACTAAAGGTATCCGATATTTCATTTATTTTAGCTGCACCTGCGTCAAATGAATTATTGGAAACATAGCCTTTTGTCAAGGAAAAAATTCCTGGGAACCCCGGAAGACTACTTGCCTATCCATAAGTTCTTGGATTCGAGCAAATTGTTTTACTTCGATATCAGGCATAGGATCCTTCTGCACCATACGTATGGGATAGATTTATGCATCGAAAAGTTTGGCGAATTTGTTTGTAATTCCGATGGGCGAAGAGTGCTCGTTCGCGATATTGCCGCGGAGCATTGTAAAGAAGATTTGCTGGGGGTTGTCCCCACTTTAAATAACTGGTTTAAATATGTAGATGATGACCTGCTTGGACATATTAAGCCGGTTCAGACGGCAGATGCCAAATTGAAGGAATTTATGTTGCGCCCGCTGTTGATGTCCGGGCTGAAGTCCACGTTGATGATCACGCACAGCAACTTTGGGATTTATCTTGCAAAGGAGTTCCTGGGAATCGATTATGCCTTGGAACTTGCATACCATCTTCAACCAACCGGTATTAATGAATTGCTGCCGTATATTAAGTTGGTCGACAGATGGCAGTATACCCCCGATATTAAACAATTGAAAGACCTTGACAATGAATCCAATTAAACAATTTTTTGCGCGGTTGTTTGGACAAGATCGTGTCGAAAAACAGGACCCGGCGAGGGCGCAGCCGGTGATCGTTCCAAACCGGACCGGGATAAATGTATTGATGGCGGGACGGGAAAAAGAGCGTATGGAAAGAATCGCAACGGGCGAAAGGGAACTTAAGGATTGGATTGTAAAGCGCGTAAGCGATAAGACCAGCCTGGTTTTTTCCTGGGAGAGCGGTGGTGATGAAGCTTTTGTTCATTTTGATGATGACATCACGGAAGAGGATGTTTCCGAGGATTTGGAGGAATATATCGTGAACAAATTGGATATACCCGATGCCGGAGAATTTAAAATGAATGGAAATGGGGTGATCTATATCGCCGATAATTTTGTCAGGGCGAAGTATAGCTCTACCATGAAAGAAATCATTGACTATAACGAGGACACAGACGAGGAGGTTTTTGGGGAAGTCGAAGTGGACAGCAATGATATTGCGTTGTTTGCTCTTTAGTTAACTTATAAACCCGGGTGGCTCTGGACTCCAGGGCCACCCGGAACGTTTACCGGGCAAGGTTGGCCTTGACGTAGGAAAAGCTGTTGGAGATGGCATCGTACACCGGGCGGCTGACCTGGTCTTGCTCGACGTAGAAGTATTCCATACCGGATTCTTTCTTGTAGCGGAATATTTCTTTATAGTCGATGACGCCGGTGCCGACTTCGGCGAAGTATTGCTGTCCGCCGGTGGTGTAGCTGGGGTCTGCTTTTACGGACATGTCTTTTACGTGCCACATTTTGAAGCGGCCGGGATGGTCTTTGATGAGCTGTATGGGGCTGAGACCGGCCCGGGTGACCCAGTACATGTCCATTTCAAAGAAAACCTGGGCCGGATCGGTTTGGTGTAGAAAGACGTCGAAGCCGGTTTTGCCACCGCCCCAGTCTTTGAATTCAAAGTTGTGGTTGTGGTAGGCGAGTTTCATGCCCGCTTTTCGGGCTTCCGTCGCTGCGACGTTGAACTTGTCGGCCAGTCGTTTGTAGTCGTCGAGGCTGGTGCGCATATTGTCCAGTAAGAAGGGGATGACGAAATAGCGGTGTCCCATGGCGGCGGCGGCGGCGATGTTATCCTTTAGTTCGTCCATGTCCCCTTTTGTCAGGTAGTTGACCATCATATAGTGACCGCTGGGGGTGGCGAGCTTGTATTTTTTGAGCAACCCGAAGAATTGTGCCGGGGTCTGGCCAAAGAATTTGCCGTTGCCATAGCCAAAAAGCTCCACCGAAGTATAGCCGATCTGGGCTATTTTGGCGAGGGTTTCTTCGGGGTCCTTTGCAATTTGGTCGCGAACGGTGAACAATTGAAGACCTATAAGCGAGGAAGGGGGAAACAGAATTTTCGGGGTGAAGAGGAGCCCGGTGGTGGCCAGACTGGCTTGTTTTATAAACGTGCGTCGGGTTTGCATAGTCAATCGTTTTGAATTTGGGTAAATGTAAAATTATTTTCTATGAAATCCTGACAGTTGTCCCTGGCGGAAAGGTAAAGTTGGTGATAATCACAGAAACCGTCCTGATCCCGTACGGACGCAAAACCCGAGCTCAGGGACGTGAGCCCCGGATAGGCCTTTTCGATCAGCGCCGGATCGTTTTGGAAATGGGCGCAGTGTTGGCAGGCGGGCGTTTTCATACATCAATGGGTGGCAACCGCCGCCCAATAGTGGCCAAAAATGAGGACCGAGAGGACATAGCCCAAGGCCACGTTTACAATAACCCCGATCGTGAACGCAATAATGGGTTTGGCCCCGGCGCCCGCCAATTCCCGGAACCGGGTCGTCAACCCGATACTCAGGAAGCTGAAGGTGAACGCCCAGGTTCGCAGTGACGTGATGGGCGTGATCAGGGAGGGTTTTACTATTTTATTGTATTCGGAGAGCGTATTTCCATGGACGATAACGGTCGTTAGTATCGAGGCTATTAGGAATCCGATGACGAATTTGGGAAAGCGCCACCATATCTGACCGGCATCGGCCTTCGCGTTGGTCTCCGTGCGTTCCCAAACGGTAACAGAAATGAACGCCAGGACAAACGCCCAGATGCCGATCCAGATGTCTCTGCCGATGACTTTGATCAGAGTGTAGGAGGCCAGCGCCTGGTCGGCCGTACCCGAAATACCCAAACCCTTACCGGCCAGGTTTCCATAAGATTGGGCCGCGGCCAGGCCGGCTGCGTCCGCGAATTCCGATGTTCCGATCCAGGCGCCGCCTACGCCTGTCGGCAGGTGGAGCACCCGTGATACCAGCGGCAACGCGAAAATGAAGATGATCGCCCAAAAGACGACAAGGCTTATGGCAATAGGGGGATGCTCTTTCTTAGCCCGCACGGCGCCGGCAACGGCAATCGAAGCGGACACGCCGCAGACAGCGCCACCCGCGCCCAGCACTGCCGCCAGGCGGTGATCCAGCCCCAGCTTCCGGGCCGTGAAGAAGATGGTCAAAAAGGTGATGATGGACACGACGGAGGCTTGTAAAATTGCCACCGGCCCGGCCCAGATGATGAGCGTGAAAGGCAGGGTGGCGCCCAGCAGGACAATGCCCAGTTTTATATAAAACTCGACCCGGAAACCGGCATCGAGCCAGCGGGGTAACCCGATGACGTTTGACAGGAGAAGTCCTAGCAAGAGGGCCACCAGCGGAGGTTCCAGGTTATAACGACTGGCCTGGTCCCAGGCACCCACGAAATAGATAATCGTCGAAAGAACAAAAACAAGGATAAATGACGGGATGAATTCCTTTGGTTTTTGCCCGATAAAGGACGTCACGATCGTGAAAAGGATCAGGCAGGCGCCGAGCAAAGCGAGGTACCGGGGTGCTGTTGCCGAAAGTTGCGTCCCCAGTTGTGACAGGGTCGACCATTTGGCCGGTGCCACCGCGATCCAGGAAATGCTGGAGCCGCCCAGATAAAAGATATAGGCCAGGATAATGATCCCCAGACCAAGCCAAACAGCCCACCAGTCTTCCTTTGACCAGGATTTCATAAGCGTGGTTTCATTTGTTTACCGAAAGATACAGGAAAAATAATAAGTCTACAAAATCAGTGGGGTATTATTTTCTGAGGCCGTACCAAAGCTCCACCATTCCGTTTTTGTAGGCGTTCACGTCTTTCAGGTGTAAGGCTTGTTCTTGTTCCAGGTGGTCAAAAAGCGGGGTCCCGTCCCCCAATATAACGGGCACAACGGTCAACCTGATGTCGTCGGCGAGCTTTGCACGGATGAAATCCCTGACCAGCATAGCCCCGCCGACGACCCAGACGTTCTTGTATCTGGGTTGTAATCGTTCGTGGACAAGTTTTTTTAAGTCACCCGAATAGATGTCGATGTGTGGTCTGTCCATAGGAAGGTTCCTATGCGTCAGGACAATGACCGGTACGTTGCCATAAGCCCAACCGTAAGATTTTGAAAGCTCCAGGGCGTGTTCATAGGTCCGGGCGCCCATGACATAGCAATCGATCGTTTTGAGAAAGGCTGCCGCCTCCTCCTGGCTGACGGTTGTTCCTTTTTCATAGTGTTCCGGTGTGTCGAACCAGGACACACTGTTGTCTCTTTTGGCAATGATGCCGTCAAGGCTGGAGACGATATGTATCGTTATTTTTATAACGGCCTTTTATAATGTGTGAGATCGCATTCAAGGCTCTCGTCCCAGTGCCCGGTGACGGCAGCCGCGCGGTACGTCGCCTTCAGAAACCGCATCAGCGTGGCTTCGGGGTCGGTGGATTGCCGCACGGCTTCATAAGGAAGAAAGAATTCGCCCATGGCCTCGCTGTAATAAGCCTCCGAAGGCTCGACGGGCTGGCGGCCAAAGTCGGGGGGCGTCGGATAACAATAGGAATAAAAGACCGGCGTCGGAAAATCGCCGGAGCCCGGCCAGAAACCGCAACTGCTGACTTCATGGGAGTAGGCTTCCTGCATGACATCGTCCGGTATATTGGGCATCCCGCCCGGGTGTATGGGCGCCTTTCGGCCTGAGAAGCGGGTGACCGCCAGATCGAAGGCGCCCCAGAAGAAGTGGATCGGGCTTACCTTGCCCCTGAACCCGGCCCGGAACCGGTTGAAGACAACATCCGTCTTTGCGAGCGCCTGGAAAAGAAGATGCATCTCCTGCTTGTCATAGCTGGCATGCAGATGGTCTTCGGCGAAAGGGATGGCGCCGGCAATTTCATTCGGCTTTCCAAATATCCTGACATCAATGCCCAGGTTGTGGAGCATATCCAAAAGCGACGCGTAGAAGTCGGCCACTGAACGTGGATATAAGGGTATGCTGCGGGTGGCGCCATCATTAGTGGCGACTTTCACTTCGTGACCGACAAAATCCATGAGGATCTCGAAGGTGCCGCCCGTATAGGGCATGGTGCCGGTCGTGAGACCGCGGGGGTTTACGTACAAGGTGACATGCCAGGAGTGGTTCAGCCAGGGCATTTGCCGGAGCCGTATCTTGCCTACGATCTGTGTCCAGAGATGGACTGTCTCCAGTGTATCTCTATACCGGTCGAAATTCAGAAGAGGCCAGGGCGTCATATTTTTCGTTTTGTTACATTATCGATCCAGCCAGTCTTTAAATTCGGCTGCTTTGTTCTTACTGATGATGATCTCCTCGGGCGCCTGGGGATGCATGACCAGTTGCAGTTGGTTCTTGCCGTAGACCAGGATGGTCTTGATGGCATTGACGTTCACGATACACTGTCGGTTGGCGCGGTAAAAAATGTCGTTGTCCAGTTGTTTCATCAATTCATCGAGGCTGGTGTTCACGGTGTGGCGCTGGTTCAGGAACGTTTGCACAAAGACGCTGTTTTCCGATAAGAAGATAAACGCAATGTCGCCGACTTCTAAAGATACCATTTCATCCCGTTGGTAGGTCACCAGCCGTTTGCGGGTGCTTTCGGCGACTTTTTTTGCCGCAAGGTCTTTATTGAGCCGGAGGATTTCCTGGTCCATTTGCCGTTCGTATTTCCCATAGATCAGCCTTATCAGCAAAAAACAACTGCCCGAGATCAGTAATACCATCAAAATGATGCCGACCATAAACTGGTGGTAGAGGTTGTCCAGTTGTGCCTGCAATACTGTCACATTGGCGTGCGCGGCCACCATCCAATCGCTGCCTTTCACGGGATAGACGGTTACGATTTCCGAGCTGCGGTGTTTTGCCACCGGGAAGCTCCGCAGCCCCGTGCCGGCTTTCCCCAGATGCAGGATGTCGCTGAAGGGCGCCGGGCTGCCGTTCCGGATAAACAGCGAGTTACCCGCGTCGATCTTTTGCCCGACGAGGGCCGGATCGGGATGGCAAAGCTCGATGCCGTTGGTGTCGTACATGCATACAAACTCGCTTTGCGCATCGGTATTGACGATACTCTGCTGGAGGTTGTCAATGACTTTTTGAGGAGGTTGTCCATTGTCAAGTTGTTCTTCCAACAGCCGGCCGATTTCGCGGGTTTCACGCCGGCCCGATTCCATTTTATGGTTCCAGATTGCTTCCCGGGCTGTATGGTAACAATAACTACACGCACCGATCCCTGCTACAAGCGTGACTATGCTTATGCCGACAAATAATAATATGTATAGCCTGACTTTTTCCATATCTTTTACGATGGGCTAAATTAAGCACTTCCCTTTCGCGGCCCGATATTCTTCTTCGGGAGCAATTTTATCCCTTTCACGACTATCGGATCTAGTAACCCAATGATTATGAGCAATTTTGAAGTATGAAAAAAGTCCTCATTATCGCCGCTGTCGTCGGCGGATTTTTCGGGTTGATGCAGTTGGTTCGTCCGGAAAAAATAGCCAGTGCACCGGTGGGTGACCTGGCAGGGGTTCCCAAAGAGGTCGATGACATCCTCCGGAAATCCTGTTTCGACTGCCATTCGTCCCAAACCAACCTGCGCTGGTACGACCAGATAAGCCCGGTCAATTTTTTGGTATACCGGGATGTCCGGGATGGACGCAAAGCCCTTGATTTCTCCAATTGGGATTCCATGGCGACCCCCGCACAAAACAGCACCTTATATTATGCACTGAACAAGGTGTTGGAGAAGGGGATGCCGCTGCCGGCCTATACGTTTGTGCACGGCCCCGCCCGGTTAAGCCCGGAGGAGGTAGATATACTAAAGAAATATACCTTGTCACGAACGCCGCGAATATTAACCGATACCGCGGAAGTGGTGACACCGGTCTCCCTTGCCGCGGCAAAACCGGCGCCCAATGGCATTGCCTATGTTCCCGGCTATCGCAGCTGGCAGGTATTGAATACTTCCGACCGGTTTGACAATGGGACCCTGCGGATCATTTTTGCCAATGATATTGCTGTGAAAGCCATACAAGCGCATCAAACAAACGTCTGGCCGGATGGGACCATTTTTGCCAAAACCGCGTGGAAAGAACAGGTACACGCGGATGGCCGTGTGACAGCGGGGGCCTTCTTCCAGGTGGAGTTTATGATAAAAGACGCCAAAAAATATGCAAAAACGGCGGGTTGGGGCTGGGCGCGCTGGCGGGGGGACAGTCTGAAACCTTATGGCGCCAACCGGCTTTTTGCCACGGAATGCGTCACTTGTCACCAGCCCATGCATGACAATGATTTTGTATTTACAAGGCCTTTGGACCGTAGCTTTGCGGACGAGCTGCCGGAAAACCCTTTGTTGCTGCACACCATCACCGGCATGGTCCACTCCAACGACAGCACGATGTCCATGTTGTATGGCAACGACGCGGCATTTGCGTATGCCGGCAGCCACAGCGACGGTCATTACCCCGGGGGCGCCCTTTTGTATGAGGTGACCTGGAGGCAGCAGCCTGATGAACGGTGGACCGGTGCCAATATTCCGGAAAGAATCCTTTCTGTCGAGCGGCTGGCGTTTTGGGTAGACGGTCAACCGGTGTATACAATGTATAAAGGTACACCTTTGAGGGGGGGAAACCGGGTTTCGGCTATTGCCGGGGAAAGGATGGCGGTGGCGCCGTGATTGCCGTCATCTCAAATCATCCTACTTTTTCACTTCTTCTCTCTAACAAAACGGTATCGCGCCAGCGGTCGCCCATCTTGCCGATGCGCTGCCGGATGCCGACCTGGCGGAACCCGGCGCCCTCATGTAACCGGAGGCTGGGGGTGTTTTCGGGGAAGATGCCGGCCTGGAGGGTCCAGATGCCGTGGGCTTCGCTTTCTTCTACCAGCGCTTCCAGCAGCGTCTTGCCAATGCCCAGGCCCCGATGGCCGGCGGCAATATAGATGCTTACCTCGGCCACCCCTGCATATACGCAACGCCCGGAAACCGGGCTAAGCGCGACCCACCCGACAATGGTGCCGCTATTTTTTGCAACGAGACGGCTATGGATCAGGTGGGATTTGTCCCATTCCTCCCAGCCGGGGGCGCTGGTTTGGAAGCTGGCCTGTCCGGTGGCCAAACCGTCCTCATAGATGGCTTTGACGACGGGCCAGTGTTCGGGGAGGAGGGGGGTGATGGTCATCATTTAATGTGCTTGGCGTAAGGCGTCGGCGTATGCGTTGGGAAGGGGGCTGTCTTCCACGGCTTTTGCGGCTTTTTCGATGTCGTAGGTGAAGCGGACGAATTCCACCTGGATGTCGTTGTCTATGTGCAGCAGGACGTAGCCGCCTCGTGGATCGCCGTCTTTAGGCTTGCCTACGGAACCGATGTTGATGGCGTGGCGGTAGTGGCCGGCGTCATTCAGCACACGGTGGTAGGGTTTGTGGGTGTGGCCGAAGCACATGATGTCGGCGCCGGCGTCATGCATGATGCGCAGGAGGCTTTTTTCGTCCCGGTCTTCGAAGAGGTATTCGTTAATCTTTCGGGGGCTGCCGTGGACGAGGAGGAGGTTGAGCTTGTCGTGGTTGAGCTGGAATTCTACTTTGATGTGGGCCGGCAGCGTGCGCAGGTATGCGCGTTCCTCGACCTTGACAATCTGGTTGGTAAAAGATATGGATACGGCACCATTGGCCTTTTCTTCAACGGTTTTGTAGGCACAACCACAGTCGTCACTGGTGCGGCCGATGCCGAAGTCATAGTTACCGGCAATCGTGGGGATGCCGCGGCGGCGGACTTCATTGATGACTTCATTGGGCCAGATGTTATAACCCACAAGGTCACCCAGGCAATAGATGGCGTCGGGCCTTCTTGCTTCTACGTCATTGAAAAAGGCTTCGAGGGCGGGGAGGTTGGCATGTATGTCGGAGAAGAGCGCGATGGTCATTATTTTGTGTTTAAATATTTCCAGATAGGTATGGCGATGGCTGCACCTGCGACGGGGGCGGTAAGGTAGACCCATAGATATTCCAAATGGCCGGATACAACGGCGGGAGCCAGCGATCGGGCCGGATTCATCGAAGCGCCGCAGATCGGTCCGGCAAACATTGCCTCCAGTAACACCACGGAGCCTATGGCGATGCCCGCAAATAAGCCCTGTTCCTTTGGACCGGTGGATACCCCCATGATCACCAGCATCAGGAAGAAGGTGAGGATGACTTCCAGGATGAAGGATTGCAGGGCTGTCCCGGCCGGCATTGTCGCGCCCAGGAGTGCGTTCGAAGGGAAGAGGAGGCGAAGCGTCAGGCTTGCCAGCAGCGCGCCTGTCAATTGGCTGGCTATGTAAGGCCATAATGCTTTCATGGGTAACCTGCCGGCAAGGGTAAAGGCAATACTAACGGCAGGGTTCAGGTGTGCGCCGGATATTTCCCCCAGGCCATAGATCATGGCCATGACCACCAGCCCGAAGGTAATGGCGACACCGGCATGCGTTACCGCGCCTCCGGTTTGCTTGTCAATGACGATGGCACCTGTTCCGCAAAAGACTAACGCGAATGTTCCTATTATTTCCGAGAGGGATTTTCGTAGCATTAAACGGGTTTTTCCGCGTAGACGGTGACGCTGTATATACCGGAGACGTCGGGGATGATGATGGGCTTTTCCTTCTGGAGGTTGATCCCGGTAAAGCCGGCGGCCTCGATCAGACCCAGGTACTCGGTCTTCTGGATGGCCCCTGCCACGCACCCGGCATACATTTCGGCGGATTCGCGGATCTCGCCGGGTAGTTCGCCCGAAAGGACAATGTCGGATATGCTGAAATGGCCGCCGGGTTTCAGGACGCGAAAGATTTCCTGTAAGACACCATATTTATTGGGGACCAGATTCAGGACGCAGTTGGAGACGATGACGTCGGCGACATTTGAGGTGACGGGCATTTTTTCAATATCCCCCTGGCGGAACTCGACATTGTTGAAACCGAGTTTTTCAGCATTGGCCCGGGCTTTCTCAATCATGGCGGGTGTGAAGTCGATGCCGATGACCTTGCCGGTCTCCCCGGTCTCCGCACGGGCGACAAAACAGTCGTTGCCGGCACCGGAGCCGAGGTCGATCACCACGTCGCCCTTTTTGATCCGGGCGAATTGAGTGGGCAGGCCGCACCCCAGGCCCAGGTCGGCGTCGGGGTTGTAGCCTTCCAGGGTGCTGTAATCGTCGCTCATGATGTTGGCGGTCTCGATGGAGCAACAGCCGGAGCCGCAGCAGGAGGCTATCGCGCTGTATTTCTCGCGGACCAGGTCCTTTATTTCTTCTGTTGTCTGCATGATGAATTATTTAATCCAATAGCTGACGTGCCGGGCTTCCTCGGCGAAGTTTTTTACGCTTTCTTCGATCTCATCCCGGACTTTCCGGGTTTGTTCGAGGACCTCCTCGTGTTCCCCTTGAAAGGCCGAAGGATCGGGGAAGGTCCAGGTAAGGCGTTTGGTCATGCCGGGAAACATGAGGCTGCGTTCGGCGATGGCCTGGTCGCAGACCGTGATAAGGGCATTATAAATCCGGCCTTTCCGGAGCAGGTCGTAAACGTCCTGGGTGATCCTTTGGCTGAGGTCGATACCCACCTCATTCATGACCTCGACAACATTGGGATTGATGCTTCCGGGTGTGAGGCCGGCACTCTCCACCTCAAAGAGGTCGTCGCCGTATTTTTTCAGGAAGGCCTCCGCCATCTGACTCCGGGCGGAGTTGTGTACACAGACGAAAAGGATTCGGTAATGGCTTGCCATAAAGGTGTTTTTAACAGTTACAGCTTTCTTCACAGGTATAGGCGGCGAACAGGGCGCCGATTTCCTTTTGGTAGATGGCCCAGGTTTTGGGTTCGATGCAGTAGCAGACGCTCGTACCTTCGATGGTACCCTGGATGAGGCCCGCGTTTTTTAGCTCTTTCAGGTGTTGTGAAATGGTGGGTTGCGCAAGGCCCAGGACCTCGACCAGGTCGCCATTGATACAGGCACTGGTCTTGATCAGGTGTTGAATGATGGCGATGCGCGCGGGGTGAGCCAACGCCTTCATCATGGAGGCGAGTTTGTTTTGTTTGTCGGTGAAAATTTCGGATTTTGTCAGGCCCATGATTATCGTTTCATTGCAATGTTACGATAAAAAGGGCTAAGCACAAAATTTATTTAAAGACCCCAGCGTGAGGCGGCAGCGGAGGCATGCCGGAGGCTGGGGGCGGTATCGGCCGCCCAGGCGACAATGCCATCGGGGCGTACAAGGAGCGCCGCCATGCCCAACTGGTCTTTTGCCGGACGATGGACATAATGAAGGCGGCCCCCGGCCAATGGTTGCAGGGGCCTGTCCGGACTAAAGTCCAGGAGTAGCCCCCGGCCATCGTACATGAGCTCACCTATCTTCGTTCCATCTTCCCACTCAAGGTTTGGAACGCTATGGCCTACCAAAGGATGATCGCCGCCGAGGTCGTAGTGTGTGTATATGCCCCACACCCGTCCGGCAAAATAGGTAGCGCCATCGCGCGTATCTATCAGATCGCGGAAAATTGCATGCAACGCGCGGGCCTCGGGGTTTGGTTTCATAATGGCGGCCTGGGCGCGCGACCAATCCAGCACCTGGGCGCCGATGGGGTGCCGTTCGGTATGATAACTGTCCAGCAGGCCTTCCGGCGCTTTGTGGTGGATGGTGGCGGCGAGCTTCCAACCCAGGTTCATGGCATCACCCAGCCCAAGGTTGAGTCCCTGGCCGCCCAAGGGCGCATGAATGTGTGCGGCATCCCCGGCCAACAATACCCGTCCATTGCGGTAGGTCGTCGCCTGCCGGGCCCTGTCCGTCCATGTGGTGGCGATATGCAGGGCGCTAAGCGTAACATCGGTGTTCGAGACGCGGCGCAGTACCTCTTGAACGTGTTCGAGCGTGAGGGGCGCTCCTTCTTTATGAAATGCCCCTCCATCAAAATCTTGCAGGACCAGGTACCCTGGTTGTGATTGCAGGTACATGCCTTGGGCTGTAACGTTTCGGCCTGGTCTGAGTTTCTCCGGGTCAACGATGTCCACCTGGGTGGAATAGCCGGTGAATGCCGGTTCCGTACCGGCGAAGTCAAAACCGCCGGCTTTGCGGACAGTGCTACGACTTCCATCACAGCCTACGAGCCAACTGCTTTGAAATATCTGGTCGGTTGTCTGAACGGTTACCCCGTTCCTGGTCTGGTGAAAGCCGGTTACGGCAATCCCTCGCTTTATGGCTACGCCCAGGGCTTCTGCACGGCGGGTCAGCACCGTTTCCAACTCTTTCATTTCAGCTATTATACTGGTGTCGGTGTCGCCGGGCAGGCGATACTTCCACTGTGTGGTGTCGATATTGCCTTCGTGAAACGGAATGCCGGCGAAGTGTCCCACTTGACGACGCGGCCCTTGCACGGCGCCGGAGTGGGGGTTTTTGAGGCGTTTGGGTACCTCCAGCTCGTGGAGCAACCCCCGGCGGTAAAGCGCTTCAATCGTAGGCGCCGAGAGCCCCCGTATCCCGAAAGGAAGCTGCTTTAAGGGGGAGTGCGGATGCTCCGCCTTTTCCAGTATCAGGACGGAGCAGCCCGCCAGGGCCAGTTCGCAGGCAAGGAAAAGACCCACCGGGCCGGCCCCGGAGATAATAACGTCGTGTTTCATACCGCAAAATTCCGGGGTGCCGCTGTGTCAGGCTAGTATAAATGCGACAAAATCATGGTTTCTTTTTCCGCGCGAAGGCCGCCGGCGTCGTGCCGCTGTAGCGTTTGAATTCCCTGCCGAGGTGGGATTGATCCGTATAGCCCAGCTCATGGGCCAGGCCGGCAAGGTTGGAATCCGGATAATGCCATAATCGATTCCGCACCTGCTCAAAGCGCATCAGGCCGGACACGTCTTTCACCGTATGGCCGGAGGATTCCTTGAATTTCCTTTCCAAGGTACGAACCGTCGCATGAGCGGCCTCCGCGACTCCGCTGACCGGAAGGGTACCGTTTGCTTCCCGCATAGCGGCGCCCGCTTTGAATAACATACTTTCCATGGTCACCTGCGACTGTGCCTGCAGGAAAAACTGTTTTACCCGGGCCAGCGCTTCGTCTATCTTGCCGGCCTGAATCCAGTTGTTCAGCGCGGGTTGAAGCTGGGCAATAGGATGCTCAAATATGCGCACCCCGTCTTTGCCAGCCGGTAATCCGAGTAAATCGAGCACCGTCCACGGAAAGCACCTGATGCCAATGATCTCTATATGGTTTTGGGTGTAAAAAACAACGGGCTGATGGAGCAGCCCCATCATAAATGGAGATGGCAATGGTTCTCGGTCAGAAGACATACTACAGGGACCGCCGAAATAAAAGATAATTTCGGCATAGCTGTCCGGCACTACCTCAAAATTCGATGGTTGTTCTCCGAAGTCTTTTCTGTTGTACCAGAAGCACTTTATGGTGTTGCGGAGCGCTTCGGGAGGGTCAAATTCTTCGTGGTGCATTTTAGGCTGTTGTCGGTAATTGAAACCAAAACACGGTGCCGGAGCCCGGAAGGCTGCGGATATTGATCACCGAATGGTGAAGTTCGATGATTTTCTTTACAATGGCCAGACCCAGGCCCATCCCCTCCTTGTTTTGCAATTCATGGGCGGGGAATTGTTTGTATCGCTCAAATATGTAGGGCTGGTCTTTGAGGGGAATACCGGTTCCCGTGTCCGCTATCGCTATTTCCACTCCTTTGGTTTTGGCCAGGAGGGTGATGGTGATCTTGCCCTTGGGCGGTGTGAATTTCAACGCATTGTCCAGCAGATTCTGGATGGCACGTTCCACCAGCGCGATGTCGGCCAGTACGGGGGGGAGGTCCCGGGGGGCTTCAAGGCGGAGTGTCACGTCTTTGCCCCTGGCGATTATATCGTAGTGCTGGACCATGTCGGATACCAGGTCGGTCATGAGGAAGGGTTCTTTATTGGGACGGATTTGGTTGGCTTCCAGTTTGGAATATTCAAAGAGCTGTCCGACAAGATGCGAGAGTTTTTTCAGGCTGTTCAGGATGATGGCCAGGTAACGGTCTTTTTCGATCCCGGTGATGTCGTTGCCCTTAATCATAAGGGTTTCTACGTAGCCCTGCGTGATGGCCAGGGGGCTGCGGAGGTCATGGGAGACGTTGGCGATGAGCTCCTGCCGGAGTTTGTCCATGGAAGACAGTTGTTGCATGTTGTCCACGATGGTATCGGCCATTTCATTAAAGGTGGTGGCGAGGATGCCAAGGTCGCCTTCGATTCGTGCCGTATGGTCACCGTCCTTAAAACGGTTGACGATGGCGGACATGCGGCGGATGCTGCCGGTGATCAGGTAGAAGATAACGACACCGACCAGGAAGGCCCCGACAAGGGTGCAGAAAAAAAGGACGGTGCCCAGGCTGTAGAAGAAATTGTGGTTCAGGGCGGCAGCGATCTGAGACTGTTTCTCGCTGGCGAGGATGGCATAGACATAGCCTTTCAGGAGGGGGCCGTCGAAGATGGGTGCGGCGGAGAAAATGCTTTTTTGCTGAGGGTTTTTGGGGTTGTCGCCGGTGAGGTACTTCCTGCCTTGTTCGCTGATATATTGTTGGATGGGGTGGAGGTCGACCCGGGGGATCCTGACGGACCGGTCCGGGACGACAAAATCTATGATCCTGCCCGTGGTATCCAGCAGGTAGACTTCCACGCTGGGGTTGATGACCATAATGGAGTGGATGATGTCGTGGGTGACGGCGGTGTCGGGTTTGCCGTCTTTCAGCGGATGGGTGGAACTGGCCAGGTGGGGGGCGATATCGCCGTATAGTTGTTCGTTGATGGCATTGAAATTCCGTTTCGCCATCCAGGAAGCGACGACGATGTAGGTGACGCCCAGGATGACCAGCAGGGAGGTAAAGACACCCGTTATTTTCCAGAAAAGGAGGTTGCTCTTCATCTTTTAATATTCTTCGTTAAACCGGTAACCGACACCCCAGGTGGTGAGGATGTATTGGGGATGGGAGATGTCTGCCTCTATTTTGCCCCGCAAGCGGTTGATGTGTGAGTTGACCGTGTGTTCATATCCATCGAAGTCGTATCCCCAGATAAGCGTCAGCAATTGTTTCCGGCTATAACTTTTGCCGGGGGATGACGCCATCAGGGTAAGGAGTTCGAATTCTTTTGGGGAGAGTTCTACCCGCGTGTTGTTGAGGGTTACTTTTCGCTTGTCCATATCGATCTCCAGTTTGCCGAATTTCATTTGGATCTTGCCAGGCCGGTCGGCTTCTTCAGGCCAGTCGTCTTTTCTTCTGAAGATGACCTTTACCCGTGCCGTCAGCTCCCGTATGCTGAAGGGTTTTGTCAAATAGTCGTCGGCGCCGGTTTCGAGCCCCAGTACCTTGTCGAATTCTTCCGATTTGGCCGACAGAATAAGGATCGGGGTGGTGTTACCGGCTTGCCGGATGCGTCTGCATATATCCATACCGTTTAGCCCCGGCAGCATGATGTCCAGCACGACGAGGTCGAAGGTTGTTTTCAGGGCGAGGGCCAACCCTTCGTTGCCGTCACGAACACCGGTGACGGTACAGGACAGGTCAGTGAGGTGAATGTCAAGTAATTCGATGATCTGCGGATCGTCTTCGATGATGAGTACCTTCTTCATGGAACAGTTCTTCCAAAAGGTCAAAATTCCGGAAATTAATCATACGGCGGCCGGTGTGATACAATTGTTATAACTCGGCAATCTTTGCGGGATGAGGGGGTTCTAGTTTTGCGGTATCAAAATAATCACCTCATGAAAAGATCGTTTTTTTTCTCCGGGCTTTTATTTCTTGCGCTGGCTTCCTGCAAAAAGAGCAATTCGAATACAGCTGAGGCGAAAGACCCCAATACGGCCCCACAGGCTTCTATCGACAGGTTTAGCAGTGCTGCGGGTCATTTGCAGGTAAGGACCGCTACAAACGGCCTGCCCGCTGCCAACGCACCCGTGAATTTTGACCAGGGCCCCTTTATTACGCAGGGGTTTACGCCTTCCGGACAGGTGGTCCAATATTATAATTTCGATGTCCAGCCGTTGACACCGGCGCCGATCTATGTATTTTATAAGGCCGGGGAAAGCACCTCGGTTCCGGGGCAGTTGAATGTCATAGACGTGATCCCCGGGGATACGGGGTACAATGATTTCTGGCAGATTTATAAGGTGACCGTTCCGTCCGACTATGTGGCCAATTCGGTGACCAGTTACCAGGAGATCATGGCCAAAGGGTACGCGGTCAGCATGACCACTCAGCTGGTGAATTGCCCGGTGGTTCCCAAGGGTTCTACGGCGTCGAAAAGGTTACCTGCGGGCAGTGATACGTCGTTGACGACAGGCTGGTACCGGGATATGGTGGTGTTTTACTTTAATTTCTTTGAAAAAACGCTTTCGGTGACCGCCAATGGCCAGGTGCCCCTGGCGCCCATTTATGTTACTTTTAATATCAATCCCAACCAGCCGGGTGGCGGACCTGCTTCCGGATTTAAAATGGAGACGGGTTCGGTACAAACCCATAATGTCATCAGCGCGATTCCGACCGATCCGGGGTATTCTCCCCTGTGGGCGGTGTCGGTGTATGACAACAGCAGCTTTGCCAGCGTAAATAACCTTTCCACGGCTACGGCAGCGCCCTTGTTGGGAGCTGATGTTGCTAATGTGAATTGTCCGGTGGTGAGCATTCAGTAGACGGCCGGGTGGTCGAATTTTGCAATTTTTTCCCATTAAAGTATAACAGGGATTCGGGGAAAGTGTATAGCTTTGGAGGAACATCCATGAAGAAGGTTGTCGCATCCATATTAGCTGTTCTTTACCTGTCGACCTCGATGGGGGCTACGGTGCACCTGCATTATTGCATGGGGCACCTTGTGGCTTGGGGGTTGATGGACCGGGAGAGCAAGGATTGCATGACCTGCGGCATGGCGATGAAGACCGAGATGCCGGGTTGCACGGTGGGGATGAAGCACTGCTGTCATGACAAACACGTGCACCTGCAAAGCGACCAGGCGCAAAAGCCCGCCCAGACCTGGGTGGAGTGGTCTCTTGCACCGGCGCTGGTTCCACTGTCTTTTTCCGGGTTGAGTTTGCCGGTGGTGATCGATCCTGCGATTGCCCGGCCGGTGGCCAATGGGCCGCCGTTAGCGCAAGGGGTTTCCATTTTCCTGCGCAATTGTAATTTCCGTATTTGATTTTTATCTCCTGATGCCTGGCGTCCTGCCGGGCTTTGTCGTTTGCGATGGTCTGCAGACGGCTGATAACTATTACATATACACTCCAAAATTTAAAAAAATGAAAAAGTTATTGATGATAACGATGGCCCTGTTGTTGGCTGTCGGTGGGGTTTTTGCACAAACCGTACATGCGGACCGGAAAGGCTCGAAGAGCGCAGCGGTCGTTTATACTTGTCCGATGCACCCGGAGGTCGTGAGTGATAAGCCAGGCAAGTGTCCGAAGTGTGGAATGACGCTGGTGGTGAAGAAGCCGAAGAGTGCGAAAAAGGATACGACCTCGATGAAAGGAATGAAAATGTAACCTTACCAATATGGTGCAAAAATTAATCGGGTGGTCGCTGCAAAACCGGGTAATGGTATTGCTGGCTGCCGCGGGGCTGCTGGGCTGGGGTATTTACTCGGTCCGGCAGAACCCCATCGATGCGATCCCGGACTTGTCGGAGAACCAGGTGATTGTATTTACGGAGTGGCAGGGGCGGAGCCCGCAGATCATGGAGGACCAGGTGACGTATCCGTTGGTGAGCAACCTCCAGGGGATCCCCAAGGTGAAGAACGTGCGGGGGGCTTCGATGTTCGGGATGAGTTTCGTATACATCATTTTCGATGACGACGTGGATGTATACTGGGCCAGGAGCCGGGTGCTGGAGCGGTTGAGCTATGCGCAGCGGCTGCTGCCTCCGGATGTGGTGCCGACGCTGGGGCCTGACGGGACGGGCGTGGGGCATGTGCTGTGGTATACGCTGCAGGCGAAAGGGATGGACCTGGGGGATCAGCGGGCGTTGCAGGACTGGTACGTAAAACTGGCCTTGCAAACGGTGCCGGGGGTGGCCGAGGTGGCTTCCTTTGGAGGGTTTGAAAAACAGTATCAGCTGGTGGTGGACCCTATAAAACTGCAATATTACGGGTTGTCGATGGGGGATGTGGCGCGGGCGGTCCGCGCGGGAAATAACGACGTGGGGGGACGGAAGATGGACCTGGGGGATGCGGCGTATATCATCCGTGGACTGGGCTACGTAAAGGATCAAACAGATTTGGAAAATATCGCCGTGGGCAACAACAAAGGCATCCCCATACGGGTAAAGGATATTGCCGCGGTACAAATGGGGGGCGATTTACGGTTGGGGATATTCGACGAGAATGGCCGCGGAGAGGTCGTGGGGGGTATCGTGGTGATGCGTTACGGGGAGAACGCGGATAAGGTGGTGGAAGCAGTGAAGCAAAAAATGGCGGATGTGCAGCGGGGGCTGCCGGCGGGGGTGACCTTTAAGGTGGCGTATGACCGGTCTGAACTGATCAAGGGCGCGATCGGGAATGTGAAGGGGAAGCTGGTGGAGGAGATGATGATCGTGTCGCTGGTCGTGCTGCTCTTCCTGCTGGACTGGCGGAGCGCATTGAGTATTATTATCCAGATACCGGTCACGATTGCGACAAGCTTTATCCTGCTGAATGCTTTCGGGTTGTCCTCGAACATCATGTCGCTGACGGGGATCGCACTGGCCATAGGGGTGATCGTGGACAACGGGATCATTATGTCTGAAAATGCATACCGGCACCTGGCGGAGGGGCAGGCGGCACTGGGTCCGGGGGACCGGCTGGCCGGAGCGACACGGATGGAGCTGATCCGGAAGGCCTGTGTCCAGGTATCGAGAGGGGTGTTTTTCTCGACGGTGATTATTATCGTCTCCTTTCTGCCGGTGTTTCTGCTGACGGGGCAGGAGGGGAAGCTGTTTCACCCGCTGGCGTACACAAAGACGTTTATCCTGGCCGTGGATGCGTTGCTGGTCGTGACGCTGGCGCCGGTGCTGATCTCGCTGTTTATGCGGGGGCGGTTTCGCGGAGAGGGCGCCAACCCGGTGAACCGCCTGCTGGAGCGGGGTTACGAATGGGTGATCCGGGGTTGTCTGCGCCTGCGCTGGGCGACGCTGGGGATCAACGTGCTGGCGCTGGCGGTTTGTGTACCGCTGGTATTGAGCCTGGGGCGGGAGTTTATGCCGCCGCTGGATGAAGGGACGATCCTGTTTATGCCGGTGACGCAGCCGGATGTGTCGAATGCGGAGATGAAGAGGCTGCTAGTGGTACAGGACCGGATTATTGCCTCGCAGCCGGAAGTGGCCAATGTTTTGGGCAAGGCGGGGCGGGCCAATACGGCGACGGATAATTCGCCGATCAATATGGTGGAGACGATTGTGTTGTTGAAACCGAAGTCGGAATGGCGGCCGGGTGTAACCAAGGATAGCATTATCCGGGAATTGAACGCGAAGCTGCAGATCCCGGGGGTGACGAATGGGTGGACACAGCCGATCATCAACCGGATCAATATGTTGTCTACCGGGATACGGACGGATGTGGGGGTGAAGGTGTACGGGCAAAACCTGGACACGATCGATGCGTTGTCGCAGCGGATACGGGCTGCGTTGAATGGCATACCCGGGGTAAAGGATTTGTATGTGGATCCGATCACCGGGGGCAAGTATATCGACATTGCGGTAAAGCGGGAGGAGATCGGCCGCTACGGGCTGACCGTGGATGACGTGAACGCCGTGGTGGAAAGCGCGCTGGGAGGAATGAAATTGACGACGACGATAGAGGGCAGGGAGCGGTTTTCGGTGAACGCGCGGTACGGGCAGGATTTCAGGGATAACCTGACGGCGCTCAGGCGGCTATCGGTGGCGACAAACGGTTTTGGGCCGGTGCCGCTGGAGGCCGTTGCGGATATAAAGATCACCGAAGGGCCGCCGATGATCAATTCGGAGAACGCGGCGCTACGGGGGACGGTGTTGTTCAATGTGCGGGACAGGGACCTGGCGGGAACGGTGAAGGAGGCGCAGGAACGGCTGGACAACGCACTGACGGGTCTGCCGAAGGGTTATTATATCGAGTGGAGCGGGCAGTATGAGAACCTGATACGGAGTGAGCGGACGTTGACGTGGATCCTGCCGGTGGTCTTGCTGGTCATCTTCGGGGCCATGTACTTCGCTTTTCACTCGGCAAGGGAGGCGTTTCTGTCGCTGGTATCGATCCCGTTTGCGCTGATCGGGGGAGCGGTAATGATTTATGTATGGCACGTGAACCTTTCGGTAGCGGTGGCGGTGGGCTTTATCGCGCTGTTTGGACTGGCGGTGGAGACGGGGATCGTGATGGTGATTTACCTGAATGACGCGATGACCCAGCTGGTGGCGGCAAAGGGTAATTCACGGGAGACGATCACGCGGGCGGACTTGCGGGAGGCGGTGATCGCCGGAGCGGCCCGGCGGCTGCGGCCAAAGCTCATGACGGTATCGGTGGCGTTGTTTGCCCTGCTGCCGATCCTGTGGAGCAACGGGGTAGGGAGCGATGTCATGAAACCGATCGTACTGCCGATGGTGGGCGGGGTGCTGACATCGGCTACGCATATCCTGCTGGTGACACCGCTGATCTTTCTCATGACAAAAGAATACGAATTACGAAAATTTGGACACATACTATGAAATCACTATTGATTTGTATAGGGCTGCTTTCGGCGGGGGTTGCCCGGGGTCAGGAAGCGATGGGGCTGGATAGTATTGTGGCGGAGATCGGGCGGAGCCATCCTTCGCTTCGGTCCTCGGATGCCTTGGCGCGATCGCTGGACGAGGGGGCGAAAGGCGCGCGGAGTTGGGACGCGCCGCAGGTGAGCACCGGGTGGTGGATGACGCCGTATGATCCTTCGCTGTGGAAGCAGCAGGGGCAGTATATGGTATCGGCGGAGCAAATGTTTCCGAACCGCCGGACACAGGAAGCGGAAGAAGCCTATTTGCAGGGGATGTCGGCGGTAGAGCGGGCAAAAAAGGGCACGACGGCGAACGAACTGTATGCGGCGGCCGGCCGGGCGTATGATCAGTGGGTTGTGGCGGTGCATCGCATGGGTGTATTGGACGAAGACGCGAAGCTGCTGGACTTTATGATCCGGGACGCGGAGCTGCGGTATAAGAATAACCTGGGGAAAATAGGCGCCTATTATAAGGCAAAGGCGGCGCTGGGACGGTTGGAGGACCGGCGGATTGGACTGGAGAATACCGTGGAACAGGCACGGATCGTGTTGAATACGCTCATGAACCGGGATAAGGGGACGGTGTTCGAGGTGGATACGGCGGTGACGCCTTTGGGGCCGGTGGTTCCTGTCGATAGCGCGGGGCTGTTGGCGACGCGCAGCGATATACGGGCGGTGAATGAAAGTATCCGGCTGAACGGGTTGGAGGCGGCCGCGGAAAGGTCGAAGCTGCGTCCGGAGTTCGGGTTGCGGTATGATCATATGTTCAGTTTTGGAGGGATGCCCATGGAATACACGTTGATGGCAACGGTACGGCTCCCGATGGCTTCCTGGTCGTCGAGGGGAACGAAGGCGAACGTGGAGCGCCTGAAATGGCAGACGGAGTCTTTGGAGGAGGAGCGGGAGGCCATGGTGAACGAGGCGACGGGAGCGGCGTATGGCTTGCAGCGGGCGCTGGACGCAAAGCGGCGGCAGGTGGAGGTGTTGAAGGAGCAGGTGCTGCCGGCGTTGCGGAAGAACTTCGAGACCCTGGAGCTGGCGTACGAGCAGAATACGGAGGAGCTGTTGAGCGTGTACGATGCCTGGGATACACTGGATAGCACTCAGTTGGAGTATTGGGATGACGTGGAGCAGTTGTTGCTGATGGAGGTGGAATTAAAACGGGTATTGGAGCTAAAATAAATGCGTATGAAAAAGAGCTGGTTTTTGGGTACGGCCTTGTTGTTGATGGGTTGTGCCCAGGGAGGACATGAAGACGCTGCGGTGGTTTCATCGATACCGGTCACCACCATGCACCGGGACACGGTGCAGCCGGAACTGGCGGTGCTGGGCACAGTGGCGTATGATACGCGACGGGTAAGTACGATGGCCGCCCGGGTGTCGGGCCGGATCGAAAGACTGTATGTGCATTACCGTTATCAGCATGTTCATGAAGGAGAGCGGATCATGGACCTGTATAGCCCGGAGCTGGAGACGGCGGAGCGGGACCTGTTGTTCCTGTTGAAAAATGATCCGCAGAATGGGGTGCTGATCGGCGCGGCGCGGCAACGGCTGTTGTTGTTGGGGGTAAGCGGGGAGCAACTGGCGGAGGTAGCGCGGACGGGGCGGCCTTCGGCAACGCTGGGTGTTTATAGTCCGTATACGGGTCATATCCACGAGGCGGGGAACACCATGCCCGACGCTCAGGCTACTGCCGGCGCGTCCGGTATGACAGAGGAACTGCCGGTAAAGGAGGGTATGTATGTGGAGAAGGGGCAGACGATTTTCCAGGTGTTTAACATGGACCGGAGCTGGGCGGTGCTACAAGTGTTTCCGGGGGACGGAGCGCTGGTGCGGAAGGGGGACAGGGTACAGGTGGTCCCGGAAACGGCGCCGGATAAGGGTTTTGAGGGTATGGTGGATGAAGTGCTGCCGTTGTATGGAAAGGCGGACAAGACGCTGACGGTACGGGTGTATTTTGACAATAGTGTTCGGGATATTCCTATCGGGAGCCAGGTGAAGGCGACGATCTGGCCGGGTACGGTGACGGGGAACTGGCTGCCTTCGTCGGCGGTGGTGTCCCTGGGAACGGACAGGGTCGTCTTTTTGAAGGGAGACAGTGGGTTCCGGGCACAGAAAGTGGTGCCGGGGATAACCTATAAAGACCAGGTGCAGGTGCTGTCGGGTCTGGGGGCTGCGGACCCGGTGGCGGAGAATGGGCAGTTTTTGGCGGACAGCGAAGATTTCATAAAAGTTAAAAAGTAAAGTATGCGGTATATTATTGTTCTGACGGCGGCCGCTTTGTTGTTTGGTGCGTGCCGGGAGGTGAAGAAAGAGGCAGTAGTCGTTCATTCGGACACGGTGTATACTTGCTCGATGCACCCACAGATCATGCAGGACCGTCCGGGGAAATGCCCCATTTGCGGAATGGAGTTGATACCGGTGAAGAAGTCGATGGACATGGGGGACGGATCGGTACAGTTGAGTGACCAGCAGATGCGGTTGGGCGGTGTCCGGCTGGATACGGTGGGGGGCTCGGTGATTGGGGACGGGATGGTGCTGACGGGAACGGTGACGGTGAACGAGACGGGAAGCACGGCGGTGAGTGCGCGGCTGGCGGGAAGGATCGAGCGGCTGTATGTCAAGACCACGGGAGAGGCGGTACACAAGGGACAGAAGTTATACGATCTGTACAGTGAGGAGCTGAACAATGCGGAGCAGGAGTACCTGCTGGCGCTGGAACGGCAGGAAACGCTGCACAGCAACGTGGTCGATTTGAAACAACTCATGGAAGCGGCCCGTAGTAAATTATTGTTGTGGGGGTTGAGTGAGGCACAGGTGGCGGAGCTCGCGCGGGTGCGGAAGCCGGAGCCGGTGACTTCTTTTTATAGTCCTTCGGAGGGCGTGGTCACGTCCGTGGAGGGGCATGAGGGAGATGAGGTGGCGGCTGGAACGGTGGTGGTCCGGCTGGTGGACTTATCGACCGTATGGGTGGAAGCGCAGGTCTATACTTCACAGTTGCCGGACATCGGCAAGGAGGCGCCGGTGGTGGTCCGGTTGCCCGAAGTGCCGGGCAGGGAATGGCCGGGGCGGATTTCGTTTATGAATCCGGAAGTGGACCCGGACGCCCGGATCAACGGGGTACGGATCGTGCTGAGGAATGGGGACGGCGTGTTAAAACCAGGGATGGCGGCAGAAGTAAGGGTAACGAACGGTGAACGGCATTCGCTGACGCTGCCGGAAACGGCGGTGATCCGCGGCGCGACGGGAAACCTGGTATGGGTGGCCGCAGGGCATAACCTGTTCCGGCCGGTGATGGTGGATACGGGCGTGGAAGAAGGGGACCGGGTCGAAATCCGGTCAGGGCTGACAGCAGGGGACGTAGTGGTAACGGAAGGCGCCTATTGGGTGAACAGCGCGTATGGGTTTATGCACGGGGGAGATGCGATGGCGGGGATGAAAATGTAATGTTACTGTGCAATACTGAGCAGCTCAACAATGCTGTCTCCCGGAGCGCATTGGCCGCAGTCGCTGATCTTGTTCCCTATGGACACAAGACAGCTGTCCTTTTCCCCCTTTTTCAGGTAAACCTGTTTCATGGCGATGTCAGGGCAGGTCGTGCCGTTACATTTGAAACAGAGGTTTTGGATGTCTTTTGAAATGTCGCACCTGTTGCTTCGAAGGACAAAGGTGCAGTAGGTGGTTTTTGTTTCGCATCCATTGAAAATGAATGCACAGCACCATACGGTACTTAAGAGCAAGGTCGTTTTGATGTTTTTCATCCTAATAGATTTAGGTGACCAGGTAAAATAAGTAACTTCCATGGAAATTGCAAGTCGCCATGATCAGAAGCTACCTCCTTATCGCCTGGAGAAACCTGGCCAAACAAAAGGTCCTTTCCTTTATCAACATATTCGGATTGTCCATAGGCGTGGCCTGCTTTAGCCTCTTTTTGCTGTATGCGCTGAATGAGTTCGGCTTCGATAGTTTCCACCGGAATGCCAAAAATATCTACCGGGCTTATGATGACAATGCGATCTATCATAAGCATTTGGCTGGAGGGAGCCTGTTTACGCCCATGCCCCTGGGACCTGCCATGAAGCAAGACCTGTCCGGGGTGGTGGATTACACCCGCTTCGTGCAGTCTTTTGAAACCTTCCTACACCAGGGAGACGTGGCCAAACGGGAGAATATCGCCTTCGCGGACCCTTCTTTTTTCCATATATTTTCATTCCACCTTAAGGAAGGGAACCCGGCTTCGGCACTGAACGGTCTGCACAGCCTGGTCGTAACGGAGGAAACGGCGAAACGCCTTTTCGGGAATGAGGATGCCATGGGCAAGACGATTCAGATGCAGGTCCTGGGGAATGCATTCGAGCCTTTTACGGTTACGGGCGTGGCGGAGGACATTCCGGCGAACTCGTCGATCTCGTTTAATATGCTGGCCAACTTCCAGGTGATCGAAACCACAGCGGAAGGCAAAGGAGATATCGGTAACTGGGATAGGAGTTCATTTCTGACGTTTGTACAATTGCAACCAGGAAGCAACCTGGCCTCCGATGAAAAACTGCTGACTGCATTCAGATTGAAGTATCTCCCTTACAAAGGCCATGCAAAGCCGGATTTTTTTGCGCTGGAGCCACTGACGGAAATGCATACGGATACGGGTTTTGGTTTCACTGCACGCTTTTTAAGAATCCCACCCGTCGACCCTTCCTTTATTTGGATCCTGCTAGGTATTGCGTCGGGGGTTCTTTTGATCTCTTGTATCAATTTCACCACGCTGTCCGTTGGCCGCAGCGCCCATCGGGCCCGGGAGGTGGGTGTTCGTAAAGCCATCGGCGGCAGGGTGGGGAATTTGCGTCGCCAATTTCTCACGGAGGCCTTCCTGATGACCCTGGTGGCGTTTGTGTTGGGCTATGCGCTTGCCTTCTTCCTGCTTCCCTTTTTCAATGACTATACCGGCAGGAACCTGAGTTTTTCCTTTGAGAGATATCCTGTATTGCCTTGGATGACTATTGGGCTGATCGGGGTAGTGACGGTACTCTCGGGCGGTTATCCCGCCTGGATGCTTTCCAGGTTCCGGGCGGTCGATGTATTGAAATCCAAGCTGCGCTTCGGAGGCGCCAATGGGTTCACCAAATCGCTGGTCACCCTACAGTTCGTACTATCTACAGGGTTGATCATCGGGGCTATGGTGATGGTGCAGCAAGTGCACTTTATGCAATCCAAGGACCCCGGGTTCGCCAAGGAAAACGTGGTGGTCATCGAGGCTAGGAACATACCGGGTATAAACAATATTTACGCACGCTTCAAACAGGGCCTGACAGCGTATCCTTCGATTGCCGGGACGGCAAGTGCGGACAATGGTCTGGGTGATCGCGAGGGGATCGCCATCCGGGGTTATGACTACGAGGACAAATCGTTTGAGTACCACCCATTTTTTGTCGACCCGGACTTTGTACCGGTATTGGGTATGCAGATCACGGCAGGAAGGAACCTGTCAGGGGCGTTCAGCGCCGACACGGTACACTCGGTCCTGATCAATGAAGCGATGGTCAAGGCCCTCGGCTGGACCCCCGCCACTGCCATCGGGCGGCAGTTAAAAAGCCTGCAAAGTGGTGATACCGCCGCACCGCCCACGGTGGTCGGCGTGGTGAAGGACTTTCACTTCCAGGCCATGGATCAAGCCATACAGCCCCAATTGTTCCATGCTTTTACCGGGGGAATGCCGTATCATTTTTTCGTCCGGATCCATCCCGGGGATCCGTCAAAGGCCTTGGCCGCCATCCAAACGGAATGGGACAAGGCGGCACCCGGGTATTCGCTCCGGTACACCTTCCTGGACGAGGACCTCGATCGCTATTATATCGCTGACGTCCGTCTGAGCCATATCATAGGCTGGGCAGGGGGTATATCCATCTTCCTGGCTTGCCTGGGACTTCTGGGACTGGCAATGCTTTCGGCCCTAAACCGGACCAAGGAAATCGGCATCCGGAAAGTCCTGGGTGCTTCGTTACAGGTCATCGTCGGTCTCATCTCCAGGGATTTTCTCCGTCTTGTCGCCCTGGCGTTTCTCATCGCCACCCCTTTGGCCTGGTATGTCATGCACCGCTGGCTGGAGGGGTATTATTACCGCATCCAATTGTCGTGGTGGGTATTCGCCCTGACAGGGGCAGGTATTCTTGGCGTCGCATGGATCACGGTTGCCCTCCAGGCATTCAAGGCGGCGAGGGCCAATCCTGTGAAAAGTTTGAGGGTCGAATAAATGCGTTCTCCGGAAAAAGAGCAGGAGCTGACCGGCTTGTCCGGCGTATTGGTGACAAAACTCGATGTGACGGACGAAACCTCCATCACTGCTGCCGTCAAAGCGGCGCTGGATGCCTTTGGTCAGATCGATGTGCTGGTCAACAATGCCGGATACGGGGCGCTGGGCGCCCTTGAAGCTGCATCCGACGAAGAGGTCCGCCGGCAACTGGAGGTCAACTTCTTTGGGTTGATAGCTGTTACCAAGGCCGTGCTGCCCTCGATGCGGGCGCACCGGACGGGTGCGATCGTCAATATTTCTTCCGTGGGCGGAAGGATCACCTTCCCTTTTTCCACCTTGTACCACGCCACAAAATTTGCGGTGGAAGGACTGACCGAGTCGCTCCAATACGAACTCAATCCCCTCGGTATCCGGACCAAGATCGTAGAGCCGGGTGGCTATAGGACCGAATTTGCGGGCAGGTCGCTGGCCCCCTTTGGTGCTGGGAACCTGGCCGACTACCAACAACCTTGGGCGCTCTTCACCACGAAACTTGCGGAATGGACTTTTTCCGAAAATATCCGGGAGGTCGCCGACGTGATCTACCAGGCGGCAACCGACGGGTCTGAGCAATTGCGATACCCGGTGGGACAAGACGCAGTGCAGCTATTGCAGGTGCGCCAACAGGTAGATGACGCCACTTTTAAAAAGGTGATCGTAGAGCAGACCGGTATAGCGTAAATTTATAGCATCATGGAGAAAGAATTGTTTGTCGAGGTGGAATCGATCGGGGATTTGCACGATTTTGTGCAATATCCCCGGCCGAAACATCCGCTTGTGAGCGTGATCGACCATACCGAGTTCTACGCCCGGCGGCCCAAAGAAGCCATCCGGTACCGGTTTGGATTTTATACCATTTCGGCCAAGAAATTTGACGGGCTGATGTATTATGGCAAAAGCCATTACGATTTCAAAGACGGATCATTGATCTTTACCGCACCCGGGCAGATCATCGGTGCCGGACCCGACATACAGGTGGACGAGGGTTGGGTTTTGCTCGTTCATCCCGACTTGCTGTATGGAACACCGCTCGGGAAAAGGATGCATGAGTACACCTTCTTTCACTACGAGGCCAACGAAGCGCTGCACATCTCCGATGAGGAGAATGCGTTGATCAAAGATTGTCTCCGGAAGATCGAGCGGGAATACCAGGGCACCATTGATAAGCATACCCAGGGACTGATCGTGAACAACATTGAATTGTTGTTGAATTACTGTAACCGTTTCTATGACCGGCAATTTTACACCCGCGCCCGTGTCAATACGGATATCGTGCAGCGGTTCGAATCGCTCCTAAAGGAGTACTTTGGCAAGTCCACGCTGATCGAAACGGGATTACCTCCCGTGACATACTTTTCCTCGAAACTACATCTATCGCCAACGTACTTGTCCGATTTGTTGCAGAAGGCAACGGGCAAGAGCACGCTCGAACACATCCACCTGGAATTGGTCGACCGGGCAAAGACGCTTTTGTGGGGTTCGGGACATTCGATCAGTGAGATTGCCTACGAACTGGGTTTTGAGCATCCCTCCCACTTCACAAAGATTTTCAAGGCGAAGACCGGGAAATCGCCCAGCGAGTACCGCGGGTTACAATAAATAGCTCCCGTCTTGTACGGTGGGGTAAATTTCCTCGTATGATTTGACAAGATTCATGGAGACGCGTCTGCATATATAGGAGCGGTCCAATTTAGAAGGATGATCGATCCCGGCCGCACCGATGAGCTCAACGAAACTCTCTATGGTATGCTTGTGGAAATTGGCCACACGTTGTTTTTTGTCCCCGACGACCAGGCCTTTCATGAGCATAGGGTCCTGCGTGGCCACCCCTGTCGGACAGGTGTTTTTGTTGCACTGGAGGGCCTGGATACAGCCAAGGGCAATCATCATGGCACGGGCGCTGTTGCAACTGTCTGCGCCCAGTGCGATGGCCCTTACCATGTGAAAGCCTGTGAGGATTTTCCCGGATGCGATCAGCCTTACGCGGTCGCGGATACCGAAACCGCGGAGACTGTTGTCTGCAAAGGCCAGGGCATCCAGCAGGGGCATCCCTACTGAATTCGAAAACTCGGGTGGCGCGGCGCCGGTGCCGCCTTCCCCCCCGTCAATGGTGATGAAATCCGGATAACTGTCCAGTTGTTTCATGGCCTTGCAAATGGCTATGAATTCGCTTTTGATCCCGATGCAGAGCTTGAATCCAACTGGTTTGCCGCCCGATAAAGCACGCAGCTTTTCAATAAAACCAATCAATTCCTCCGGAGTGGAGAAGGCGCTATGCGCTGGAGGTGAAAACACGGTAGTCCCGGCCGTCACCTGGCGAATAGCCGCGATTTCGGGGGTATTTTTTATCGCCGGCAGGATGCCTCCGTGTCCTGGTTTGGCGCCCTGGGATAATTTTATTTCGATCATCTTTACCACCGGCGATGTCGCATTGGCGGCAAATGCCTCCTCCGAGAATTTACCTTCCGGGGTTCGCGCCCCGAAATACCCCGTGCCGATCTGCCAAATAAGATCCCCACCCTGTTTCAGGTGATAAGGGCTGATCCCGCCTTCCCCGGTGTTGTGGGCAAACCCGCCAATTTTTGCGCCTCCGTTCAAGGCTTCAATGGCATTCTGGCTAAGCGAACCGAAGCTCATGGCCGAGACATTCAGTATGCTCATACTGTAGGGTTGCGTGCATTGATGCCCGCCGAAAGGAATTCGCGGGTGATGATCCAATTGTTGAAAGGCGATCGGCTGAAGAGAATGGGTCATCCATTCATAGCCTTCCTGGTACACATTAAGCTGGGTCCCAAAAGGCGTCGTGTCGATCTGCTGTTTGGCCCGCTGATAAATGACGGATCTGTCATTTCGGGTAATGGGCGTCCCGTCAATATCAGACTCAATAAAATATTGATATATCTCCGGGCGTATCTTTTCCAGCATATAACGAAGCCGGCCGACCAACGGGAAATTGCGTTTGATCGATTGCTTATGCTGCAACATGTCTTTCACGCCCATAAAAGCCAACGGTCCTACCAAGAGGAATGCCAGCAAAGCATAGGTCCAGTAAAATGACCACCAGAGGATAAGTGCGGTTACCAGTAACGTAACCAATATGAATGTTCTGCGCATAGTTTAGGCTAAAAATCCAGGAAGTCGTTTGAACGGCTCCCTGGACACTTGCGGTGAGGTGAGTAAATTATTTCTCACCATGATGCTCCGCATGAAGTTTCGCGGCATGCTTCGCATGATCTTCGGCGTGGAGATGATGGGCATGCGCGGCGTGTGCATGGTGGGCTCCCGCTTCATGGTCGCCGGCTTCATAGTGTTTTGCCGCTTCGTGATGATGTTCTGCGGCTTTCTCGCTATGCGAGGCGGCCTTCTTGTGGTGTTCTGCGTGTTCTTTTGACATAGGTGAGTTGTTTATACCAGGAAGGTAAATTTTTAGTTCGTTGGGGCGTATTAAATATACATTAAGTTAATTGATCGGCTGATATTCGAGGATAATAACGCCGTTATTGATCGTGCGGGAGTATTTAAGTTCGAATTTCTTTAATTCACGATGGTCATCGAATATGCGCAACCCACCGCCGATCGAGACGGGAAATACCATCAGCCGCAACTCGTCGACAAGGTCATGGTGAAGCAGACCTTTGACGAGCGTGGCGCTCCCATAGACGAGAATATCACCGCCATCGGACTTTTTCAGTGCCGGGACATCTTTGGTTATATCGCGGAGGATATGGCTGTTGTTCCAGTCCGCCTTTTGCAGGCTTCCGGATACGACATATTTCGGCATACGGTTGATGGGATCGGCGAATCCGGCGCCGGTTTGAGTGGGCCAGTATGCGGCGAAATTTTCGTACGTGGTTCTACCCAACAGCAAGGCATCCACGCTGGCAAGTTCGTCCACCTTGTACTTCCCGGTTTCCGGGTGGTTGAATTTGAACTGCCAGCCACCGTGGGGGTGAGGGGTTTCATTGCCGCCGGGGGCTTCGACGACACCGTCCAGGGTGGTGAATTCGGTGACGATGATTTTTCGCATGGGGGACATTTGAATTTGAAAGGTATTGCTTACCTTGACTATCTCCAAATGCATTTACGGGTATGGAAAAAGACTTCCAAAAAGGCGGCGGCGGCTTTGGGCGGTTGTACCAGGGGCTCGTTGACCATATTCTGAAAGGCAAGGGCGTCAGCCCGGAAGCGCAAAGGCGGGCGGCCTTTGACAATTCCAGCCTAATGGAGCCGCTGAAAACGCTGATCGACAAAGTGGCCAATGATGCCTATCGGATTTCGGATGGCGACGTGGATGCCGTGAAGCGATCCGGGAAAAGCGAGGACGAGATTTTTGAATTGGTGATTTGCGGGGCGGTGGGCCAGGCGTCACGGCAGTACAACAATGCCTTGTCTGCTTTACGCCAGGCGATCACAGATGAAACAGGAGGCCGTCATGCGTCTTGACATACTCAATAAAGGATATTCATTCGGCACCAAAGCGCTGTTTGCCGTTATCAAGGCGGTTTCGGGGTACCCGCTGCCGGATGCCGCCAAATTGGTGTTTTATCGTCCCGGTTATTATGGGGCGCCGGCGAAAAAGTTTACCCATGCGGCCATGCGGGGGCCGTCAGCATGGTCTGTTGGGGATAGGGAGCTGATGGCGGCGTATGTGTCGAGCTTGAACCGGTGTTCGTTCTGCATCAAGGCGCACGGTGCCGTTGCGGCCGGGGCATATAATGACCGGGCAAAGGTTGACGCGGTTCTTGCCGATCCGGCCACTGCTGCCATTGAGGAGCCGCTGCGGGCGACTTTGCTGTTGCTGGGAAAGCTGACGCGGGAGAATACGATCGCCGCGGACGACATCCGCGTAACCATGACTGCGGGGGTCTCGGCGTCGCAAATCGAGGACGCGCTGGCAGTGTGTTTCGCTTTCAACGTTACCAATCGGCTGGCAGATGCCTTTAGCTTTTTTGTGCCTTCTCCCGATGCCTTCGAGGCCGGGGCGAAGTACTTGCTTAAGCGGGGCTATCAATAGGCTTTCATTGTAAACTCTTATACAAGGATTCGATAAGCCCTGACTTATTCTTTTCCATTTGTTTTGCGAACGCCACAGCCTGTGGATGAACCTTATGGTATTTTTCACTCCAGCCAATCATTTCAACCAGTACGGGGATCAGGTCAATGCCTTTTGGTGTCAGTTTATAGAGGATCTTGGCCCGGCTTTCCGGGTGTTTTTGCCTGGAAATTATATTGGCGCATTCCAGCGTGGCGAGCCTGTCGGCCAGGATATTCGTGGCGATGCCTTCGCCTCCGTGTAGAAAGTCTCCATAGGTATTTTGCCCTTTGAACATCATGTCCCTGATGATCAAAAGCAAAATACAAGTAGGATGGTATATTTGTACTTGTAAAAGACAAGTAAATTAAAATTCATGCATTCATGAGCAAATTGCAGGTAAGGACGGAGGCTGTTATCCACGCGCCTATCGCTGATATATGGTCTGTGATCACCGATATTAACGTGCTTCACAAAGTAAACCCGGGCGTTGTCAAGGCAACGGGTACAATGGACTGTCTTTACGGCACGCGAACCTGCGAGATCAATAACGGGGGAAGGAAGGGTACAATGACCGAAAAACTCATCGAATTGGTCCCTGGAGCAAAGACTGTCTGGACCATCGAGCATGATACGATGGGAATGGGCAGCATGCTAAAGGATACCCGGTTTTGCTTTGACCTCGAAAGAATAGGGGATACCGAGACCCGGGTTACCAGTGAAACCTGGTACAGGCCAGCCAATATGATGGCGAAAGTTATGAATGGAGTGATGATGAAAAGGATGATTCAAAAAGCCCAGGAAACCATATTGGACAATATAAGATCGCTCACTGAAAAATAACGGTTGATGACAACGCTATACAACGAGATCATCATTGATGCGCCCATTGACAAAATCTGGGACGCTCTTTCCAGTATTGAAGAACTGGAAAAGTACGACCCCACTGTAAAAAGCGCCCGGGCCCTCTCCGCGGCGGGGAGCGGTATCGGTGCGACTAGAAAGGTGGGCATGAAGGACGGCAAAAACTGGTTTGAAGAGAAGGTAACGGTTTGGAAAAAAAATGAAGCATTGGCGTATGAATTGACTGCCTGTTCCTTTCCAATTCAGCAACTAAAGCATAGCTATGGGTTTGAGCAGATCGGCCATCAAACCAAAGTAAAGCAGGTGATGGAATACAAAGTAAAATATGGTTTGATCGGTAAAGTTTTGGATGCTTTGATGATACGAAGACAGTCGGATACAGGGATAAAGAAGTTTTTCGTGGGGCTAAAATCTTATACGGATAGGCAATAGTCGGCTTTCACTCCCCGTCATGCCCGTTTGAAGGAGCAGAACAGAAAGTTTTGCAGCGTATTGAACGGGGTGTGATGATCTTCTGTAATGCACTTGATTTTGCTAAAGCCGTTGGTGAGGGCTTCGGTTAGCTCTTGTTCGCTGTATTGATGGATGGGCAGGCCGCTGCATTTTTCGGGGCCGTTGTCGGAGAAGGTGCCAATCACGAAATAGCCACCGGAAGGGAGGGCGCCGCGGGCGGTAGAAAGGTAGTTCGAGACCTGGGGGGACGTGGTAAGGAAGTGAAAGGTTGCCCGGTCGTGCCACAAGTCGTAGGTCTCGGTGGGATGGAATAGCGTGATGTCTTGTTCGATCCATTTGACTTGGTGGGCGCGGTGGCCTAATCGTTGTTGGGTCTTCCGGAGGGCAGCGCCAGATATATCGAGCACGGTAAGATCGGTGTAGCCCTCATCGAGCAGGCAGTCTACGAGCCGGCTGTCTCCGCCACCTATGTCGATGATCCGGGCGGTACGAGGCAGGTGGAAGCTATGGATGAAGTCTAGCGAAATGGCGGGTTGGGCCTGGGTCCAACTGAGGTCAGCCGGCCCCTTGGTCCTGTAGATATTTTCCCAATGTTTTTTGCCGGGTTCCATGCTGTGTGGTTTTGAGGCTAAAAAGCTTTAGCGTTGGCGTCTTTGACGAGTAGGGCTTCCAGCTCGGGGGGACGCCTTCGATATTGACACCTTTGGGGCGCATAGCGTTGAATGTTCACACAAGGTAAGGAAAATGGACATTCAGTTATCAGTCGTATTAGTTCATTATTCTATACGCATTCGGGGTAACCCCCACCTTAAGCTTAAACAGCCGGGTGAAATGTTGGGGGTACCTGAACCCCAGATCGTAGGCGATTTCGCTAAGGGATTTGTCCATATCGAAGATGCGCTCTTTGGCGACGTCGATTACCTTGGACTGGATGTATTCCTGGGCGGAGGTACCTGTTTCCTTCTTGATGAGGTCCCCGAAATATTTGGCGGACAGATGCAGTTGCTCCGCGCACCAGGCGACCGAGGGGAGGCCGATTTGCTGGGGCTTGTCCGTGGCGTAGTAGTTGTTGAGGAGGTCTTCGAACTTCTCCAGGATGCCCTTGTTTGCGTTGTCCCTGGTAATAAACTGCCGGTCGTAGAAACGGGTGCAATAGTTCAGGAACAGTTCGATGTTGGAGGCGATCAGCGTTTTGCTGTGCTTGTCGATGGATTGGTCCAGCTCTATCTGGATTTTTTCGAAGCAGTCGAGAACAATCTGTCTTTCTTTTTCGGAGAGGTGAAGGGCTTCGTTCACATCATAGGAAAAGAACGAGTAGTCATGGATATGTTTTCCCAAATGGGTGCCGGTGAGTAAGTCTGGGTGGAAAAGGAGTACCCAGCCTTTCGGGTCAGCGGCGGCGGCGTTTGGCTGTACGCCCAATATTTGACCAGGCGCCACAAATACCAGTGTCCCTTCCTGGTAGTCGTAGAGGTTACGGCCATATTTTAGCTCGCCGCATTTTAATTCCTTAAGATAGACAACGTATAAGCCGAAATTGAAAGTCTCGACGGGCATCGGCTTTTTCCCCGACAGGTTAAAGACACTGACCAGGGGATGTTGGGTTTCTACGCCACGCAGCTTATTGTAGGCATCTACGCTGGCGATTTTTATGATCTCGTTCATTGCTTTCCTGTTTCGCTCCTTCAAAATTACGCACCGGACGCGAAGAACGGCTGGGGCTAGTGGCTATTTGGGAAAAATGGTAAGAGAAGCAGGAATTGGTATAAGTGTGGTGTGGTGGTTTGGATGGAACTTTGCAACATGAAAATGAGACAATTGACAATTATTGTTGTGCTCGCTCTTCGGTGCGTGGTGGGATACGGCCAAAATGCACAAGAGGTTTCAACGGCCATATTCCGGTTGGAGGTATCGGGTAGGCTCGATTCGCTGGACGCCCTGCTCGACCCCCGGATGGTGTTTTCCGCGTTGGATGGGCGGATAGAATCCAGGGACCAATACTTGCAGCGCTTGAAAGGGGGCAATTTTATGCACAATAGTATCGAGGTGGAGGAAAGCAACGAGGTGGTAGCGGAGAATACAGCGATCGTCACCGGCAAGGGGACATTTGTCGTTACGGTCTCGGGCACCAAAACGTCGCTGCATCTCTCTTATATAGAGGTATTTGTAAGACCTGAACCGGCGGGTGCCTGGAAGCTGATCGCATTGAAGGCAACGCCGCTAAATAAATAATCACTTATGAAGAAGAGAATATTGGGAAAAAGCGGGCTTGAAGTTTCCGCGTTAGGACTGGGTTGCATGGGCTTGAGCTTTGGTCTTGGCCCGGCTACGGAAAGGAAGACGGCCATCGAATTGATTCGAAAGGCTTATGAGCTGGGTGTGACATTTTTCGATACGGCTGAGGCTTATGGCCCCTTTGTCAACGAGGAAATTCTTGGTGAGGCGTTGCAGCCGTTCCGCGACCAGGTGGTCATCGCTACAAAGTTTGGGTTTCCGGGGGGAGAAGTGGCCAAGGGGGTAGACAGCCGGCCTGAAAATATCCGGGCAGTGGCGGAAGCGTCGTTGAAACGGCTGCGTACGGACAGGATCGATCTCTTCTATCAACACCGTGTCGATCCGGGCGTACCCATGGAGGACGTGGCTGGTACGGTCAGGGACTTGATACGTGAGGGCAAGGTGAAGCACTTTGGGATGTCCGAAGCGGGTGTCCAGAGCATCCGCCGGGCACATGCGGTCCAGCCGGTAGCGGCGTTGCAAAGTGAATATTCCCTTTGGTGGCGTGAGCCGGAGCAGGAAATCCTGCCGCTCCTGGAAGAGCTGGGGATTGGGTTTGTTCCATTTAGTCCGCTGGGTAAAGGTTTTTTGACCGGCGTGATCAATGAGAACACCCGGTTTGATACATCGGATTTTAGAAGTATTGTTCCGCGCTTTACGGAAGAGAACCGGAAAGCCAACCAGGGGATGGTTGACCTTCTTAAAAGTATCGCGGCGGACAAGGGTGCCACGCCGGCACAGATCGCCTTGGCCTGGCTGCTGGCACAAAAACCCTGGATCGCGCCGATACCTGGTACAACGAAGGTGCAACGTCTGGAAGAGAACCTGGGTGCCGCAAATGTCGAGTTGTCGGCTGATGACCTTCGGGAGATCGAGGAGGCAGCCGCCAAGGTCCAAATTCACGGGGCGCGGTATCCGCAACATTTACAAGAAAGGGTAGGAAAATAATACGTATGACTACAGATAAAAATGAGGGGATTTTCCCCCGTGGGCAACAGGCGCCATCCGAGTATTTTACCGGTGCTGCCTGGGTTTTAAGCCTTGTCCCGACAGACGAGACGGGCACCTTTACCATAGGCAACGTGGAATTTGAACCGGGTTGCCGCAACAACTGGCATACCCATCCGCGGGGACAAATTTTGCTGGTTACCGATGGGGCCGGGTGGTATCAGGAGCGGGGAAAAACTGCCCACGCCCTGACAAAGGGCGATGTCGTGGTGATTCCTTCGGGAGTCGAACACTGGCACGGAGCCACCCGCGACAGCGCACTCACACACATTGCCATTACGAACCTGGGCGAAAAGGGTCCTGTGACCTGGTTGGAGCCCGTAACAGACGAAGAATATGGAAACTAAACAAGTACAAGCATTTGGCACGGCTGCCGCCACGGAGCCGTTGAAGGGTATCAGCATAAAGCGTCGCGTGGTACAGGCGCATGACGTAGAAATAGAGATATTATATTGCGGCATTTGCCATTCCGATCTGCATCAGATCAAAAATGACTTTGGCGGTACAACGTACCCGATCGTACCGGGCCACGAGATTGTCGGCCGGGTAACCGCGGTAGGGGAGCATGTCCAATCGTTTAAGGTGGGTGACCTGGCGGCCGTTGGCTGTATCGTTGACAGCTGCGGGCATTGCGAGTCCTGCAAGGACGGGATCGAGCAATTTTGCGAGAACGGAGTGACGTACTCGTTCAACAGCCCGGATAAGGAGCTCGGTGGCGTTACCTATGGCGGTTTCTCCAAAGTCTATGTCTGCAACGAAAAGTACGTGCTGCACATGCCGGATTTTAAAGACCTGGCGGCCGCTGCGCCGCTGTTGTGCGCCGGAATTACCGTATATTCTCCGTTAAAGCATTGGGGCGCGGGCCCTGGTAAAAAGGTCGGCATTCTTGGTATTGGCGGCCTGGGGCACCTGGCCATTAAAATAGCCAAGGCGATGGGTGCGCATGTAGTGGTATTCACGACATCCGCTTCCAAGGTGGCCGATGCAAAGCGGCTGGGTGCCGATGAGGCTGTGTTGTCGAGCGATGCGGGACAGATGGCGAAGTATGCGCGCAGCCTGCATTTTATCATCGACACGGTGTCGGCGAAGCACGATGTGAATACCTATCTGAATTTGTTGCGGCATGACGGAGCTGTTGTATTGGTGGGGCTGCCGCCCGCTCCCCTGGAAATCGGGGCTTTTAATGTCGTCATGGGGAATCGGAGCTTTGCCGGTTCCAATATCGGCGGGATTGCTGAAACCCAGGAAATGCTGGACTTTTGCGCAAAACATACGATCGTGGCGGAGATCGAGAAGATCGATATGGGGTATGTCAACAAGGCTTTCGAGCGATTGGAAAAGGGGGATGTTCACTACCGGTTTGTCATAGATATGAATTCATTAAATGAGATACCATGACCAATGTTGTCGTACTTATTGGTATGGGGATTTAGCACGTGGAGGCGTTTTGGCAATGGGAAAAGGCGTTTTGACCACCTAAGATGGCTGGTTCTCCATGAGCTTTGCGGTATAAAATATACCGAAATGAATATCGTATTAACGGGCTCACTGGGCAATATCAGCAAACCCCTTGCTACAGAATTGGTACGAAAAGGCCACCGCGTAACCGTCATTAGCAGTAAGGCCGAGCGGCAAAAGGACATTGACGCCTTGGGCGCAAAAGCGGCCATCGGTTCCATAAAAGACCTTGATTTCCTGGTGAATACATTCCATGGAGCAGACATTGTGTACCTTATGGAGCCAAGCGCCCAGGACAGGATGTTTGACAAGACGTATGACCCCTACAAGGCGGTCGCGGAAATAGTAAACACATACAAATCGGCCGTGGAAAGATCGGGTATTAAAAAAGTGGTGCATTTGAGCAGTATCGGGGCGCATACCGATACGGGTGTGGGGCTTTTAAAGTTTCACTTTATGGCGGAAACTATTTTGAAAACACTGCCGGCCGACGTCTCTATCAAATTTATGCGGCCGGTGGGGTTTTATTATAACCTGCTGGCCAATATCGAAGTGATTAAATCATTAAGCAAAGGGTTTGTCGGAGCGATCATGGCTCTACAGCACTATGGCCTATCGGGCTTGTTGCGTGGCAAACGGGGACTGATTATGGCTAATTATGGAGGCGATATTGTGAACTTGTTGGTGTCGCCGATCGACATTGCCGCGGTTATCGCCGAGGAAATGGATAAGCCGTTTGAAGGCTACACGGTACGATACATAGCCAGCGAAGAACGTACCTGCAATGAGGTGGCCGGGATATTGGGGGCGGCTATCGGAAAACCCTATTTGAAATGGGGGAGTATCTCTGATAAAATGTTGACAAACACGATGCTCAAAAGGGGGATGAACGAAATGCTGGTACACGGATTGGTGGAAATGGGCGCCTCCGGCCGTTCGGGGAGGGTATATGAAGATTATTATAAGCATCGTCCTGTGCTGGGTAAAACAAAACTCAGTGAATATGCACCTATCTTTGCCAAAGCCTATGCATCATATAAAGACCATCAGTGAATATCATCAGATGGCGGGCTTGCCCCTGCCGGACCATCCCCATATCAGTGTCATCAATTTGGAGACGCTGAGGGGGACGGAGATTAAGGAGCCCATCAAATTGATGTGCGATTTTTATTGGATTTCACTGAAGGCGCACGAGAACGGCCGTTTTCAATACACATACGGGAGCCATGCCACGATCCCCCATAAGTTAAAGGAAGGTGGTGATTTTGAAGCCAGCACCTTGTTTTTTATGTCTCCCGGGCAGGTCTTTGGTATTGCGCCGTTAGGAAAACGGTTATCCAAAATGTCCGGCTGGTTTATATTGATACATCCGGATTTTTTATGGCGGACGAAGCTGGCGAAGACGATTAAACAGTATGGTTTTTTCGATTATTCCGCCAATGAGGCCTTGCATCTGGCGCCAAAAGAGGAAAAGAAAATCGTCAGTATCATTAAGAACATTCAGCAGGAGTACAAGACAAATATTGATGCATTCAGCCAGAATATCATTGTTGCCGAACTGGAATTGTTGTTTACTTATGCGGAAAGGTTTTACAATCGTCAGTTTATCACGCGTAAAATAACCCATAGTGGCGTATTGGAAAAGTTGGAGGACCTGCTCAACGACTATGTAGACAGCAACAAACTGGCAACGGAAGGGTTGCCCACCGTACAATACATTTCTGAAAGTCTGCACATTTCACCCAATTATCTCCGGGGCCTGCTCAAGTCATTGACGGGGTTGAATACGCAGGAGCACATTCATAAAGTGATTATTGAGAAAGCCAAGGAAAAACTCTCCACCACGGAGCTGTCCATCAGCGAAATCGCCTATGAATTGGGCTTTGAGCATCCGGCCTCGTTTAGCAAGCTGTTTAAGAGTAAGACCCGCCAAAGTCCGTTGGAATTCAGGGCGTCGTTTAACTGATCCCGAGCCTGGAGCGCAACGATTCGCGATAGGTGGCGCCGATAGGTATCTTTTTGCCATTGACCGTCAGTTGGTAGGCCTCTATCATGGCAATATGTTTTATGGCCACGACATACGACTTGTGGACACGGACAAAGTCCGAAGCAGGTACCAGGTCGAATATATCCCCCATGCTTTCGCGGATGAGGATCGTTCTGTCTTTCAGGTACAGATTGATGTAATTCCCATCCTTTTCGAGGTACAGGATTTCCCTGAGGCTGACCTGGTATGTTTGCGGGCCGCTTTTTATAAAAATATTCCGGTCGTAATCCCTGGCGGGAAGGGCTGTGATCGCCTTGTTGACCGAGGCGAGGAATCGTTCGAAGGTGATCGGTTTTAAAAGATAGTCGACGGCGTTCAGGTTATAGCTTTCCACGGCATAGTGGCTATAGGCGGTGGTAAAGATGATCATTGGTCTTGGTGACAGGGTTTGTACCAGTTGCATCCCGCTGATATCCGGCATGTTGATGTCCAGAAAGACCAGGTCCGTTTTTTCCCGGCCAAGGTATTCGACTGCTTTTATGGGCTCGCGAAATACAGCCTTCAGGTCTACCAGTTCGCTTTTGGCGCAGTAGCGTTCGATCACCTCCAGCGCCATCGGCTCGTCATCCACGGCGATACACGTGATCATGAGTATGCGATTTGAAGGTGTACAAGATATTTCCCGTCTTTTGGCCCGGCGTATAGCGCATATCGGCCGGGATAGACCAGTTCCAGGCGGCGACGCACATTGGCCAGCCCGATACCGGTCTTCTCTTCTTCCAGCCGCCTGACATGGCTATGGTCGGTATTTTCGCAGGTGAAGTTCAGCTTTCCGGCGCCGGCGGTGATGGTCACGGTGATGCAGGAGCGTTCGCCGATCGCGATGCCATGCTTAAAAGCGTTTTCGAGAAACGGGATGAAAAGCATGGGTGCAATCTGCACTTCTCCGATCGCCCCCGGCGGGGGATAGCTAAAGGCGACTTCCACCTCACCGCCGGCATAGCGAAGTTTATGTAACGCAATACAATTCTTCAGGTATTCGATCTCTTTTTGGAGGTAGACCTGCTCGGTGTTGCTTTCATAGATCATATAGCGCATCATACCGGACAACTTTGAAATGCCGTCGGCCAGCTCGTCGTTGCCTTTTTTCTGGGCCATGGAAAAAAGGTTGTTGAGCGTGTTAAACAGGAAATGGGGGTTTACCTGTGACCGGAGGAACTTGATTTCGGTACTGAGCTGCTGGGCCTCGGCCTGGGTTCGTGTCAGATCGTTCCGTATCCATTCCTTTATAAAGAACTGCGCTATGGCAACCGCCAGCACCGAAAGAAAAATCAGGGCAATAACGAGCTGCATGTGCAGCCAGTTGTCTACCGGAGACACGGGTACGTCCGGGGGAGAAGGGAGGTCCGGAAGTTTGGCCGATGGTAGGGCCGAGTTGAATGTCATTTTGGGCAGGGAGTCTTTCCCGCCCGAAAATTGCTGATGGCTGATGATATAGGGGGCATTGTCAACGTTGATGCGCCAACGGATCACCAGGAAGTTTATGGTAAAGAGCAGGATACACCAGCTGGCGATGACTGCTACCCGGCCCGCGGCGCTTTTATACCTGAGCACCTGTTTAAACAACCAAAGGGTGTTGGTATAAAACAGGACTATAAGGAACCCGAGCACTATCCATGAATAAGGGAATGATAACTGGATATCCACTTTTTGAGTGCCCCTGTCTCCGTTCCTGAGCACCATACCAAAAGAAGTGGTCGTCAGTGCCTTCAGGGTATAATATACCCCCGTCCAAAATAGGACATGAATGATGACCTGGATGATATATCTGACCGGGTTGCGGCGCATATTGACGAAGTTAATGGAAGTACCGGTCCCCCGGGGGAGGATTGTTATGAACACGCCATTTTTGAGATCCGATGGCGGACATCACAAATCCCACTTGTTCATCACACCGCTTTTGCCGTGGGCGCCCCGTGTTATAAAATTGTCCGAAAATCATAACAGCTATGAAATGGTCAATCTTATTGAGCGCGGGGATCATCCTTTCAGCCCCTGGCGCCCGGGCTCAGCAGCCGGACACTGCACTGTTGTTCCTTCACTACAAGTTTTCTCATGTACGGGATACGTCGGACCGCGCGAATCCCTATAAAGAGGACATGGTGTTGGCCATTGGTAAAAATGCCAGTGTGTACAGGAGCTATGACAGGCAACGGTGGATTGCCCAGACAAAAAAGGAGTACCGGACAGCGGCTGCGGCCGCGGCGGGCGGACCCATCATGTTCAATATACATGTCGCCGGTACCGGAAGCGAGTACTTTCAATTCCCGAATACCGGGCAATTGGTGCGGAAAGAGGAGCTGTTTGGCAGCTTCCTGGTGACCGATCCCTTGCCTGTTATTGCCTGGCAGGTGACCGGTGATACGGCCACCTTTGGCCGTCTTCACTGCCAAAAGGCAACGGGTCATTTCAAAGGAAGGGATTATATCGCCTGGTTTTGCCCTGATTTGCCTTTGCACACCGGTCCCTGGGAATTGGGCGGCCTGCCGGGGGTGATCGTCGAAGCCTATGATACAAAGAGGGATGTCCAGTTTCTTTTCGACGGGATTGAAAAGGCAGCGGCAATAGCTAACGATAGTGATCAAAGCGGCCCGCCCCCCATGCCTGGAATTGACTTTAACGGAGACCCCGATCTCATCAGTCTTCCCGAAAATGCGACAAAGACCACCGACAAGGAATTTGCCAAACTGCAGGCAGCGTACAAAAAGGACCCCAATGCCTTTGCACAATCGGCGATGGCGGCGCACAACGGCGGTATGGCCGGGGATAATGGCCCGAGGATGAGCGTCGATATTAAGGCACGTCCGGCGGGTCCGGTGATCAATAACCCGATCGAATTACCGGAAAAGCCATGAAACCGGTCATTCTGCTTGCGGTTATCCTGTTGTCGCTGTCCGCGGATGCCCAGGTGTTAAAAGGCACGGTCATGGACAGCACGGGTAGCCCCGTGTCTTACGCCAGCGTTAACCTCAGGAACGCGGAAGGCAGTGTCATCATGGCGTTTACAACCGCAGATGCCAGGGGAAATTATGCCTTGCGGCTTCCGTCCGGGCTCCGGGCAGACACGCTGTACCTGGAAGCTCGTTGCATTGGATACAGTACGCAGCGTCGGGCGGTTTCCTGGTCGACCGGGGTCGCTGATTTTACGCTTGCGGTCTCGGCGAGTCGGTTACCGTCGGTCATCATTCATGCCAAGGGGCCAAGACTACGCACCAGCGGGGACACGCTGAGCTATAAAGTAAGCGATTTTAGCAGCGCCCAAGACCGGGTGATTGGGGATGTGATCCGGCGGTTGCCGGGAATTTCGGTTGCTTCCGATGGAACGATCCGCTATAACAACAAGCCGGTCTCCGGTGTATACCTGGGGGGCGACAACCTGCTCGACGACAAGTATACGATTGCCACGAATACCATTCCCCAGGGGGTGGTCGACCAGGTGCAGGTGATCGACAATCACCAGCCGGTGAAGGTATTGCAAAACAAGGTCAAGAGTGACGACGTAGCCCTCAACCTGACGTTCAAAAAGGGCGCCAAGGCCCGCTTGCTGGGACAGGAGACGGCTGGTACGGGCTTGCCCGGTAACTATGATGCGGACCTGAATGCCCTTTTGGTAAAAGACAAGTATAAGGCCATCGACTATCTGAAAGGGAACAATACGGGGGAGGACCTGCAACAGGAGCTGGTGTCGCATAATGTTGCCGACTATAAGCTGCGCATCGGCAATGATCCGCCGGCAGCCCTGCTTTCCCTTGGATCGGTAAACGATCCGGCCCTGGCGCGTAACCGGTATTTTTTTAACCAGTCCGGCTTATTGAACCTCAATAACCTTGTCAACCTGAAGAACGGGTTGCAACTGCGCGTCAACGCATCTTATCTGCATGACATAGAAAAGCGGGATTACAGTCAGCGGACAAGCGTCTTCCTCCCGGGGGATACCCTGCAGTATGCCGAAACGCAGCAGAACCGCTTTCATCCAAATTTGCTTCATGCGCAGTTGACCCTCAACGTCAATAAGGATAAAAGATACGTGAATGACGCGCTGTTGTTGGAGGACAACCGGTGGGCGGATTATTCGGATCTGAACACCAACGGCCCGACCGTTCACCAGGTCCTCAGGGATCAGCCCCGTACCTTTTCCAATGAATTGTACCTGATGGCCCCGCTGGGATCGAAGGATCTTGTCCAGGCCTATTCCTATATCAGCCGTACGTCAGAGCCGGAAAGCCGGTCGATCGGGCCTTCGTATAGTGACTCGCTGTTGATCCAGACGGTGAATGTTCCCACCTGGTATACCAATAATTATGTTTCGTGGTTGATCCCGGGTAATATCGGCACGAAAAGCTTTATGGCCGGGGGCAGTATTCAGTCCCAAATGCTGACATCGAACTTAAGCCCGGCCATTGACAGCTCGACCAATCATGTTGCATGGGACAAAAAAAGGTTGTATGGCCAGGCTGCCTACGATATACCGGGTGACAACCTCAACGCCAACCTGACCTTGCCGCTGATCTTTCAACAGATTGACTATTCGGATGCCGGATATGCGCTGGATAAGCGCCAGGCAAAACTCTTCTTCGATCCACAAGTGCGTATAAAATATAAGACCGGTAGGGAGGATTTCGTGACTTTACTTTACCACTATCGCCATCAGACCGGGACTGTCGAAGACATTTATCATGGCTATATCCTGAAGGATTACCGGACGCTCTTTGCCAACAATGCCGACCTGACGCTTAAGCAGGATCAACTGATGGCGGCGGGGTATAGTCACCGTAAAGCGCTGACGCTGTTTTTCTATAGTTTGGCTGTCTCCTACGAGCGCATCCACGCCAACAATATCACATCGGGCGTCATCACCGATAGCTTTCAACAACAGGTTGTCCTGCCTTATGCCAACACCACCGGCTCCTGGACGGCAGATGGAAGTATCAGCAAGTATTCTTTTCCCTTGCGTACCACCTTCACCGGAGAAGTAAAATGGCAGAATAGCCACTCCGTCCAGGTACAAAACGGCGCGTTCCTGCCGTTTAATACTACTGTCTGGACGCTGGTCTTTGCTGCAACAACAAAATTGAGCGACCAGGTGAATGTCAGCTATCAGCTCACGGGGACTCAGACCGCGGCCGCCCTGGCGCCTGAAATCGACCAGTTGCAGCAGCAGGGTGCTATTTATTATAACCTTTTGTCTGGTATGCAGTTCAAGCTGTCCGGCGAGCACTATTTTACGCGTAGCCAGGGCAATCCGGACCTCCAATATTTCTTTGCGGATGCGTCGGTTAAATACCGCCTCAAAAAGTGGAAGGTGGACTTGCAACTGGATGCGGTCAATTTCCTGAATGTACGGAGCTACCGGGCGTTGTATCTGTCGGGTAATATGCTGACGGCCAGTTCGTATGGGCTGCCGGGGAGGATTGTGCTGGGGAAAATAATGTTTGATTTGTAATAAATATTTATTGCTTATCAATAAATATTTATTACTTTAGTGCTATCAAACCCCATTGATATGACAATAAGCACTACAAAAACGCTAAAAGTCCTATATGTCCTTGCCTGGATCATATTCGTAGGTGTCAGTATCGAAGCCGGTGGGTTCATCTTCAGCACCATTTATACGCTGGAGATAAACCCGGTCAACGCGCATCGATCCTGGCCCGGGCTCGATCTTTCGAGTCTTTATGATTACGACCGCGGATACTTTCTCGCGGAGATGGTACAAATAAGCCTTGTATCCGTTATGAGAGCCGTTTTGTTTTATTTGATCATTGACATCCTGCACAATAATAAGCTGGACATCGCCCGGCCATTTAGCAAAAACGTGGGCCGATTCCTTTTCAGGGTGTCCTACCTGTCCCTACTGATTGGCCTGTTCTCGTGGTTTGGCACCAAATATACCGAGTGGCTTGTGTCAAAAGGTGTAAAGTTACCCGATCTACAAGACCTGCGCCTGGGCGGAGCCGATGTATGGCTGTTCATGGGCGTGACCATTTACGTGATCGCACAGATCTTTAAAAGAGGGATTGACCTCCAAACCGAAAACGAATTAACCGTCTAAGTCATGCCGATTATCGTAAACCTTGACGTCATGATGGCGAAGCGGAAAATATCGCTCAACGAACTTTCAGGAAAAGTCGGCCTGACGCTATCCAACCTTTCCATCCTGAAGACCGGCAAAGCAAAAGCCATTCGTTTCAGCACCCTTGAAGCCATTTGCAAGGTGTTGGAGTGTCAGCCGGCGGACATTCTTGAATATAAAGTTTCGTAATTTACGCAAATGAATACTCATCCCTTAAATCTTGTGCTGCGCTTCCTGCTGGAGTTGGTCATGCTGGCCGTCATAGCATATTGGGGCTACCATGGTTTTACGGGTTGGCAGGGTATCGCTGCCTCTATTGCTTTCCCGGTCATGGCAGCGATACTTTGGGGTGTCTTCCGCATTCCAAATGACCCGCGTCCGGCGCCGGTGGCCATTCCGGGACCGCTTCGCTTACTGCTCGAATGGGCATTATTTGCCTGGGCGGTCTGGGCACTGGAAGACCTGGGATATAATACCGGGGCTTGGTTTCTGGCGGGAATACTGGTGGGTCATTACCTTTTCAGTTATGACCGGACGGTGGCGATGCTGCGGAATAGACCGTATACGGGGTTTGTCAAATCCAAGTTATGATCGATAGAAATCATCCGGCCTTCAAAAAGGAAGCCGAACCGTTCTACAGTATTATTATGAAGGGGCTTGAGGGAGAGGTCGATGGGGCGCATTTTTGGGATGCAGTTGCAGAAGATGCCGACTTTGAATTCTTATACCGTTTTCCGGGATTCCCTGAAATCATCAAGGGCCGGAAGAAGTATATGGATTGGTTTGGCGGATACAGCATGAAGCTTACGTCTGCGGACGGTCTTGTGGTGCATAAGTGCGCCACCCCCGGGGTTATCGTTTTGGAATACGCGGTTCATGGGATTACCCCGGCAGGCAAGCCTTATAACAACAGGTTTTGTTCTATAATTACCATCAAGGACAGGAAGATTGTGCATTGGCGTGACTATATGGACTCGCTCGCTGTGACGCTTGCATTGTCCGAAGAATAAGGTAAAGAATGTCACGATGACAGCCTGGCCCCGGTCGGCATGGAATGTGTGCTACTTCCAGGCCAACCAAAGCTATATGCAGAAAATTCCCTTTTTCAAGAAATTCATCACCTGCCTGCTTGCGGGTCTGGTCGTTGGTGCTTTTTTACTTCGGCAGGGCGTTACATTTTTTCGACAATGGGTGCCCATCAGGACAATGTCCTTAATCGAATTCCTTATCGTGCTTGTTGCAGTTATTTACGCTTTTATATGGCAGGCGCGAAAGAAGAATAGCCCGGGTACGCTCGCTTTTTGGCAAGGATTGATCCGGTACGGGGTGGCGTATGATCTGGCATCGTTTGGTTGGGAAAAGATCTGTCACCTGCAGTTGGTCATACCGGGGAACTGGGCGGATCGTCCGTATCGAAGTTTTACGCCTTCCGAGTTGTTCTGGAGCTTTTTTAGTCATTCCTATCTTTTTGGCTGTATCATTGCCGGTTTGCAGATAGCCGGCGCCATGCTATTGCTTTTCCGGCGGACCACGTTGGTGGGGGTGTTTATCCTTTTGCCGGTGCTGGCGAATATTTTGCTGATGGATATTTTTTATGACATTGGCCAGAGTGTGGTGGTACACGCGTCTATCATGATGTTGGGGGCGTTGTATTTTCTATTCCTGGAATTCAATCGATTGAAAGCGTTTTTCTTTGCGGCGTCAAATAATATTGCTTCTTTGCAGATGCCGGGGTATATGAAGGCCGCCATCCGGCTTTCCATTATTTTTATACCGCTGCTGTTGATTGCAATGCATGGCAACCCCAATAGACATCCGGCGCTGACCGGTAAATACGAGGTGAAACAGCTCAAGGTTAACCAGCATTTTCTTGCCCCAACTGGCTGTTCGGATAGCCTTTTGACCGTCGTCTATTTTGAAGTTAACGATGGCTGCGTGTTTGAGTTCAACACGCCGCAGCGGAGATGGAGCGGTACCTATAAGATGGATAAAGACCATCTTGGCATAAGCTGGCGTAACCCGGGGGGCAAGCCGGATTTTAAAGGCGTGCTTTCGCGGGATCCTGCCACGGGAATGGTGGTGATGACGGGGGTTCTTGGGGGTGATTCGACTGAGGTGACGTTGCAGAAAGTGATGAATTGAGCAACAATTATATTTCGCCAGTCGGCCAGCGGCGTATAGCATGCCGTATCTGCCGCATCAACTGATCCAGCTTCCCGCCGAAGACAACTTCATGGGACCATGTATTCACGATCATGGACCAACAAAAGCCATCGCGTGTCCTGACCAGTAGGGAATTGACCCCCGGAAAGCCGCCACCATGAAAATATTCATCGTTTTTGTTTACTTGCCAGCCCTTGGCGTAGTCGGGGCTAAGCGCGGGCGCCGAGAACATCGTATCCAGTGTGGCCGGTTCCAATATATCCGCCTTTTGCGGAAATTTATCTACCCGCATAATGAATTTAACCAGGTCTGTCGGCGTGGCTATCCATCCTCCGTTCGAATACAATCTGCGTGCGTCAAACAAGGTGTAGGGATCATTCTGACTGTCATAATAGCGGACTTCCCCTGGCAACCGATCAGCAAGGGTATTGCCACCCATCTGCATATCGGCTATTCCGCAAGGCTGCAATACGGTTCTGCGAACATATTCTTCGTATGTCATCCCTGTTGCCTTTTCGATCACCCGCCCCAGCAGGTCAAACCCGAAATTAGAGTATTGAAAGTGTGTGCCTGGTTTGTGCTGAAGGGGCTGATGATCGACTGCCCAACTGATCAACGCATCCAGGTCCAACTCTGGGTGCAGGAACACGGGATCCCGATCATTAGACTGGTCCCCAATCTTATGAAAGCCGGCATCGGCCCATCCCCCACCTAAATGCTCCAGTAAATCCTCCACCGTGATTTCCTCTACCCATCTTTTATAAGGATAGGTTCCATAAGTAGTTCCAAGAACTCCGCCTATTCCGAAGACCTTATCCTGCAGGTGCAACTTTCCTTGTTCGACTAGTTTCATGATGGCCGTAGCCGTAAAGGTTTTGCCGATGCTGGCAACCCGGAAACGGTTGTCTGGATTCATCAATTCTTTTGTGTCTTTGTCAGCATAGCCATAACACCGCTTGATTTTAATGCTGTCGTCTCTGGCAATGGTGAACGACAACCCTGGAATGTTATACTTGTTCATAAAAGCGGCCACGAGACTATCCACCGCTCTGATATTCTCCGGTAAAAAACCAGCCGGGATAGGTTCGTTTGCTTTTGGCGGTGTGCATGAACTTATCACCATTGTTACTGTGCATAAGAGCTCGAACTTCATCTCTCGGATTATTGTGTCTGCTCCAAAATAGCATTAAGTTGACAATCCAAGAAACCATTGTTTGATTTCCTTTCTAAAGGCTTCCGGGCCAATCTCCAGCCGCCTGCCGTAGGCCTTTTCTGCGTTTGGACCGGCAAGGTAGCGTAGTTGATCCTTGTTATCGGTTGCCGCTTCGTATATGACCTCCGCGACCTGTGCGGGAGTAAAGTTAAGCGTGATGCTATTCAGCATTTTTTTTATGGAGTCATCATAAGCTGGATGAGAGGCCAGGGTGGCATCAGATATATGAAAGAAATTTGTAGCTGTTCCACTCGGCTCCACGGTTTTAACGCTGATGTTAAAAGGCGCTAGTTCTATGGACAAGCTTTCACTCCATCCCTCGATACCCCATTTGGTGGCATGGTACACATTGCTGTATGGGTGTGCCATCAATCCTGCTATGGAAGTCACGTTAATGAACAATCCACTTTTTCTCACCCTGAAAAAGGGAATGAAGGCCTGGGTAACACGAATCGTTCCCAGAAGGTTCGTGTTTATCTGCTGCAATAGCTGTTCCTCGCTAAAGACTTCCATTGGGCCAAAAAGCGGAATGCCCGCGTTGTTCATTACGACGTCAATGTTGTATACATTCAGGGCTTTTTCAGCCGTCGACCTGATCTGTTCGATGTTGGTGACATCCAAAGGCAGTAGCGTTATATTGTCCAAATGCGAAAGCTCTGGTTCGTTCTGGGGAGTTCGCATCGTCGCTATAACATGCCAGCCTTTGGATTGAAACAATTTTGCTGTGGCTTTTCCGATACCGGCCGAGGCGCCGGTGATGAATATTGTTTTCATTTTTACTCCAAATCTAAGCGGAGTAAGGTATATATTTGATACCTGTATACAAAAGGATACCTGATATGACAGACAAGGAAGAAAAGCGATTTCGGGAGAAGGTAAAGGCGATACAGGATACGATGTTCGTCATCGGCGGCAAATGGAAGTTGCCGGTTGTTCTCTCAATATACAACGGCAATAAGCGGTTTAATGACATATTAAATTCCATTCCCAAAATAACCAATAGGGTATTGTCGAAGGAGCTGAAGCACCTGGAGGAAAATTTATTGATTCGAAGAGAAGTGGTGGATGGCTATTCCGTGAAGATTGAGTATACCATCACGGAGTATTGTTTAAGCCTTAACGATGTTGTAAAGCCCATGGAGAAGTGGGGTAAGATGCATAGGAATAAGTTAAGGGGACTTAGTTGAGGGTCCGGTACTCGCTCGGGGTATGACCAACGCGTTGCTTGAATACGCGGACGAAATGCTGAGGATATTTGAACCCATTATTACCCCGTCGGAGATGCGGGCATTAACGATCAGCAAAAATGGTATCAGGATCCGGAATCCATCTACCTAATCGGCCACCCAGTTGACGGACCTTTGTAGAACAAAAAGAATGAGTATGCAAAAAGTAGTACTAAATAACGGTGTTGACATGCCTGTCCTTGGATTTGGCGTATTCCAGGTGACCGACCTGGCGGAATGTGAACGGAGCGTGGTAGACGCCATCAACGTGGGCTACCGGCTCATCGATACCGGGCAGTCTTACTTGAATGAGGAGGCGGTAGGCAGGGCTATCAAGCGCAGCGGAGTACCGAGGGCGGAACTGTTCATCACCACCAAATTATGGATTCAATCCAACGGATATGACGGGACCAGGGCCGCCTTTGATCGGTCGCTTAAGCGACTTCAATTGGACTACCTTGATCTTTTCCTCATTCACCAGCCGTATGGCGATGTGTATGGAGAATGGCGGGCGATGCAGGACCTGTATAAAGAAGGAAGGGTAAAGGCCATCGGTGTAAGTAATTTTCATCCTGACCGGCTTATGGATCTGATGATTCACAATGACATCGTTTGCGGCAAAGTATCACAAATCCATCGCGCAGGTTGTTTTGCGCTGGCTTATCCAGCGGGGCGTCGTGGCCATTCCCAAATCCGTGCGCAAGGAACGGATGAAGGAAAATTTTGAGGTGTTTGATTTTGAGCTGGCTATGGACGACGTGGACGCTATTGGCACACTGGACTCGAAGACGAGCAGCTTTTTCGATCACCGGGATCCGGCCATGGTGAAATGGTTGGGTGAGCGGAAACTGGATGTTTAAAAGCTAAGTCATCTGGGGTTGCGGTATGAATCGCGCCAATATATCGGGGATGCGGACATCGGGGAGCCCCCCGAGGCTTTTTAGCTCTGACGCGTAGAACATAATTCTTCCATTGGTCAGCGTGACGGCATAGTCCCCGTCGTTCGTGAGTTTGTGGCTGACATAGACGCCCAAGCGATTTGATGGTTTGGCGATCATGGCTAGCCTGGCCAGCACGGCTTCGACCGCCTGCTGCCTGTTGTCGGTGTTTATCATTCGGTAAAGGTACAGGTTATTAAGTATCCGGCCAATAAACCTTAGTGCAACAGTTCATGCACCTGGTTCGCCACCTGCACATTGCCGAGACGCCTGTAGGATAATTCCAGCGCATTCAGCCAATCCGGATTGAAGTCGTATGCGGCTACGCTGTCCCTCTTCAATTGGAAGTAGGTTTGGCGGGCTTTCCCGAAACCCTCTGTGCAAATGAGGGGCGCTATGACGGAGGTGATGGGCTTCCTGAGCTCCGGGGAAGGATAATTGTATATGGTGTTGATCAAAAGATAGGTCAGGGTTTCATAGGGCACGAACCGGTGCAGGTTGCTCATAAAGACAATACCCACGGAATCTTCGGGGATCATGCCCACGTAGGACGAGTAACCGACGTCGCCCCCGGAATGGCTCACCAGCTTTTTGTGGTTCCAGGTATCTATGAAAAAGCCCAGGCCGTCTGCGCTATTGCTGTCAAACTTATACTGGGGGGTGAGCATCATGGTCAGGCTCCCCGGTGACAGGACTCCCTCGCCGCCCCGGAGGATCATCAGCTCCCAGGCAAGCATATCTTCTACGTTGGAATGCAGCGTCGAGCTCCCGGCGTGGCAGCGATTGTACGGGTAGATGTCGCTGACCTCGAAATGGCAGCTGTTCCCCAATACGTGAGGGCTGGTGGCCAGGCCGGGCGGAATGTCCTTCACCGTAAAGGTGCTGTTGCGCATCTTGCAAGGATCGAATAAATGCGTTTTCATGTAGGTTTCGAAGGTGGTCCCGCTGACTGCGGCGACCACGCCCGCCAGGACGTCGTACGCCATATTGCTGTATGCGAATTGTGTCCCGGGATCGGAGAGCAGCGTACAACGAGACACACTGTCCTTGATATACCGTTCCAGCGCACCGTCATCGTATTGGGGTTTGTCCCAGCCATAATCCTTTACATCCGGGAAGCCGGAGGTATGCGTCAGCATTTGCCTGATGGTGACCTTCGTATACCTTGGATCGGCCATCGTGAAATAGGGTATATACCGGATCAGGGGAGCGTCCAGGGACACTTGCCCTTTTTCCACCAATTGCAGTATGGCCATGGCGACAAAGGGCTTGGACACCGAAGCCATGTGAAAGGAGGATTGCGTATTGACCGGGTCCGGGGTACCCAATTTTCTAAGACCAAACCCTCGGGCGTAGACGACCTGATCTCCCTTGATGACCCCTACCGCCAGCCCGGGAAGGTCATAGACCTCGCATACATGGGTCAGCACGGAGTCCAATCTCACCCGCAAAGCCTCCTCCGGCGTGGGACGGGAGGCCTGGCAGGCGCTCAAAAGGAGCAAAATCAATGGAAAATACGTCCATTTCATGTAGCGTTTTTTGCCGAGGTCATCGTGATCGACCAGCCCAAAAATAATCCAAATAAAATGTCGGGAAACGGCTGTTCCAAACGTCTTATTTGTACAGCGTGAGGTATTCACGTGTATTTCTAAACGCTTAAAATGATAATAATGAATGAATTGAAAGGAAAAATTGCGGTAATTTATGGAGCAGGCGGTGCCATTGGCGGCGCTGTCGCCCGGGCTTTCGCACGCGAAGGCGCGAAGCTTTTTTTAACCGGGCACCGATTGGCGCCTGTGGAAGCGGTGGCCAGGGATATTGTGTCTGCCGGTGGCGATGCTGAGGCAGCGCAGATTGATGCCCTTGATGAGCAGGCAATAGATAAGCATCTTGAGTCTGTAATGGCTAGTGCTGATCGTATCGATATTTCGTTTAATGCGATGGGGATCCTGCCGACCCCGGATCTGGAGGCATCGCTGGTCGATATGGATCTTAAGCAATTCTGGACGCCGATCATGAGTTATATTACATCGTACTTTCTGACTGCGCGTTTAGCGGCAAGACGTATGCTCGCCAATAAATCCGGGGTGATCATGACCGTTACTGCCCCTCCGCCGAGAATAGGCACGCCAAACGGAGGTTATGGTCCGTCACAGGCTGTCAAAGAGGCGCTTACCCGATACCTCTCGGTTGAGCTCTCACCTCAGGGCATCCGTGTGGTCGGTCTGCAAGCCCACGCCATGCCGGAGACAAAGACAATAACGGAAATATACGAAGGTAGGGCCGGGATGATGGGCTTAACCTGGGAACAGTTCACCGGTTATCTTGCAGGTACGAACCATCCCAAACGCTTCCTGACACTGGCAGAGTTGGCAAATGTGGCGGTCTTCGTGGCTTCCGACAAGGCAAGCGCCATGATGGGAACGACCGTCAATGTGACCATGGGCGCCATGGATTAGTAATTTAAACATCAACATAAAAAAAGCGCTATGACTGAATTTGTATATTTCTATCGAGGGTACGAACAACCTGCATCTCCTGATGAAATGCAGAAGAAAACGGCCAAATGGATGACCTGGTTAAAGGATCTTAGTGACAAAGGCCATGTGAAATCTCTCGGAGAGCCTTTGCAGCCTTTTGGTAAGGTGGTGAAAGGTGCAAAAAAGCAGGTCATCGACGGACCCTATGCCGAAGCTAAAGACGTGGTCGGAGGGTATAGCATCATAGTGGCCAAGGATATCGAGCAGGCCGTGGCGTTTTCCCTGGGATGCCCTATTTTTGAGGATGGCGGTTCTGTGGAGGTACGTCCAATCGCACCGCTGGAATTAGGCGATGGAAATTGAGGAACATTTTTTCCGGCATGAATCCGGAAGAATTGTTGCCGCGTTAACCCGGCTTTTCGGAGTCGGTAACCTGGCATTGGCAGAAGACGTCACGCAGGACGCCTTTTGCCGTGCTATGGAGACATGGAAATTGCGCGGTCTGCCAAAAAATCCTTCCGCATGGCTGATGACCGTTGCCAAGAACCGGGCCTTGGATATCTTGCGCCGGAAACACACGGCTAGAGCGGCCGAGCCGGAACTAACGCGCTTTCTTGAATCGGAATGGACGCTGGTCCCGACAGTTGAGGAGGCGTTTAGCGCGCGCGCTGTGAAAGATTCCCAGCTACGTATGATGTTCTCCTGCTGCCATCCGCGTATCTCTGAAGAGGCTCAAATTGCGCTGATATTGCACATATTATGCGGATTCAATGTAATGGAGATTGCACAGGCCTTCATGAGCAGTCATGCCGCTATTGAACAACGCATCACCCGGGCAAAGAAGATACTGGCGGAATCCACGACGCTTTTTGATCTTGACGATACGGAATTCCCCTCCAGGCTTTCCGCCGTGCTGCAAGCGTTATATCTGCTTTTTAACGAAGGGTATCATGGCTCCTCTCCCGAGGCGGCAGTGCGCATGGAGCTTTGTCAGGAGGCCATTCTGCTCATAAATTTACTCATCGAGCAACCTGTTTTGGTAACCCCCCGATCTTATGCGCTTGCCGCGTTGATGTATCTGAACGCGGCCCGTTTGCCGGCTCGTTTGGATGGTTCGGATAATCTTGTTTCCTTCTTTGAGCAGGACCGGTCTTTATGGGATCATAACCTCATAGCGGAAGGACAAGCGCTTCTTGACCTTTCTGCCTCCGGTACAGAACTGACAAGATATCATATTGAAGCGGCTATTGCTGCAATGCATACCAGTGCCGCCAGGAGCGAAGATACTGATTGGAAACAGATTGTGTCGCTTTATGACATGCTTATGGCTATCCATCCCTCACCGGTGATTGCACTGAACCGGGCGATTGCGATAGCGCAGCTGGATGGCCCAGAGCAGGGTTTACGGGAGATAGGCGTTATCCATGACCTTCATCGCCTTTCTTCTTACCCGTTTTACCCGGCTGCGCTTGGTGAACTTGAATTCCGTCGGGGGAATTATCCGGTTGCGAAAGCGCATTTCTCTTCAGCGCTTGCGCTTGCGCGGAGTACGATGGAACGTAATTTCTTGCAAAGGCGTATAGATACGTGCAAAAAAAGCTAGTGTTATCCGGGGAGTAGCCACCCCGTCTCCCGACATAATATTTAGTTCACATAGGTTACCTATTTTGCAGGGCGAATCCCATGTTACATGGAGGACATTCACCAACTAATCAAACGCTGGCTGCAAAAGGACGAGAAAGCCTTCGAACAGGTATTTTATTATTATTACCCGCGGCTGTATCGCTACGCCTTCCGCTATCTAAAGAACGAATTTTGGGCGGAGGAACTCTCCATGGAGGTCCTGACCAGGGTTTGGGAGCGGAGATCGGCTATTACCCACGCCGAAACGTTTGAGAATTATCTTTTTACAGCGGCCCGCAACCATTTGATCAATCACTGGCAACGGAAGATCGACAGCCTGCTTTCGCTGGAAACCCTGCCGGCCGATGCAGCGGATGCTCCGGGTAGATACGATCCGATCTTGTCAAAGGAACTTGAGACCTTCTATCACAACAGCCTCTCCGACCTGCCGCCGCAACGCCGCCTGATATTTCTGCTCCACAGAAACGACCATCTCAGTTACAATGAGATCGCTCTAAAACTGAAGATCTCTCCCAAAACAGTGGAAAACCACATCGGGGCGGCGCTGAAACAGCTCCGCGTGGCGATGCTTCAATATCTCGCCTCTGTTATCTTATAGCCCCATATTAAATAATTGTTACCGCTGAGGGTTTGGCTCCCAGCCGGTGTATGTCTATAAAGAAAAGTATATCTATGGTCTCGAAGGAAGTCGACCGGCAATTATTGTTCAAGTATCTCGAAGGGAATTGTTCCCGGGACCAGTTAGTCCAAATAAGGGAATATCTCCGTGATGAAGCCTACCGGGATAGTCTGAACCAGTTTATGGAAGAGGAATGGGCGGTACTTGGCCGGCAAGAATTCCCAGCGCTGCCTGGTCTTGAGGAGAAATATGCGAGATTCCGCGCCGCTCACGCAATACCTGTAGACAACAAAAAAACCGTCCTTCGGATCACCCGCCGGATGGTGACCATAGCTGCGGCCCTGGTCTTAGGTGCCGTCGGCGTTTGGCAGTTCCCGCGATTCGCCGGGCGGCAGTCCCATGGCGCGGCCGTCCAATGGCTATCCTGGCACAATGAGCCCGGCCACCGCCGGGAGATCCTCCTGCCCGACAGCACCCGCGTCTATTTGGGTCCGGCAGGCACGCTCCGTTATGGGCAGAACGACGACCAAAGCCGCCTCGTGCAACTGGAAGGAGAAGCCTACTTCGTTGTGAGACACGATCAGCGCCGGCCATTTACCGTTATCACCGGCGCGCTCTCCACCCGGGATATCGGCACCGAGTTCAACATCCGCTATTACCCGGGCGAATCTTCCATCGCAATAGCAGTAGCCAGCGGTAAGGTCCAGGTGCTGAACACGCCCGCCGCCACACCCCTGGCCGCGCTCGCCCCGGGCCAGCTCCTCCAATACGACTCGCTTACCCGGCAATCCGAAATAACCGATCTCCCCAACCCATCGGCGATCGGCGCCTGGCGCAAAGGCATCCTCTTCTTCCGTCGCCAGCGCCTGAAAGAAGTCACCAGCGAATTGGAGCGCTACTATAGGGTCCGTTTTCAATACAGCGACCCCGCAAAAGAAGAGATCCTGATCACCACCCTGCTCGACAACAAAAACCTCGGGGATGCCCTGGATATCCTCGCCCTCACGGCGGGTGTTCACTTTACCCGCGAGGGAACATCCATAATGGTAAAATAAGTGGAAGTATGAAAAATTTTCTACTCCTGTTCATTGCTCTGTCTGCAATACCGGGCCTCTTACAGGCCCAGGACGCCGGCAAAAAAGCAACGGTGCACTTCGGACATGCCAGCCTGCGTCAGGCGTTTGCAGAAATCGAAAAACAATATGGCCTGAACTTCTCCTACAACGAGGCGAATATCGCGTTGTATACAAAAGATATCGATTTCCAGTTGAAAGAGGCCACGGCCAGCCAGGTCCTCGACAAGATCTTTACGGGCAGTCCACTCACCTGGTCGTTCAAAGGGAACCTGGTCGTGCTTACCGCTGATCCCAATTATCACAAGAAACCTGGCGCCGCCCATGCCAGCTCCGAGCTCCTGACAGGTACCATCACCGATGCGGAGACGGCCGAGCCCTTGCCCGGCGTCACGATCAAAGCCGGCGACCAGGCAGTACAGACCGACAAAGAAGGCGGGTACACCCTCCCATTGACTGCCGGCTCCTATTCCGTGATGGTCTCTTATGTCGGTTATGCTTCAAAGGAAGTGCACGGCGTCGAGATCTCGCTGGCGGCTCCCACCGTGATCAACCTCACCCTGAACAAGGTGGGGACCGATCTGAGCGAAGTGGTCGTCGTCGGGTATGGCCGGCAGTCCCGGAAATTGCTCACCAGCGCCATCAGCACCGTCCAAAAATCGGAGTTTAACCAGGGCAATTTCAACAGTCCCGAGCAGCTGCTCCAGGGGAAGGTGGCGGGCCTCACCATTGCCCGCTCGGGCGACCCCAATGGCGTTCCGTCGATCATCCTTCGCGGCCCTGCCACCCTGCGTCCGGGCGCCGCCCAGGAACCCTTTTATGTTGTCGATGAGATCCCCGGCGCGGATATCCGCCTCATATCGCCGGACGACATCGTCACCATCGAAGTGCTGAAAGATGCGTCGGCAACTGCCATCTATGGCACAAGGGCTTCCAACGGGGTGATCATTCTCACGACAAAAAAAGGCCGCCTGGCGCAGACCCTGGTCAATTACAACACGTATGTATCGGTGGAAAATGTCGCCCGAAAGATCCATATGATGAACGCCGCCCAGCTTAAGGCTTATCTGTCAAAGAACAATCTTGCCCTCGACCCTTCCGACGACCAGGGGGCCAACACCGATTGGCAGAAAGCCGTTACCCAAACGGCCGTATCCCAGAATCAGCATGTCTCCCTCAGTGGAGGCTCGGGTAACCTCACCTATAATGCCTCGGTCAACTACTTCGACAGCAAAGGAATACTAAGAAATACCGGCCTGAACCGCCTCATCGGCCGGGTCGGCATCGAACAACGCGCCCTGAAGAATCATCTGAAGCTGGGGATGTCCGTTAGCACTTCCACCAGCAATTCCGACCTGCTGCCTGACCAGAGCATCATTCTGTACAATATGTTGCGCTATCTTCCTACCGTGCCCGTGAAAAAGGCCGATGGGACGTATACAGAGAATTTGCAGCGGGTGCAATACTATAACCCTGTTTCGCTTCAAAACAACGCCTGGCAGAATCTGGAGAACAAGACCACCCTGCTCAACGGAACGGCACAGGTGATTCTCCCCTTTGGCTTTAAATACGACCTGAACCTGACCTCCCAAAGCGGCCAGGATAACAGCGGGACCTATTATACGAGCCAGTATACGCTAAAGACGGGCCTCAATGGTCAGGCCTATCGCTCTTCGTACGAGAGCTCGAAAAAAATGCTCGAAACCTTCGGCACGTTCGCCAGGCGGGTTGGTGACTACGACATCAACGTGCTGGGCGGATACAGCTGGCAGGAAGATGTCACCGGCAATGGCTTTCAGGCGAGCAACCAGAATTTCCCTACCGACACGCTCGGCTACACCAACATCGGTTTGGGCAGCCCCATCGGCAACTACCGTAATGACTGGGGGACCGATCAATACGAGAAACTGCGGCTCATCTCTTTCTACACCCGCGCAAAGTATAGCTTTAAGGATAGATACCTGCTGCAGCTGTCGCTCCGCCGGGATGCCTCCTCCGCCTTCGGCGTCAACCACCGCTGGGCTACCTTCCCCTCTGCCTCCTTCGCCTGGCGCGCCATCGACGAATCCTTTCTCAAGTCCCAGAAACTGTTCAGCGATCTGAAAGGACGGATCAGCTACGGGATCACCGGAAACTCCCTCGGATTCGACCCGCTTATTTCGAAAGTTCAATATAGTTCCGTCGGGGCGTTCTACTACAACGGGACCTTCGTCAATGCGATCGGCCCTTCCCAGAATGCAAACCCCGATCTCAAATGGGAGAAGACGGCCATGTTCAATATCGGCGTCGATCTCGCCCTGCTGAAAGACCGCGTCAAAGCCAGCATCGAATACTATGACAAAGAGACCAGCGATCTTATCTGGTACTACCCCGTCTCCACGATCCAATATTTTGTGTCTACCTATACGGCCAACGTTGGGGCCATCTCCAACAAAGGCTTCGAACTGACCGTCGATGCCACGCCGGTGAAGAGCGCTTCCTTCCAGTGGACTACATCCTTCAATCTCGCGCATAATGCCAACAAGCTGGTCTCTCTCTCCAATAACATCTTCAAGCTCGATTCCATCTTCGAGGCCTCTCCGGACGGACAGGGGCAAACGGGTTCTTATGTACAGATTCTCAAGTCGGGAAAACCCGTAGGCCAGTTCTTCACCTTCAGGTATGCGGGTAAGAATGCGTCCGGTGTCACCCAGTTCTATGATGCGAACGGCAGGATCACCCTGGCGCCACAGAACTTCGTGGATTACCACTACGCCGGTAACGCCCAGCCGAAATTTTTGATCGGCTGGGGCAATACCCTTACCTGGAAGGGGTTTGATCTGAATGTCTTCGTAAGGGCCTCCCTGGGGGCAAAGGTTATGGATGCCACCCTCGCCGATCTCAATCGCCCGGACGAGGTCACTAATTACAACCTCCCGGTGTTTTCCACCCACGAGTCGCCAAATGATATCAGCGCTTACATCTACTCGAACCGGTATGTGGAAAACGCTTCCTATCTGCGCCTCGACAACGTGACGCTGGGATACAGCTTTCCGGCCTTATTCAAAGGGATGCGCGGTCTTCGTCTCTATGTGTCCGGGAATAACCTGGCCATCCTCACGGGCTATCGCGGGATCGATCCCGAAGTATTCCTCAGTGGCCTTACCCCCGGCGTCGACAACAAAGACTACTATCCCCGGACCAGGGGCTTCCTGTTCGGACTAAACCTTGATCTATGAAACAATTCCGCATTCTGGCAGCCATCCTTCTGCTCAGCGCCTGCACCAAGATAGACGTACCGGTAGAAGATCAACTGACCCCTGCCACCTTCCCCACGACCGACGCCCAATTCATCCTTGCCGCCGGCCCGGCCTATATCGGCCTTCGGGGTAACTACTGCCTTTCTTACTGGGAGCAACAGACCCTGAGCACCGACGAAGCCATCCTGCCCAGCCGTGCGGGTGGCTGGTATGACGGCGGCCGCTACCAACAGATGCACTACCACAACTGGACGCCTGATAATCCCATCATGTCCGATACCTGGACCTGGGGCTTCTCCACCATCAGCACTTGTAACCAGATACTGGCCCTCTTCGCCTCTTCCCCGAACAGCCCGGTCAAAACCAAATACGCGGCCGAGATCAGGACCCTGCGGGCGCTGATGTTCTTCTTCATGATGGACGCCTATGGGAACATCCCCGTTTACACCACGTTCGGCGATACGACAACGCCGGTTCAGAAAAGCCGGTCCGAAGTGTTCGACTTTATCGAATCCGAAGTCAAAGCCGCATTACCCGCTTTGGGTACGGCTACGGACGCGACCCAATACGGCCGGCCCAACACCTACACCGCGTATGCCCTGCTGGCAAAATTGTATCTCAACGCCGAAGTCTATACCGGCAAGCCCCGGTACAACGACGTGGTGACGTACTGCGACAGCGTCATCATGTCCGGTAAATACAGCCTGGCCACGGACTACGCAAAAATGTTCTACCCCGACAATGGCCCACAGATGACGGAATTCATCTTCGCTATCCCCTATGACCATGCGAGCGCACAGGGCGAACAATACAACTGGTATTCACTGCATCCTGCCCTACAACAGAAGTATGGTCTTTCCTATCGTTTGAGCAATCCGGTCAGCACCATCCCGTCCTACTATGCCCAGTTCAGTGATACCAACGATGTGCGAACCGCCCTCTGGCTCACCGGCAAACAGTACGATTTCTCCGGTAACCCGATCATCATCAACACCACCAAGGTCGGCCTGGACGACACCTACACCGGGACTGACGGTAGCACGCCGGTGGCCTATCAGCTTACCTTCACACCGGACCTTACCCTCCGCGACTCCGCTAAGTTCGAAGTGGGCGGGGATGAGCTCGGCAAGGCCAAAGGCATCCGGAATCTGAAATATTATCCGGACGTGACAGCCACCGATCGCAATCAAAGTAACGACGTTCCCGTATTCCGTTATGCGGACATTTTATTGATGAAGGCGGAAGCCATTCTCCGCGGTGCCGCACCCACTTACGGCGTTACCGCCCTTAGCCTCGTCAATCAGCTGAGGACCACACGCAACGCAGCCCCTCTGTCAGCGCTGAGTCTCGACGACATGCTGAAGGAGCGGGCCCTCGAACTCAACTGGGAAAATACCCGCCGCATCGATCTCATTCGGTTTGGAAAATACGAGAATTCCTGGGGCTACAAAACGGATGCCGACCCTAACAAACGCATTTTCCCCATTCCTTCCGGCGAACTGATCCTCAATCCGACCTTGATCCAGAATCCGGGCTATTAACAAATTGTTACGCACTAGGGGTTTGAATGCCGTTTTGTGTATGCGCATATAAATACACAATTACGCATGAACATTCGATCTCTATTTATGGTAGGCGTATGCTTGTCGTGTATTAGCCTTTCCCGGGCTAATATGGTAAGCCATACTATGTATTACCAGGTTACCCCAAGGGAGCCCGTTAAAGGAACAGTGATCGGCGCAGATGGCGCACCTATTGCCGGCGCCACCGTTAGATCGCTTTCCTCCAAGAAAACGACGACGACCAACGAAAAGGGAGAATTTTCCCTGCCTGCGGCCGAGGGCGAAAAATTCCTGATCACTGTTGTGGGCTACAACGACCAGGAGGTAACCGTCAGCGGTACATCCTTGCGGGTGACCATGACCATTGGTAACAGCCAGCTTGGAGAGGTGGTAGTGGTCGGTTATGGGAGTCGTAAAAAGGCCGATTTAACCGGTTCGTTAACTCAGTTAAAGGCCGATAATATAAGACAAGGGGTTACCATTTCTGCAGACAACATGCTTCAGGGTAAGGTGGCGGGTGTACGCATCGCGCAATCAAGCGGCGAACCCGGTGCCGGCGTTGACGTATTCATCCGTGGCGTAGGCTCTATCCGCAGCGGTAGCACACCGCTTTTTGTGATCGATGGCGTGCCCCTGAGCAACGATAACGTGAGCGCCGGCAGCCCTGATCTGGGTATGGGTAGCACCGATGCCAAGAATCCGTTGAACTTTCTGAATACAGGCGATATCGAAACCATCACGGTATTAAAAGACGCTTCTGCTGCGGCCATCTATGGCGCCAGGGGTTCTAACGGCGTGGTGCTCATTACCACTAAACGTAGTAAAAAGGGCGACCCCTCGTTAACCTACGATACGTATGTGGGTACCTCTTCCGTTATCAGGAAGATACGGGTGCTTTCCGCTTCGGAATACCGGAAGGCAATAACCAGTCCGGCTTTCGATCACGGCGGCAATACCGATTGGCAGGATGCGATCTTCCGCCACGGCTTTGTAGAAAACCACAACCTGTCGTTTGCGAAAACCTCCGCTACAGGCAGCTATACGGCATCGATTTCCCGCCTCGATCAAGATGGTGTTGTAAAGAATAGCGACTTCCATAGGACGACCGGCAGGTTGAATGCCGAAGAGTCCTTCTTCGACAACAAGCGGTTGGTCGTTAAAATGAACCTGACCGCCAGCAATATCGATGAAAGTGGCATACCCAACGGAAATACCGCCGGGTCAGACGGACAGTTTATGATGTATGCCCTGATGGCCAATCCCACCTGGAATGTACATGATTCTACCGGCAATTTTACCAATTTCAACATCATCCAGTTGTTCAATCCCCTCTACGTGCTCAGCGTTTATGACGACAGAACCAATACTTTCCGGGTATTGGGCAATGTGGAAGCCTCATTGCGTTTGTTGCCAGGATTGAACTACCGTTTCAATTTGGGGCTCGATAAAACAGCTTCAGAGCGTAATACGACCATCTACCCCAACGTTACCGACAGAACCCCCCAGGGTGCCTATGTACAAAACGACCTGAAATCTTTGTCAACGTTGCTGGAACATTACCTCACCTATGATCTGGATATCCAAAAACACCAGGTGGAGGTATTGGGTGGGTTTTCCTATCAAAAGTTCGACTTCTCGGGTACGGCTTTCGGTACGCAGAACATTGCTGCACTGGGTGCAGGCGTACCACCCATGTACAATCCGGGTTATTCCGGAATACCTAGTGCTCCCAGCGGGTACGCCCAGGAGAACGAGCTGCAATCATTCTTCGGACGCTTGAACTATAATTATGACAACCGGTTCCTGGTTACTGCATCTCTTCGCGCAGACGGTTCTACCCGTTTTGGCGCCAATAACAAATATGGTTACTTCCCCTCTTTTGCAGCGGGGTGGAACCTTACCAAAGAATCGTTTCTTAAAAATGTCTCGGCGATCAGAAGTCTGAAACTGCGCGCCAGCTGGGGACAAACCGGCAACCAGGAAGTGCCCAACAAAATTACCCAGGCCAGCTATTCATTGTCAGCGGCCTCTGGATATTACCTGGATGGCACCAACCTGGTGAATGGACTTGTAGTGAACCGTACCGCCAACCCCGATCTTAAATGGGAACTGGTTGAACAATACAACTTTGGCGTTGACTTCGAGCTCTTTAAGAACAAACTGTACGGTACATTGGAGTATTATAACAAAGCCACAAAAGATCCTATCCTGAATATCCCTTCGCCCCCATTAAGCCCCACCAGTACCGTATGGGCGAATGTGGGTGGCGAGATCGTGAATAAGGGCTTTGAGATTACACTGGGTTCTCAAGTCATCAGCAAGAAAGACCTCTCATGGAATGTCGATGTAAACGGTTCTACCCTGAAAAACGTCGTCGAGGGCCTTCCTGTTTCCGAATTGTATTCCGGTAGCATCTCTGGTCCGGGGCTTTCCGGTGTAACCGCCAACATCTATAAAAATGGCTATGCCGCAGGTTCATTCTATATGTTAAAGCACCTGGGCTACGACCAAAATGGGAAGGATATATTCTCGACGGACAGGGAGATCTTTCAGGGGGCTATTCCCAAATTCAACTTCGGCTTTAATAGCCTTTTACGGTATAAGACCCTTGACCTGGGTGTTTCCTTCATTGGCCAAACCGGGGGGTACCTGTTTAACAACACCGCGCTTGAGCTGAACATCAACAACCTGTCTACAGATCGCAACGTGCTGAAAAAGTATGTCGATGATCACGCAAACCTTGGCAACCAGGTAACCGTGTCGTCCCTGTACCTGGAGAAATCGGATTTCCTCCGGCTCAACAATCTCCGTTTGGGAAATACCTTTTCTTTCAAACAATTGCCCTGGATACAATCGCTCAACGTATATGTAAGCGCTCAGAACCTGTTCACCATCACCAAATATTCCGGCTACGATCCTTTGGTGAATACCGACAAGAATGTAAATGGCAACCAGTCGCTGGGCGTTGATTATGCGACCTATCCCGCGGCAAAAACCTTTCTGTTAGGCGCAACCATCAAATTTTAAATCATTTGTATATGAATAAGAAATTATTTACACTCTGCGGTTTTTTGATAGTGGCTATGGCAGGCTGTACCAAACTCCATGAGCAGGTCATTGATGAGGTGCTGGGCTCCAGTAGCGCAAGTCCTCAAAATGCACTGGCCGCAGCATACGGACAAATGGACAATGGTACTTTTGTAAACCATGCCCAGACATTTGCCCTACAGGAATATTCAACAAACGAAGCCATATTGCCTACACGCGGCAGCGACTGGGGTGACGGGGGGATTTATCGCGCTATTCATGAATTCACCTGGGATGGGACTAATTCTATGATTACCAACACATGGAACAGCCTTAATCTCGGTATCACCGAATCGCTCACTGCCATCAACAGCGTTGCCCAATCGAATGATCCCAACAAGGCCCAACTGCTGGCGGAATCCAAAGCCCTGCTGGATTTATATACTTTTCATGCGTTAGACCTGTTTGGCCAGGCGCCTTACCGCGACCCCAGCAACCCCAATGCTCCGGTGCAGGTAAGAAAGGCAGCAACCGCCATCGACAGTCTGATTACCGATGTGGAGTCATTGATACCAAATCTGGCGAACATAGGCCAGAACAATACGGGTAACGGGCGTTTTACCAAACAAGCAGCGTATGCCCTGCTGGCAGACATGTATCTTAACCGTGCGGTGTTCAAGGACCGTTACAATACCACCGGTTTTAATTTTACTGAAGCGGCGGTGGATGGCAACGGAACCGACATGGATAAAGTGATCACTTATACGTCCAATATCATTGGGTCAGGACAATTTAAGCTGGAAAGCAACTTTTTCCACAATTTTGACATCCAGAACGCAAACGGAACCGAACTGATCTTTGTCATCACCCAGTATGTAAACACCCTGACCAGCAGCAGCAATAATTTTGCGTACATGCCTATGGAAAGGAATCAGAAGCCTACTCCGGCAAACCGGGGTACCAATGCCTCCTGCATTACCCCTGAATTTTATCATACCTGGGATAACAATCAAAACGATCCGCGCTTTCAAAGGCATTATCAATACCCCGATGGCACCTGGTTTATGAACGACGGTACGGACGTCAGCGTTCCCGTTACCACTGTTGTAGTGGCAGGTGTTACATTGCCCTGGTTCCATTACAACCGCGGTTTGCAGGTTGGTCAACAGTATGGGCCAACCCTCTCGGGAACTACTGACTATCAACACACGCCCGACGGACGTATTAAAGTAAATATGCTGTATTGCGAAAAGGCGCCTACCCAACCGATGAATTTTACGCCCGATCTTAATTTTGACGATCCCACCCAGGGTGTATTCACCCAGCAGGAGATCAATCGCGGTGTCCGGCCATTCAAATTCGAGTTTGACCCGACCGGCCTTAACAGCAGAAGCAATAGCGCCATTCCGATGTACCGTTTGGGTGGGATGTATTGTATGCGCGCAGAAGCTTATTTACGCAAAGGGCTGACTGCACAGGCTTTGGCTGATGTGAATGCGCTGCGTACGAGCAGAACGCGCGAAGCCCTCTATGGAAATGCTCCCGGAGTAGCACTTACTTCTATTGACTTGCCAACGCTTTACAATGAGACCGGGTTTGAAATGTATTGGGAACAGTACAGGAGAAAGGCCTCGATCCGCTTCGGCACCTTCGAGGCAGCAGGTACGACGAAACCGGTATCTCAACCCTTCCGGCGCATTTACCCTATTCCCCAGTCGACAATGGATGCGTCGAAGTTATTTACGCAGAATCAGGGCTATTAGAAATAGGAGTCTTTAAAATCCTTTATGAGGCCGTCTCCTTTGGAGGCGGCCTTTTTTGCCATTAGTGGGTGACGTTGCCTTGTTGTGTTGTTTGGCCTCCATGGTCGTTTAACCAACCTTCGCTATTGCCAGATACAATGTTCCCGTTTAGTACTGTATTTTGAACACCGGCATCGGTTAGATTTATGCCATAGCCCTTATACCCGGAGATGATAGATCCTGTAATGATATTCTGGGTGCTTTTGCCACTGATATTGATGCCGTCGGCATTGCTTGTATCGCCTTTGAATAGGATGGTGTTGGCGGTAATGGTATTCTGCAGGGCATTTTTCATGATAAAGGCGCCGGAAGGGTTTTGGCTAAACCAGGAATTCGTAACCTGGACCAAATGGGAACCGTTGAGCATGATGCCTACCTTGTTGCCATCGCTGTGAAAGTTGGAGATGGCTACGTCACCCCAGTCGATCCAAAACCCATAGTCGAATTCATAGGAATGGATGTTGGAGAATTGTGTTCCGGCTCCGCCACCTCCTTCGCAATAGACGGCGTACGTGGTAGGGGCGGTTAGACCATGCCGGGTACGCATAATGACATTTTCAATTTCGAAATCGGTGGCGTTACGCCCCAGGTGGATGGCGCACCGATAGGCGTCATAGATCGTGAGGTCGGTCCATCTTGCTTCTACAATGCCTTTTGTGCCCTGCTCGGCGTGCGTGTAGATGCCATCCCCGTGCACATCATGGATGAATAGGTCCCTTAGGTTCGCATTCCAGATCCTGTATAACTCGATGCCATGTTCATCGGTGGAGGTATTGTTCGCCTTGTTGCCATCGATCTGAAAATCCTGCAAAGAGATATACCCCTTGGACCAGTCCCCCGACGCATAGATGACGGAGGCATTAAGACCGGCCGCCGCCTTCAGGATGGTGCTGTTGCCGCCCCCTTGTACGTTGATCCATTTGTTGGGTATGTTTAAGGACTTGTCCACGGTAAAGGTAGTATTGCCTGCCAGACGTATGTCCCCGCCCTGAGGGAGAGAGGAAACGGTCGCATTGAAGACGGTGCTGAAGGAGGGGTCAGTGAAGGCTATCGAGCCGTCCTGCTTACGGGCGGAGTAGGCGCCATTGTCTTGTTTATAGAGGAAAAAGTTGCTTTCCTGGAGCTTGGGCGGCTGCTGGGCATAAGAAGAGAAGACAAAATGGGAAAGGAGAACGGACTGTAGGATAAGCGAACGAGTTAGTGTTTTTATATACATAGTTGTAGGCTGAGGGCGTTAGGACCGACAGGATAGTCCGATGTTTAATGAGGCAGCAGCTATTTTGGGAATATTTGGCGAATTATGAGGAAATTGATGACTTTGCGGTCCGGCTGGTGGTGGTGGGCCTACTTCTACCGATTTCCTGCAGTTCGGGAACGTGCGGTTGAAGGGTAACGTTCGCATCGAAATGGACCAGAGCCGGAGAAATTATTTGCAGTTGGCGGATGGGTCGGATGGAGTGGAGATAAGGGCTGGGCTCTTTAAGGTACATTGACAATTTCATTTAAAAACCTGCTCCTTCTTTATCCCCAGTTTCCGCATCTTCGAATTCAACGTCGACACATGTACATCCAAAAGCTCAGCCGCACCCCCATGCCCAAACACCTTCCCATTGCACTTACGCAGCGCCCACAAAATGTGCTCCCGCTCATTTTCCACCAGGGTCCGCACCGGCTTTTCCACCTTCTCCACACCTTTGCGCTCACCCAAAGGGATATGCATATCTTTAATAACCGACCCCTTGGCTAATATGACACTACGCTCGACCAAATGCTCCAGTTCCCGGATATTACCAGGCCAGTCATACCCCATCAGCTCCTCCATAACCTTCTTGGACACACTGGTAACCTGTTTGCCGGTATTCCTCGCGTAACGCTGGATGAAGTGTCCGACCAGTGCCGGAATATCCTCCTTCCGCTCCCGTAACGGCGGTATGGTCATCGGAAATACATGCAGCCGGTAGTACAGGTCGCTCCTGAACCTCCCCTCCTGCACCTCCCTATACAAATCCCTATTCGTCGCAGTGACAATCCTCACATTAACCTTGATGGTCGTCTTGCCCCCGATCCGCTCGATTTCCTTCTCCTGTATCGCACGCAGCAGCTTCACCTGCAGATCGGCAGACAATTCCCCGATCTCGTCGAGAAACAGCGTACCGTTATTGGCCAGCTCGAACTTGCCGATCCGCTGTTCCGTTGCACCGGTAAAACTGCCCCGCTCGTGCCCGAATAACTCGCTCTCGATTAGACTGACCGGCAACGCCGAGCAGTTGACCTTGACCATCCGCTTATCCTTGCGTGGACTGGCCTGATGAATGGCCCGCGCTACTAATTCCTTGCCAGTGCCGGTCTCACCCAGGATCAATACGGTGCTGCTGGTGAAGGCGACCTCGGAGATCAATTGATAGATCTGCTGCATGCCCGGACTGGTCCCGATCAATTCCTGATAGCGGTCATGGGTCTTGATCTGCTCCTGAAGATAATAGTTCTCCTCTTCCAGTTGCCGTTTATACCGCTCCAATAACTGATTCTTTCTTTCAATCGTCTCCCAGGCAAGGATATTCGATAACGTAACCGATATCTCCCTGGCAATCCCCTCCAACAATACCCGCTCTTCGGCAACGAACGTCCCCGCTGCCATAGAAACCAGCGTAAAAATGCCGATCGCATCCGCACCTTTATAGATCGGCAGAAATAAAAACTCCCGCACCCCCACTTCCCGCTGAAAATCCGTTACCCCCCGCACACTACTCAAACTGACCGCCTCTTCGAAAGAACAGACAATACCCTCGGGCGTGGAAAAGATCTTTTTGATCAGCTCTTCACTGAAGCTGTATGCCGGCCGGAGCAAATGCTCATAGTCAGGATGCTCCGTAATAGGCGAATCCGCAACCAATCCATACGGCACAAAACTGTCCGTATCAGCCTGATAGAGGCTGATGAACACACCATGCTCACCAAAAAGCCCTGCAAGCCTCCGCCGCATGATCTGTAGGAACACTTCCTTCTCCCGGACAAACCGTAGATCGTCGTGCAAAAATTGCGTTACTGCTTCCAGTGTCGACATATCACTATGAATATCGATAATTATCGAAATAAAAACAATATTAAGTCGAAAAAAATCACTCAAGTAAATATAAATCAATCACTTATTTAATGGCACACCATTGGAATAATAAGAATACAAAACCAAATTGTATGACACATTTACCTTCCATCATCAAAGACTTCATCAAAGCCGCTAATGCCCACGACAGCCAGGCTTTCATCGACACTTTTGCCGAGGATGCCCTGGTCAACGATTTTGCCAGGAATTTCCGGGGGAAAGAGCAGATCAGGAATTGGAGCGATAAAGAAATGATCGCACCGAAAGTGACTTTCGAAGCGGATAAGATCATCGAGCATTATGGTGATTTTCTCATTACCGCTCTGACAGACGGGAATTACGATAAATCGAAAGCGCCGGACCCAACCTATTTGGACTATTTCTTTACTGTTAAGGATGACAAGATTGTCAAATTGATTGTGATCAAGAACAAGGAAAAAAGCGCGAATCAGGAGACGATCCTGGAGAACAACAAGCAAAGCGTGCGGCAGTTCCTCAGTTGCTTCTCGGTGGGTGACGTAGCCGGAGCCGTTGCGCTATTCCATGATGACGCAACGTACTGGTTTCCAACGTTACGGGAAACGACGGAAATGCCCGCTTTTGCTGAGGGGCTCAAATGGATCCTATCGCGTCTCGACGGCCCGATCAAATTCAAGATCGGTCAGATGGTCGCTGAAAATAACAAGGTCACCGTCCAGCTCGAATGTTTCGCCAGGACGGTCGAGGGGATACCTTATAACAATCTTTACCATATATACTTCGAATTCGAAGGTGCGAAGGTCAAACTTGCTCGCGAATACAACGACACCGCTCACGTCTTCAAGACACTGCGCGCCGGCCAAGGGGAGCCTGTACGTCACCGGTAGTTTCGAAGTCCCCAACCATGTATACGGGTCTATCAGGAAAATCAAAGCTTTTAGGAAGGATTTGATGAAACCGGCCATCTTTTGCTGTAACATGGCCAATGTACGATATGGGCTTGTGGTTGGGTGAATTGGAGGGTAATTTTGGGTTGTGAATAGGCGCCGGAGGGATGTCAAACAACCACCGGCAGTGTGGAGCAGACGATCCAAAATTGTTCTTTGAACGAGTAACGTGATCTGCGGGACATGGCCGGGTAAGAGCGGGGAAAAAATAAAGGATAAAAATGTCTTTTATTCCTGAATGGCGATTATCTTTGCTGGGATGTTTTCGAGAACTTGTGAATACGGCATCCGGGCTATGATCTTTATTGCGCAGCATTCTAAGAACGGCGCAAGGGTAGGGATCAGGGAGATTGCCGCGGGGATTGATTCGCCCGAGCATTTTATCGCGAAGATCATGCAGGAGCTTGGCCGCAAAGGGGTGGTGCAGTCGGTCAAGGGACCGAATGGCGGTTTCTACCTGGACGACAAGGGCCGGGAATGTACCCTGGCGAAGATTGTACGGATGTTGGACGGCGACCAATTGTTCACCGGCTGCGGGTTGGGTCTACGGCAATGTTCCGAGGCGCATCCCTGCCCGATCCACGAGGAGTTTAAGAAGATCCGGCAGGAGATCGGGGCAATGCTGGAAAACTCGCGGATCGGGGAGTTCACTGCGAAGCTGGATGAACACCAGTTGTTCCTCAAACGGAAGTAGGGCAGAAGCCGTGCAGGGAAAAGAGCGGATCGGCGAAGTTCGGATTGATCGGTGGCTTTCAATAAAAGATAAAAAGGTATTAATATCTTCAAATATGTCTCCAAAAACTATTTTCAGAAGGGTGGGTTTCGTGCTGGCGGGTTTGCTGCCGGCGTTGGCCTGTCTGGCGGACGATATTCCCTCCGATGGGCGGCCCTATTCTTTTCGGTTCGGGTCGTGGGAGTCCTGGGTATTGCTGGTTATGCTGATCCTTGTTGCAATGCTCGCGGGTTCGCTGATCCTGAAGTACCAGGTCGGCCGGCTGCGGGAAAGCTGGCAGGAGCATAAGTCAAAGGACAAAGGATTAAGGATAAGGGAGCTGATGACGGGTTTGTCAAAGGAACAGATCGGGCGGATTTTAAAGGCGAGACAGGTGAGGGAACACCGCCGGTCGAGGCTGCCGATGTATCTGTTGATCCTGGTACTGATGATGCGGGGAAGGGAAGCATTTGGGCAGGATTCGAAGCCGGGCGCCGGGACGTTGCTGAGTCACACAGGCGTCCTGGTTACCGTGATCCTGCTGATGGTGCCCGTGCTCCTGGGTATCCTGGTCCTGGCTTTCAAGGCGCGCCGTACCGCCCGGGCGCAACAGGATGCCGACAAGTTGGATTCAGCCGAAGACCTCGCGGAATTTTTGGAGACATCGGCTTCGGACGATATGGATTCGGAACTCGCGGCGAGAAAAGCGGCGCTGGAATACCAACTGTCACCAAGCGAGCTCGCCGGGGATAGGGCCGCGGTTGATGACCGTGGGCTGCTGCGGGTAGACCCGAGGGTGATCACACCGGTGGTTGCGCGGAAACGAAAGGCGCCCCTCCGGCCCGAGGTAGATGCGGGATTGTCGCGGATGATCCTGTGGTACCTTGGTTCCGCGGCTTTTTGGCTGTTGCTGGGGACGTCGGTCGGCGAATACCTCGGGATCAAGTTTGTGGCGCCGGATGCGGATCATTTGAGCTGGCTTAGTTTCGGGCGACTGCGGCCGGTCCATACGAATATGGTTTTTTGGGGATGGGCGTCGCTGGGGATGTTAGGGCTCGGTAATTATATCGTCCCGCGGGTGAGCAATACACCGCTGGCGAGTTTGAAGCTAGGGTGGTGGTCCCTGTGGTTGATCAACGCGCAGGTGCTGCTGGGGACGCTCTGTCTGATGGGCGGCATCAACAACGGCGGCGGGGAATACCGGGAGTATATCTGGCCGGTGCAATTGTTGTTCGCCATAGCGCTGACACTGACGCTCACGAATTTCCTGCGCACGATTGCCAAACGGAAAACGGGAGAGATTTATCTGTCGAACTGGTATATCGTCTCGGCACTGATGTACCTGATCGTGATCTCGCTGGTGGCTTATCTTCCCTTCTGGCAGGATGGCCTGGGCGAGACGATCGTGCAGGGCTATTATATGCACCAGGCGGTGGGGATGTGGTTTATGTTGTTTACACTGGGGATCGTGTATTATTTCCTGCCGCAACAGCTGAACAGGCCGATCTACTCCTATAGCCTGGGTATCCTCGCCTTCTGGACACAGATCCTTTTTTATACGACGATAGGGACGCACCACTTTGTTTTTAGCGCTATCCCCTGGTGGTTGCAGACCATTGCCATCGTGGGCAGCGTGGGCATGATCATACCGGTGGTGGCGGGGACGACGAATTTTCTGATGACGTTCCGAGGCGGCTGGTATAAGCTGCGGGATAGCTATACCCTACCGTTCTTCTTGACGGGGGTGATCTTCTACTTCACGGGGTCGATGCAGGGTACGGCGGAGGCTTTTCGGGGGACTAACCTAATGTGGCATTTTACGGACTTTACGGTTGCGCACTCGCACCTGACGATGTACGGCATTATCTCCTTCTTAATATGGGCAGCATCTTATGCGCTGGTGCCCAGGTTGACGCGCCAGGAGGCGCCACAGCTGACCATCGGCGCGCATTTTTGGCTGGCGTTACTCGGCTTGCTGTTCTATACGGTGCCGCTGATGTATGGGGCGACACTGAAAGGGTTTTTGTGGATGTCGGGAAAACCGTTCATCGAGGGCGTGGTATTCATGGGTCCCTATTGGTTATGGCGGGCGATCGGCGGGAGCATGATGTGGCTGTCTCATTTGTTCTTTGCCTACAACATGTACCGGATGATCAGGCCGGTGAAGGAGGTGGATGTACGGGAGGAGGCGATCCGCAGGCTGGAGAAGGCGGCGGGCATTTCTGTGGCCGAATAAAACAATATTGGAATATGGAATGGTTCGATAATCATAAGAAACTTTTTACGACGGCCTTTTTGTTCTTTGGCATCTTGACGCTGGTAGTGGCGGTCCTGCCTGCCTTGTATAACCAAAAAAATAATAAGCCCCTGCCGGGATGGTACGGATTATCGCCTGAAGCGGCGCGGGGAAAGCAGCTCTTCATCGCCAATGGATGTGTGGCCTGTCATACACAGCAGGTACGGGAAGTAGAAATGGACAAGGTTTGGGGAAACCGGCCGAGCCTGGCTGCCGATTATGCGGTGAACAAACGTACCGATTTCTGGCGGAACACGGCGACCCTCATGGGGACGGAACGGACGGGCCCGGACCTCACGGACATCGGCGATCGGCAGCCGAGCATTGACTGGCACCTGGCGCATTTGTATAATCCGCGCATTGTAGTGAAGGAGTCGATCATGCCGGCGTATCCGTGGCTGTTCATGACAAAGACAAACCCAACTGCGGGTGATAAGGTTGTAAACGTGCCCGCGGAGTTTCGGGACGACCAGGGCGGCAAGGTCGTGGCGACACAGGACGCGTTATGTCTGGTGGCCTACCTGCAATCGTTGAAGCAGATCAAACTGCCGGACGGCACGACGGCGCCAGCCTTCTTGTATAAGCGGGAAGCATCCGCGGCCAGAGGCGGCGGCTCGGGAGGTTCGCAGGAACCGGATGGCAAAGAGCTATTCACCGCAAATTGCCAGAGCTGCCACCAGGCGAATGGTGAGGGTTTACCGGGCGCGTTCCCGCCACTCAAAGGCAGTTCGGTGGTGAATGGCACCGATTTGCAGAAGTATGCGGATATTATCATGCACGGGTACAATGGCCGGCCGGGATTCGGGACGATGCCCCCGGTGGGTACCAATGCCGGATTTACCGAGCACGAGGTGACCGCGATCATGAACTATGAGCGGTCCAGCTGGGGCAACAATGCGCCCAAGGTTACGCCGGAGCAGATCAAGGCTATATTGAGCGTGGTCAATTTGAACAACAATAAATGATTTATCATGAGAAAGATTATTCTATTCGGGATCGCGGTCTTTAACGCAGCTGCGTCTGTGGCCTGCCCGCTGTGTGAGCGGAATCAGCCCAAAATTTTGCGGGGTATCGTACACGGCGGTGGGCCTGAAAGCAAGTGGGATTACTGGATCGTATGTTCGATGCTTATCGTAGTAGTATTAACCTTGTTCTACAGCGTGAAATGGTTGATCCGCCCCGGGGAAAAAAGCGAAGGGCATATTAAACGCGCCATCTTAAACCCTGCTTTTCTATGAGCACCAGCACGATTTACCTGTTTCTGGACGACGGCGACCGGCCGATTGCGGAGCTACCTTCGCCGGTTAGCTTCGAGCTGGATACCCGGAAGCTGACGGATGGGGAGCATGTGCTGAAGATTGTAAGCCGGGATCCGGGTGGCAAGGAAGGTATTCGGAAGATTCCATTTACCGTGCGGAATGGTCCGGCGATCCTGGTGGAAGGGATAAAGGAAAATGCGGTTGTGGACGGGGTGGTGCCATTGATGGTAAACGCCTATGGCAAGGGTGATCAGCGGGAGTTTATCATCACCGGCAGCGAGACGCCGCAGAGTATTCCTGGCTGGGTATGGATCATCATAGTAGGGTTCGCGGGATGGGCACTTTATTATTTGCTACGTTATTTTACTTTAAAACAATAGTACATGGACATCTCATCGATTGAAGACGTTCGACGATTGGTGGATACATTTTACGGGAAGGTGGGGGTAGACGGTTTGATCGGTCCGATCTTCATCGGCGTGATCCGGGACGACTGGCCTGCCCACCTGGACAAGATGGTGAAGTTTTGGCAGACTGTGTTGTTGGAGGAGCATACTTACTTTGGGAGCCCGTTCGTGCCGCATGCGCGGATGCCACTGGAGGCCAGGCATTTTGAGGTGTGGCTGGGGCTTTGGAACGCCACGGTGGACGAGTTGTTCGAAGGGGTTAAGGCAACGGAGGCGAAATGGCGCGCGGCGAAGATGGCGGAGATGTTCTTATCCAAGATTGTCTATTATCGGAATCATTCGGAAAAGCCTATTTTATGACAACATCGAATTTGTATGCGGCGGCAGCGGCTATCGTCTTCTTTTGGAGCGGCGCGGTGGTATCGATCAGTTTTCTGGAGGCCTGGTTGAAATTTACGGCGCCGGGTGTGACGCTGCCCATCGGTCTCAGTATTGGGCGACTGGTGTTCTCAGCGCTCAATAAAGTGGAGTGGGTCTTGTTGGTCGGGTGCATGACCTGCGGGCTTGCAGGGGTGGCTGGATGGTGGAAGGGGGCGATATGGCTCTGGATGGCTGCGTCTGTCCTGGTGGTTGAGACGTTTTGGTTACTGCCGGCGCTCGACGCGCGGGCGCTGGCCTATATGTCGGGTCAGGAACCCAAGCCGTCGTCGATGCACCTGGTATTCGTCGCTGCGGAAGTCGTCAAAGTGGGATGCTTGATTACCGGTGGAATTGAACTTTTTAAACTTATATAACATGAACATACAACAATGTACGGTAGGTGAGCTCGTCGCACAGGATGCGCGGGCGGCGGCGATCTTTGAAAATTACCAGATCGACTTTTGTTGCAACGGGCAAAAGACATTGCGCGAGGCTTGTGCCGATGAAGAGAAGGTGCAGGCCGTAGAGATCGCGCTCGCAAATTTGCTGGAAGCGCCCGCGGCATCGGGCGGCTCGGCGTTAGATTACCGGGGATGGCCGATCGACCTGCTGGCGGATTATATTGAAAAGAAATATCATCGGGAGACGACCAGAAAAAGCGATACTATCCGCGGCCATCTGGATAAGATTTGCCGGGTGCATGGAGAGAACCATCCGGAATTATTCGAGATCAAGGATTTATTCGAAGAGAGCGCCGGTGAGCTGGCCATGCACATGCAGCGGGAGGAGTTGGTACTGTTCCCCTATATCCGCAAGATGGTGCTTAATGGCAAGCCTCCGGTGGCGGCCTTTGGATCGGTGGAGAACCCTATTCGCGCACTGAGCCATGAACACGAGGAAGAGGGGGCGCGATTCAGAAAGATTGCCGCGTTAAGCAATGACTACACAGTTCCGGCCGATGGTTGCCAGACCTACCGGCTGACATTCCAGCAGTTAAAGGAATTTGAATTGATGCTGCATTTTCATATTCACCTGGAAAATAACCTGCTATTCCCGCAGGCATTGCAAATGGCCGAAAATAATTAGTCATGAGACGAGATCCGAATATCATTGCTTTGTCGAGAGAGCACCATTATGGGCTGTTGTTCTGCTGGAAGATCAGGCAGGGCCTGGCGAAGCACGTCGATCTGGAGCGGATTCGCAAATATGTGCTCCATTTTTGGAAATTCAATTTACAGGATCATTTTGCGGAGGAGGAGTTATTGTTGTTTCGCGACCGGTTTGATAGTCTGTGTCTGGAGGCAAAACAGCAGCACGGACTGATACGGAATCTGATCCAGGCCATAAATGATAGCGGCGTCCAGGCGGAGATAAATTACCGAGAACTGGCGGACCAAGTGGATGAACATATTCGTTTTGAGGAACGCCAGGTGTTTCCCTTTTTGGAGCAGAAAATGACCAAGGAACAACTGTCGGCAGTGGGTGAGCACCTGGGCCGGTTGCACACGACGCCGGCGGACGATAACTATCAAGATGAATTCTGGGGTTAAGACTATTCATTTACGGGTAATGGTTGGGAGCGAGGAGTTCCTGCTGGAGACAAGGCCGGGCGAATATCGAAGTTTGATGGCATTGTTGTACGACAGGGTATATATTGATGGTTTCGGGGAATGTAGAGGAATGGGTCGCTGCGGCACCTGTCGCGTCTTCATTGATGGAGATCCGGCGACCCTTACCGGGATGGATAGAAATGAGGTGTCAACACTTACAAAGGCGGGCACGGAAGGGGAGGGTGTTCGTTTGTCCTGCCAGATCCTTGTGGACGAACACCTGGATGGGCGGACGGTTACGGTGCTGGGGGAGGAGTGATCTTACCCCTTTTTGTCTGAATAATCTGGTCGAGGCTTGATGTACATCATGAGCCATACATTTGATGATTCCGGCCAAGTAACTGTTTTTGCGGTATGAGCCTGCTGTCGTCCCTCGCGGACATCGACAAATCTCCGAAGTCCGTCTTCGTGATGCACGAGCGGTCGGAGAAACATTTTCCTTTTCACACCCATCTGAAAGGGCAGCTGTCTTACGTAGAAGGTGGCCTTGCTTATTTGGGCGTGCTGGACCGGACCTACGTGATCCCGGCCTTGCATTATTTTTGGGTGCCTCCGGGCGTCGGGCATATTTTGAAGTTGGGCCACTCAGGAACAGTGTTGCGGTCAATCTTTTACTACTCGACCGACGACAAAAAAAATGAATTCTACGTTCATACGGGGATCTATCCGGTGAACGATCTACTGCTGCAAATGATCAGGTACACCGCGGGCTGGGAGAGACATATCCCGCCGGCAGATAACAGGTTCGGCTTTTTGAAAGCGATCAAGGATATTTTGCCCTCCATCAGCGAAAAAGTGGTTCCGGTGGTGCTTCCCTTCACCGAAGATGAAGAGATGACCCGTATAATCAATTACATGGGCAAAAACCTCCACGAGCAACATACGCTTCATAGTATTGCGCGCCAGTTCAACATGAGCAGCCGATCCCTGTCACGGACTTTCCAACGGACGGTGCAGATGTCTTTTTTGCAATACCTGAAAGCGATGCGGATGGCAAAGGCGTTCGAACTGATCGTGAAAGACAGGATGTCGCTGAGCGAGATCGCCTATGCCGTGGGGTATAATAGTTTGTCGGCCTTTAGCAATACTTTTCATCAGTACACGGATTTCCGGCCATCGGACTTTGCGAGACGACCTGTGTGATGTAATCTGCCGCCCTTTATGTGCGGATTAGTGGATCGATTTACGGAACTCGGTGGGGGAGACCTCCGCGTGTTTCTTGAAATATTTGACAAAGTAAGACGGGTCGTCGAAACCTAGCCGGTAGGCGATCTGGCTGACATTTAGATTGGAATGAAGCAGAAGCCGCTGGGCTTCGAGGATGATCCGCTCCTGGATCATCAAGGAGGGGGTCTTGTTGAGTGTTTGGTGGGTAAGATCGGATAAGGTTCGGGAGGAGATATGCATTAGGCCGGCATATTCCGCCACAGATAAGCCCTTGGTATAGTTGGCGTCAATCAGGTGGATGAATTCGAGTAGTTGGAGGCGCTTTTCATCGACCGTGAAAGACTGTTTTCCCTGTTTTTCTTCAAATTCATTTTTCTTGCGCTGGACCTGTATGAGAAATGCTTTCAGGTAAGACTTGAGCAGCTCGTCTTGGCCGAACGACCTGGCGTTGACAAGTTCGCGCTGAATTTGCTGAATATATTCTTCAAGAATGGGCTCGATGCCCCGTCCAATGCAGCAGGATGGCTGCTGGTAGGGATTGTTGAACATGCCGCATTTTAGGAAGAAATCTACCTCGTTGTCGCGCTGGACGAGGAAGGACTCGTTGAAGTGGATCAGGATGCCGTCGTAGTCGCGGTTGTCATCAAAGTAATGCACCTGGTCTTTGGCAATAAAGAAAACTGCGTTGTCGAAGACGTCGTATTCCTTAAAGTCGACATAATGCTTTCCCCGGCCGGACTTGAACCAGATGATCTGGTAGTAGCTGTGGGTGTGGGCGTGGTTGGTCTTCCCATCGTCATTTGCGAGGTAATCCCGCAGGTCAAAAAGGGCAAATTGCAGCTTTTCCGGCTGAAGCCGGTTGAGGTGGTACTCCACGAGTATCTCGGACACTACGGTTTTTCCCATAGGACAAAGTTAGGTTTTCCGCCGTAGATGGCGGGTCTTAGGGATTGATGTACCGCATCGGCGATCAAGCAATTGCCGAAAAGTACCGACTTTTTTCCGATATGTACTGTAGCGGATTTGCCCTGAGACCGCAACTTGCGGGGATGAAATCGACTAAAAGAGTAGTAATCGTAGGGGGTGGGTTGAGCGGGATGACGCTGGCGTATCGGTTAAGGAAAGAGAAATTAAATGTGACGATACTGGAGGCTGCCTCCCGGCTCGGGGGAAGAATCCAGACGATTGCCGGCAAGCTGGGCACACCGTTGGAGCTGGGCGCCACCTGGTTTGCTGACCAGCACAGTCAATTGACGGGACTGCTCGACGAGCTGGGTCTGGAAAAATATCCTCAATTTTCGGAGGGAATTTCATTGTTCCAGACGAAATCCTTTGAGCCGGCGCAGCAATTCCATGTGCCTGCAGGGGATATTCCGTCGTACCGGGTCGCGGGGGGAACCGAAGCGTTGATCGATGCCCTGGCCGGTCGGTTAGGAAGTGCGACGGTCTTGATAAATAGGAGGGTGAATGCTATCAAGGATGCCGAGGAGGGGTTGATCGTGGAAACTTGTGGCGGGGAGGTATTCGGCGCGCACCTGGTGGTGGTGTGCATACCGCCGCAGCTGGCGGCGGCGACTATCGCCTTTTCGCCGGAACTTCCGTCTTCCGTGCGGGATGTTTTACCGCAGGTGCAGACGTGGATGGCGGGGGCGGTTAAGTTTGTCTTGGAATACGCTACGCCCTTTTGGCGGGAAAAGGGATATTCGGGTATGCTTTATAGCCATGCGGGAATCATCACAGAGATGTATGATCATACGAACAAGCAAGAGGATCGCTTTGGTTTTACGGGATTTCTGGCCGGCAGCGCGGCGGGATATTCGCCGGCGGTGCGACAGGAGCTGGTGTTGCACCAGTTGACCGTACTGTTGGGGGAGGAAGCCGGCAAGCCGACCGCGTATTTTGATAGGGTCTGGAATGATGACCTGGTGGTATCGGGGCACCATGTGGTGGTTCGGCCGCATCAAAACCAGGGGCATCCGTCATTGCAGTTGCCTTATATGAATGGAAAACTTTTTCTCTGCAGCACGGAAGTCGCCCAGAGAGATCCGGGGTATATGGAAGGGGCGGTCTATGCCGCCACTTCGGTCGCCGAACGGATCGCTTTTGCTTAAATGTACCAATCCTTCTCCCATTTGCCCATTTTTCGAGGCCCTTGTCTATCGGACCTTTGCCTTGTCACTTTTAAATCTTAATACAATGGCAAAAGCTTTTTTGGAAATCACCTTGAAGGTGGACAATGCGGATCGCGGCAATGCGGCCGGTGTGTACAATAAATACAAAGCCCCATTCCTGGAGCAGATAAAAGGCGCGGAAAGCAAAGAACTGCTGGTGCGCGACGAGGATGTGCAGGTATTACATGGTTTTGAAACCGTTCAGGATGCACAGGCATATTTGTCCAGCGGCCTGTTCACCAATGACGTCGTCGTAGCGCTAAAGCCCTACCTTAAGGCCAACCCGGATGTCCGGATTTACGATGTTGCCTAAATAAAAAACAAATGATTACAACAAAAGGCTATGCCGCCCAGGCGCCATCGGCACCTTTGAGCCCGTACACGTTTGATCGGAAAGATCCCGGCGTGAATGACGTGACGATCGATATTCTTTACTGTGGCGTTTGCCATGCCGATATTCACCAGGCAAAGAACGAATACGGCGGGACGGCATATCCTTTCGTGCCGGGACATGAGATTATAGGACGCGTACATTCCATCGGAAAGGAGGTGGCCAGACATAGCGTCGGCGATTTGGTGGGGGTGGGTTATTTTCTCGACTCGTGCAGACATTGCAGCAGTTGCGAAGAAGGGGAGGAACAATACTGTGAGAAGGGGATAACGCCGACGCAAAACGCGAGACTGAAAGACGGAACCGTGACGAAAGGGGGGTATTCCAATACAATCGTGGTGGACGAACGATATGTGTTGAAGGTCTCGGAGTCTTTGGCTCCGGCAGGGGTGGCCCCGCTGCTTTGCGCGGGTATTACGACCTATTCGCCCCTGCGTCACTGGAATGTTGGTAAAGGCCACAAGGTCGCTGTATTGGGCCTGGGTGGAGTCGGACACATGGCGGTAAAGTTTGCCGCATCGTTTGGGGCGGAGGTGACGGTACTGAGCGGATCGCCATCAAAAAGAGAAAGTGCCTTGGCGTTGGGCGCTACCCATTTCGTAGTCACGTCTGACGTGGCTGAGCTGAAGGCGGTGGCCGGCCGGTTCGATTTTCTCATTGATGCTGTGTCTGCAAAGCATGACTATAACGCGTATTTGGGGCTGTTGAAGAAGGACGGTACGATGATCCTATTGGGAGTGCCGCCCGAAGCCCCTCAACTGGCGGCCTTTCAGTTGATCGCCCGGCGGAGAAAGATTGCAGGGTCTTTTATCGGCGGAATCGCAGAAACTCAGGAAATGCTCGATTATTGCGCCGACCATAATATTACGGCGGATGTAGAGGTGATAGCACCCGACTATATCAACGATGCGTTTGAGCGGACATTAAAGGGGGACGTTCAATATCGGTTTGTCATCGATATGACTCGTCTTGGATAAAATTTAAATAATAAAAAATGGCAAAGACAATTGAAACGATGTACGAAGGCGGGTACACGTCTAAGACGACAACACCGCTGAATAATGAGCCGGTAACAGTGAGCGCAACGCGGTTTACCCCGGTGGACTTGCTGGTATCGGCCTATGGTAGCTGTTTACTGGGTACGATCGACTATGCGGCGAATCAGGGGCAGTTTAAAACCACGTTGACGCGAAGCGCGATCACGCTGGAGATGAGCGAGGACAAAAGCAGGGTGGGAAAGATGCAGATCGACATCTTCCTTGAGGGGCAATATTCCCCGGAACAGAAGGACATCATGGAGGAGGCGGCGAAGACCAGGTGTCACGTAGGAAATAGCCTGGATAGCCGGATCGAAAGGACTTATCACTTTCACTATTCCTGATTTTTGTATACGCCGCATGGACCTCGGCCGCATTAGCTTCGTGTCATTCTTTTTAAATCAGTGGCATAAGCTAGTGCGGCCCTTTACAATACGGTCCACTGTACGTTCTGCCGCTATCACAGCGCCCTCCATGTAACCACCATACAACGGCGAAGTTTCTGATCCGCTAAAAAACAACCGGCCATCCATATAGGCCTGCTGAAAGCAGGGATGCCCATTGTTTTGGTGTGGTTGCTTGATCGCGGGATTATCTGACAGTACATATTCATCATCCCACACCTTATCGTAGTACGCGACTGCGTCCAGAACGTCGTTGCCGAACGCCTCCTGCAGTTGACGGAGGACGTGCGCTCTTCTTATTTCTTGTGTGTAGGTCCTGGTGTCAGCATTAAGGAACCCGGTGAATCCAAAACGATCTCCGTCATAGTTGGTATGGTCGTACATTTCCACCACTGTTCCCGCGTGACTGTACAACATGCCGGACAACTGCCGGTCCCTCCAAAAATGTGCCTTATACTCAATAGTAAACTTTACTGATCCTGCCATCCAGGTTTGCACAGTAGGCAATATTTCACGGATGCTGGCGGGCAACGCCGGGATAAACACTATTTTGGAAGCAACTAACTGCGGTGGCAGGCATGTGACAATAGCGTCGGACAAAAATGATTTGCCATTGCTGGAATAAGCGGTCAGCCCATCGGCTGTGGCAACAACTTGAGTCACCGGACAATGTAGCACAACCGTTTCTATGCCTACGGCGGCAATAAGCGCTTCAATAAGCGCCTGCGTACCACCGGCAATCCGGTAGGACGGTCGGTTCGTGGCAGGTACATGAATTTGCTGGGCCGGTTCAAATGACCTGGCTGTCTGTAAGAATGAAACCCCTTCGCTGAATTGCGGAAATTTTGCCAGGCCGAGCCCTGCCACCAGGGCTGTTAATCGAACGTGCTGATCTGAAAACCATGTTGCGCCCAGTTCAAGGGGCGTGCCCAGCTTTCCTTCCTGGGTGTGGACGCGGCCGCCGATACGGCCCGATGCTTCCAATATCCTAACGGTAAGGCCTGCCTTTTTCAGCAGGTAGGCCGTCATTAGACCGCTTAGACCTGCACCAATTATTGTAATCTGCTTCGCTTTTTCCATAGTGCGAATTTGCGGATGGCAGACAAGGAAATTGATGTGCGTTTTTGAAAATTGCTGGTAATTTTCAGAGGCGACATAACGCGGTCGGCAAGTTGGGTGTTCGAACTTGGAGACCGACCTTGAGATATAGCTTTGACTGGAATTGCGATTTACAGAGATGCGTAATTGACAGTAGGCGAAATAAATAAGGGTCATCGCTGGAGGTGATGACCCTTTAAAGTAGAAGTACCCTGTCGGGGAACTGGTTCGAACATTTCGAGCGGTTCGTGGCACAGATTCTCTATATCAGCGGTTTCACTATCACTTGATTAATAGTACCGTAGGCTTAGGCAGGGCGGCATAAACGTGCCACATTGTGCCACGAGGCTGTTATTTCGGTCATTTTGCCTATTTTTGTATGAAATAACGGACATTTGAGGCCAAAGAAAACAATATTATTGCCTTCGACAACGCGCATCCTATCCGAACTTGGTGAGAATATAAAGCTTGCCCGAAAGCGGCGTGCCCTGACACTTATCCAGTTAGCGGAAAGGGCGGGTATAGCCCGTTCTACGCTTGGCCTTATTGAGAAAGGGGCACCTGGTGTGTCTATGAGTGCTTACCTGCAAGTGCTTTTCGTGCTTGGCCTGGAGAAGGATTTATTAACTGTGGCAGCGAATGATCCGCTAGGCCGAAAATTACAAGACGCCGGTCTTTTATCCGGGAAAAGTAAGACGTAAATGGCGAATCAAAAGCAAATACAGGTTTATTTGGACTGGCTTGACCTGGGAGGACTTCAAAAATTGGGGATTCTTCAAGCCGAGCAGTTAAGAGGAAAGGAAGTCTTTTCGTTTTCTTATAATAGGGAGTGGCTTGAATCCGGATTTGCTCTGTTATTAGACCCGGACCTCGGTTTATATGGAGGTCCGCAATACCTAAGAGACGACAAACCCAATTTTGGCCTATTCATGGATTCATCCCCAGATCGATGGGGGAGGGTATTGATGCAGCGTAGAGAAGCCGTTAGTGCCAGAATTGAGGATCGTAAGGTGCGTCCGTTATTTGAAAGCGATTATCTGTTGGGAGTATACGATCTCTATAGGATGGGGGCATTACGCTTTAGATTGTCCGAAGACGGTCCATTCTTGCACGACGAAAAGGATATGACAGTTCCTCCTTTTACCTCGCTACGGACATTGGAAGAGGCTAGCTTAAGACTGGAAGACAATGATAATCTTGAAGATCCCAACTTTGCACATTGGCTTAATTTACTTATTTCGCCCGGGTCTTCTCTTGGTGGCGCCAGACCCAAGGCTAGTGTTAAAGACCCCGGCGGCAACCTTTGGATTGCAAAATTTCCCAGCAGGAATGATGATCGGGACGTCGGCGCTTGGGAGGCGGTGGTTAATGAGTTGGCTTTAAAAGCGGGCCTTTCAATAGCAGAGGGAAATGCAAAACGTTTTTCACGATCCTATCACACCTTCCTGACCAGACGCTTTGATCGCGTGGGAGACAAACGTATCCATTTTGCGTCGGCGATGACGCTATTGGGATATTCTGATGGTATGGACGCCGGGGTGGGCATCTCCTATTTGCATCTGGTAGAATTCATCGTACGTCACGGAGCGGCTCCTGATCGGGATCTGGAAGAGCTTTGGAGGAGGATTGTTTTCTATATTCTTGTTAGTAATACCGATGATCACTTACGGAATCATGGATTTTTGCTTACATCGAAAGGATGGAGGCTTTCTCCGGCTTTTGACATTAATCCGGTACCAAGGTCAACTGGTCTTACATTGAATATCTCCGAGCATAGTAATGACCTGGACATAAACTTGGTGCGTGAAGTCGCTGAGCAATTTAGGGTAAGCGTTGGACGGCGGGAAGAAATTATCGCCGCGGCAACCGACGCGGTAAGCTGTTGGCAAAATACTGCCCAAGGATTGGGAATTTCCAGGGCGGAAATAGAAAATATGAGGGATGCGTTCAAACAATAAGTAGCCGGTGAGTCTTATCTGGAAATGGCAGCCAGGGCCTGATCAAAAAATACAGCCATCTGCACATAAGCTTCCGACCAGCCATTAGATATCGAATGTTCCTGAAATGCGCCGGTTGGCGCAAAAAGGAGGCTGATATTGTTAAGGCAACCCAGATCTCCCTTTTTCAGCGATTCCAGATAGGAGGCAATTTCCTGCCGCATTTCTTTTGGTGTATTGAATCTCGTCCAGACAATATCTGAGTCATCGGTTATTTTTTCCATTACCTGTTCAAGAATATTGATTATAGACGACAGCGCAGGCGATTGAAGGTTATTCATGCAAGATGCTATGCGACAAATATAATAGCAAAAAAGGCTATCTCTTTAGAGATAACCTTTTTTGTTTTCGTGACACGATGTGCCATATTTTGTACCGCGTAGGGGAATCGAACCCCTCATTCCTCCGTGAAAGGGAGGCGTCTTAACCGATTGACCAACGCGGCGAAAGAACGACCGAACGAATTTCGTTTGGGAGTGCAAAGATAGGGGCTGTTTTTATTCGGCCCAAAAAAAATATAAAAGATGGAAGGGGTCTCAATTCCTTGGTATAATGTAACTTCGCACCGCATCATCGGAAAAACCTAAGTTTTATCTCATCCAATAACTAAATTTTTACACAAATGAGCACAGTTAAAGTTGCTATTAACGGGTTTGGTAGGATCGGTCGCCTGGTTTTCCGCCAGATCTACAATATGCAAGGGATTGATGTAGTAGCAATCAATGATTTGACCAGCCCGAAGGTGCTGGCGCACCTGCTGAAGTATGATACGGCGCATGGCCGGTTCGAGCAGGAGGTTAAACATACCGATAATGCGATTGTAGTTGCAGGTCACGAGATCAAAATATATGCGCAGAAGGACCCGGCGCAGATTCCCTGGGGTCAGCATGACGTGGACGTGGTGATTGAAAGCACCGGGTTCTTTACGGATAAGGAAAAGGCAGAATTGCACCTGAAAGCAGGCGCCAAAAGGGTGGTCATTTCCGCCCCCGCAACCGGGGAAATGAAGACGGTCGTATTTAATGTCAACCATAACATCCTGGACGGCAGCGAGACGGTGATCTCCTGCGCCAGCTGTACCACGAACTGCCTGGCCCCGATGGCCAAGGCGTTGAATGATGCTTTCACCATCGAAGTGGGGAGCATGACGACGGTTCACGCCTATACGAATGACCAGAATACCCTGGACGCTCCGCACCCGAAAGGGGACTTGCGCCGGGCAAGGGCTGCGGCCGCTAATATCGTTCCGAACAGCACGGGTGCCGCAAAGGCGATCGGGCTGGTTTTGCCGGAATTGAAGGGGAAACTGGACGGCGGTGCACAGCGTATCCCGGTGATCACGGGGTCGCTGACGGAACTGACGGCGGTGGTGGCCAAGAAGGTTACCCTGGAGTCGGTGAATGCGGCCATGAAGGCGGCTTCGAACGAATCTTTCGGGTACACGGAGGATGAAATCGTGAGCAGCGACATCATCGGGATGCACTTTGGCTCTTTGTTTGACTCGACCCAGACGAAGGTGGTCACGGTGGGTGACAAGCAACTGGTGAAGGTGGTGAGCTGGTATGACAACGAAATGAGCTATGTGTCGCAACTGGTGCGCACGGTTAAGTATTTTGCCGGTCTCATCAAAAAATAAGGCCTATGTCGACTTTCGCTCAACATAACTTTAAAGGAGAGCGTGCATTGGTCCGGGTGGATTTTAACGTTCCCCTGGATGATGCTTTCCATATCACCGACGACACGCGGATGCGGGCGGCGGTACCTACGATCAAAAAGATCCTGGGAGATGGGGGTAGCGTAATCCTGATGTCTCACCTGGGCCGGCCGAAGGGTGGTCCGGAGGATAAGTTCTCGCTGAAACACCTGTTGCCTCACCTGAAGGAATTGCTTCCGGGTACGGACGTCCAGTTTGCGGACGACTGTATCGGGGCGTCTGCGGTGAATGCGGCGGCGGCCTTGAAACCGGGTAGCGTGCTGTTGCTGGAGAACCTGCGTTTCTATAAAGAAGAGGAAAAAGGGGATAAGGCTTTCGCAGAAAAGCTGAGCAAGCTGGGGGACGTGTATGTGAACGACGCGTTTGGAACAGCGCACCGGGCGCATGCGTCGACGGCTGTGATCGCGCAGTTTTTCCCGAAGGACAAGAGGATGTTTGGCTTGCTCATGGAAGCCGAGGTGTCTAGCGCGAACAAGGTGATGAATGACACCCAGCGGCCTTTTACTGCGATCTTAGGTGGCGCGAAGGTGAGCGACAAAATCCTCATCATCGAAAACCTGCTGGAGAAGGCGAACAATATCATCATCGGTGGGGGTATGGCGTATACTTTCCTCAAAGCGCAGGGCAAATCCATCGGGAAGAGCCTTTGCGAAGAGGATAAGCTGGACCTGGCCAATGAGATCCTGGCCAAAGCAAAAGCCAAGGGGGTTCAATTCCTGATCCCCGTGGACAGCATTGCAGCGGATAAGTTTGCCCCGGATGCGGCTACCCAAAAGGTGTCGAACGATCATATACCGGACGGCTGGATGGGGTTGGACATTTCGGACGAGAGCATCGCTTTGTTTGGGAAAGTGATCCTGGCTTCTAAGACCATCCTTTGGAACGGACCCATGGGTGTTTTCGAGATGGAAAAGTTCCAGCATGGGACGAAGGCCATCGCGGAATTTGTCGCACAGGCGACGGCCCAGGGCGCCTTTAGCCTGGTGGGCGGGGGCGACTCGGTGGCGGCGGTGAACCAGTTCGGCCTGGCCGACAAGGTGAGCTATGTGTCCACCGGTGGCGGCGCGCTGCTGGAGCTTTTTGAGGGCAAGGTTCTTCCGGGGATCGCAGCGATCAACGAATAAACGCACAACAGATAAAAAAAGTAGGGCCCCCCGCAGACGCAGGGGGCCTTCTTCGTCTTACTACTCGTGTTGCCCAATTATTGGTTTTTCCGAAACATTATCTGGGTTTGAGATAGCCCCCGCTGGTGAGGGTATAGGTCTTTCCTCCAAGAGAGCTGTTGCCACTAAGGCTGGCGTCGTAATAGATCGTGTAGCCGTTGCCGGTAATATTGGTGATCGAGGTGCCGGAAATGCCGGAGGCGTCGGTCAGGCCGGTCACGACGGAATTGGCGGTAACCGTCCAGGTGCTGGTGGCGTCGAGGCTGAGGGTGACGTATTGCACGGCGCCTTTTAAGGTGCTGCTGTTGGTGAGTTTGACGGTGGCGGTACTGGTGGCGGAGTCGGCTTCGAGCGACCCGGTCAGGGTTTCTCCACTGGCGGTGAGGGTGACGGTGGCGGTGTCCAGGGCGTGGAGGAGGTACCCGGTGCTGGCGGTGAGGGTGGTACCGTTGGTTAGGCTGATGACGGCCGTTTCGTTGGTGACGTACAAACAATCTCCGTCGGTGGCGGTGATGGAGCCCCCGCTGGTGGTGAGGGTTCCGGTGAAGCCGCTGGCGTCACCGGATTCGCTGTGGTAGAATTTTACGCCGTCGGTATACCCGGAAAGGGTGGTGTTGGTGAGGGTAATGTTGTTGCTGCCCTCGATGACGGCGCCGTCGGCGGCGCTGGACGTGAGGGTTGCGCTGGATACGGTGATGGTTCCGGTGGAGTAGATGGCGGCGGAAAGGGCGCCGGAGGCGCTGCCGGAGCCACCGGATACAGTGACGGTACCCCCGCCGCGGTCGGTGGCGATGACGCTGCTGTGGTCGCCGGTCGTCGTCATGATGACATTGGTAGCGGTGATGGTGGCGGCGTAGGTGGCGTCTATGCCGTGGGCGCCGCCCCCGGTGGTTTTGATGGTATCGCCGGACATGGTGACCTGTGTGGCCGAACCGGTGGCCAGCACGCCGTTGGCGCCGGAGCCGGTGGAAGTCAGGGAGCAGTCATCCAGCGTCACGGTGCTACCCCCGTCTACCCGGACGATGGCGTTCAAGCCGTAGAAACTGCTGGAATCGCTGGACGTGGTGTTGCCGGTGGTGCTCACGCTGGAATTGACCAGGCTGAATATGCCGGTGTTGGTAACGTATACGCCGGAGGTGTCGGTGATGGCCGAGCTGTAGGCTTTGCCGGTTTCCGAGGCGGTGCCCCCGCTTTGATAGTAGTAGGTGCTGGTCGTGGTAGTGCTGGACGTAGCGACCAGGCCGGACTTGGTGCAACCGGCACCAAGGAAGAACAAACTTAGGGGGCAAAGGATTCGTTTCATGTCACAAGGTTTATATGTCTTGTGGACGGCGGATGGAAGCCCGGGATTAACCGGCTGAGGTGAATGCCCGGAATGTTGAGGTGAATGCAAATACGGAAAAAATGTATATTGGGTTACCAAATCAAATTTCACCGATATGAAACATCTTGGGTTGTACATTACACTGGGTATCCTGTTGATCCTTTTTATGGTCGGGTGCAACGGCTATAACGGACTCGCGACACAGGACCAGGACGTGAAGCAGAAGTGGTCCGTGGTAGAGGCCCAGTACCAGCGGAAAAAGAATTTGTACGAGAACGTGGTGGCGACCATTAAGGGTTCCGCCAGGAATGAGGATACCACGCTGATCAAGATCACGCAGATGCGGTCGAGGATCCCGACGATAGACCCGAACAATCCCCAAACGCTGAATGAGGCCAACCGGGCGTATGACCAGATGAAAAGCAGCATCCTGAACATCAATTTCGAGAACTACCCTAATATCCAGACGACGCAGGCCTTCCGGGACTTCCAGGCACAAATCGAGGGGACGGAAAACCGGGTGACGACGGCCATCCGGGACTGGTCGGGGTCGGTTCAGGACTTCAATACAAGGGTGGTCCGTTTCCCGGGCAGCATCATCGCGTCGCTCTTCGGGTTTAAACAAAAACCCTATTTCCAGGCGGATGAGGGTGCGAAAGACACCAAGGTGGATTTTGGAAGCTAAAAATCAGCGCATGTCCCTTTTACGAAGAAAGCCGGTCGACTATTTCTCCCAGGAGGAGAAGGACCTGATGCTGGACGCTGTGCGTTCAGCCGAGCATGCCACCAGCGGGGAAATACGGGTATTTATAGAAAGCCATTGCCGGTTCGTGGATGCCGTGGACCGGGCCAAGGAAATCTTTGATGCCTTAAAAATGGACGCTACCCGGGACCGGAATGCCGTGCTTTTGTACGTGGCGATGAAGGACAGGCAACTGGCGCTCTGGGGGGATAAAGGGGTCCACGAACGGGTAGGGGATGAATTTTGGAAGACCCAGGTCAGGGAAATCCTGGGGCATTTCAAAAAAGACAACTACGCCCAGGGGATCGCCACCATCGTGCGCGAAGTGGGCACCATGCTGGGCCGCTTTTTCCCACACGTCGACGGCGGCAAGAATGAACTACCGGATGATATTGTTTTTGGAAAATGAAACGCATGAAGTACCTATTGACCATCCTGCTGGGGCTGTCCCTGTTTACCGGGCTGCGGGCACAGGATATTCCACCCAGGCCAAACCCGCCCAAACTGGTCAACGACCTGGCAGGTATACTGAACCCGGGTCTTGTACAGGACCTTGAAACAAGGCTGGATGCGTATGACGACAGTACGAGCGTTCAGATTGCCGTTGTGACCATCCCGAGCACCAACGGGTATGACCCGGTGGACTATGCGGTCAAGCTGGGCCGTACGTGGGGCGTGGGGAACAAGCAAACCAACAACGGCGTCGTTTTCCTGATCGCCCGGGACGATCACAAAGTATTTATCGCACCGGGGTATGGCCTGGAGGGCGCACTTCCGGATATCACCTGTAAAGAAATCGTCGATAACCAGGTGCTCCCGTATTTCAAACAGGGGGACTATAATACGGGGGTTGATTCGGGGGTCAATGCCATCATCCTGGCAGCCAAAGGTGAGTATAAGGCGCCGGCGGGCTATCATGAGCAGGGTAAAGGCGCGGGCGCCGCGGTTGTTTTCCTGGTGATTGCTTTTATCGTGTTGATCATTATTATCCGCAGCCGGGGAAGTGGTCCAGGTGGGGGCTTTATCAGTCGCAGGGGATATGGCGTGGGGCCGTTCTTGTGGGGAGCTGCTGCGGGTAGCATATTTGGCGGCGGCGGTAGCGGTGGCAGCAGCAGCGGCGGCGGTGGTGGTGGATTTGGTGGTTTTGGCGGGGGTAGTTTTGGTGGAGGTGGAGCCGGCGGCAGTTGGTAATTCTTTTTTCTAAAATTAGGAATAAGTACTATATTTAGTCAAAGCACCACAAATGAAAAAAATCGCACTTGATTCCAAGAAATTGAAACTAAAAAAGGAGTTGATCTCCAAACTTACGGACACGCAACTGCGCCAAATCAAAGGTGGCGCGGAACCTACTTCCAACCTGCCGGGGTGTATCACGTACACTTGCAAACCGACTACTCAGGCGTAAGAGGTTAACACATTAAAAAGGGAGCCATTGATCAACATCAATGGCTCCCTTTTTTACACGCTGCCGGTTGAATTACTGCGCCAATAGTTTATCTACATAGTCCGCCATGGCCTGATCACCGGCTGTGCGCTTCTTGGTACCCACGGATTTGAGTTTGCTCGTGATCATGTTTCTGGCAAATGCATAGTTCTCATTGTCGGGAATCACGTTTCTGAATTTCAGGACGTCGTCCACGCCCCTTTGAAAGAGCGCCGTGTCTTTGACTTGTGCCAGGAATTCACAGAACTTGTCGGTTGATTCGAATTTGGCCTGACCCGGTTCGAGTTGCTCGTAGGTTTCGATAATAAAAGGGAAATCCTCCGGCCGGGCATTGATGAGCAGGATCTTTGCGATCGTTTCAGAAAGTTTGCCCCTGGCGTCGCTGCGTTGTTGCTGGGCGAGGGCAAGGCCTTTGGCCTGGTCCAGGTTATAGATGCCTTCCAGGGCTTGCCCTGCAACACTGTAGGAGGAGTCTTTGACGGACTTGTCGAAAAGGGGCATATACGAAGGATCTTTTACCTGGGCCAGGATCTCCAGCGCTTTGGCGCGGACCGTGGGTTCCTTGTCGTTCGAAGCGATGGTCGCCAGCTCCGGCAGTGCGGCGGTCACCATCTCCGCGTTTTCCGGGTTGATGGCATCGATGGCGTCTATGCGGAGACCTTTGTACCGGTCATGGAAAGCGGTCAGCAGGAAGGCGCGGACGGAGGGATCGTCCTGATGCCTGGAGGCGTACTCGATGGCCTCTTTGCGGTCTACGTACTTACCGGCATTCTTATATTGGAAGATATAGTTGGCGGCGGTCTTTTTGTCGTTTTTTGTCCAAAGAAGGATCTTATCGCCGTCTACGTTGACAAGGTCCGGATGGGTTGTGTAGGAAAAGGTATACGTCTCGTCCTTGCTGCGCATCCAGACCTGGTGGCGTTCCTTGTTGTTTCCGCTGTATACGTCGATGGCAAAGGGCAGGATAAAAGCGTGCCCCGCTTGCGTCTGCTGGATATGAACGGTGACCTTGCCCGCCGCGTCGTCATAGTTATAGTCGATCGTTACATTCGGCTGACCGCTGCCGTAATACCATTGGTTCCAGTACCAGTTGAGGTCCTGGCCGGTGATGTCTTCAAACGCCAGCCGCAGTTGGTGGGCTTCCCCGGTCTTGAATTTGTTTTCCGTCAGGTAAAGGTGGAGGGCCTGGAAAAAGGCGCTGTCGCCTACATAATACCGGAGCATGTTCAGAATCCGGCCGCCTTTGTTGTAGGTCACTGCGTCAAGGACGTCTTCCCTGTCCTGGTAGTAGAATCGGACCAGGTTTTTGTCCGATTCTCCGGAACGGATATAGTCCTGCATGTCCGAATAGTTGTGTTCGTCCCCGGCATCCTTGCCCCATTTGTGTTCGGCCCAAAGCGTCTCGCTGAAGTTGGCAAAAGATTCGTTGACGGTCAGGTTGCTCCAGCTTTCACACGTGACCAGGTCCCCAAACCATTGGTGGAAAAGCTCGTGGGCGATGGTGCCTTCCCATTGGTTGCCGTCGGTCAGCTGACGGGCGTTTTGCTGGGCGTGTTCCTCGTGAAGGGTAGAGGTCGTGTTCTCCATCGCGCCGCTGACATAGTCACGCCCGACGATCTGGTCGTATTTAGCCCAGGGGAAATCGATCCCCAGGACTTTGGAGTAGAAGGCGATCATTTCGGGAGTCAACCCAAAGATGCGGCGGGCGACGGGCGCGTATTCTTTTTCGACATAATAGGCTACCTCTTTCCCTTTGTAACTGTCCTTGATGATGGCGTAATCCCCTACACCCATAAAAAACAGGTAGGGCGCGTGGGGCAGGTCCATCTTCCAGGTATCGGTCCGGGTGCCGTCCGCGTTCTTACGCTGGTTGACGAGCAGCCCGTTGGAGAGGGTGACGTATTTGGAGGGGACAGTCATTTCGATCTCCTCCGTGGTCTTTTGATCCGGTTTGTCGATCGTCGGGAACCAGGCGCTGTTGGATTCGGTCTCTCCCTGGGTCCAGATTTGGGTGGGCTTTTTCTTGTCCGTGCCCTTGGGGTTGATGAAGTATAATCCCTTGGCGTCGGTGATGGCGGCGCTGCCGGTGGGTTTGAGTTCATTGGGCCTGGAAACGTAGTCGATCCATATCGTATACCGTTCTTTGCCCATATATGTTTTGCCCAGCCCGATGTGCAGTTGGGTGCTGTCGTACGTATATTTCAGGGGCTTGTTGCCGGATTCTTCGACCATGGCCACTTTCCGTATATCCATGCCTTTGGCGTCAAGGGTCAGGGAGTCGGTCGGGTAGAAGTGGGGTTCCAGGGTGATCCAGGCCTTCCCATACATATAGCTTTTGTCGTAGTCAAAGGAGACGGCCAGCTTGGTATGGACCAGGTCGTTGATCTTGGTGGCACTGGCCCGGTATTCGTGTTTCCAGCTGGTGTCGTTTTTTGCCTGGCCCCATGCGGGTGCGGTGTACGCCATCGATGCCAGGAGGCAGCCGGTGGCCATTTTTTTCAAAGGGATCTCCATCAATTGCATGTATAAAATTTGATACTTCGAAATAGCGAAATGTCTTAAAGGTAGCACTATGCCCGGTACGGTATTTGGAAAATGATAAATGGCCGATACGGCTGACAGGGCGCCGGGGCGCCAATTTGGCAAAAAAACATAGCTTTGTCCGAAGTAAGGGCCTATGAAGTTTATCAGATTTATTGGTTTTTGGCTGATCATGGGATGCAGCGTCCACGCCTGGGCGCAGCAGGCGGATCATTTCATCTATCTGCAAAGCGACACGAAGCAACCCTTCTATGTCAAGCTGGGCGCTACTGCCAGCCCGATGGCCTCGTCGGGTTCGGGGTATCTCATCCTCCCGAAGATCCCCCAGGGGACACTGTCTTTCTGGGTGGGCTTCCCGGATAATTCTTTTCCCGAGCAACACTTCAAGTGTACCATCACCGCGGACAAGGGCTTTTTGTTAAAACGTTTCCCGGACAAGGGGTGGGCGCTCTATGACCTCCAGGAGCTGACCCTTACCTATGCCAACCAGCCGGACAATGCGGTGGCGCCCGCCCAGGATACGGTTAAAAAGCCTGATCCGGCACCAGCGTCTGCCGAGGCGGCGCAGCCTCCGGCAGTTGGGGCGCATGATTCCGCGAGCGCCGCGGGGCAGACGGCGGCCATGACCGTGGCGCCTTCGGCGGCGACGGCACCGGAGACTACCGCGGTTCAGCCGCCTACGAATGCGGTGAATGGGGCCGCAGTAAGCGGGACCCCTACCGGGACCCCGGCGACCGGTCCGGATACGGTGACGCCTACCGCCCCGAAGGGGGATGCGTTCGAGTCGGCGCTTGCGGCAGTGACCAAGGATTCTACCCTCACGGACATAAAATATGTAAAAAAAACGGCGCCCGCGCCCGTGGTGCCTTCTCCCGGTACCGATGCCTCTATCGTCCTGGTCTCCAGACAGGTGACGGACTCGGGGGTTGAGCTGGTCTATGCGGACCACCTGCGCTCGGGGGCGGTGGATACCGTTCAGATGCTGGTGCCCCAAAAGGGGGCGGGTGTGCCCGCTACTAGCCAGGCGCCTGCAGGAGCGGCTCCTGCGACGGCAGATACGGCGGCCGCAACGGCGCAGGCGAACGCGCCCGCGACGGTCCAGGCGAACGCACCCGCGGCGGTCCAGGCGAACGCACCCGCGGCGGTCCAGGCGAACGCACCCGCGGCGGTCCAGGCAAACCTGCCTGCGACGGTGCCCGCGACCAACCCGGCGCCCACCACCGCTGCTCCCGCCGGTATCCCCCAGGACAGCGCCTCCCGGGCGTTGGCCGCCGGTTTTGGTGTACAGCCGGGGACGACCTCCCCCAGCAACGCGCCTGCAACGACCACTCCTGACAGCACGCACGCGGCCACGAAAGATACTACGTCTAAAACCGGTGTAAACCAGTCGGTTACGCCTGTCGATACGACCCATGCGTTTAACCCGGCCACGCTGGTCCGTACCGGTAAGACAAAAGATACCAGCAATCTTGTGGTCCCTGTGTTCAAACAACAGGATGGAGGCGGGGCTCAGGACAGCGCCTCCCGGGCGTTGGCCTCCGGTTTTGGCGTACAGCCGGGGACGACCGCCCCCGACAACGCACACGCGGCGACGACGGACAGCGGCAAGACCCAGGGAGCGGACAACAAACCCGCGGACAACAAACCCCAGGGCCTGGTCCTGGCGAACTCCAACTGTACCCGTGTCGCGGGGGACGAGGACTATACGAAGCTGCGCAAGCGTATGGCCTCAGAGAGCGACGTGGACCGGATGATCGAGCTGGCCAGAAAATCCTTTAAGAAAGCCTGTTTTACCACGGATCAGGTACGAAACCTGAGTTTTCTTTTCCTCCAGGAGGACGGACGTTATAAATTCATAGAGGAAGCCTATCCCTTTGTCTCCGACAGCTGGAATTTCAAATCCCTTCAGTCCCTGTTCTCCAGCGCGTATTTCATCAACCGCTTCAAGGCCCTGGTGGAACGCTGATATGACGCGTTTCTTTTTACAAGTTGCTTATAAGGGAACCCGGTTCAGCGGTTCCCAGATACAGGAAAACGCCCTCACGGTTCAGTTTGAGCTGGAGAAGGCGCTACAGGTATTTTTCCGGACCCCCATCGGGTTGACGGGATCTTCGCGGACCGATGCCGGGGTACACGCCCTGGAGAATTTTTACCACTTCGACCTGGACGCTGAAGCGCTGGGGGAGGGTCATCCCTGGCTGCAACCGGGCGGGCGCGAGCGGAGCTTGTACAACCTGAACGCCATTCTTCCCCCGGACGTCGTTGCCAGGGGGGTATACCCGGTCGCCGGGGACGCCCATTCCCGGTTTCATGCCCTGTCCCGGGAATATCACTATTATGTATACCGGGCCAAAGACCCTTTTTTGGACGACCGGGGCTATTATTATCCTTACCAGATGGACCCCGATGGCCTTCGGGCGGCGGCGGCCATTGTATTGGAGCATACCGATTTCAGCAGTTTTTCCAAACGGGGTGCCCAGCACAGGACGCCCTTGTGCGTAATCGAGGAGAGCCGGTGGGAAACGGTGGGGGCTACCTGGTGTTATACGGTGCGGGCCAACCGCTTCCTTAGGGGGATGGTCCGGGGATTGGTGGCGACCATGCTGCAGGTGGGGCGGGGAAAGCTGTCGGTGGACGGTTTTAGAGAGGTCATCCTGGCAGCGGACCCCCGGCGCGCGGATTTTACCGCCCCGGGCCATGGCCTTTTTTTGGCAAGGGTGCGCTATCCCGAAGGCTTACTGGACGGGGGTAGTAGCCACATAGATCCATAACGTAAGGATACCTTACATGTCATTTTTTTTGAGAAAAATTTGGTGGCAAACAAACTATCCCTATCTTTGCGCCCCGCTCAGGTAAAAAAGCCTTTTCGGTTCGCTCTTTCAGGTTGTCGACGATGCGTATGTGCATAAAAAGTTTTGATCGGAAAGCATAAGGTTGTATCTTTGCAGTCCGCCCAAAAAAAATCGCTCTTTACAGTCGAAAAAGTCGCCAAAAAAAGTCAAAAAAATCTGACTGGAAATTTGGTAGAAAGAAAAAAGATTCTACCTTTGCAACCCCAATCGGATAGAACGGGGCGGTGAGAGAAAGAAAGCGAGGCTAAGAGTTTAATTAACAGTTCTTTAGATAAGATGTTTGTTTAGCAAAAGGGATCGAATCCCTAACATCTACAAGACGGAGACCTTAGGGTTGAAGTTGAAGTTCTTTGAAAGATTGGAACAGCAGGACGTACTAAATAGTGATGTTTAGTATGTCGTCAGGTAAGAGTATATCAATGAATTAAGATTAAGAT